>NZ_JAIWYL010000001.1:0-695327 GCF_020515535.1 Pseudomonas sp. MWU16-30322
GGTGATGTGGATACATGGGTCTTGAAGCCACAGGTTGCATCGAGGAAATATGTAAACTCACCTGAAGGGTACATGCGAGATATGGATACGGAATTCAAGATTCTTGAAACAGTAATGCAACGGCTCGGTGATAACAAAGGTGCAGTTGGGAGGATAGACTTGATCTGCGAGAAGGCTGTCTGCCCTAACTGTACGGATGTGATCACCCAGTTCCATGATCGCTATCCAAAAATTCAATTGAATGTATTTACAGCGGAAAATTGAATATGCCAGTCGATAGTATGTTTAATCAGGCTAGAGCTATGGTTGCAGGGAACTATAGCTACGCGATTGATGAACTTGGTTTTCGTTCGGAACAAGCGTTTGCGTATACTCAAGATGAATCGGAGCGCCTTATGCGAAAGGACGCTCCTGGCGCTAACGCAGTTCTTCAGACTGCTATTTATATGGAAGGCATTCGTCGTGGGCTAAGGTTGTCAAGGGGAAGTCAATACGCGATTGATATGTTGGAGGTTTTGGCAGATACGTACGAAAAGTGCAGCGTTGAGCGTCTTATAGAAATCGGTGTTGATGATAAAGAATTAGAAATTATCCAGTCTGATATGGACACTGTTAGAAAAGTTTTTTTGTGATTGAAATTATCAGGCCGGGTTCAATTGATTTTATGAAGGTGGATATGTGAAAAATGGGGACAGACCCTGAGGGATCCCCACAAATCTACTCAAGGCCCAGCGCCAGATGATGCACCTCATCACGCAGGGAATTCTTTCCAACAGCGTGCGAGCAGTGTAAACGCAAAATGATTGTGTTCAACGAGGTCAGCACTCAGGGGTAAATGGGGACAGACCGCGTTTAGAAAGCACACCGAACATGTGTTCTGTCCCCGTTAATCCTGTTTGGCCGGAGAGAAAGTGATGTCTTTAAATATAGATTGGCAGCCAGGTTTTGGCGAAATAATTACGTGGTTTGCCATGGATAAAAACGGATTTGTAGCCGTTATGGTAAATAACTGTTTTGGAAAACTTCCCATGATTTTACTACAAGTGTCGGAGTTAGAGGGGAAACTTGACCGATTAAATGAATATATGTGGGAAGAATCGTCGGGGGTTGTCAGTTATCCAGAAAACAAAAGAGGACTTGCAATCCTTGATTTGTATTCAGTCTGTAGATTTGGGAGCGATAAGTCTCGGGAAGAGGTCGAGTCAGTAATTGCGGAGAGATCTGCATTTGATAAAAAGTTATCAGAGTGCTCGATTCCTTCGATAAAGGGTTTTTACGTTTATCATGCAGTGGAGGGTAGTATTCAAGGTGAGGATTACCCTGTTGGTTATAGTGGGAAAACTGAAATGGGTGATTATTTCCGCTACCTAATGCCAACTGTGTATGCGAGTATTGATGATTTTCCCGAGGAGCTAAGAGGGGTTTTGGTCGTGTCGGATGTATTGGATTTTACGTCTGATCAGATTGCTAGAAGTTGTGAGGTGGATTTATTTTTTAATCGGCTTTATAGTTGACTTTATGACAATTTAAAGGTGGTTGATCAATATCCGATAGAGGTTATGGGTGTGGCTAAAAGAGGGTGATAGTGAAAAATTTGTTTTTGAGTTTTTGATAAGGGTTTCAGGTCTGATTTTAAAAATCAATTCGCTCCCATTCTTTTGGTTATGATATTTATAGTTTGAGGTTGTTGAAGTGATTGACCTGGTTGCGCGTATAAGAAATGGGATTAAAGGTGAGGGTGTTATTTTTGAGAAATAGATCTGTCCCCATTTTTCAAACTTTGGTGAGTAAAAAGTGAAGCCCGAAAAAATAGGAGTGGGAACCTTCATTCGGGTTTCCATCCTCTGTTATCTGCTGTTTGTTGCAGTGGGTTTACTCTCCGTGTCGTTCGGAGCCATTTTCGGTTACCTGAAAGACGGAGTTTGGTTGTACAGTTATGCGAGCGTATGGCGTGTACTGAAAGGAGCTGGAGTTTACGCGATGGCGGCAGTCCTTTACCTGTTGATCAAAACGATCCACGGGATATGGATAGCCAGGCAACAGAACAAGCCTTGTGGTTAGCCGCAATCCTCTCCATGTTGATCGGGTTGGAGTAAGGTAAAGGTGACAAGTAAGGTAAAGGGAAAGGTAACAGATTTATTTTTGGCGGTAAAAGATCACAAATCTAACTGAAAATAATCTGTCACTTTTTTTATTCCCTTTTTTGTATTGTGGTGTGGTCGTCTCACATTATGTGCAGCTCATTTTTATGGAGCTAACAGAAGGGCTTTAATTATGTCATTGTCGGCAGCGATCATATCATCAGAAAAGTTGAGCACGGACGATTTTAAAACTGTGCTCCTAGAACACGGCGGGTTCGTGAGTGCCGGAATACCTTCTCGCGGTGGCGTTGTTGAGGGTGATTCAGATATTTGGCTGGCCTTGCATTCAAAAGATATTCTTGATGAGTTTTATGATGCCGAAGACCAGCAAGAATGGCAGGATGCCCTCGGGGCTACTCTGCAGACAATCATTGAAATTAACCTGGATCTTCCTGAGCACGCGAAATTAATGTGTTGAAGGTTTTCTTGAGTTTTGCGAAAGCTTGTTCCTGTATCTTGTATGACGTGGATGATGATGTACTTTCCAGTAGCTCGGTTTATGAGAAAAGCAAGAGTCTTTTTGGGTGGCTGTGAGAAAAATGTAGCGATAGAGGTCGCGCGTCCCGAAAGTGAGGTTCCATTTGCAGTTGAATGAGTATTTATGAAGTGTTCACGAATAATTAATATTTTGAGGTCAGTGTTTTCGGTAGACGTCGGGCTGAGTGAGTCGGATGCTCAGCGCATGTTGAAAAGGATGTTGAGTGATCCAGAGCAACGATTGAATATCGAAAGGGAACTCGTGTACCTTTACCAAAACGACTCTGTATCCTGGATGCTTCTACTGGATAATGAAGAGTATGTTGTCTACCCGGCAGATGACGAGACAGATGCCAAGGGATATCTGACGTCTATTCTCTGGGACCAGGTTTTCCCGGGTAATGAGATGACTGAGGAAAAATAAGCTTGCAGGTGTTATTTAACGGTTGCCGTTACGAGGCGGATTTATTGAGCGCGATACATCTCACCACTGTATCTTCATGAGGTAATCAGGAGCAGAGGTGACAGGGGTAAAAGTTACAGATCTAACCAGAGATGTAAATTTGTTCTTTCCTCCCTTTATTCATGAGCATCGATGAGTTATTGCTGAAAGGGTATATCAAGCTCATAACGTAACCTCCAAAGTTGGATTCGTGAAGATTGATAAGGTAGGCGATTTTTTAAGTAGACCGCTAAAGGTGGCAGATTTGTTTTTAGTGGAGGTTATAACTGACAGGTCAAAACTTTCTGGATTAAAATATGACTCCAATAAAGGTCACGTTTCGTTTATACCCAGTGCTGGTTCTGAAGGCGGTGGTGTTTTTTTACCTCGTCGGATTGCTTGGAAGTTTGATAGGCGGGGTTATTATCTATTGTAAACATGGAGTTTGGGATTTTAGTGGTGAGGACCTGTTGGTTTCTTTGAGGTTTTCGCTGGTCTACGGCTTTTTTGGTGGAAGCGGTATCTGGATTTTCGCAAAAATGGAGGAGATCAAAAGGCGAAAGAAGGAGAAGGTTTAAGCCTTACCGATCCGCGAGCACGATCCGAGGCTTTGCGCCTGATAATGACGCCCGTCACGCAGAGCTTTTTGAGTAAATGGGGACAGACCGCGTTTAGAAACCACTCGGGAAATATGGTCTGTCCCCTTTAACCTCTCAGGCGGTTCTGCATAGCTTAAGGTTGAAGTGATGAAAATTTTTAAGGGTAATATTGCTAAAGAGTCATTGAATTTATTTGCTTCGAACATCGGTTCCGGGGAGTTTTTTTCGTATGTAGGAAATCTTGTTTCGTTGGAGCAAACCATTTCTGTTCTAGGTTTGCTTTCTCCTGATTTTATTGAGTTTGAAGGCCATGTTTTTTGGTTGCCTAATGCTGAGCAGTTCGACACGCAAAAGTTTTCTTTAAAGGGGCTGGTTGAGATAGAAGCTGGCGTGTTGGAAAAAAGTGAATTGCGTAGAGACGTTGAGCGATACAGAAATAATTTTTCAATAAATCATTTCTTTTCAAAATGGGAAGATGCGCCGGACCGCCCCGTGTTTAAGGTCGGTCTGTCGGAAGAAGACTATCGTCTTTGTCACATGTTTGCCGAGCAGCTCACTGGATATTGGAAACGCGCATTATCAGATTTCTTTCCAGACAAGGTGTTTCAGTTTGAAATTGCTGACGATCTTCTCGATGAATATGGCGTTTGTCTGACATTCTGGCAGTTGTAGTTGTAGTTGTAGTTGTAGTTGTAGTTGTAGCCTCCAACAATTAATGGTGCGGATCACGTTTATAAAAATACTTCGAATACATTTTCTGCCACTTTTTTGTGCGGTGGGCAGGTACTTCTAGGTATTTAGAAGTGAAAGATTTTTCTTACTATGATTCGTGCCAGGAAATAAAGGAAAATGGGGGCAAAAGGTAAATGGGGACAGACCACGTTTAGAAAGCACTCGGAAAATGTGGTCTGTCCCCGTTAACCCCCGTTAACTTCAGATATAATCGAAAATAAATTCGTCCCCATTTTCGCGGAAGGACTATTGAGTGATGTGAATATGATGGTTCGAGAAATTGGGCGAGAAGAGCCTGTGCAGGTGTTTGGTATTTACTGGATAGAGAGCCAGCGCTTTTACTGGGTCATTCCTTATGATGGTTACGGTGGCCTGATGGCGCTCAGTGATAGAGAGGTCAATGTCGTTGACTCTTCTTTATCAAGTGATCTCATCCTCTGCAAGGATGGGGAGGGAGGGGACATGATTCTGCATTGGGCAGCGGAAGATTTGATTGAAGAGCTTGTCGGCCGTGATCCAGGGGCAATGGCCGAGTTCTTGGAGCGCATGAAAGGCTGATGGAAGGTAAATGGGGACAGACCACGTTTAGTAGGGCGCGGGGATGGAGCGGATCTATTTTTTGATCTGTAATGAAGTTGATTCGCAGGATGACGATCCAGTCAAGGCTCGCATCTGGAGCGACCAGATAAGGTCATAAAGGAGCTTTTATGGACTCAAAAACATACAGGCTTTTAAACGATATCCCGGAACATGCTGATTATGCTGTAGAAGCCGGAGACCTGGATCCAGAGGATATTCCTCAGGAGCGAGTTGACGCAGTGGAGAATTTGCTTTGCCGGACTCAGGACGATAATGAACGGTTTCTCGCTGCGAAGCTTTTTACCAATTGGGGATACCCAAGCGGTTTGATGGCTCTCGAGAAGTGCTTGGAAAAGCATGAAAGTATTGAGTGGACGTATAGCCATCGATTGCACGGTTATGACGATACTTATTGCCATATACTTTTTGCACTGACTCAATATTATGCCAATATGGCCGATCGGGGCCAGGCGGAGCTCGCGAGAGCTGAAGTATTTCCACTTGTTTCGAAAATAATTGTGTTAGCGAGTAGCCAACCATTTGAAATCACTGGTGCACTTGATTTTGCGAGGAGAACAGGATCTCAAGAATATCTACCTTTCATAAAAGGCCATCTTCTCTCGATAGTCGATCACTTTGATTTGCATCGATGGAAGATTTACGATGCTTTCGTATTTCTTCTAGAGTTTGACGCCGATTTTGTAGTCTCTGTATTGAAACAAAAAAACAAAATAATTGAAGACTTCAAGCCGATGCACGGTGCATAGTTACTGCAGGTCCACACGAAGAAGCAAGTCTGGAGATTATTGATTGTGGTTGCCGCTAATGAATGAATCCTATGGAGTGAAGTGCGAGCAGTGTGGAGGCAATTTGATCGTCTTCAAAGAAGGTAGTACACAGGGAGCCCGCTGTGATCAGTGTGACTGGTCGGTGGTGACAACGAATATGCCCGGCATCCAGTTGGATAGGTGCAGGTATGAACTTCGCTGTCGCGGCGACTATCGGAATCAGGCCCAGGTGAATGCTGTCTCCGAGGTGACAGGTCAAAACTATTTACTGTCGAGGATTACACTCCAGCAAGGCGATGCTCTGGTATTCAGCGGTCAGGCGCAGGAGGTTTTACAGGCTAGAAATATTCTTGTGTCGGCTGGGGTTGTTTGTGAAATTACGCCTGATTTTCCCTGGATATGAATGAATCTGGCGATGACAGCGGTTTTTCGGAGGCGGGCTATGAATCAACAACAGCAGGACTTGATGATTGACCTGGTGTCGCATCGGATCTCAACAGACAGATTTCTTGAGTCTCTATTTAAGGGTGGGGAAATTCCTGAAGATTACCTGCGTGCTGAACTGGAAACCGCGCTTGAGATGAAAGACGCTGACAGTGTGGAATGCTTGCTGATATTCGGTGCGGTGTTCGGTTTCACTCAGGATTGTGCGGATGTGTTATGCCGCTTACTCGTTGAAGACTGGCATATCAGTCACGAGAGCATCGCAAGGGAATTGAAGGTTTTCAAATTTCCTGCGGCCGTTGATTATTTATTCAGGGCAGCACTTACTTGTTATCCTTATATCGTATCCGAGCATGCACTAGGTGTTAAATGCATTCATGCTCTGCATGAGATCGGCACCGATAATGCTAAAGAGAAGTTGTGTCTGTTGGCTAAGGTTGGAAATGCTGAAATGTCAAAACTTGCGACCCGTTTGTTGGCGCGGGGATGACGTTGGTTTAAAAGTGATTGATTTCTCACGTAGGAATATACAATTTTCCAATTTGGAGTAAAACGCCCCAAATTGCTTGGGGCTTTTTTGTCATGTCAGAGAGCGGGTGTCGGTTCAGCGAAACGTCAGCACCACATCCTGATGACACGACAACGTTGACAGATTGTTTTTTTGGCGGTAAAGGTCATCGTAAATAAATCTGTCCCTTTTTACGTGAGAGACTGATCGATGTCAGCGATTTTAAGTTATAAAGAAATAATGCAGCGAATGTTTTACTACTATCCCAATTACTGCAGAACTAAAATCAGGAAGAACAAAAAGTCGGGTTTTTCCTGGGTTGAAGGGGAACTTGAAGTCGGGTATGCATTAAATGAGATGGAAGAAAGCTTTGTTACTCCAGTTGAAAATCTGATGCTCCAGACTGCCGGACTTGTGTTGTCGGCGGGAAGAGAGCCTAAGGTCGCCTTTGATTTTGCGGTTGCCCATATCAAAGGAATTATTGAGGTGTATGGGCTAGCGTTTCTTATGTCGCAGTTACCTGAACAGGATGCTTTGCAGGTCCAGTCGGACTTACAACTTTTGGACATTATTTAACGGTGCTTCAGGGCAGGTTTATTGAGGTCGATAAATTTGCCCACTTTGGAAGTGGTAATAAAAATTGATTAAAACCGCACTTTTGCTTCCGTTGATTTTCCTCATTGCAGGCTGCCATTCCAATGTCAGAGACTCTTCCCCCAGTCTTTTGAGGGATGGTGTCCAACTTCAGCAAAAAACGGCAACGCCAGATACACAACACGCCAAAGTCATCATGAAAGCGACAGGCTACACATACCCTGTCGAGTTCTCGGTTCGCCGTGCTACAGATCCCGATCGGCGAATGGAAGTGCTGGGTACTGTGGTGGATTCCGGGCGAGGCAAGGTGTTCGGCTGGATCGCCAAGCTTAACGAAGCGGCCAATAGCGCCACGTTCAAGCACTTCCCTCAGCTGGAAACTCAAGCCAATGCTGACGAACCCTTTGAGGTATCGGGGCGTTCCAACGGTATGGGCACCGGCAATACATACAGCTGCGGGCCGCTGATCAGTACCTTTACGCCGGAACGAAGCAAGGTCTACCTGGTGGAGTTTCAGTTTGGCGGGCAGGGTTGCGAGCAGCATGTTTACGATGTTAGCCGGCCGGATCAACGTGTTCTCATCGGAGCCCCACCCGTTTGAAATTAACCATTGATTTCCCTGAAAACCTGATCACTTATGATTTGCTCAAACAGCGACGAATTTCGTGCCTTTGCAAAGTTTCAACGCAATTCGAAATCTCCTTCTCGGATACAGTTCCTGAATCGTCCGGGGATCGTATCTGGCTGGAATCGTGAGGAGCTGGAACGACATGCGGTCGCCGGGGCGGGTGGTCAATACACCCACTATGCCAATAGTCTGATTACCTTAAGTAAAATTGGTGAAGACCTTTACCAGATCATTGATCTTGAAATGTTCTGCCGAAGCTTTGGTTGGTGCGCTGTTTTTCGAGGTGGACAATATGCGCCCGCCGGAAATTTCTGGACGATGAGTCCACGTAAAACTAAAACGCCCCGAACTCTATCGGGGCGTTTTCATTTACCGGGCTGAACCGGCTAAGTGTTTATCGAAACGCCGGCACCACGTCCCTGATAAACAACTCCAACGACTTCTTCTTCTCCGCATGCGGCAGACTGTTGTCACACCAGAAACTGAACTCATCCACCCCAAGTTCCTGGTAATACTTGATCCGCGGAATAATCTCCTCCGGCGTACCAATCATCGCCGTCTTGTGCAGGCTCTCCAGTTCAAACTCCGGACGCCCGGCAAACTTCTCTTCAGGGCTTGGGGCGAGGAAGCCGTTGACCGGTACTTCCTTGTTGCCAAACCACGCATCGAAGGTGCGGTAGAAACGCGAGATCGCCTTGGCGCCAACTTTCCAGCCTTCTGGGTCGTCAGCCGAGTGCACGTGGGTGTGCCGTAGCACCATCAATTGCGGACGCGGGACGTTGGGGTTGTTGTCGAGTGCGGTCTGGAACTTGTTCTTCAGGTCGACGACTTCTTCGTCACCTTTCATCAATGGCGTGACCATCACATTGCAGCCGTTGGCCACGGCGAAGTTGTGCGAGTCGGGGTCGCGGGCGGCGATCCACATCGGTGGGTTGGGCTTTTGGATCGGTTTCGGCACGCTGGTGGAGGTCGGGAATTTCCAGATGTCGCCGTCGTGGGCGTAGTCGCCTTGCCACAGGGCGCGGACCACCGGGACCATTTCGCGCAGGGCCTGGCCGCCGCTGGAGGCGGGCATGCCGCCGGCCATGCGATCGAATTCGACCTGATAGGCGCCGCGCGCCAGGCCGACTTCCATGCGTCCGTTGCTGATGACGTCGAGTAGCGCGCATTCACCGGCCACCCGCAGCGGGTGCCAGAACGGCGCGATGATGGTGCCTGCGCCCAGATGAATGGTGGTGGTTTTGGCGGCGAGGTAGGCCAGCAGCGGCATCGGGCTGGGCGAGATGGTGTATTCCATCGCGTGGTGTTCGCCGATCCACACGGTGCTGAAACCGCCGGCCTCGGCCATCAGGGTCAGTTCGGTCAGGTCTTCGAACAGTTGGCGGTGGCTGACGCTTTCGTCCCAGCGTTCCATGTGGATGAACAGGGAAAATTTCATGACGCTTCCTCGGGTCTTTTATTGTTGAGGCTACAAAACTGTGCGGGAGGGGCTTGCTCCCGAAAGCGCTGGGTCAATCGACATCTCTGGTGGCTGACACATCGCCTTCGGGAGCAAGCCCCCTCCCACGTGGATTTGTGTGGGGTTGAAGTTTTGCTCAGGCCAGAACGGGCAGGGCGCCCATCTTGCCGTGGCAGTAAACCAGCGGCCCGGTGTGCTGCTCCGGGACGATCAGGTTCTTCACCGCGCCGACCATGATCGCGTGGTCACCACCTTCGTATTCGCGCCACAACTCACATTCGATGATAGCCGTCGCGTTGGCCAGGATCGGGTTGCCCAGCTCGCTCAACGTCCACTCGATGCCCTGCGCCTTGTCCTTTCCTTTACGGGCGAAGGCATAGGCTTCGCTTTGCTGGCCGCCGGACAGGACGTGGATCGCGAAGCGCTTGTTCTTGATCAGCACAGGGTAGGAGTCGGAGCTGTAGTTGGGGCAGAACAGCACCAGGGCCGGGTCCATCGACAGTGAACTGAAGGCGCTGGCGGTGAGGCCGACGATCTGGCCGTCATCGTCCAGCGTGGTGATGACAGTGACGCCGGACGGAAACGAGCCCATGACTTGTTTGTAGATGGCAGCATCGATCATTGGACGGTCCTCGGGTGTTGTGACGCGATTTTTATGTATTTGTTGGTCTGATGGTATACCAGTATTTTTTCTTTGCAAGGGCTTTTAGGCTGAACCGATAAACGTGGTGCTTTCGTCGGAAACTCAGCATTTATTGGGCTTGTGGCTGGCCTGAAGGCCGCAGTATCAGTGAGGATGGCGGATCAGCTAGCGCCGTAAACTACGGATCAGTCTTGTGAAATGTTTGGAATACCATAATATGGTCTGCATCTGAGGGGCGGCCGCAGAGTCCCCCCGGTTTGGCTTCATACAAAGATAAGAACAGACAAACTCGAGTTCATGCATATGTCCCAGATGTCCCGGCAAGATCCGTTGATCGAGAATCACACGGTCGACTACGTCCCACTCGCGGAACGCCACGGGAAGGCCCGCGACCTTTTCACCTTATGGTTCAGCACCAACATCGCGCCACTGCCCATCGTCACCGGCGCCATGGTGGTTCAGGTGTTCCATCTCGACTTGCTTTGGGGGCTGCTGGCGATTGCGCTGGGGCACCTGATCGGCGGGGTGGTGATCGCTCTGGCGTCGGCGCAAGGCCCGCGCATGGGCATTCCGCAAATGGTCCAGAGTCGTGGCCAGTTCGGGCGTTACGGCGCACTGCTGATCGTGTTTTTTGCGGCGCTGATCTACATCGGTTTCTTCATTTCCAACATCGTGCTTGCCGGGAAATCGATTGTCGGTATTGCGCCATCGGTGCCGGCACCGCTGAGCATTTTGATCGGTGCGCTGGCGGCCACGGCGATTGGTGTGATCGGCTACAACTTCATTCACACGCTGAACCGCATCGGCACCTGGGTGATGGGCAGCGCGCTGCTCGCCGGTTTCATTTACATCTTCGCTCACGACTTGCCGGCAGACTTCCTGACGCGCGGCAGTTTCAACCTGTCGGGCTGGCTGGCAACGGTGTCGCTGGGGATCATCTGGCAGATCAGCTTCTCGCCGTACGTGTCCGACTATTCGCGTTATCTGCCGGCGGATATCGGTATCGCCAAACCGTTCTGGGCCACTTATCTGGGGGCGACGCTGGGGACGATTCTGTCGTTCAGCTTTGGCGCCGTGGCAGTACTGGCGACCCCGGAAGGCACCGAGGCGATGGCTGCGGTCAAGCAATCCACCGGGTGGCTGGGGCCGATTCTGATGGTGTTGTTTCTGCTCAACATCATCAGCCACAACGCGCTGAATCTGTACGGCGCGGTGCTGTCGATCATCACCTCGATCCAGACCTTTGCCAGTCAGTGGACGCCGAGCATCAAGCTGCGTGTGGTGTTGTCGAGCGTGGTGCTGGCGGGGTGCTGCGTGGTGGCGCTGGGTGCCTCGGCGAATTTCATTACGCAGTTCATCGGGCTGATTCTGGCGTTGCTGCTGGTGTTGGTGCCGTGGGCGTCGATCAACCTGATCGACTTCTACCTGATCAAGCGCGGCGCGTATGACATCAGCTCGATTTTTCGCGCGGACGGCGGCATTTACGGGCGCTTCAATCTGCACGCGATCATTGCCTACTTCATCGGGATCATTGTGCAGCTGCCGTTCGCCAATACCTCGTTGTATGTCGGGCCGTACGCCAATCTGGTCGATGGCGCCGACCTGTCGTGGCTGTTCGGCCTGGTGGTGACAGTGCCGTTGTATTACTGCCTCGCCACACGTGGGCAGACCCGGCAGAGCAGGGCGGCGCGGTTGAGTTATACCGACTGACCGATCATCAATAATACTGTGGCGAGGGAGCTTGCTCCCGCTGGACTGCGCAGCAGGCCCTGCTTTTCTAAATCGAAGAGCGAGGTCCGCTGCGCGGCCCGGCGGGAGCAAGCTCCCTCGTCACAAATGATGTTTCCTTAGCCCTTGTGCATTTGTGCGGTCATTCAAATTGGCCATTTCGATCCCCTTTTGGCCCATCCCCCACTGTGCCGCGACCCCGCGGTCGGCAAGAATCAAATCACAACAAAACGCTGGACCTTCCTTGCCCTTGGCTACCTTTACAGCCGCTGCCGTGTACAGAACATAAAAACCATCGATCTCACGTCGCATTCTGGGGAAACAACCATGGTCACGATGAAACGCATTCTGGGTGCCACCGTGTGTGGGCTGACGCTGCTGGCCAGCGCGGTACACGCCGAACAGCGCGAGCTGCGGGTCTACAACTGGGCGGATTACATCCTGCCGTCGGTGCCCAAGGATTTCGCCGCGAAGACCGGCATCAAAGTGACCTGGGACACCTTCGACACCAATGAATCGCTGGAGGCCAAGTTGCTCACCGGCAACTCCGGCTACGACCTGGTGGTGCCGTCGAACCAGTTCATCGACACCCAGATCAAGGCCGGCGTGTTCCAGAAACTCGACAAGTCGAAACTGCCGAACTGGAGCCACCAGGATCCGGCGCTGCTCAAGTTGCTCGACGCCAACGACCCCGGTAACCAGTACGGCGTGCCCTACATGTACGGCACGGTACTGATCGGTTTCAACCCGGCCAAAGTCAAGGCAGCGCTCGGCGACAACGCGCCGGTGGACAGCTGGGATCTGGTGTTCAAGCCGGAGAACATGGAGAAGCTCAAATCCTGCGGCGTGGCGATGCTCGATTCGCCGTCGGAAATCCTCCCGCTGGCCCTGCATTACCTCGGTCTCGATCCGAACAGCCAGAACCCGGCCGACTATGAAAAGGCCAAGGATCTGATGCTGAAGATTCGCCCGTACGTGACCTACTTCAACTCGGCCAAGTACATGACCGACATCGCCAACGGCGACATCTGCGTGGCCATTGGTTATTCCGGCAGCTTCTACCAGTTCGGTAACCGCGCGAAAGAGGCGGGCAACGGTGTGGTGGTTGACTGGCGCCTGCCGAAGGAGGGCGCGCCGATCTGGTTCGATACTTTTGCGATTCCGAAGAGCGCGAAGAATGTCGAAGAGGCGCATGAATTCCTCAACACCTTGCTCGATCCGAAAGTCATTGCGCCGATCAGCGACTTCCTCGGCTACCCGAACGTGAACAAGGATTCGATGCCGCTGGTGAACAAAGACATCACCGGCAACCCGAACCTGACGCCGACCAGCGAAGCGCTGAAAACCCTGTATGTGGTCCAGCCACTGCCGCAAAAACTCGAACGCGTACGCACGCGGGTGTGGACCAGCATCAAATCCGACAAGTAGCCGCACACCCTCTGGAGGAGTGAGCCTGCTCGCAAAGGCGCCGGACCAACATGGATGCTGAATGTGCCGGCCCCTTCGTGAGCAAGCCCACTCCCACCCTTTGATCTCGGCCAGCCCCGGATCCTCCATCCACTGACAATCACCTGTGGGAGCGGGCTTGCTCGCGAAGGCGTCGGGTCAGGCAACATGGATGCTGAATGTGCCGGCCCCTTCGTGAGCAAGCCCACTCCCACCCTTTGATCTCGGCCAGCCCCGGATCCTCCATCCACCGACTATCACCTGTGGGAGCGGGCTTGCTCGCGAAGGCGTCGGGTCAGTCAACATTGATGCTGAATGTGCCGGCCCCTTCGTGAGCAAGCCCACTCCCACCTTTTGATCTCGGCCAGCCCCGATCCTCCATCCACCGACTATCACCTGTGGGAGCGGGCTTGCTCGCGAAGGCGTCGGGTCAGTCAACATTGATGCTGAATGTGCCGGCCCCTTCGTGAGCAAGCCCACTCCCACCCTTTGATCTCGGCCAGCCCCGGATCCCCCATCCACTGACGATCACCTGTGGGAGCGGGCTTGCTCGCGAAGGCGTCGGGGCAGCCGACACCTTTATTGAATGCCGCACCGCATTGTGAGCAGGCTCACTCCTACAGGTTTTGTGGCGCGTTTTTACTCATCACCAGACTCAACAACACCGACCCCAGAATCACCCCGCCCACCACCGCCAGTGACCATTCCACCGGCATGTGAAACCAAGGCATCAGCGTCATCTTGCCGCCGATGAACACCAGCACAATCGCCAGTCCGTACTTGAGTAGATGAAAGCGGTCGGCCATGTCTGCCAGCAGGAAGTACAGCGCGCGCAGACCCATGATCGCGAAGATGTTCGAGGTGAACACGATGAAAGGGTCGGTAGTGACGGCGAAGATCGCCGGGATGCTGTCGACCGCGAACATCAGGTCGCTGGCTTCGATCAGCACCAGCACCAGGAACATCGGCGTCGCCCAGCGCACGCCGTTCTGCCGCACGAAAAAGCGTTCGCCATGAAAGCCCTGAGTGATCCGCAAATGCCCGCGCACCCAGCGCAGCAACGGGTTTTTATCGAGGTCCGGTTGTTGCTCGGCGAACATCAGCATCTTGATCCCGGTAAAGATCAGAAATGCGCCGAAGGCATACAGCAGCCACTCGAACTGCGACACCAGCCACACCCCGGCGAAGATCATCGCCGCGCGCATCACGATCGCTCCGAGCACGCCGTAGAGCAGCACCCGGCGTTGCAGTTCCGGTGGTACCGCGAAATAGCTGAAGATCATCACGAAGACGAACATGTTGTCGATCGACAGCGACTGCTCGATCAAATAACCGGTGAGGAATTCCAATGTCTTGCGCTGGGCAATCTCGGCGCCGAACTCGCCGTGCAGATACCGCCAGAGCAAACCGGCGAAGGCCATGGCCAATGCGCACCAGGCGATCACCCAACAGGACGCTTCCCGCACTGAAACGCGGTGCGCCTTGCGTCCGCCGAAGACGAACAGGTCCAGCGCAAGCATGGCGAGGACGAAGACGATAAACGCGCCCCACATCCATGGTTCGCCGATATTGATGTTGGTGGTTGGCATGGCTGGCTCCCTGGTTTTTTTTGAATTAGGGTCAGGCAGGGCCATGCTAGCGGCGAGTTTGGTTGTAAGAAAAATCGCTTATTTCTGATGGATAGTTCGGGAAAAACGAAGTGTCGTGATCAGGTAGGGGAATAGCCGCGGCGGGGATTGAGACCTTTTGCGGCCTCAATCCCGTCCGTGTTCGCTTACTTGCCGGCAGTCAGCGCCGGAGTGCGCGGTGGCACCAAGCGCTTCGAGCCAGTCGCCTCGAACGCCGAGGCCAGACGCAACAGGTTCGAGTCATCGTAGGCACGACCGGCGAAGGTCAGGCCGACCGGCATGCCGATGTCGGCCATGATGCCCATCGGCACGGTGACGGTCGGAACGCCGAGGTGACGGATCGCCAGGTTGCCGTTGGCGACCCAGATGCCGTTGCTCCAGGCGATGTCTGCCGATTCCGGATTGATATCGGCATCCGCTGGGCCAACGTCGGCGTTGGTCGGGAACAGCACCGCGTCGAGTTTCAGCGTATCCATCCAGTCTTCCAGATCGAGCTTGCGGGTCTTTTCCAGGCCGCGCAGGCCGTCTGGCAGGGTCGGGATCTGGTCCCACGGGGTGATGCCGCGTTGGGCCATGCGTACGTATTCGTCCATGCCGGCGGCCAGGTCGCCCTCACGGTTGGGCAGGGTGCCCGGGTCGTGCGGGAAGATCTTCGGTCCGTCGACATCGGCCAGGCGATTGAGCTTCGGATCGCCGTTGGCGCGCAGGAAATCATCGAAGGCCCAGGCCGACAAGTCCCACAGTTCATGATGCAGGAACTCCTTGGAGACGATGCCGCGATTGAACACGGTCGGTGCGCCCGGACGATCGCCTTCGCAGTTGGAAACCAGCGGGAAGTCTACTTCGATGACTTCGGCGCCGGCCGCTTCCAGCGCGGCGCGGGCCTGTTTCCACAAGTCGATCACCGAAGCGCGGGTGTTGATCCGCTGCCCGGTCGGTCCGCCAATACCCGGCGCTTCGCTGGTGCCAGCTTCAGGATCGGCGTTGATGTACATCTTCGGCACGCCGAGGCGTTTGCCGGCCAGTGCATCGGACTTCACGGCCAGCTCGGCGTAGGAGGCCGGGCGCACCGAGTCAACGCTCGGGATCGGCACCCACGGCTGCAGGCGCCACAGATCGCCACGGGTGTCAGGGTCTTCAGCGACTACCACGTCGAGCACTTCGAGCAGGTCGGCCATGGTTCGGGCGTACGGCACCACCACGTCCATGGTCGGCGTCAGCGGCCAGTTGCCGCGCACCGAAATCACCCCGCGTGACGGCGTGTAGGCGCACAAACCGTTGTTCGACGCCGGGCCGCGACCACTCGACCAGGTTTCTTCCGCCAGACCGAAGGCCGAGAAGCTCGCAGCGGTGGCGGTGCCGGCACCGTTGGACGAGCCGGAGGCAAACGGCGCGGTCAGGTAGGCCGCGTTGTACGGACTTTCGGCACGGCCATAGACGCCACGTTGCATGCCGCCATTGGCCATCGGCGGCATATTGGTCTTGCCCAGGCAGATCGCTCCGGCGGCACGCAGGCGTTCGATGGTGAAGGCGTCGCGATGCGCCACCAGATCGGCGAATGCCGGGCTGCCGGAAGCCGCGGTCAGACCCTTGACCAGATAGCTGTCCTTGGCGGTGTAAGGGATGCCGTCGAGCGGGCCGAGGGTTTCGCCCTTGGCGCGGCGTGCATCGGACGCCTGGGCCTCTGCCAGTGCTTCGGGATTGCGTACGACCACGGCGTTCAGTGCAGTGGCGGTGTTCGGGCCGTCATAGGCGTCGATCCGGGCCAGATAGGCCTGCACCAGTTCAACCGCGGTGGTCTGGCCGGCTTCGAGCGCCGCGCGTAATTGAGCAATGGAGACTTCAGTGACTTCGATCATGCTGTTACCGCCGACAGGTTCGCTAAAGGGGTGGGTCATTATGGTTATGGTCGAAACGCATAGAGAATTTCGTATGGACGAAACTGTACCCTGAACTTTGCCGAATGGCATGTGCTAATTCGATAAATATCGACAAAACTCAACGAAAAAATTCTCCCGGTGTCTCGCCAAACTGTTGCCGGAACGCAGCGATGAAGGCCGAGGTCGAGTCATAACCGCAGGCCAGAGCCACGTCGGTGACCCGTTCGCCACGTTCCAGCGGGGTCAGTGCGCCGAGCAACCGCAAGCGCTGACGCCAGGCACGGAAGGTCAGGCCGGTGTCACGTAAAAACAGGCGGCTGAGGGTTTTTTCGGTGACGCCGAATTTGTCGCTCCAATGGTGCAGCGTGGTCTGCTGTTCCGGATGTTGCTCCAGGCTTTGATAGATCTGTCGCAGACGGCTGTCCTGGGGCAGTGGCAGCATCAGGTCGATCTGCGGCGCCTCGGCCAGTTGATCGAGGATCACCTGGGCCAACCGGCCATGCGCGCCGCGCTCGTCGTACTCCACCGGGACCAGACTGAACGCGCGAATCAGCTCGCGCAACAGGTCGCTGACGCCCAACACATGACAACGTTCAAGCGCCCAGCCGGCCACGCTGCAGTCGATGTACAGGCTGCGCATTTCCGTGTGCGGCGAGCTGAACACACGGTGCGGTACGCCCGCCGGAATCCACACCGCGCGCTCCGGTGGGGCAACGAAGCGTCCAGCGCCGGTCTGCACTTCGAGCACGCCCTGAATCGCGTACGACAATTGCACCCACGGGTGACTGTGGCGCCGGGTCAGTGCACGATTGGGCAGCGATTCGGTGCGCCCGTATAGCGGACGCGGCAGGCTGGGCAGTCCGGGAATGCTGCGCCGGAAGCTTTTCTCATGTCCTTTAGGCGGCATCTGTTGGCTCTTCGGCGTTAGTCGGTAATTCCCACTCACGTTAGAGTCGCAATCACGTACTGGCAACCCCCGGATGAGCAAACCATGACCCGCCCAAGATTCCTGCCCGACAACTTCACCCTGACCCTGATCAGCGTCGTGCTGCTGGCCAGTTTCCTGCCGGCCAGCGGGCAGGTCGCGGTGGGGTTTGGCTGGCTGACCAACATTGCCATCGCGCTGCTGTTCTTCCTCCACGGCGCCAAACTGTCGCGTGAATCAATCATCGCCGGTGCCGGCCACTGGCGCCTGCATCTGCTGGTGTTCGGCCTGACCTTTGTGCTGTTCCCGATCCTCGGCCTGGCATTGAAACCGCTGCTGTCTCCGCTGATCGGCGACAAGCTGTACATGGGCATGCTCTACCTCTGCGCGTTGCCCGCCACCGTGCAGTCGGCGATTGCCTTCACCTCGCTGGCCCGGGGCAATATTCCGGCAGCGATCTGCAGTGCGGCGGCCTCGAGCCTGTTCGGGATCTTCCTCACGCCGTTACTGGTCACCCTGCTGTTGAACGTACACGGCGATGGTGGCTCGACCCTCGATGCGATCCTGAAGATCAGCGTGCAACTGCTGCTGCCGTTCATTGCCGGGCAGATCGCTCGCCGCTGGATCGGTGCGTGGGTCGGACGCAACAAGAACTGGCTGAAGTTTGTCGATCAGGGTTCGATTTTGCTGGTGGTTTACAGCGCGTTCAGCGAGGCGGTCAACGAAGGCATCTGGCATCAGATTCCGGTGGTCGATCTGCTGGGGTTGGTGGTGGTCTGCTGCATCCTGCTGGCGCTGGTGCTGCTGGCGTCGACCCTGCTGGGCAAGGCATTCGGCTTCAGTCAGGAGGATCGCATAACCATTCTGTTCTGCGGCTCGAAGAAGAGTCTGGCCACCGGCGTGCCGATGGCGCAGGTGTTGTTTGCCGGCAGCACCATCGGCGTGTTGATTCTGCCGCTGATGCTGTTCCACCAGATTCAGCTGATGGTCTGTGCGGTGCTGGCGCAGCGTTATGCCAAGCGGCCGGAATCGGTGCCGGAGTTGATGGCACAAGTTGATCCATAAACACTGCTTCCCTGTAGGAGCTGCCGAAGGCTGCGATCTTTTGACTTTCAAGATCAAAAGATCGCAGCCTTCGGCAGCTCCTACAGTGGATTTTGTTGTGTCAATCCTGCGTAACGTGTTTCGGCCCGGCCAGTGCCCAGGCAATCAGGCCAAACAACGGCACGAACACGATGGCGATAATCCACACGCCTTTGTTGCTGCCTTTACCGGCGCTTTTGCGCACCCGGTTGATCGCCCACAATTCAATGAGCACAAGAACGACGGCGAGTACGATCCAGACGGGTTCAATTTGCATGGGCTACCTCCTGATGGTCTTTCAGTTAGGTGAGCCTCGGCGCGCAGGGTTCATTTAAATTGCGCCACTGCCTCCCGAATACTTCACCGCCGCGGCTGCCCGCGACGGCACATTGAGTGTGCGCAACAACGACGACACATGGATGCGCACGGTGAACGGCGAAATATCCAGTTCCCGAGCGATTTCCTTGTTGGTCTTGCCTTGGGCGATCAGCCGCAACACATCCTGCTGACGCGGGGTGAGGGCGGTGCCGGTCTCCAGCGGCAACAGCCCGGAAGGCGCAAACCTGACCAGCACTTCGCCTTCACGAATCGCCAGAATCGCCTGGCCGATCTCATCCGGGGCGATGTTCTTGCCGATGAAACCGTCGATGCCGGCCGCCATCACTTCACCGATCAGCGCCTCGTCGTCGACCATCGACACCACGATCAGCGTGGTGCGCGGCAGTTTTCGGCGCAGGTCGGCGAGTTGGCTGATGCAGGTCAGGCCAGGGAAGCGCAGGTCGAGAATCAACGTGTCCGGCTCGTTGCCACCGGGCAGCAAGGCCAGCACGGCGTCGAGGTCCCCGGCTTCTTCGATAGTCGCTTCGGGCAGCAGGCGCTGCACGGTGCGCAGCATGGCCTCGCGAAACATCGGGTGATCGTCGGCTATGATGATGCGGCATGTCATGGCGTGACCCTCCCTGGATCAGTGTTGTTTATGGCATGCACCATAGCACCGCGCGCCAGGGTCGCCTGTCGATTGGTGTTGAATCTGACGACTGTTGCACAAGGACGTTGCCCATGAAGTTCGAGAAAAACACCGAACTCGACCAGGCCAATCTGCGGATCATCATCGCCAGCATTGCCATGGTTTACATCGGCGTGCTCGGTGTTTTGCCGGGTCAGCGCTTCGATACTTATCTGCCGGTAGTGACTTACATCTTCGTGTTTCTGCTGGTGTCGGTCGGCTTGCGCCAAGCCATTGCGCGCTGGCCCGGGCATTACCCGGCGCGGCGGATTTTCGGCATGGTCCACGATTACACCGGCACCTGTTTCGGCCTGGTGCTCGGCGGTGAAGCGGCGTTGCCGCTGTATGCAGTAATCATCTGGGTCAATCTGGGCAACGGCATGCGCTACGGCTCGCGCTATCTGGCGATTGCCACCGGTCTGGCGCTGGTGGCGCTGCTGGCGGTGTATCGCTTGACGCCGGTGTGGCAGGCGCAACCGTTCATGGTGTTGATGTTGATGCTCACCAGCACGGTGATCCCGTTCTACGCGCACTTGCTGCTGGAGCGCACGCGCAAGGCGTCGGAAGAAGCCGTCGCGGCCAATCTGGAAAAGTCGCGGTTTCTCGCCCAGGCCAGTCACGATCTGCGTCAACCGATTCACTCCATCGGTCTGTTCACGGCGTGCCTGCGCGAGTCGCGGCTGGGCGAGCAGGAGCGGCAACTGGTCGACAACATCGACCGTTCGTTGCTCAACGTCTCGCAGTTGTTCCGTTCGATTCTCGACCTTTACACCCTCGACAACGGGCGCATCCTGCCGAGATTGCAGGTGTTCAATCTCGGCGAGTGGCTGGCCGATCTGATCCGCCAGAACGCCGAGGCCGCGCGCTGGGCCGGCGTGGAGTTGCGCCTGCGCCCTTGCAAACACTGGGTGCAGAGCGATCCGGCGGTGCTCGCGACCCTGGTGCAAAACGTGCTCTCCAACTGCTTCAAGTACGGCGCGCAACGCCCGGTGCTGATCGGCGTGCGCAAACGCGGCGCCGGGCTGGCCATCGTGATTTATGACCGCGGCAACGGCATTGCCGAGGAGCACCTGCCGAGGGTCTTCGAGGAGTTTTATCGGGTGCGTCAGGTGCGCGACAAAGACGTGGAAGGCGTCGGCCTCGGGCTGTCGATCGTCAAGCGTCTGGGGCAGTTGATCGGCGTCGATGTTGCGTTGCGCTCGCAGCTTGGGCGCGGCACGGCGGTCACGCTGTATGGCTTGCCGCTGGCCATGGCACCCCAGTTGCCGGTCAATCGTGACGATGTGCGGCAGGTCGGCCTGTTGACCGGGCTGAAGGTGTGTCTGGTGGAAGATGACCGCAACGTGCTGCTGGCGACGTCCGCGCTGCTGGAGCGCTGGGGCTGCGTGGTGCAGGGCGAGTTGAGCGGACAGGGTCTGGTCACCGATTGCGACATCATCGTCGCCGATTACGATCTGGGAACGCATTCCACGGGTATCGAGTGCATTGACGCTGTGCGGCGCCAGCGTGGTTTTGCGGTGCCGGCGATGATCATCACCGGGCACGACATCGAGAAAATACAGGCGGCCTTGCACGACCGCCAAATTGCCATCCTGTCCAAACCGGTACGCCCGGCCGAGCTGCGCGCGACCTTGCGAACCCTGCGCGACCGGCAAACCGAGCCGGTCGCGCAGGTCTGATTTCAACGCTTGCAGAGGTAGTCCTGAGTGATGGTGGTTTGCAGGCAGTTGAACTGGCCCATGGTGCGGCAGATATTTTTCTCCGAACCGGTCACCTCGGCGTTCTTGTAGCCCCAGGTCTTGCAGCGCTCCATCGCGACAGTCAGGCCTTGCGCGGCGTTGGTCTGGCCGCTTTCAAACTGGCCCAATTCATAGGAGACCTGGACGACACCGTCGTTCTTGCTGCCGCCGGTGGCTTCCCACTGTTTGGGCGTGGCGCAGCCGCTCAGGGCGAGGGCGGTGAGGGTGAGAGTTGCGATCAGGGTTTTCATGATGGAACGTAGTCCTTTACCGGGGATGAGGGATTACTGGAACGGAATCGGCGAGGCGCCTTTCGGCAGGCACGACAGTGGCGGGCTCATGATGCCCATGCTCGCCACGGCGACAATCGCGCCGCTGGGCAACTCGCAGTTGTATTCGCCGGCCGGGGTGTAGGCGGTGTAGTAGGTGAGGGTGCTGTCGCTGCGGATGTTGTCGATTTTCGACACCGGTTTACCGATGACGGTCTGGGCGCGCTCTTTCATGCTGGCTTCGGTGGGTTTGGCGGTCTGGCAGCCGCTGGCGCCAAGCAGCAGAGCGCTGACGATGGCCACTCTGCAGAGGTTGGAATGCAGTTTCATGGTGTTTCTTCCTTGGTGTTGTTCTGATTTCCAGGCACAACGATCCCGCGCACTGCACAGCGGCAATGTTGGGGAGCATCGGGGGTTGCGAGGGAATATAACGCCGGGTGGCGGGCCGGTCGATTAGCACAAATGTGCTAGTGCGACCCGAGGCGATAGTCGTTTAGCTTCCTTGCAGGCCGGTGCAAAAAAGGAAATCAGTCTAAAAACACTGAGGCGGATCTTGTGGCTTTTGCTAGGCTCAAGGATGTAGGCGAAGACGCAGACTGATGCGCAAGCGGATAGCAAGGGGACGTGGGGCGCGTTCCGAAGGGTACACGGTTAGAAAGATCTCCGCGCTGAGATCCAGCCCTTATGCCGTGTGAGGCAGCAAAGCGCCGCTCTTTTTCCATGGTTGCTTTTGTACTGTGAGAGGCCCGATAAACCTTGTAAGCCAGAGACCAGCACTGGCCGCCTACTCGAACACCAAAGCCCGCATTGCTGCGGGCTTTGTCGTTGTTACGGCATCAGATTTTGGTCAGCGCGTACGCCAGATCGGCGCGCAGGTCTTCGAGGTCTTCGACACCCACCGACAGACGCACCAGGCCATCGCCGATTCCGAGTTTGGCGCGGGTTTCAGCGGGAATGGTCGCGTGAGTCATGATCGCCGGGTGCTCGATCAGGCTTTCGACGCCGCCGAGGCTTTCGGCCAGGGCGAAGATCTTCACGTTTTCCAGAAAGCGCCGTGCGCCCTCCAGATCACTGTTCAGATCCACCGAAATCATCCCGCCAAAACCGTGCATCTGCCGCTTGGCCAGCTCATGTTGCGGGTGCGACGGCAGGCCCGGGTAGTAGACGCGTTTGACCTGCGGTTGCTGCTCCAGCCACTTGGCCAGTTCCAGCGCGTTGCTGCAGTGACGTTCCATGCGCAGCGCCAGGGTTTTTACCCCGCGCAGGGTCAGGAATGCGTCGAACGGCCCGGAAATCGCGCCGACCGCGTTCTGCAGGAAGCCGAGTTTTTCCGCCAGTTCAGGGTTTTGCCCAACCACCGCGATACCACCGATCACGTCGGAGTGACCGTTCAGGTACTTGGTGGTCGAGTGCAGCACGATGTCGAAACCCAGTTCCAGCGGGCGCTGAATGTACGGGCTGGCAAAGGTGTTGTCGGCGACGCTGATGATCCCGCGTGCACGGCAGATGCGCGCAATCGCGGCCAGATCCGACAGGCTCAGCAGCGGGTTGGTCGGTGACTCGACAATCACCAGGCGTGTGTCGTCCTGCAGCGCCGCTTCGAACGCAGACAGGTCAGTCAGATCGACGTAGCTGAAACGATGCCCGGCACTGCGCTGGCGCACCTTGTCGAACAGGCGGAACGTGCCGCCGTACAGGTCATTGCCGGAGATCACGTGCGATCCGGCATCGATCAGTTCGAGGACAGTGGAAATCGTCGCCAGCCCGGAAGCGAAAGCGAAGGCGCGGGTGCCACCTTCCAGATCCGCCACACAGCGCTCCAGCGCAAAGCGCGTCGGGTTGTGCGAGCGCCCGTAGTCGAAGCCCTTGTGCACGCCGGGGCTGTCTTGCAGGTACGTCGAGTTGGCGTAGATCGGCGGCATCAGCGCACCGGTGGTCGGGTCAGGCTCTTGCCCGGCGTGGATCACCCGGGTCGCGAAGCCTTGGGATTTATCGTCGTGCTGACTCATGCGAGGGATCTCCGTAATTGGTTGAGCATGTCGGTGCGGGTGATCAGGCCGTGGAAGCCCGAGGCGTCGGCGATGATCGCCACCAGGCCGCGACTGAGTACCGATTCCAGCTCAGAAAGGGGCGCTCCGGGGGCGAGGGTTTGCAGTTTGTCGGTCATCACGCTGGAGACCGACTGACTGAAGCGCGCGGCGTCTTCGTGCACGGGCAGCAGGATGTCCGATTCGTCGATCACGCCGACCAGTTGTTTGCCTTCAACCAGCACCGGCAACTGCGAGACATCCGCCAGACGCATGCGCTGGAACGCCGTCAGCAAGGTGTCGTCAGGGCCGACGCTGATCACGCGGCCATCTTCGAAACGTCGGGCGATCAGATCGCGCAGGTCGCCATAGCGTTTGCGCTGCAACAGGCCCTGATCGGTCATCCACTGGTCGTTGTAGACCTTCGACAGATAACGCGTACCGGTGTCGCAGACGAAGCTGACCACGCGTTTCGGCTCGGTCTGTTCGCGGCAGTAACGCAGCGCGGCGGCGAGCAGGGTGCCGGTCGACGAGCCACCGAGAATGCCTTCGGCGCGCAGCAACTGGCGCGCGTGGTCGAAGCTTTCTTCATCGCTGATCGAGTAGGCGTGGCGCACGCTGCTGAGGTCGGTGATCGACGGAATGAAATCCTCGCCGATGCCTTCTACCGCCCACGAACCGGGGGTCGGCATCGTACCGTCACGGCTGTACTGAGCCATTACCGAACCGACCGGGTCGGCGAGGACCATTTCCAGATCCGGTTGTACGCGTTTGAAGAAGCGACTCAGGCCGGTCAGAGTGCCGGAGGAACCGACACCGACCACGATCGCGTCCAGATCATGCTCGGTCTGCGCCCAGATCTCCGGCGCGGTGCTGCACTCGTGTGCCAGCGGGTTGGCAGGGTTGTTGAACTGGTCGGCGAAGAACGCGCCGGGAATGTCTTTTGCCAGTCGTGCGGCCACGTCCTGGTAATACTCGGGGTGGCCCTTGCCGACGTCCGAGCGGGTGATGTGCACTTCGGCGCCCATGGCTTTCAAGTGCAGGACTTTCTCGGTGGACATTTTGTCCGGGACTACCAGCACCACGCGGTAGCCTTTGGCGCGGCCGACCAGTGCCAGGCCCAGACCGGTATTGCCGGCGGTGGCCTCGACGATGGTGCCGCCCGGTTGCAGGCGGCCGTCGCGTTCAGCGGCATCGATCATCGCCAGACCGACGCGGTCCTTGATCGAGCCGCCGGGGTTTTGTGATTCCAGTTTGAGAAACAGTGTGCAGAGGCCGGTATCGAAGCGGGTAACTTGTACCAGCGGCGTATTGCCGATCAGCCCAAGTACGGCAGGGCGTGAATCCTTTGACATTTCTTCACCTCTTGTAGTGGTGTTGATCGCGTTCCATTCGCGGGGAAAAGCTCGCGTGCAACATAGGCGCAGACATGATCTGTCGCAACCTTTAGTCAGCCGCCGATACAGCCATTTCGATCTAACCATAGAACAGAATCGAAGCCAGCAAAGGCTGGGTTCCAGAGGGTTTACATCAAGGCGCCATTGAGTATTCAAAGGGCGTCGTAACCGTCCTCCACAGCTTGATCTGCGGACGAATATCCTGCAGGGCAAACGGTGTTTTCAGCGATCACATTGCTGATAGCTGATCATGAGAGAAACTTGTGATGATCAAGATTAAAATGAGTTTGTCTCACTAGCGCTCGATCCCGACAATGGCCGCCATCAACAAGACATTGGAGTTGTTTGTCATGGCACTGGCCCATTCCCTCGGATTTCCGCGCATCGGTCGCGACCGCGAACTGAAAAAAGCGCAAGAGGCGTTCTGGAAAGGAGAACTGAACGAGGCCGGCCTGCGTGAAGTGGGTCGCGAGTTGCGCAAGGCCCACTGGGCGTTGCAGAAGAACGCCGGGATCGAGCTGCTGCCGGTGGGGGATTTCGCCTGGTACGACCAGGTGCTGACCCACTCACTGATGTTCGGAGTGATCCCCGAGCGTTTCCGTCCGCACGATGGCAAGGCCAGCCTGCAGACCTTGTTCGGCATGGCCCGTGGCGTCAGCGACAGCTGCTGCGGTGGTGCGCACGCGCAGGAAATGACCAAGTGGTTCGACACCAACTACCACTATCTGGTCCCGGAATTCAGCGTCGATCAACAGTTCCAGCTCGGTTGGGAACAGTTGTTCGAAGAAGTCGAAGAGGCCCGTGCCCTCGGCCATAACGTCAAACCGGTGATCATCGGCCCACTGACTTATTTGTGGCTGGGCAAGGCCAAAGGCGCCGGGTTCGACAAGCTGGAACTGCTTGATCGCCTGCTGCCGCTGTACGGGCAGATTTTCGCGCGGCTTGCCGCCCTCGGCGTGGAATGGGTGCAGATCGACGAGCCGATTCTGGTGCTCGATCTGCCGCAGGAGTGGAAGAACGCTTTCGAGCGTGCCTACAACCAGATCCAGCGTGATCCGCTGAAGAAACTGCTCGCCACCTACTTCGGTGGTCTGGAAGAAAACCTCGGTCTGGCCGCCAATCTGCCGGTCGATGGCCTGCACATCGATCTGGTGCGTGCAGCGGAACAGTATCCGACCATCCTTGATCGCCTGCCGGCCTACAAAGTGCTGTCGCTGGGTGTGGTCAACGGCCGCAACGTCTGGCGCTGCGACCTGGAACATGCGCTGGCGACTTTGCAGCATGCACATGAGCGTCTGGGTGATCGCCTGTGGGTCGCGCCGTCCTGCTCGTTGCTGCACAGCCCGGTGGATCTGGGCCGCGAAGACAAACTCGACGCGGAGCTGAAAAGCTGGCTGGCGTTTGCCGTGCAGAAGTGCGAGGAAGTCGCGGTGCTGGCGCAGGCGGTCAACGAGCCGGAAGCGCCGAAAGTGCTGCGCGCCCTGGCCCAAAGTCGCTCGGTACAGACCAGCCGCGCCGCCTCGCCACGCATTCATAAACCGGCGGTGCAGGCCCGTGTGGCGGCCATTACGGCGCAGGACAGTCAGCGCCAATCGCCATTTACCCAGCGCATTGCCCAGCAACGCGCCGGTCTTGATCTGCCGCTGTTTCCGACCACAACTATCGGTTCGTTCCCGCAAACCGCGTCGATCCGTCTGGCGCGGCAGTCGTTCAAGCAAGGCAAGCTGAGCGAAGCCGAATACACCGAAGCCATGTACAGCGAAATCCGCCACGCCGTGCAAATCCAGGAACAGCTGGGCCTTGATGTGCTGGTGCATGGTGAAGCCGAGCGCAACGACATGGTCGAGTACTTCGCCGAGCAACTCGACGGCTACGCGTTCACCCGTTTTGGCTGGGTACAGAGCTACGGTTCGCGCTGCGTGAAACCAGCGGTGATCTTCGGTGATTTGAGCCGTCCGCAAGCCATGACCGTGGAGTGGATTCGCTACGCCCAGGGCCTGACCGGCAAGGTCATGAAAGGCATGCTGACGGGACCTGTGACCATGCTGATGTGGTCGTTCCCGCGCGAAGATGTGTCCCGTGAAGTGCAGGCGCGGCAACTGGCGCTGGCGCTCCGTGACGAAGTGGTGGATCTGGAAGCCGCCGGGATCAGGATCGTGCAGATCGACGAAGCCGCATTCCGCGAAGGTCTGCCGCTGCGCCGCGCGCAATGGCAGCACTATCTGGACTGGGCAACCGAAGCGTTCCGCCTGTGTGCCTCCGGTGTACGCGACGAAACGCAGATCCACACGCACATGTGCTACAGCGAATTCAATGATGTGATCGAGTCCATCGCCGCCATGGACGCCGACGTGATCACCATCGAAACCTCGCGCTCGGACATGGAACTGCTGGAGGCGTTCGAGGCCTTCGACTACCCGAACGAGATCGGCCCGGGTGTCTACGACATCCACTCGCCACGGGTGCCGGATGCTTCGGAAATGGCCAACCTGCTGCGCAAGGCGGCGCAGCGGATTCCGGCGGAGCGGTTGTGGGTCAATCCGGATTGCGGCTTGAAAACCCGTGGCTGGCCGGAGACCGAAGCGGCGTTGGTGCACATGGTTGCCGCTGCCCGCCAGTTGCGCAAAGAACTGGCGTAAAGCGCTAACTCCGTCTCTGTGGGAGCGGGCTTGCTCGCGAAAGCGGAGTGTCAGCTAAATAATTTTCGACTGACACTCCGCCTTCGCGAGCAAGCCCGCTCCCACACTGGAGTGTGTAGGGTGTCAGTGCCGGCTCATCAAGCCGTGCAACACACCGAGGCGCAGCCCCGGTTCCGACGGCACCATCTGCGAAATGCCAAACACCTTGAACGCCGCCAGCATCAGCACCAGCCCACCGGGCAAAATGCTCTGGCGATGCGGCTGCAGACCGGCGAGTTTCAACTGCTGCACGTTCTTCACCTTCAGCAGCAACAGCGACAAACGCAACAACCCGCCATAGGTAATGCCGTCCTGACCGAAATCGTTCAAGCGATTGGCTTTAAGCACCTTCGCCAGCATCCGCGCCGTGCCGGAGGAACCAATGGTCTGTTGCCAGCCCTGAGCGCGATAGCGGCGGGCGACTTTCTCGAATTGCAGGATCGCCACGCGCTCGGCCTCCTGCAGCGCACCGGGCGCAATCCGTCCGTCAGGGAAATAGCGTGCACCCAGAGTGCCGCTGCCGATGGCGATGCTTTCGGTGAGCAGCGGCTGCGAACCCTGGCCGAGAATCAGCTCGGTGGAACCACCGCCGATGTCGACTACCAGGCGCATGTCTTCAGCGCCCGGCAGGGTATGGGCGACGCCGGCATAGACCAGTCGCGCCTCTTCATGGCCGGAGATGACGTCGATGCGAAAGCCCAGATGACGTTCGGCACTGTGCAGAAACAATTGTGCATTGTCGGCCTCGCGCACCGCGCTGGTCGCCACTGCCCGCACCTTGCCGGCCTCGAACCCGCGCAGTTTCTTGCCGAACCGCGCCAGCGCCTGCCAGCCCCGATCCAGCGCCATTTCGTCCAGTGCACCGCCGTCGAAGCCCTCGGCCAACCGCACCGGTTCACGCAGGGTTTTGACCTCCTGAATCATGAAACCCTTACGACTGCGCACCGACTGGCCGATCATCATCCGAAACGCATTCGAACCCAGGTCGATGGCGGCAAACAGCGAGGCGTCTTCTTTCATGGGAATCCCTGCAAAGCATCCGTCGAAGGCTCAAGACGGTTTGCGAGGATTCTGCGGTGCGGTTGATGACATCCTGATGACGGGGCAGGGGCGGTTCAGTGAATTATTGACTGTCATGACACTGTCATTATCCGACGACTATCCTGACCCCAATACATCGCGTGTTCTTAAAGTTTTTGCTGCCTCTTTGGGCAGCTTTTTTTTGCCCGCGATTTGGCAATCCCACGCAAGGTTTGCAATCGTGGGCGTCGTCTGGCTAATATACGATCCATATACACTTCGTATCGGAATCGGATATGGGCATCGTAAAGATTTCAGAAGACATGCACGAGAACCTGCGCATCTCCAGCAACGCGCTCAGCCGCTCGATCAACGCGCAGGCCGAGCACTGGATGCGCATCGGCATGCTCGCCGAGCTGCACCCCAACCTCGACCACAGTGCCATTTGCCGCTTGCTGATCCGCGCCGAACAGAACGGCGGGCTGGATCTGCATCAACTGACTCAGGAAGCCGTCAGCGCATGAGAAATCAGATCAAGATCAATACCCCCGCCGAAATCGCCCAGTCCCGTGCTGCCGGCAAGCTGGCCGCCGAAGTGCTGGCGATGCTGGTGCCGCACGTCAAGGCCGGGGTGACGACCGATGAGCTGGATCGGTTGTGCAACGATTACATCGTCAACGTGCAGAAAGCCATTCCGGCCAACGTCGGTTATCACGGTTTCCCGAAAACCGTCTGCGCCTCGGTCAACGACGTGGTGTGCCACGGCATCCCCTCGGGCACGCCGCTGAAGGATGGCGACATCGTCAACCTCGACATCGCGGTAATCAAGGATGGCTGGTTCGGCGACACCAGCCGCATGTACGTGGTCGGCGAGGCGACGCCTGAAGCACAACACCTGATCAAAACCACCTACGACGCCATGTGTGCCGGCATCCGCATGGTGCGTCCAGGCGCGACACTGGGCGACATCGGTCATGCGATCCAGAGCCTGGCGGAGAGCGAAGGTTTCAGCGTGGTGCGCGAGTATTGCGGGCATGGCATTGGCAAGGTGTATCACGATGAGCCGCAGATCCTGCATTACGGCTTTCCCAATCAGGGCATGAAGCTCAAGGCGGGGATGATCTTCACCGTCGAACCCATGCTCAACGCCGGCAAGCGCCATGTGAAGAACATGCCGGACGGCTGGACGGTGCTGACCAAGGATGGCTCGCTGTCGGCGCAGTGGGAGCATATGGTCGCGGTGACGGAGACCGGCTTCGAAATCCTGACGGCGTGGCCTGACGAAATTGAAGGTTTCACCCCGATCGCCTGAACACCACCAACCCCCTGTGGGAGCGAGCCTGCTCGCGAAGAGGCCGTGTCAGCCAATATAAGTGTTGAATGACACATCGCCTTCGCGAGCAGGCTCGCTCCCACAGTTGAAATGCAATCCTATGTAGGAGCTGTCAGTGGGCGCCGGCGGCTTTGTTGAGGTCGCTGTCGGTCCATTCGGTGTAGACGCAGGCGTCCGCCGTCGCCCAGCGCACCCGCACCGGATCGCCAGCCTTGAGCGGTATGCCCGCCGCCGACAGCGCTTTAACCGTCATCGAAGTACCGCCCGACGTCACCACGCTGCAGGTCTGGCTTTCACCAAGAAACAGCACCTCCACGACCTTGGCCGACACCTCATTCCAACCCGCTGCCAGCGGCTCCTCGCTCGCCTGCTGCACGCTCAGCGCCACAGCTTTTTCCGGCCGCACCATCAGCAGCACATCCTGCTCGGTGTGCAAGCCGGCAGTCAGGCGAATCGACAACGACTGCCCCTCAAAGCTCGCCGCCGCATTGCCTTGGGCCTTGAGCTTGAGGAAGTTCGAGTTGCCGAGGAACGACGCGACAAACGCATTCGGCGGATTCTGATACAGGTCATAACCGCTGCCCAGACCAACAATCTTGCCGTGACTGAAAATCGCGATGCGCTGCGACAGACGCATGGCCTCTTCCTGATCGTGGGTGACGTAGACGATGGTGATGCCCAGGCGCCGATGCAGCTGGCGCAGTTCATCCTGCAAGTCTTCACGCAGTTTTTTATCCAGCGCGCCGAGCGGTTCGTCCATCAGCAGGATGCGTGGCTCATAGACCAGCGCCCGGGCGATGGCGACGCGTTGCTGTTGTCCGCCAGACAACTGCGAAGGGCGGCGATGGGCGAACTGTTCGAGCTGCACCAGTTTCAGCATCGCATCGACGCGCTTGTCACGTTCGGCGGCAGCGAGTTTGCGAATCGCCAACGGGAAAGCGATGTTGTCGCGCACCGACAGATGCGGGAACAGCGAATAACGCTGGAACACCATGCCGATGTCGCGTTTGTGCGGCGGCACGTTGACCAGCGACTGACCGTTGACCAGGATCTCGCCGCTGCTCGGCGTTTCGAACCCGGCGAGCATCGACAGCGTGGTGCTTTTGCCCGAGCCGCTGGAGCCGAGGAAGGTCAGGAACTCGCCGTCCTTGATGTCCAGCGAGATGTTGTCGACGGCGGCAAAGTCGCCGTAGTGCTTGTTCAGATTGCGCAGGCTGACCAGGGGTTTGTCGTTCTGCTGGGATGCGTCTTTGATCACGGCACTCATGTCGTACTCCTGGGCGCTCAAGCGCTGATTTCGTTGCGCCGGCGCAGCGCGGCGGCGATCACCATGACCAACACCGACAGGCCGATCAGCAGCGTCGAAGCGACGGCGATCACCGGGGTCAGGTCCTGGCGCAGAGTGGTCCACATTTTCACGGGAAGGGTTTGCAGGGTCGGGCTGGCCATCATCACGCTGAGCACCACTTCGTCCCACGAAACCAGAAAGGCGAAGAGGGCGCCGGCGACCATGCCCGGACGGATCGCCGGAAAGGTCACCTTGAACACCGCTTGCAGGCGTGAGGCGCCGCAGATCACCGCCGCGTCTTCAATCGACTGATCGAACAGCTTCAGCGAGTTGATGATCGAGATGATGGTGAACGGCAGCGCGACGATCACATGGCTGACGACGAAGGCGAACAGGGTCCCGGTGTAACCGAGCTTGAGGAACAACGCGTACACCGCCACCGCGATGATCACCAGCGGCACGATCATCGGCAGGGTGAACAGACCGTAAAGCATTTCCCGACCGGGGAAGCGTCCGCGCACCAGAGCAAACGCGGTTGGCAGACCGAGGGCCACGGCGCAGATCGTGGTCAGCACGGCAACCTTGAGGCTGGCCGCAGCGGCGTTCATCCAGTCGGCGTTGGAGAAGAACTGGCCGTACCATTTCAGCGTCCAGCCCGGCGGCGGGAACACCAGCCACTGCGACGAGCCGAACGACAGCAGGACGATGAACACGATCGGCAACAGCAGGAACAAACCGATCAGCCCGGTGGTTGCATACAAGCCGAAGCGCATCCGCCGGCTCATGGCATTGGGAGTCAGGAGCATCTCGGCTTACCTCGCGTTGCTGGCGCCAACCGGGGATTCCGGCTGAAGCTTCAGGTAGAAGTAGAACAGCACCAGGGTGATCGCGATCAGCAATGCGGCACCGGCACTGGCCAGGCCCCAGTTGAGGAACGATTGCACCTGCTGAATGATGAACTCCGGCAGCATCATGTTCTGCGCCCCACCCAGCAGCGCCGGGGTGACGTAGTACCCGAGCGACATCACGAACACCATCAACCCACCGGACGCCAGACCCGGCCGGCACAGCGGCAGGAACACCCGGAAGAAGTTGGTCCACGGACTGGCGCCGCAGATCGAGCCGGCCTGCAGGATCATCGGGTCGATGGCCTGCATGGTCGCCTGCAACGGCAGGACGATGAACGGGATCATGATGTAGCTCATGCCGATCACCACGCCGGTCAGGTTGTGCACCATTTCCAGCGGCTGATCGATGATGCCCAGCGCCATCAGCGCCTTGTTGATCAGGCCCGAGGCTTGCAGCAGCACCAGCCACGAATAGGTGCGGGCGAGCAGGCTGGTCCACATCGACAGCAGCACGATGTTGAGAATCCAGCGGCCCCAGCCGCGCGGTACCAGGGTGATCGCCCAGGCCAGCGGAAAGCCCAGCAACAGGCTGAAAATCGTTACCAGCCCGGCCACCGAAAAGGTGTTGAGCAGCACCCGCGCATACGCCGAGTTGGCGAACAGTTGTTCGTAGTTGCCAAGGCCGGGGGTCGGTTCAAGCACGCCGCGCAACAGCAGGCCAATCAATGGCGCGAGAAAGAACAGGCCGAGGAACAGCAGTGCCGGCACGAGGTTGCCGGCGCCGCGCCAGCGTTGTCTGAGGGACGGGGCTTGCGCCATTGCACTCGCCTTGCCTGTGGCCGGACCGGCAGCGCTCGTGGCGCTCCCGGTGGCAGTGGAGGGACGGGACGCGGTGGCCGCCATTTTCATTTGACCAGCCATTCGTTCCACCGTGTCGCGATGGCTTGACCGTTCTTGGCCCAGTACGCGAAATCAAGAGTGATCTGATCCTTAGCGTAGGCAGTCGGCAGGTTCGGGGCCAGCACCGAGTCCAGGCGCGCCACGCTGTCGACGTTGACCGGGGCGTAGGCGGTCAGGTTGGAGAAGTCGGCCTGGCCTTTGGCACTGCTGGCGTTGGCCAGAAACTTCATCGCCGCGTCCTTGTTTTTCGAGCCTTTTGGAATCACCAGAATGTCGGCCATGACCAGGTTCTGTTTCCAGCTCACGCCGACGGGTGCGCCGTCTTCCTGCAGGGCGTGAATGCGGCCGTTCCAGAACTGGCCCATGCTCGCTTCACCGGAGGCCAGCAGTTGCTGCGACTGCGCGCCGCCGCCCCACCAGACGATGTCTTTCTTGATGGTGTCGAGTTTCTTGAAGGCGCGATCAAGGTCCAGCGGGTAGAGCTTGTCGGCCGGCACGCCGTCGGCCAGCAGCGCCAGTTCGAGCACGCCGGGGCTTGGCCATTTGTACAGGGCGCGTTTGCCGGGGTAGGTCTTGGTGTCGAACAGCGCGGTCCAGTCTTGCGGCTTGGCCGCGCCGAGCTTGCCCTCGTTGTAGCCGAGGACGAAGGAGAAGAAGAACGAGCCGACGCCGTAATCGCTGACGAAACGCGGGTCGATCTTGTCGCGCTGAATGACTTTGAAGTCGAGGGGTTCGAGCAGGCCTTCGGCCGCGGCGCGCAGGGCGAAATCGGCTTCGACATCGACCACGTCCCACTGCACGTTGCCGCTTTCGACCATGGCTTTGAGTTTGCCGTAGTCGGTCGGGCCGTCCTGCACCACGGTGATGCCACTGGCCTTGCTGAACGGATCGGCCCAGGCCTGTTTCTGCGCATCCTGGGTGCTACCGCCCCAGCTGACGAAGTTCACGCTTTCGGCGGCCATTGCAGCCTGGCCGGTCACGCTCAGCAGTCCCGCAAAAAGGATTGCGGTTGCAGCTTTGTTCAACACCATTTTCACGCCCTCATTGTTGTGTTTTTGAGCGGGCTTGCGTTGTTGCCCGCCTGTCGGGAGCAGTAGCCGGACGGTTTTTCAGGTTATCCGGTCTATGGAATATCATATTATGGTATTCCAAACTTTGTGCAAGCACTTTGCCTTACCGGTTATCTGGCGGAGCCATTTTTTGTCGTTCGAGGAAATGGGGCTGAAACGCAAAACCCATTGTGGGAGCGGGCTTGCTCGCGAATGCGTTGGGTCATTCAACATTGATGTCGACTGATACGGAGCCTTCGGGAGCAAGCCCCCTCCCACAGGGGAACGTGGTGTTCTGTGGAGTTATTCGCTGAAGGGGATACTCTCCACCACTTCCAGGTCATACCCGGTCAGCCCCGCATACTTCAGCGGCGGCCCCAAATGGCGCAGCTTGCCCACCCCAAGATTCTGCAGAATCTGCGCCCCGGTACCGACTTCGGAGTAAATCCGCGATTGCGAACGACTGAACTGTCGCGGCGGCTGGGTCAATTGCGGCACGCGCTCCAGCAGCGCCTGTGACGATTCATGATTGGCCAACACCACCACAACCCCGTGCCCTTCAGCCGCGACCCGTTGCAGCGCCGCCCACAGCGTCCAGTTGCTCGGCCCGCTGTATTCGGCGCCGACCAGATCACGCAGCGGATCGATCACATGCACGCGCACCAGCGTCGGCTCTTCGCGACGCAGATCGCCCATGACCATCGCCATGTGCACGCCGCCCTCGATGCGGTCTTCAAAGGTGATCAGGCGGAACGTGCCATGCACTGTCGGCAGTTCACGCTCGCCGATGCGTTCAATGGTGTGCTCGGTGCTCAGACGGTAGTGGATCAGGTCAGCGATGGTGCCGATCCTGATCCCGTGCTTACGCGCAAACACTTCCAGATCGGGCCGGCGAGCCATGGTGCCGTCATCGTTCATCACCTCGACGATCACCGAGGCCGGGGTGAAACCGGCGAGGCGGGCCAAGTCGCAACCGGCCTCGGTGTGACCGGCGCGGGTCAGCACCCCACCTTCTTTGGCGCGCAGCGGGAAGATGTGCCCGGGCTGCACCAGGTCTTCAGCACGGGCGTCTTTCGCCACCGCGGCAGCGACCGTTCGCGCGCGGTCAGCCGCAGAGATGCCGGTGGTGACGCCGACTGCCGCTTCAATCGACACGGTAAACGCGGTACTGAACACGCTGCCGTTGCTCGGCACCATTTGCTCAAGGCCCAGGCGCTGGCAGTGCTCGTCGGTCAGCGTCAGGCAAATCAGCCCGCGCGCCTCACGCGCCATGAAGCTGATCGTCTCGGGTGTGCAGCAGTCGGCGGCCAGCAGCAGGTCGCCTTCATTTTCCCGATCTTCGTCATCGACCAGCAGGACCATTTTGCCGAGGCGATAATCTTCGAGGATTTCTTCGATGCTGTTGAAGGCCATGCTGGACTCTCAGGGTTTGTTGGAAATATATTGGTATACCATAATACAAAATCAGCAAAGAGGTCACTATGAAGGCGTACTGGATTGCCCACGTGGATGTCGACAATGCCGAGCACTACAGCCAATACACCCAGCGCGCACCGAAGGCGTTTGCCGAATTCGGCGCGAAGTTTCTGGCCCGGGGCGGGCGCAGCCAGGCGCTGGAGGGCAGGGCTACGCCTCAGCGTAGCGTGGTGATCGAGTTCGAGAGCTACGAGCAGGCGCTGGCGTGCTACCACTCGGCGGCGTATCAGGAGGCGAAAAGTTATCGCGAGGAATGGGCGAGGGCGGAGATCGTCATTGTCGAGGGCATTGCTCCCCTTTAAGCAACATCGCAAATCCCCTGTGGGAGCGGGCTTGCTCGCGAAGGCGTCGTGTCAGTCGATAGAAATGTTGAATGATTGACCGCATTCGCGAGCAAGCCCGCTCCCACAGGGGAAACGGTGATCCTCAGCGCATGAAGTGGATTTTCCCGCTGTCATCATTGCCCATATAGATCCCATACACCCCGGCCTGACGCTCTTCGATATAGCGCTCGAGGATCTGCCGGATCGCCGGGTAATAGATCTTGTCCCACGGAATGTCCTCGGGGGCGAAGAATTTGTAGTCCAGGGTTTCCGGGCCGAACTGGCCGGTGATCTCCAGCGCGAGGGCGCGGAAGATGATGTACACCTCGCTGATCTTCGGCACGCTGAAAATCGAATAGGGCGAGACGATTTCCGCGCGCACGCCGCTTTCTTCCCAGACTTCACGCAGCGCCGCCTGCTCGGTGGTCTCGCCGCTTTCCATGAAGCCGGCCGGCAGCGTCCAGGTGCCCGGACGCGGGGGGATCGCCCGTTGGCACAAGAGGTATTTGCCGTCCTGCTCGATGATGCAGCCGGCGATGATCTTCGGATTGACGTAGTGGATATAGCCGCAGCCGCGGCACATCAGGCGCTCGTGCGTATCGCCCGGCGGTACCTGCTGACCGAGGTCAGGGCCACCGCATTTCGGGCAAAAGCTCGGGCTGAACATGTCAGTGACCTATGCGCGGTTCTTTCAGCGCGATCGGCAGGGTGATGTTAGGCGTCGCGCCAGTCTCTTCCTGTTTGCGCTTGAGGTAATCGAGGGCCACGGCGGCCGCCGCGCGCACGTGATCGACGCAGGCCTGATGCGCCGCCAGCGCATCACCGCTCTTGATCGCCTCGACCATTTTTTCCATTTCCTGATTACTCGCGCCGCGACGGTTTTCCTGGGACACCGAAGTCGCCCGCAGGTAGCTGATGCGTGCCTGCAACTGGCGCAATTGAGTGGCCGCAACATGGTTGCCCGAGCCTTCGAGCAGCACGTCGTAGAAGCCCTGCACCGAGTCGATCACCTGTTGCAGTTCGCCGTCCTTGAGTGCCTTGCGGTTCTCGTCGAGGGCTTTTTCCAGGGCCTTGATGTCCTTGGCCTTGGCGCGCAGGGTGAACAGCTGGACGATCAGGCCTTCGAGCACGCAGCGCAGCTCGTAGATGTCGACCGCATCGGCGAGGGTGATGATCGCCACCCGTGGGCCTTTGGCATCGGCGAACTCGACCAGACCTTCGGACTCCAGGTGACGCAAGGCTTCGCGAACGGAGGTGCGGCTGACACCGAGGCGATCGCACAGATCGCGCTCCACCAGACGATCGCCGGGCATGAGCTGGAAATTCATGATCGCGCTACGCAGTTTATCCAGCACGATTTCGCGCAGGGTAACGGGGTTGCGATTGACCTTGAAGCTGTCGTCGAGTGGCTGGCGTTTCATGGGGTCCGCTCTTTACTGTGGCTGTCCATGCCAGACGGGCATCAAAACAGCCGAGGGGTTAACTGGAGGCCTCGGCGTCGGCTTCGGCGAAGGCTTCACGGGCGAGCCGGAAACTGTCCACGGCTGCCGGGACGCCGCAATAAATACCGACCTGAAGCAGAATTTCGCGTATTTGCTCACGACTCAGGCCGTTACGCAAGGCGCCGCGCACATGCAGCTTGAGTTCGTGCGGGCGGTTGAGCGCCGAGATCATCGCCAGGTTGATCATGCTGCGCTCCTTGAGCGACAAACCCTCACGCCCCCAGACATGGCCCCAGCAGTATTCGGTGACCATTTCCTGCAACGGGCGGGTGAAGTCGTCGGCGTTCTCTATTGAACGCTGCACGTAGGCTTCGCCCAGCACCTGGGTGCGGATCTTCAGACCTTTTTCGTACTTTTCGTTACTCATCATTCCTCCTGTCACCCTGGATCTCCTTGTGGGAGCGGGCTTGCTCGCGAAGGCGTCGTGTCAGTCGACATCAATGTTGAATGATCCACCGCATTCGCGAGCAAGCCCGCTCCCACATTGGCATTTGGGTGTGTTAATCAGGCCAGGGTTGGCAACGGCCCGAGCTTGCCCTTGTGATAAATCATCGGCGTCACCGGTTGCTCGGGCAGGATCAGGTTCTTCACCGCGCCGACAATGATCGCGTGATCACCACCGTCGTATTCACGCCACAATTCGCACTCGATGATCGCCGTGGCCTTGGCGAGGATCGGGTTACCGAGTTCGCTCAAATGCCACTCGATGTGCTTGGCCTTGTCCTTGCCTTTACCGGCGAAGGCGTAGGCCTCGGCGGTCTGGTCGGCGGACAGCAAATGGATCGCGAATTTCTTGCTGTCGCGCAGCACCGGGTAGGTGTCGGAAGCGTAGTTGGGGCAGAACAGCACCAGCGCCGGATCAATCGACAGCGCGCTGAAGGCGCTGGCGGTGATGCCGACGATGGCGCCCTCCGGGTCGAGGGTGGTGACCACCGTGACCCCGGACGGAAACGAGCTCATGACGTCTTTGTAAATGCCGGGTTCGATCATGTCGCAGGACTCCTAGCGCATCACAAACGGATCAGGCATCGGGGCCTGAGAGAGATTGATCCACACCGTTTTCAGTTCGGTGTAGGCCAGCACCGAATCGATGCCGCTTTCGCGTCCATAGCCACTGTTCTTGAAGCCGCCGATCGGCGCCATCGCCGACACTGCACGGTAGGTATTGACCCAGATGATCCCCGAACGCACGTCGCGCGCCAGGCGATGGGCACGGCCCAGATCGCGGGTCCAGATGCCGGCGGCGAGGCCGAACTGCGAGTCGTTGGCGATTGCCAGCGCCTCGGCCTCGTCTTTAAAGCGAATCACTGAAGCCACCGGGCCGAAGACCTCTTCCTGCATGATCTTCATCGAGTTGCGGTCGCACTCGAACAGCGTCGGCTCGTAGAACCAGCCGTCACCCAGATCCGCCGGACGCTTGCCGCCGGTGCGCAAACGCGCGCCTTCAGCGATGGCATCGGCCACCAGCCCTTCAACCACCGCCAATTGCTGCGCGGTGGCCATCGGGCCCATTTCGCTGTGGTCTTCCTGCGGGTTGCCGATGCGGATGCGCTGGGCGCGTTCGACCAGGCGGTTGACGAACTCGTCGTAGATTTCGTCCTGCACCAACAAACGTGAGCCGGACACGCAGCTCTGGCCCGAGGCCGCATAGATCCCGGCAATCGCGCCGTTGATCGCGCTGTCCAGATCGGCGTCGGCGAAGATGATGTTCGGCGACTTGCCACCGAGTTCCAGCGACAGCTTGGCGAAGTTCTCGGCGCTGCTGCGCACCACGTGCCGGGCGGTGGCCGCGCCGCCGGTGAAGGCGATCTTGCGGATCAGCGGATGGCGGGTGAGGGCGGCGCCGGTGCTCGGGCCGTAACCGGTGACAACGTTGACCACGCCCGGCGGAATCCCGGCTTCGAGGGCCAGACGCGCCAGCTCAAGGATGGTCGCCGAAGCGTGTTCGGACGGCTTGATCACGATGGTGTTGCCGGCGGCGAGGGCCGGGGCCAGTTTGATCGCGGTCAGGTACAGCGGGCTGTTCCACGGAATGATCGCAGCGACCACACCCATCGCTTCGTGCACGGTGTAGGCAAACAGGTCGGGCTTGTCCAGCGGCAGGGTGCCGCCTTCGAGCTTGTCGGCCAAGCCTGCGGTGTAATGGAAGAACTCCGGCAGATAGCCGACCTGACCGCGGGTTTCGCGGATCAGTTTGCCGTTGTCGCGGCTTTCCAGCTGCGCCAGTTGTTCCTTGTTTTCCGCGATCAGGTCACCGAGACGCCGCAGCAGCTTGCCGCGCGCGGTGGCGGTGAGGCCGCGCCAGGCCGGGCTGTCGAAAGCCGTCTGCGCCGCTTGTACGGCGCGTTCGACATCAGCTTCATCGGCGTCAGGCAGTTCGGCCCAGGCTTGCGCGCTGGCCGGGTTGAGGCTTTCGAAAGTCTTGCCGGAGAGGGCGTCGACCCATTCTCCGCCGATGCACATCTGGAAGCGTGCGAGTGTCATGCAACGATCCCCTTTATATGGTTTTGTCGGGAGTGTGCGTATTCGAGAAATTCCAGCAGCGTCTGGTTGACCAGGCGCGGCGACTCTACCGGCATCATATGCCGTTGCTCGGGCAGCACCGCAACCTTCGCGCCGGGAATGCGTCGGGCCAGTTGCTCGGCCATTTCCGGGGTGGACCCGGGGTCGAGTTCGCCGGTGGCGATCAGCGTCGGTGCCTGAATACTGCCCAGGTCGTCGGCGCGGTACATGTCCTGGGTCGCGAACAATTCGTAGGTGGTCAGGTAACCCTGCGGATCGTTGCCGGCCAGGGTCTGGCGAATGGCCGCGATCTGCGCCGGGTTGGCCGCCTGATATTCACGGCTGAACCAGCGTGACAGCGCCGCTTCGGCGTTGGCATCCGGCCCGTGTTCAGCCGCCTGCGCGGTCCGGGCGATGACCCCGGCACGCTGTTCTTCGCTGCGGTTGAACACGCTGTTCAGTACCACCAGGCTTTGCAGGCGCTCCGGGTAGTGCAGGGCAAACGCCCGCGCCACCAAACCGCCCATGGAGAAACCGATCACCGCTGCCTGGGGCAGATTCAGGTGATCGAGCAGCTCCAGCAACTGATCGGCATAACCGAGCAGGCCGGTGCCGCTGGCCGGGCGCGGGCTCGCGCCATGGCCGAGCATGTCGTAGGCGATCACCCGGTATTGGGCAGACAGGCCAACGATCTGGCCGCCCCACATTTCTTTATTCAGGCCCACGCCGTGGATCAAGACCACGGGCTGGCCTTGGCCGGTCGCCAGGTAACTGGTACCAGCCGGGGTGAGTTCAGCGGTGAGCCGAATCATGGAGCGCTCCTGCAATGCCTTTTTATTGTGATTACTGGGCTTTTTCGGCGGCCAGTTCTTCCAGATCGATGTAGCGGTTGCCGATGCGCGGGTGCAGGCGGCCACCGTCGGCGCACCCGAGCACCACCACGATTTCGTCGGCACGCGGCGCGTCTTCGATCTGCATTTCCAGAGTGATGTAGTGCGAACGCTGGCCTTCGTCGTCCTTGTGCATCATCGGGATCTGAATCGAAGTGCCCGGGCCGCCGCGCTTGTTGGTGAAGCTCAGGTAGCTCTTGGCCTTGACCGCTTCGCGGTAGTGATTGCCGAAGCGCAGGGTATGGATCACCGCCGAGGCGTGTTCGATTTCGCCGTCGGCGCCGACCACTGCAGCCTTGCCGTAAGCCTCGATCTTCTCCGCACCGCCGATGATGCCCACCAGGCGCTCGACCATCAGCGCGCCGAGGTCGGAGCAGTTGGCGCGGATCTGCGGTTTCAGATCCTCAACGAAACCGTTGCCGACCCACGGGTTTTTCATGACCACGGCCAGCCCGACCATGGTCACTGGCTTGTCAGAGGCCTTGCCGCCTTCGATGAAGGTTTCTTCGACATAGCTGACGATCTTGCGAATTTCGAAACTCATGAGCTGCTCCGTAGGGGGATTAAGAGTGTCTGTGCGTCTGATGGTATACCATAATACCGATCGTGCAAGTCCCCCACGCAAGATTTGCCGCATCCATCCGGCGAATGGCGGTGTATTCATCCGCCAGCCCCAATCTCACAAACACCATTGCACCCTGTGGGAGGGGGCTTGCTCCCGAAAGCGGTGGATCAGTCGACATCTCTGGTGCCTGACACATCGCCTTCGGGAGCAAGCCCCCTCCCACAGTGGAAATCACCGCTGACAGGAGGCCCATCCGGTTAACAAAAGATAACGTGGCGCCGATTGTCAGACGTTTCCAAAGCCCGATAGGATGAGCCAGCTTCCCAAGGCGCTCTGGACTGCGGGTTTCACGGCTATGCTTGTGACCTGTCAGTCACCACGAGCACCCTTGCGGCGCCCTAAGGCCGAATGGCCTAACAATAATAAATAGGGGAAGGTCTATGAGTCGTTGCCGCCCGCCGGCGTTTCGCAACACCGCGTTGCTGGCCACAGCACTCACCCTGCTGGGCTGTGCTGCCTTGTCGGCACCCGTGCTGGCCGCTGAAGCGCCAGCCGACGGGGTGTATTCCACCGAATCGGCCAAAGCCGCAAAAAGCCTGATGCTCGATGTCGTCCACGCCGGCACCCGGTTGGTGGCGGTGGGGGATCGCGGGCACATTCTCTATTCCGACGATCAGGGCAAGACCTGGACCCAGGCCAAGGTGCCGACCCGGCAACTGCTGACGGCGGTGTATTTCGTCGACGACAAGCACGGCTGGGCGGTCGGCCACGACGCGCAGATCCTCGCCAGCGAAGACGGCGGCCTGACCTGGAACAAACAGTTCGAAGACCTCAAGCGCGAAGCGCCGCTGCTCGACGTCTGGTTCCAGGACGTCAACCACGGTGTGGCGGTCGGTGCCTACGGCGCCCTGCTGGAAACCACCGACGGCGGCAAGAACTGGCAAGACGTCAGTGACCGCCTCGACAACCAGGACCAGTTCCACCTCAACGCCATCGCCGCCGTCAAGGACGCCGGGCTGTTCATCGTCGGCGAGCAGGGCAGCATGTTCCGTTCCCCGGACTGGGGCCAGACCTGGGAAAAGCTCCAGGGCCCGTATCAAGGCTCGCTGTTCGGTGTGATCGGCACCGCACAACCCCAGACTCTTCTGGCGTATGGCCTGCGCGGCAACCTCTATCGCTCCAGCGACTTCGGCAGCACCTGGCAGCAGGTTGAACTCAAGGCCGCGCGCGGTGCGCTGGAGTTCGGTCTGTCCGGCGCGACCCTGCTTGCCGACGGCTCGATCGTGATCGTCGGCAACGGCGGCTCGGTCATCAGCAGCAGCGATAACGGCGAAACCTTCAGCGTGTTCAACCGCCCGGACCGCATCTCGCTGTCCTCGGTGACGGCGGCCGGCGACGGTAATCTGATTCTTACAGGGCAGGGCGGCGTGCACACCACGCAGCCAAACGGCGCCGAGATTAATAATAAGAAGGCGGGGCTATGACTTCCTTGAGCAATCATCATCAGGACAAGGCGACGTTCCTCGAACGTCTGATTTTCAACAACCGCCCGGCCGTGATCCTGATCTGCCTGGTGGTCAGCATCTTCCTGTTCTGGCAGGCCACGCTGATCCGGCCGTCCACCAGTTTCGAAAAAATGATTCCGCTCAAGCATCCGTTCATCGAGAAGATGATGGAGCACCGCAACGACCTGGCGAACCTGGGCAACACCGTGCGCATTTCGGTGGAAGCCACCGACGGCGACATCTTCTCCAAGGAGTACATGGAGACCCTGCGCCAGATCAACGACGAGGTGTTCTACATCTCCGGCGTCGACCGTTCCGGCCTCAAGTCGCTGTGGAGCCCGAGCGTACGCTGGACCGAAGTGACCGAAGAAGGCTTTGCCGGTGGTGAAGTGATCCCGCAGAGCTACGACGGCTCGCCGGAAAGCCTCGACATGTTGCGTAACAACGTACTCAAGTCCGGGCAGGTCGGGCGTCTGGTGGCCAACGACTTCAAGTCGAGTATCGTCGACATCCCGCTGCTGGAGTCCTACCCGGACCCGCAGGATCAGGGCAAGCTGCTCGCGCTGGACTATCGCCAGTTCTCCCATGAACTGGAGGACAAGATCCGCAACAAGTTCGAAGCGCAGAACCCCAACGTCAAGATTCATATCGTCGGTTTCGCCAAGAAGGTCGGTGACCTGATCGACGGTCTGGTGATGGTGGTGATGTTCTTCGGCATCGCCTTCGTCATCACCCTGATCCTGCTGCTGTGGTTCACCAACTGCCTGCGCAGTACCGTGGCGGTGTTGAGCACCACACTGGTGGCGGTGGTCTGGCAGCTCGGGCTGATGCACTTCTTCGGTTTCGGACTCGATCCGTATTCGATGCTGGTGCCGTTCCTGATCTTCGCCATCGGCATTTCCCACGGCGTGCAGAAGATCAACGGCATCGCCCTGCAATCCAGCGAAGCCGATAACGCCCTGACGGCGGCGCGGCGCACTTTCCGGCAACTGTTCCTGCCGGGGATGATCGCGATTCTTGCCGACGCCGTGGGCTTCATCACGCTGCTGATCATCGACATCGGGGTGATCCGCGAACTGGCGATCGGCGCCTCCATCGGCGTGGCGGTGATCGTGTTCACCAACCTGATCCTGCTGCCGGTGGCGATTTCCTATGTCGGCATCAGCAAACGCGCGATTGCCAAGAGCAAGAAGGACGCTAATCGCGAACATCCGTTCTGGCGTTTCCTGTCGAACTTCGCCAGCCCGAAAGTCGCACCGATCTCCATCGCTCTGGCGCTGATCGCTTTCGGCGGCGGCCTCTGGTACAGCCAGAACCTGAAAATCGGCGACCTCGATCAAGGTGCGCCGGAGCTGCGCCCGGACTCGCGCTACAACAAGGACAACAATTTCATCATCAACAACTATTCCACCAGTTCCGATGTGCTGGTGGTGATGGTCAAGACCGCCACCGAAGGCTGCTCGCGCTACGAAGCCATGGCGCCGATCGATGAGCTGATGTGGAAGATGCAGAACACCGAGGGCGTGCAGTCGGCGATCTCGCTGGTGACCGTGTCCAAGCAGATGATCAAAGGCATGAACGAGGGCAACCTGAAATGGGAAACCCTGTCGCGCAACCCGGATGTGCTGAACAACTCGATCGCCCGCGCTGACGGCCTGTACAACAACAGCTGTTCGCTGGCGCCGGTGCTGATCTTCCTCAACGACCACAAGGCCGAAACCCTCGACCGTGCGGTACACGCGGTGCAGGAATTCGCCAAGGCCAACAACAAGGACGGCCTGGAATTCATCCTCGCCGCCGGTAACGCCGGGATCGAGGCGGCCACCAACGAAGTGATCAAACAGGCCGAACTGACCATCCTGATCCTGGTGTACATCTGCGTCGCGGTGATGTGCATGATCACCTTCCGTTCATGGGCGGCGACCCTGTGCATCGTCCTGCCGCTGGTCCTGACCTCGGTGCTGGGCAACGCGCTGATGGCGTTCATGGGCATCGGCGTCAAGGTCGCGACCCTGCCGGTGGTGGCGCTGGGCGTGGGGATTGGCGTGGACTACGGGATCTACATCTACAGCCGTCTGGAAAGTTTCCTGCGCGCCGGGCTGCCGTTGCAGGAAGCCTATTACCAGACCCTGAAATCCACCGGTAAAGCGGTGCTGTTCACCGGTCTGTGCCTGGCCATCGGCGTGTGTACCTGGATCTTCTCGGCGATCAAGTTCCAGGCCGACATGGGCCTGATGCTGACCTTCATGTTGCTGTGGAACATGTTCGGTGCGCTGTGGCTGCTGCCGGCCCTGGCGAAGTTCCTGATCAAGCCGGAGAAAATGGCGGGGCAGAAGGGCAATTCGTTGTTCTCCCACTGATCCGAATGCCGAAACAACAAAGCCGCAACCCGAGGGTTGCGGTTTTTTTTATCCAGTAAACATCACACAATCCAAAATGTGGGAGCGGGCTTGCTCGCGAAAGCGGTGTGCCAGTCATAACATGCTTTGCTGACACTCCGCATTCGCGAGCAAGCCCGCTCCCACAGGAAATTTTGGGTGTGTCAGGAAAGTTCGGTGCCGAGCACAGCACTCAACGCACTACGCGCATCATCCAGCTGCACCAGCGTCGCGTGGCGGGCACCTAGCGCATCACGGTTTTCGATGGCGGTAAGAATCGCCTTGTGCCGTGGCAGCGCCAGCTCATGCAGATTCGGCCGCTGGTTGGAATGCTTCAACGCCTCGGCAATCGCCACCGAAAGCATGTTGCACAGGTTCGCCAGCAGATCGTTATGGGTCGCGTCGGCGATGCGGCTGTGGAAGTCCAGGTCCGGTTGCAGCAGGGCTTCCGGGGTCGGTGCGGCTTCCATGCGCTGATAGGCTTCGCCGATGGCGGCGATGTCTGCCTCGGTCGCGTGCTGAGCGGCGAGGGCGGCAGCGGCCGGTTCGATGATGCTGCGCACACTGGTCAGTACATTGAAGAATTCATTCTGCGGGCTGCTTTGCATCAGCCAGTGCAGCACGTCCGGATCGAGCATGTGCCATTCACGTCGGGCCTTGACCACCGTGCCGACACGCGGTTTGGAGTACACCAGTCCCTTGGCCACCAGCACTCGCGTGGCTTCACGCAACACCGGGCGGCTGACCGCGTATTCCTCGCACAACAGCGCTTCGGCGGGCAGTTTGTCGTCGGGCAAAAAACGTCCGGAGACGATCTGCATGCCCAGTTCCTGGACAATGCGCGAGTGCATGCTTTTGCGGTCGGAAGGTTTGCGGTAATCCATGGGGAACGGCGCGATCCTGAGCGATGGAGATGCCGCGCATCATAGCAGGCACGACACTGTATTGAGGCAGACACAGTAGCCAAATGTGGGAGCGGGCTTGCTCGCGAAGAGGGAGTGTCAGCCAAATATATGGCACTGACACACCCTCTTCGCGAGCAAGCCCGCTCCCACAGTGGGAATGCATTCCAAGGTAGGAGCTGCCGCAGGCTGCGATCTTTTGCTGTTAATGGGAATGGCGGGGGACTTCAGCACCTCGGCAGCCGACCAGGAAATCAAAGTCACAACCCTGATCCGCCTGCAGCACATGGTCGATGTACAACTGACGATAGCCGCCGACCAACAGCTGCTGCGGTGGCTGCAGATCTGCCATGCGCGCCGCCAGTTCGGCATCTGGAATGTCCAGATGCAAACGCCCGCTGGCGCAATCCAGCTCGATCCAGTCGCCTTCCTGCACCACCGCCAACGGCCCGCCGGCCGCCGCTTCCGGGGCGACGTGCAACACCACCGTGCCGTACGCGGTGCCGCTCATCCGCGCATCAGAAATGCGCACCATATCGGTCACACCCTGCGCCAGCAGCTTGGCCGGCAAGCCCATGTTGCCGACCTCGGCCATGCCCGGATAACCCTTTGGCCCGCAGTTCTTCATCACCAGAATCGAATCTTTATCGACATCCAGTTCCGGATCATTGATCCGCGCCTTGTACATATCGAAGTTTTCAAACACCACCGCGCGACCCCGATGCTGCATCAATTCAGGCGTGGCGGCGGACGGTTTGAGCACCGCACCCAGCGGCGCCAGATTACCGCGCAACACGCAGATACCGCCGTCGGCGCGGATCGGATTGTCGAGGGTTCGGATCACTTCGTCCTCGCCATAGATCGGCGCGTCTTTCACGTTCTCGCTCAGCGTCTTGCCATTCACGGTCAGGGCATTCGGATTGGGAATCAGATTGGCCTCGCCGAGACGCCGCAGCACCGCCGGCAAGCCCCCGGCGTAGTAAAACTCTTCCATCAGGAAACGCCCGGACGGTTGCAGGTCGACGATGGTCGGCATGCCGCGCCCGATGCGCGTCCAGTCGTCCAGATCCAGTTCGACGCCGATGCGACCGGCGATGGCTTTCAGGTGAATCACTGCGTTGGTCGAACCGCCAATGGCCGCGTTGACCCGAATGGCGTTTTCAAAGGCTTCCTTGGTCAGGATCTTCGACAGTCGCAAGTCTTCGCGCACCATCTCCACCGCGCGCATGCCGGACATGTGCGCCAACACGTAACGCCGCGCATCGACTGCCGGAATCGCCGCGTTGTGCGGCAACGACGTGCCCAGTGCTTCGGCCATGCAAGCCATGGTCGACGCGGTGCCCATGGTGTTGCAGGTGCCCGCCGAGCGTGACATGCCGCCCTCGGCCGCGAGGAAATCGTCGATGGTGATAGTGCCGGCCTTGACCTGTTCGCTGAGCTGCCAGACCACCGTGCCGGAGCCGATGTCCTTGCCCTTGTGCTTGCCGTTGAGCATCGGCCCGCCGGTGACGACGATCGCCGGCACATCGCAACTGGCCGCGCCCATCAGCAGCGCCGGAGTGGTTTTGTCGCAGCCGGTCAGCAGCACCACGCCGTCAATCGGGTTGCCGCGAATCGCTTCTTCGACGTCCATGCTCGCCAGGTTGCGAGTGAGCATGGCGGTCGGGCGCAGGTTCGACTCGCCATTGGAGAACACCGGGAATTCCACCGGAAAGCCGCCAGCCTCGATCACCCCGCGTTTGACGTGCTCCGCAATCTGGCGGAAATGCGCGTTGCACGGGGTCAGTTCCGACCATGTGTTGCAGATGCCGATGATCGGCTTGCCGTGAAACTGGTGGTCGGCGATGCCCTGATTCTTCATCCAGCTGCGGTACATGAAGCCGTTCTTGTCGGCCGTGCCAAACCATTGGGCCGAGCGCAGGGTGGGTTTCTTCTCAGACATGATCGGTTCTCTTATTGTAAGACTATTGTTTGCGAGTCATGGCTAAACATAAGCGCAAAATCGCCGCTTTGGAAGTGTTGTTGGGTAATTAGTATTACTATATAGTCGTTTTCGGTGGAGGGATTGGCCCTGGCGGTTTTCCGCGAGAGGCGTCCCCCGAGGTTCTATAAAAACAACAATCGGAGACCGATCCCATGAGCCAGGAACTGCGGCTTGTCCGGCGCATCACGCTGAAACTGATTCCCTTCCTGATCCTGCTGTACCTGATCGCCTATGTGGATCGCTCGGCCGTCGGCTTCGCCAAGCTGCACATGGGCGCCGACATCGGCATCGGTGACGCAGCCTATGGTCTCGGTGCCGGGCTGTTTTTCATTGGCTACTTTCTTCTCGAAATCCCCAGCAACCTGATGCTCGAACGCTTCGGTGCGCGGCGCTGGTTTGCGCGGATCATGATCACCTGGGGCGCAATCACCATCGGCATGGCGTTCGTCCAGGGCCCGCACAGTTTCTACGTCATGCGCTTTCTGCTCGGCGCGGCGGAGGCGGGGTTCTTCCCCGGCGTTCTCTACTACATCACCCAATGGTTCCCGGTGCGCCATCGCGGCAAGATCCTCGGCCTGTTCATCCTCTCTCAACCGATCGCGATGATGATCACCGGCCCGGTATCCGGCGGCTTGCTGGGCATGGACGGCATCCTCGGTCTACACGGTTGGCAATGGCTGTTCATCGTCATCGGCACCCCGGCGATCCTCCTGACCTGGCCGGTATTGCGCTGGCTGCCCGACGGCCCGCAGAACGTGAAGTGGATGGATCAGGCCGAGAAAGACTGGCTGACCGGCGAACTGAAAAAGGATCTTCAGGAATACGGCCAGACCCGTCACGGCAACCCGCTGCATGCGCTCAAAGACAAACGCGTGTTGCTGCTGGCGCTGTTTTACCTGCCGGTGACCCTGAGCATTTATGGCCTCGGCCTGTGGCTGCCGACGCTGATCAAACAGTTCGGCGGCAGCGATCTGGTGACTGGTTTTGTCTCGGCGGTGCCGTACATCTTCGGCATCGTCGGTCTGCTGATCGTGCCGCGCAGTTCCGACCGCATGAACGATCGCTACGGCCACCTCGCGGTGCTCTATGTGCTGGGCGCGCTGGGCCTGTTCTTCAGCGCGTGGCTGACCCTGCCGGTGGCGCAATTGGCGGCGCTGTGTCTTGTGGCGTTCGCGCTGTTTTCCTGCACGGCGGTGTTCTGGACCTTGCCGGGGCGGTTCTTTGCCGGCGCGAGTGCAGCGGCGGGGATCGCCCTGATCAACTCGGTGGGCAACCTCGGCGGCTATATCGGGCCGTTCGTGATCGGGGCGTTGAAGGAGTACACCGGGAATCTGGCTTCGGGGTTGTATTTCCTGTCGGGGGTGATGGTGTTCGGATTGATCCTCACAGCCATCGTCTACCGCGTGCTCGAGCGCAAACACGCGCTGCCGGCCGAGCAATTTGCCGCCAGCGCACGCGGTGCCACCCGAACCTGAATCGGCAGAACAACATGGAACCCATGTGGGAGCGGGCTTGCTCGCGAATGCGGTGGGTCAGCCACCATCATCGTTGAATGACACACCGCTTTCGCGAGCAAGCCCGCTCCCACAATGGATTGGCGTCGAACTCAAGACTGGTTTACAGGAGAGGACATATGCATCTGGTTCAATTCGAATTGATTAACGGCGAGCGCCGCGTCGGCGTGGTCGACAACGGTCTGGTCCGCGAAGTGCAGGACGCCCGCAGCGTACGCGATCTGGCGTTGGCCGCGATCGAGGGCGGCAGCACCCTTGAACAGCAAGTGCAGAGCCACGGCCTCGGCATCGATCACGACTACGCTGAGTTGCTGAACACCCGGCGCATCCTGCCACCGCTGGACCATCCCGATCCTGCGCACCTGCTGGTCAGCGGTACCGGCCTCACGCATCTGGGCAGCGCCTCGGCGCGGGACAAGATGCATCAACAGGCCGGCGATGAAGCGCAAATGACCGACACCATGCGCATCTTCAAATGGGGCGTGGAGGGTGGCAAACCGGCAGCGGGGCAGGCGGGTGTGCAACCGGAATGGTTTTACAAGGGCGACGGCAGCATCGTCGTGCGTCCGGGCGAGGCCTTCCCGTTGCCGCCGTTTGCCGAGGATGCCGGCGAGGAACCGGAAATGGCCGGGCTCTACGTCATTGGCCACGACGGCAAGCCCTGGCGCCTCGGTTTCGCGGTGGGCAACGAGTTCTCCGACCACGTCATGGAGCGCAAGAACTACCTGTACCTGGCCCACTCGAAACTGCGCAGTTGCAGCTACGGCCCGGAACTGCGCACCGGCGAATTGCCGCAGCATCTGGCCGGCACCAGCCGCATCCTGCGTGACGGTGAAGTGCTGTGGCAGAACGAATTCCTCAGCGGCGAAGCCAACATGTGCCACAGCCTCGCCAACCTCGAATACCACCATTTCAAATACCGCCAGTTCCTGCGTCCCGGCGACGTGCACATTCACTTTTTCGGCACCGCGACCCTGTCGTTCGCCGATGGCATCCGCACCCAACCGGGCGACGTGTTCGAAATCAGCCAAGCCGAATTCGGCGCACCGCTGGTCAACGGCATCGCGCCGGCAGAAGCGGCTTTTCAACCGGACAGCATCGGCACCCTTTAAGGAGCTCCCATGACTCAGATTCTCGGTCACAACTACATCGGCGGTCAGCGCAGTGCCGCGGGCAACGTCAAACTGCACAGCGTCGACGCGACTACCGGCGAACACCTGCCGTACGATTTCATTCAGGCGACTGAAACCGAAGTCGATGCCGCCGCCAAAGCCGCCGCCGCAGCGTACCCGGCCTATCGCAGCCTCAGCGCTGAACGCCGCGCGCAATTTCTCGACGCGATTGCCGATGAGCTGGATGCGTTGGGTGATGATTTCGTGGCCGTGGTCTGTCGTGAAACCGCGTTGCCGGCGGGGCGGATTCAGGGCGAGCGCGGGCGTACCAGCGGCCAGATGCGCCTGTTCGCCAAAGTCCTGCGGCGCGGTGATTTCTACGGCGCGCGAATCGATCTGCCACTGCCGGATCGCCAGCCGTTGCCGCGCCCCGATCTGCGCCAGTACCGCATCGGCCTCGGCCCGGTGGCGGTGTTTGGCGCGAGCAACTTTCCGCTGGCGTTTTCCACTGCGGGTGGCGATACCGCTGCCGCGCTGGCCGCTGGTTGCCCGGTGGTGTTCAAGGCCCACAGCGGACACATGGCAACTGCTGAACTTGTCGCCGATGCACTGATTCGCGCCGCCGAAAAAACTGCGATGCCCATCGGTGTGTTCAACATGATTTACGGCGGCGGTGTGGGCGAGTGGCTGGTCAAGCATCCGGCGATTCAGGCCGTCGGGTTCACCGGTTCGCTCAAGGGCGGTCGGGCACTGTGCGACATGGCGGCGGCGCGGCCGCAACCGATCCCGGTGTTCGCCGAGATGTCGAGCATCAACCCGGTGATCGTCTTGCCGCAGGCGCTGGCCACGCGTTCGGAATCGATCGCCCGCGACCTGACCGCCTCGGTGGTGCAGGGCTGTGGTCAGTTCTGCACCAATCCCGGTTTGGTCATTGGTATTCGTTCGCCGCAGTTCAGCGCCTTCGTCCAGCAAGTGGCCGGGCTGATTGGCGATCAACCGGCGCAGACCATGCTCAACGCCGGCACCCTCGGCAGCTACGGCAAAGGCTTGCAGAAACTCTTGGCGCATTCCGGCATTGGGCATTTGGCAGGTCAGCCGCAGCAGGGCAATCAGGCGCAGCCGCAGTTGTTCAGGGCCGATGTCAGCCTGTTGATCAACAGCGATGAAGTCTTGCAGGAGGAAGTGTTCGGCCCGACCACGGTGATCGTCGAAGTGGCGGACAAGGCCGAGCTCAGCGCGGCGCTGCAGGGCCTGCACGGCCAACTGACGGCGACGATGATCGGCGAGCAGACCGACTTCGAGCGCTTCCCGGAGCTGACGCCGTTACTTGAACAGAAGGTCGGGCGGATCCTGCTCAATGGTTATCCGACCGGGGTCGAGGTGTGTGACTCGATGGTGCATGGCGGGCCGTATCCGGCGACGTCCGACTCGCGCGGCACGTCGGTGGGGACGCTGGCGATCGATCGCTTCCTGCGCCCGGTGTGCTTCCAGAATTACCCCGACAGTTTGCTGCCGGAACCGCTGAAGAATGGCAATCCGCTGCGCATCCAGCGTCTGGTGGATGGCAAGCCCTCACGCGACGCCTTCTAACCCACACCGCAAATCCCCTGTAGGAGTGAGCCTGCTCGCGATAGCGGTTTCACATTCGACATCTTGGTTGGATGACACACCGCCATCGCGAGCAGGCTCACTCCTACAAGGGCCGGGCACGACAATGAGCTATCATTGGCCCTTTCCCCCCTAAGAAAGACTGTTTGCCATGACTGCCCAAACACTTCTCAACGCCCTCGAACACTGCGGCATGGTCGAAATCGATGGATTGCATGCCTTCGAATTCGCCCTCGACGAAGACGACAACCTGCACATCGAATGTATCGATGGCCGCACGGCCAAGCATTGGGAGTTCACCCCGGCGCAGGTTACAGCGGCGACGTTTGATGAAGACCTGCAGAGCTGGCTGATCATTGGCTACGCCAGCGACACCAAAACCACCGGCGAGCACCGTCTGGTCTGCCTCGGTGATGTAGTCAGCAGCAGCGATGACGAGGATGAAACTGATGAACATGCGTAAATTCTGGCCGCTGCTGATGGCCGGCAGCGTCGGTGCGATGGGCCTTTCCAGTGCCAGCGCCGAGAACTATCAATTGCTGGTCGGCTCCTACACGGCGGGTACCAGCCAGGGCATCTACCGGATGAATTTCGACAGTGCCACCGGCCAGATCGCTGCCAAGCCGCTGCAAGTGGTGAAGAGCGAAAACCCGTCATGGCTGACCCTGTCCAAAGACCAGCATCGGCTGTTCGTGGTCAACGAAAACGGCCCCGGCCAGAAAGACCCGGTCGGTCGCGTCAGCAGCTATTCGATTGATCCGAAGACCCACGCCCTGACCCTGATCAATCAGGTGCAGAGCCTGGGTAACGAACCGACCCACTCAAGCCTCAGCGGCGACGTCAGCCACCTGTTCGTCAGCAACTATTCGGTGATGGAAGATCCGGGTGGCACCCTCGCGGTGTTGCCGGTCGGTGCCGATGGCAAGCTCAAACCGGTGGTGCAGATGAGCGCGCACCCGGCGAGCCGGGTCAACCCCGAGCGTCAGGCGTCGAACCACGTGCACTCGACCGTTTCCTCACCGGATGGCCGCTACGTGTTCTCCAACGATCTCGGTGCGGACAAGGTCTTCATCTACAAATTTGACCCGAAGGCCAACCCGGACCTGCCGCTGACCCCGGCAAAAACCGCTTTGATCAGTTTGCCGGCCGGCAGCGGCCCGCGTCATTTGCTGTTCAGTGCTGACGGTAAACATGCCTGGCTGACCATGGAAATGAGCGCACAGGTGGCGGTGTTCGACTACAACGACGGCGTGCTGACCCAGACGCAACTGGTCGATCTGGCTGCCGGCCAACCGACTTCGGACAAGGCCGGTGCGGCGCTGCATGCCTCGGCGGATGGCAAATTCCTCTACGTCAGCAACCGTGGCACGGCCAATCAGTTGGTGGTGTTCAGCATCGACCCGGCGACCGGTCAGCTCAAGGAGCTGCAAAAACGCTCGGTGGAAGGCGATCACCCGCGTGAGTTCAGCCTCGATCCGAGTGGCAAATTCCTGCTGATCGCCAACCAGAAGAGCAACGAAATTGTTGTCGTCGAGCGCGATGCCAAGACCGGTCTGCTTGGCAAAACCGTGCAAAAACTACCGATGGACGCCCCGAGCGACCTGAAGTTTCTAGTGCGACAATAAGCCACAGGCCCCGGTTTACGGGGCCTGTCTCTTTGTATTAATCGCGCTGATATCCGGTAATGCTACAAAGCATTTCAAGCGATCAACCCTCGAGCGTTAAGTTTGCTTCACGGCCCAACCGGGCAAAGCAAGCCAACCGAACACGAGGGTTACCGCCATGAACTTCAATCTCTTCTCCGTTATCGCCGCTTCCGCCATCTCCGCCACCGTTGCATTGCCAGCCAGTGCCAACGCTGAAGTCAGCAGCAAAAAATCCCACACCCAGAGCTACACCCAGAAATACCTGCAACAGAGCGCCAACTTCTACGCTGCGCTGGATCACAAAGCCCAACACTGAACGTCTGATTTGGCACCGCTCCCTGTAGGAGCTGCCGAAGGCTGCGATCTTTTGATCTTCAACGTCAAAAGATCGCAGCCTTCGGCAGCTCCTACACGTATGCGTGATCGAAAAATCTGCGCTCGATAGGTTTTCTCCAACGCTGAGATAGAAGGCCTAAATAATCAACCAAGCTGATGGTTACTATGGGAAACCCTGAGTGGTTACCGCGGCTTTTTTGATCGATCCTGACGGCACTGAAACATGCCCACGGAGAACATCATGGCCAGTTCAATCATCACCTCAGCCAAGCGCGGCGCCTACCTGGCCATCGGTCTTTACCTGGCCCTGGTGCTGTTTGTCAGCATCGCCGCGCAAACCCAACACAGCTTCGACGCACCGATTCAGGTCGCACACCCCGGCATCCAGTTTGAACACCGCGCAGACGTGCTGGTTGATCGTGCTGAACTCGCAGGAGTGGGCGGAGCATGAAAGGTTACAGACTCTGGGTCATCGCCGGATTGGCACTGATGACCAATGGCGCCGCGTTACTTGGCTTCGGTCAAGGCTCGGTCGGCGCGCTGGCACGGGCCATAGAGGCCAATCACAGCATTGCGCATAACATCGAACGGGCCAACTCGCAGGGGCTGCTGGCCGGCAACCCACCGGTAAAAGTCTCGGCAGATTTTCTCGGCCCTTTCGAAGTGGATTGCATGGCACTCGGCATGTGCAACGCACTCGCTTAGACAACACGAACCACTGTGGCGAGGGAGCTTGCTCCCGCTGGGTTGCGAAGCAGCCCCAAATGCGGCGATCGCCTATTTCTGATGATCCGTGTTGAATGGTTTTGCGACTGCTGCGCAGCCGAGCGGGACGGTGCGACGACTCGACAAGCTCCCTCGCCACAGGGGTTCGGCAAGCAAGAAGAGAAAGTTACTTCTTCATGATCGCCGTGAACAGCTCGGACTCAAGAAAGCCCTGCAACCACACCTGCAACCGCACATAAGGCGTCTGCGCAAACCACTCGCGATCCACATGCGCAAACTGCCGAACGAACGGCAGCAGCGCGATATCCGCAAGACACGGATGATCACTCAGCAAATAATCCCGACCTTCAAGCAACCCATCCAGCCTCTGCAAAAACAACGCGCCCTCAGCCCGATAAACCTCCATCGGCTGCTCGGGATAGCGCTCGGCGTATTTGTAGCGATTCAGATGCAGCTTGAATGCCTGATCGTTGGCTTCGATCAACTCGGCAATCCGTGAATCGCCGCCCAGCAACCAGTTGTCAGGATCATTCTGTGCCAACGCCCAGCGCATGATCTCCAGGCTCTCATCGATCACTCGACCCTCCGCATCCAGCACCGGCACCGTGCCCTTGGGCGAGATCGCCAGCATCTCGGCCGGTTTGGCCTTGAGGCTGACTTCGACGATCTCCACCGGTACGCCCGAATAACGCAGAGCCATTCGCGCGCGCATCGCGTAAGGGCAGCGGCGGAACGAATACAGCGTGTTCATTTCACCTCCAGTGTGCTCAAACCGTTGCCTTGGCGTTGTACCTGAATCTGCACCGGAATCCGTTCGTGCATTTCCTGTACGTGGGAAATCACCGCGACCTTGCGCCCCTGCGCCTGCAAGCCGTCGAGTGCATCCATGGCCAGTTGCAGCGACTCCGGATCGAGGCTGCCGAAGCCTTCGTCGATGAACAGCGATTCGATCTTCAGCGTGCTCGACGCCATCGATGCCAGGCCCAGTGCAAGGGCCAGCGACACCAGGAAGGTCTCGCCGCCGGACAGCGAATGCACCGAGCGCAATTCGTCGCCCATCTCGGTATCCATCACCAGCAGGCCGAGCATGCTGCCGCCGCGTTTCAGGCGATAGCGTTTGACCAGTTGGCGCAACTGCACGTTGGCGTGATGCACCAGCAGATCAAGGTTGTAGGCCTGGGCGATCTTGCGGAAGGTGTCGCCGGTGGCCGAGCCGATCAACGCATTCAAACGCGCCCAGCGCTGATACTCGGCATAGGCATCGGCGATCTGCTGCGCGAGTGCCTGATTGGCGTTTTGCCGGCGCTGATCTTCGGCCTGTTCGGCGCGCAGTTCGGCGCACTGTTGCTCGCTGAGGTTGAACTGGTTCTGCAGGTCGGCGAGGGCGCTGGCGAGTTGTTCGGCATCAAGATTGCCGTTGTGCTGCGCCTGATGATCGGCCAGACGCTGATCACGTTCCTGCAGCAGCACTTTGGCCTGTTCGATGGCTTTTTCGTTGTGCTGCAAGCGCTGGCGCAATTCGCTGAGCTGCGTGTCATCGACGCGCAGCAAGTCTTCGAGACCACCGTCATCCAGCTCCGGATGACGTCCGCGCCAGTCGGCAATTTTCTGCGTCAGCTCATTGTCTTCGCTTTGCAGTGCCTGCAAGCGTTCCTGCTGCGCTTTGAGCTCGGCGCCCACCTGCACCCGTTGCGTGCGCACGTTCTGCAGTTCCGCAGCCGTGCTGGTCTCGGCGTTGCGCGCCTGCTCCACGGCCTGCTCCAGTTGCTGCTGCCAGTGCTCGGCGCTGCTGTGTTCGCCCAGCAGTTGCGCGAGTTGCGCCTGACAGGCCTGTTGCTGTGCGGCCAGTGCGCTGAACTGCTGCTCGGCGCTTTGCAATTGCTGGACGCGGCTGTGCTGGCGATCCTGTTCCTTCTCCAGGGTTTGCTGGCGTTGTTGCTGTTCGGCCAACTCTTCCTTTTGCTGATCGACTTGCGCCAGACGCTCGGCAATCTGCCGATCCAGCTGCATGAAGGTCGCCGCCGGCTCGACGCGCAAGGCTTCGAGGGTGTCGGCCGGCAGCAGGCTGGCGAACGCGGTGAGCTCTTCGTCGAGACGCTGACGGTCGCTGCTCAGTTCGCGTTGTTGGTTGCTCAGGTGATGCGCCGCTTGCTGATGCGCGGTTTCGGCGTTGCGCAGTTGCTGGGTCAGGCGCGCCGCATCCTGTTGCAGGGTGAGCAGGGCGCTCTGGCGTTGTTCGTCCTGCGTGATGCTCTGGTTCAGTTGATCGGTTTGCCGGGTCAGCCAGGCGTCACGCTTGTCGGCATCCTGATTCAGCAACTGAGGGGCCAGCGGATGCGCCTCCAGACTCGGCGCCAGTGCCTGAAGCTGGGCGGTCAATTGCTCCTGCTGTTGCAATAGCTCTTTCTGTCGGGCGATCACGCCACCGACTTCGGCGCGCAGCTCGGTGAGTTTTTCCTTGAGCTGATCCACCGCTTGCTGCGCGCTGGCCTGCTCGGACTCATCGTGACGGCCGAGGCTTTGCAGCAGCGCTTCCGGCTGATGATACGGATGTTTGTTGCTGCCGCAGACCGGGCAGGGCTGGTCGTCCTGCAACTGCGCGCGCAACTCTTCGACACTGGCACTGCGCGCCAGACGCTGGCGCTCGAGCAGTTCACGGGTGACGCTGAGGGTTTGCTCGGCGATGGTCAGTTCGGCTTTGCTTTTCACCCCATCCTGGGTCAGGCGTTCGCGTTCCTGCTGCGCGTCGAGCAGGCGCTGTTGCAGCTCGGCGCCGCGTTTTTCCAGCTCCTGCTGACTGGCCCAAAGCCGCGTCAGGTCTTCGATGGCGCGCAGCTGTTTGCGGTTGTCCTGCAACAGAGTGCCGAGGATGCCGATCTGCTCGGCGACCGCATCCGGCTCGGCGCCGGCCTCCTTGAACAGCACTTCCAGTTGCTGCTTTTGCGTGGCCAGCGCTTCGGCGCTTTGGCTTGCATTCTGTTCGAGGGTCGCCAGTTCGGCTTGCCCTTTGTTCAGTCGATTACCGATCAGCATCAACTGTTGCAGGCGATCGCGGTAGGCATTCCATGCATCGCTGAGCGGTGCCAGATGAGCACTTTGTTCGAGCTCGGTGGCCATTTTCTGCAGGCGTTCAGCAACTTCAGCCTGTTTTTCCTGCAAGGCTTGAATGGCGCTCTGGCCTTGCGTGCAGGCCTGCTCGGCGGCTTGGCGCGCGTCGGCGCTGAGGGCGGTGTCTTTGGCGAGGCGGGCGAGGGTGCTCTGCTCTTCGAAAGCCTGACGCAGCAGCGGGGCGCTTTCGCTGTTGCGCTGCTGCGCTTCGGTCAGGGCGATTTTTGCCGCATCGAGTGCCTGCTCCAGTTGCGTCTGACGCTTATTGAGTTCGCCATGCTGGCGGGTGTGCGCGGCAATTTGTGCGGCCAGCGGCGTCAGTTGCGCATCGAGTTCAGTCTTGCGCGCGAATTGGTGCCGTTGCGGGGCGAGTTGTTCCAGGCGCGTCAGCTTCAGGCGCTCGCAGGCCAGGCTTTCCCACTGTTGCTGCGCACTGTGCAGTTGTTCGGCAGCCGCTTGCTGCGCGTCCTGCAACTGGCGCAAATCCTTGAGCCAGCTGTGCTGTTGTTCCAGTTGCTTGAGCTGCGCTTGCTGCAACTTCAATTGCTGCTGGGCAGCGTTGAAACGCTCATCCAGTTCGGCCCGGGCTTCGGGGGCGAGCGGAGTGACGCCGGTGGCTTGATCCTGCAGCAGCTTGTGCGCTTCGCGGGCTTCTTTGGTCTTGTCGAACGCGCGGCGGCCGAGGCGGGTGTAGAGCGCGGTGTCGGTGAGTTTTTCCAGCAGTTCGCTGCGGTCGTTGTCGTCAGCCTTGAGAAACGCACTGAACTCGCTCTGAGCCAGCAGCACGGCGCGGGTGAACTGTTCGAAGTTCAGACCGAGTGCGGCTTCGAGCTGGGTCTTGTACTCGCCTTTCTGACTGGCGAGCAGTTGATCCTGATCGATGTCACGCAGGCTCTGACGGCTGGCCTGCAACTTGCCGCCAGCCTTTTCCCGGGCGCGGTTGGCTTCCCAGCGCGCACGGTAACGGCGGCCGTCGACGCCAACAAAATCCACCTCGGCATACCCTTCGCCGGTGCCGCGCCGCAGCAAGGTGCGCGGGTCGCCGGTGGCGATTTCACCGTCAGCGTCCGGCACCTTGGCATCGCGACCGGTGTTGTTCAGGCGCGGGACCGCACCGAACAGCGCCAGGCACAGCGCGTCGAGCAGGGTACTTTTCCCGGCGCCGGTCGGCCCGGTGATCGCGAACAGCCCGGCACTGGCCAGCGGTTCGGCGGTGAAATCAATCTCGAACGGCCCGGCCAGCGAGGCGAGGTTCTTCAAGCGAATGGCGAGAATCTTCATGGCTGCTCGCCCTCCAGTTGCACGTCTTGCAGCAGTTCGGCGAAGTCCTTGAGCGTCTGTTCATCGACCTCGTTGCCGTAATTGTCGAGCCAGGCGCGACTGAACAGTTCCTGCGGGGTGAGTTGATCGAGTTCGATCAATGCGCTGCCTTCTTCGGCACCGTCAGCACCGCGATTGCCGGCGTATTCGGCGGCAATCCGCACCAGGCGCACGGCCTTGCCTTGCAGGGCGTTTTCCACTTGATGGCGCAGATCCGGCTGTGGCTCGTCGAGGGTCACGCGCACTTCCAGCCATGGCTGGCGCTGGGTTTCAGCGAGCAGATCAATATTCGGCAGGTCGGCCAGTTGCAGCAGGATCTCCGCCAGCGGCGCCGGGCCGATGCGTTGCAGGTTGACCGAGCGCGGGATCAGTTTCGGTTCAACGCTGACCAGCGTTTCACCGTCGAGGATGACGTCGAGAATCTGGTGCTGATAACCGATCTCCGAGAACGACAACGGAATCGGCGAGCCGCTGTAGCGAATGCGCTCTTCACCGTTGACCTTCTGCGGCTTGTGCAAATGGCCGAGGGCGACGTAGCTGATGCTCGGCCCGAACAAACTGGCGGGCAGCGCTTCGGCATTACCGATGATCAGGCTGCGCTCGGAGTCTTCCGAGACCGAGCCGCCGGCCATGTGCGCATGGCTGATGGCGACCAGCGCCTGACCCGGTTGGCGCTTGGCATTCGCCGCTTCGATCAGCCATTCATGCACCTGACCGATGCCGCGCAGATAGTTGTCGCCGAGGTGTGCACCGGTCACTTCCGCCGGACGCAGGAACGGCAGCGCCAGGCACCATGCGGCGATCTCGCCTTGGGCATTCGGCAGTGGCAGCAGCAGACGTTCGGCGTCGAGTTGGCCGTCATCCAGCCACAACACCCGACCCAGCGCATGGGTGCGCAAACGGCGCATCAACGGCGCTGGCAGCTCGATGCGCGAGCCGGAATCGTGGTTGCCGGCAATCATCACGATGGTCAGCAACGGTTGCTGCTCGTGGGCGCTGACGATGAAGTCGTAGAGGCGTTCCTGGGCTTTGACCGGCGGATTGACCGTGTCAAAGATGTCCCCGGCAATCAGCAGCACATCCGGCTGCGCCAGTTGCAGTTGGCGCAGCAGCCATTCAAGAAAGCACGCATGCTCGAAATCGCGCTCCTGGCCATGCAGGTTTTGCCCAAGGTGCCAGTCGGAGGTGTGGAACAGACGCAAGGTGGACTCCGCTACAGAAATAGGTGATGGCCGCGGGGGGAAATGATGGGCGGCTAAAGAGGGGGGAGTTTACAGATTATTGCGTCAGGAGGGCTGACCGTGGCTCAGCAGGACGGTGGTATGGACGCGCAATTTGGCCATGATCGTTTATCGACAACTCAATCTGTTAATTGACGCCAAAATAGTGGCCATCTAATATCTCGGGATCTTCTCGACCTGATTCGTTGCAAGTGTTCTACACGATTGACGGTAAAACGAAATCTGTAGTGTTTGAGAACGAAGCCCGAAAAATACCGGAGATAATCGAGTGATCACAGATGATCTAGAAATCGTCAAAAAAATTTTTCAGATGGTCGAGGGGGGTGTTGTTCACGGCTACGATGCCTTCCGTTACGAGATCGAGATGGGTGAAGGGTTTATGGAGGCCGAACTGACGGTAGAGAAAGACGGTGTTGAGGTAACGGACGCTGAAATCAATTTCGATGTCTCCGACATATATTTTTTGGCAAAAGATTTAAAGGCTAATGCCGTGAAACGTGGCGAGCCATGGAAATCATTTGTGATGTCTTATCGTGACGGCGAGCAAGTGAAGACAAAATTCAACTATTGATCCGCGAAGTCTTTGCAAAAAGTTATCTTGCTATCTGAAAAACCGGCGGCACTGGTCGTCCGTTTCCAGAGTTGACGCCATTTCACTTATGGCAGCAACTCGAGGCTTTTTCATTTTCATACCGATCATGATGCGCCCCCATCCATGATCTCATCCTCATTCCTGCCCTTGGGTATGAGGTTGAAGTAGTTGTCTGCATCGACCAGCATGTCCACGCCGCGGGCATAGGTTGAATACGTAGGGAAAATCTCGCCCTTTGCATCACGATGGTAAGGTGACAGATTTATTTTTGACGAACCAGTTCCATAAAGAGGTTTATATGCTTTGCCTAAGGTGTCAGCAGGACTATATTGTTAAGGCGAAAATCAAAGCAACCGAAGCTTTTATTTTTACTTGTCCGGAGTGTGATGCAACGTGGTTCAAGATCGAAGAAATTGGGGTTGCGCCTTTTTTGGATTTCGCTACTTACATGAATAGTATTGGCCTTGCCGGAATGTGGGAAGAGTTAGAGGTTATTGCTGAAAGAGTATGAGTTTCAGTAATTTCGGCTCGAGGAGTAAAAGGTCAGCGCGTTGTCAGGGGCAAATGGGGACAAACCACTTTTAGAAAGCACTGCGAAAACGTAGTCTGTCCCCGTTTTACATTGACGGTAAACACAAAGCCGTGGCTTTTAAAAATGAACCTCATCAAATTCCGGAGGTAATAGAGTGATTACAGAGGACTTCGAACTCGTTAAATCAATTTTTGAACTGGTCGAGACCGGAATTGTTCACGGTTATGAGTCCTTTCGATACAGCATTGAGTGGGGGGGGAACTATATGGAGACCGACCTCGCTGTGGAAAAAAATGGCTCAGAAATTTGGGACGCTGAAACTGATTTCAATCACTGGAAAATCTATGTGCTTGTAGAAAAGCTACACGAGCATGCGGTTGCTCGCGGTGAGCCATGGAAGTCCTTTGTCCTGTCTTATCGCGAAGGCGAACAGGTCAAAACAAAATTCAACTATTAGACGGTGATGCGTATTCCAGGCATCCAGGGTGCAGCGGGCGGTATTGCCGGCCGCTGACTTTCCTTTGATTTGCTGATCACCTCCGGTGGTCGTAACTTGAAATCATTTCCGCTTCATACCGATGCGGTTTGAAACTGCTGGAGAATGGAGATGCGGGTTGAAAGCTTGTTCAATCAGGCCAGAGGAATGGTTAAAGGGCTATATTTTCATGCGATGGATGAACTTGGTTTTCGTCCGGAGCAAGCTTTTGCCTATGCTCAGGATGATCTGGAACTCTTGATGCGCAAAGATGCGCCCGGTCCGAATGCGATTCTTCAAACCGCCATTTACATGGAAGGACTTCGCCGCGGCATGCAGCTGTCAAAAGAAGATCCATACACGAGTGATATGTTGGGGATTTTGGCGCAGACCTACAGCAAATGCAGCGTTGAGAGCCTGATCGAGGCAGATGTCGATGACGAGGAGTTGAAAATTATCCAGTCAGATATGGAAACTGTGCGGAAGTTTTTTCTACTTTAAGTGGTCAAGTCAAATATCGTTTGAAGGTCGATTGAATCGACCATTCAACATCAAAAGATCGCAGCCTGCGGCAGCTCCTACAGGGAATAAATGCCCACTCTGTAGGAGCTGCCGCAGGATGCGATCTTTTGCTTTTTACTTCGGATAAAGCGGTGGCAACCCACTGTCACCCACCGGATCCTGCACCCGCTCCGCCGCCGGAATGGTGCGGATTGCCCGCCACAGATCTTCGCCTTGCCAATGCTGCCCCGTCTCGCTGTACAGCGCACCATTCAGCCCATCCAGCGCATCCGACAACGGCACAAACCGCGCCGCCATATCGGCAAGGGTTTCCGGTTGCTGCCGCGCCCATGCATCGAGTGCCTGACGCGTCGCTTGCGGATCGTTGGCCTGGCTCGCACGCTTGATGTCGTCCAGCAGTGTGCGCGGGCTTGGGCCGGTTTGTGCGGCGCGGTGCACCGCCGGTTGCCAGCGCGCGCGCCACCACAGGCCGAAGCCGAGGAGGGTGGTGCAGGCGAGGATCAGGGTGCTGAGTTTCCACCACCACAGCACATCGTTATCGACGACGCTCGGTTGCAGATTGCCGGCCGGGGTGTCGACCTGCAGGCTCGGGTTGTTCGCCACTTGCAGGGTGCGCGCCGGCAGGCTGGTGTGTTCCAGATGATCTTCGAAGGTGTTCCACCAGATCACGTCGACGCTCGGCAACTCGATCGCACCGCTGCGGCTCGGCACCAGCGCTTCGCGTTCTTCACGGCTGCCGATCAGGCCGCGCTCGCCGCTCTGGTTGCTCAGCACCGGTTGATCCGGGTAACGGCGCAGGCCGTTGGCGTCGGTGGCGGGCAGGGCCGGCAGTTGCGAACTGGCCAGGCCTTCGGCTTTCAGGGTCAGGCTGCGGGTCAGGGAGTCGCCGACCTGAGTGTGATCCGGCTCCGGATTCCAGCTTTCGCTCAGACTCAGGCTGCGGGCGGGCAGCCAGGGTGCGTCGGCCGGGTAAGTCAGCGGTTTCGGTTTGACCGTCAGCGGAATCTCCGAGGAACTGACGCGCAGCAGCTTGCCCGGTTTCGGGCCTTGTGCGGTCGCGTCCTGGGCGGGCTGGGTATCGACCAGCGTGGCACTGAACGTCTGCGGGGCGATGGTCAGCAAACCGCTGTGCTGCGGATAGATCGCGTAGCGCATCTCGATCACGCCATGACGCACGCCGTTGATGTCTTTCTCGTAGGTGCGCGTGTCGCCCAACTGCTCGATGCGCGCATCGGCGATCTGCAACGGGGCCAGGCTGCTGTCGTCGTACAGCGACACCGAATGATAGATGCGCAGGGTCAGGATCGCCTGCGCCTGCACATACACGCTGGACTGGTCGAGGCTGGCCTCGATAAACACCGGATCCGGATTGTTTTTCTCTTCGCGGGTATCGCTCTCGACCACTTGCACGGTGATCGGCTGGCTCTGCACATCACCCAGTTGCAGCGGCGGAATGGTCACGCTGCCGTTCTCTTTCGGCAGCAGGGTGATGATCCAGCGCGTGGTCGCACGATTGTCGCCATTGAGGGTGTTCAACTGGTTGACCTGGCGCGTGCCGCGCACCTCGAACAACGGTTCCAGCGGCGTCAGGTCGGGCTTGCCGAACTGCGTGACATCGTTGGTTTCGAGAGTGAGTTCGACCGTCTCGCCGGTGTTCAGGCGACTGCGATCCACGCTGGCCGTCAGCTCGGCCGCCTGGGCGGTGGCCATGCAGATCAGCAGGGGCAGCAAGAGAGCGGTGAAGCGGGTCATCGAGTTTTTCCCTGATCCTGATGTTGTTGCTGTTCGTACCAGAATTTGCGTCGCAGCAATTCCCCCGGGTTGTCCGGAATCTTGCCCAGCCATTGTTCCAGTGCCTGACGCTGTTCGCCTTCGAGGGTGTCCTCGCCGGGTTGCAGGATCGGCGCAGTATTCGGTGATTCATCCGGCAGGTTGCCCGGCACTTCGTTGGGTCCCGGTTGCGGTGGTGTGGTCGGCGGCGGTTCGTTGGCCGACTCGCCGGGCTGGGCCTCGCTCGGGGTGTCACTGTTGACCGCCGGTGGCGGCGCGGTCGCTGGCGGTGGTTCATCGCCGGGTACGTTCGGCTGGGCCGTTTGCGGCTGCGGCTGCGGCTCGGCCGGCGGCGGGGTGTTCTTCTGCTTGAGCAGGTTTTCCACCAGAGCCTTGTTGGTCAGCGCCGGACGCAAGTCCGGTTGCAGTTCCAACGCTTGTTCGTAGGCATCGATGGCCGCTTCCAACTCGCCACTTTTCGCCAGGGCGTTGCCACGATTGTAGTGGGCGCGGGCATCGCTGCCTTCGGCGAAACGCTGAGCGGCGCCACTGTAATCGCCGGCTTCGTACAACGCCAGCCCTTGCCACTGGTGATCTTCGAAGTGCTCGGCGGCTTCGGCCGGGCGCTTCTGCTTGAGCAGGTGCAGGCCCTGTTGGTCAGGGCGCAGCCACAGGTCTTCGAAGTCGAAAGCGTAGCTCGGCTGGGGCAGACAAAACAGCAATGGCAGACAGAACAACCAGCCACGGCGTCCGGCGCAAGCGGCCAGCAGCAACAGTGGCAACAACAGCCAGTAACCCTGATCGGCCCAAGTGTCGAGGCGCACGGTCTGGCCATCGTTGCGCAGACTGCGCGGGCCATCGAGCAGGCCGAGGGCGCGCAAATCGCTCTCGTCCAGCCGCGCACTGTGGTAGTCGCCGCCGATGCTGGCGAGGAACGCGCCGAGGCTCGGGCTGTCGAGTTGCGGCACGCGGATCGCGCCTTGTTCATCCTTGAGGAAACTACCGTCCTCCTGAGCAATCGGTGCGCCTTCAGCGGTGCCGATGCCGAGCATCAGCAGTTGCGCCGATTGTTTGCCGAGGGCGCGGCGGATGCCTTGGCGTTCTTCTTCACTCAGCGACGAGCCGATCAGCAGAATCCGCCCCTGACCGAGGGCGCCTTGCTTGAGCAATGTCAGCGCCTTGATGACCCCGAGGTCAGCGCGGTTGCCGCTTTCCGGCATCAACGACGGCTTGAGGGCGTCGAGCAGATTGCGACTGGTCGCCAGGTCATCCGACAGCGGCACCAGCGTGTGCGCACTGCCGGCGTAGACGACGATCGCGGTCTGCGCATCGCTGCGTGCCTGCAACAGGTCGAACAGTTTGCGCCGGGCCTGTTCCATTCGAGTCGGCGGTGAGTCGGTGGCGAGCATTTCCGGGGTCAGTTCCAGCACGACGACCAGCGGGTCGGCAGGCTTCTGACTAGTTTGTTCGACCCGCTCCCAGCTCGGTCCGAGCAGGGCGACAATGGTCAGCAGCCACGCCACGCCAAGGGCGACCCACGGCAGCTTACTGTCGCGACCGTTACCGCCACTGAGCAGCGTCGAGTGGAACGCCGGCGGCAGAATCATCTGCCAGCGCCCGGCGCGTTTCTGTCGGTGCCAGAGTTGCCAGAGCAACCAGCCCAGCAGCGGCAGGAGTAGCAGCCACCAGGGGCGGAACCAGTGCGGCCAGAGCGCGATCATCGGCGCCTCCGCAGACGCAAACGCTTGAGGCGTTCGCGCCAGTCAGGCAGCGGACTTTGCAGATACAGCTCCTTGGTGAACAGGCGTTGCAACGGGTTGTCCGGCCACAACTCACGGGCGACCAGCAGCAGACTGAACAGCAAGGCCAACGCCAGCGGCCACTGATACAAGGCTTGTGCGGGGCGCGCCTGGGTCGGTTGCTGAGTGACCGGTTCGAGCTGGTCGAGGGTGTTCTTGATCGCTTGCAGCTCTTTACCATCGCGGGCACGAAAATACTGACCGCCGGTGGCTTGGGCGATGGCTTTGAGCGCCGGCTCATCGAGATCCAGGCTCGGATTGACCCCAAGCAGGCCGGTGCTGCCGCTGGCTTCAGGGTCGGCACCGATGCCGATCGGGTAGATTTTTACGCCTTCGCTGGCAGCCAGTTTTGCCGCGGTCAGAGGATCGATTTCGCCGCCGTTGTTGGCGCCGTCGGTCACCAGGATCAACACTCGGCTCTGTGCCGGACGCATGCGCAGGCGTTTCAGCGCCAGACCGATAGCGTCGCCGATGGCGGTGTTTTTGCCGGCGATGCCGATGCGCGCTTCATCGAGCCAGACGCGCACGGTGTGGCGGTCGAAGGTCAGCGGCGCTTGCAGGTACGCCTGACTGCCAAACAGGATCAGACCGACACGGTCACCGTCGCGGCTTTCAAGAAAGTCGCCGAGCAGATGCTGGACCAGCGTCAAGCGGCTGACATCTTCGTCCTGCCACTGCATATCGGGGAAATCCATCGAGCCGGACACATCCACCGCCACCAGCAGATCACGCCCGCTGGCGGCTATCGGCAGCGGTTCGCCCAGCCACTGCGGGCGCGCGGCGGCAGCCAGCAGCAACAGCCACAGCAGCAGGAACGGTGCTTGCTGGCGCCACGCCGGCAGATTGGCTCGGGCACGCCGACGGGCGAGGCCTTCCAGGTCGCTGAGGAAACTCACTTTTAAGGCGGGTTCGCCACTGTCGGCCACCGGCAGCACGAGGCGCATCAGCCACGGCAGCGGCAACAGCAGGAAAATCCACGGCCAGGCAAACTCAAACATGCTTGCGGATCCAGGTGTCGACGGCTTGGGTCAGGCCGGCAATGGCTTTGTCGTCGAGTTTGCACTCGGGTTTGTAGGCGCCTTCGACCAGTACCATCCAGCGCGTCAGGCCGGCTGCCGGGCAGCGGTTGTCGAGAAACGCCAGCCATTTGCGGCCGTTGAGCGTGTGGCTCTGGCTGTAGGGGTAATGGTTGCGGCACAGGCGTTTGAGCAGGCCATTGAGTTGTTGCAGCCAGGCGCCGGCGGGTGCGCCGTCGTAAGGTTTGGGCATCTGCGCCAGTTCGGCGAGGGCGGCGATGCGCACCGGGTCGAGCGGTTGTTCGGCGCGCACGATCGGGCGTTTCTTGATCGGAATGAACCGGCGCAGGCGCCACGCGGCGAAGCCGAGCAACGGTAACAACAGAAGCAGCAACCACCAGCCCGGCGCCGGCGGCCAGAAGGCAATCGGTGGCGGGGAAATCAGCGGTTGCAGTTGTTCGAGGCCGTTCATCGTCCTGTCCCCGGACGCTGCGGATTGAGAAACTCGCGCATCTGCTCGACCATCTCGCTTTGCGTGCTCAGCGGCATCAGCAATACCCGCAGTTTCTGCGCGAGCAGCTCCCAGCGGGCGATGCGTGCTTCGGCCTGGGCGCGATACGTCTGGCGCAGCTCGAAATTCAGCGTATCGAGTTCCAGTTGCGCGCCGCGCTCGGCGAATCGTAATAGCCCGGCGGCGGGCAGGGCGTGATCCAGCGGATCGGACAGCGGCAGCAGCAGCAAGTCGCAGTGCCGTGACAGCAGGCTCAGTTGTTGTTCGGCGCTGTCCGACAATGCGCGCTCATCGCAAATCACGATGGCCAGGCTGCCCGGGCGCAGCACCTCGCGCGCGCGGCGCAGGGCCACGCCAAAGGCATCGTGATCCGGTTCGCGTTCGGTATGCAGCGACTGGTTGACCTTGACCAGCCGGTTGAGCAATTGCAGCAGGCTTTGTTTGCTGCGCCGGGGTTTGATTTCGTAGTGCTCGTTGTCACCGAACACCAGTCCGCCAACCCGGTCGTTGTGGCCGAGGGCCGCCCAGCCGATCAGCGCCGCCACTTGCGCCGCCAGCACCGACTTGAACATCAGCCCGGAGCCGAAAAACAGCCGGGTGCTTTGCTCGACCATGATGAAAATCGGGCGCTCGCGTTCTTCATGGAACAGCTTGGTGTGCGGCTCCTGGGTGCGCGCCGTCACGCGCCAGTCGATGGTGCGTACGTCGTCGCCGGCCTGATAGACCCGCACCTGATCGAAGTCGACGCCACGGCCACGGAATTTCGAGTGATGCAGACCGATCAGCGGACTGCGCTGACTGGGTGTGGAAAACAGCTGCACTTCGCGCACACGGTGGCGCATCTCGATCAGGTCGGTGAGGCTGATGCGGATGCCCGGTTCGGACGGCAGGGGGGCGTTCATGGGGGTCAAGCGACGGCTACGACGTCGAGAATCCGCTGCACCACCCGATCCTGATCGATGCCGGCGGCTTCGGCTTCAAACGACAGAATGATGCGGTGACGCAACACGTCGAACAGCACGGCCTGAATGTCCTCGGGGCTGACGAAATCGCGACCGGCCAGCCACGCGTGAGCACGGGCGCAGCGGTCGAGGGCGATCGAGCCGCGCGGGCTGGCGCCATAGGCGATCCACTCGGCCATTTCCGGGTCGAATTTGGCCGGCGTGCGCGTGGCCATGACCAGTTGCACCAGGTATTCCTCCACGGCGTCGGCCATGTACAGGCCAAGGATTTCCTTGCGCGCGGCGAAGATCGCTTGCTGGCTGACCCGGCGCTCGGGTTTGGTTTCGCCATTGAGGGCTTCGCCACGGGCCTGTTGCAGGATGCGGCGTTCGACGGCGGCGTCGGGGAAGCCGATTTTCACGTGCATCAGGAAGCGATCGAGCTGCGCTTCGGGCAGCGGGTAGGTGCCTTCCTGCTCGATCGGGTTCTGCGTGGCCATCACCAGAAACAGCGGTGACAGTTCATACGTGCTGCGTCCGACGCTGACCTGACGCTCGGCCATTGCTTCGAGCAGCGCCGATTGCACCTTGGCCGGGGCACGGTTGATTTCGTCCGCCAGTACCAGGTTGTGGAAGATCGGCCCTTGCTGGAACACGAAACTGCCGGTTTCCGGGCGATAGATCTCGGTGCCGGTGATGTCGGCCGGCAGCAGGTCCGGGGTGAACTGGATGCGATGGAACTGGGCTTCGATGCCCTCGGCGAGTTCTTTGATCGCTTTGGTCTTGGCCAGACCCGGAGCGCCCTCGACCAGCATGTGGCCGTCGGCGAGCAGGGCGATGAGCAAACGCTCGATGAGTTTTTCCTGGCCGAGAATCTGCGTTGAAAGAAAGGTTCGCAGCGCCAGCAGCGCTTCACGATGTTCCATCGGTGACTGTTCCTGGAAAGGGTGGCCGCAGGCGTTCGGATAACGCCGTGGCTGGGGGCGTTACTTTAATCCATCGAGGGGGGTGGCGACTAACGGCATTTTGCGCAAAGTGCGGGAAATGACTGGGGCAATTGTTGGAATTTTGTAGCCGGGAAGTGATTGGTTGACTGTTCCGGCCCTATCGCGAGCAGGCTCACTCCTACATAGGGGCGTCGTACACCGTACTGTAGGAGTGAGCCTGCTCGCGATGAGTCCCTTGAAGACGCCATCAAATCTGGCTAATGAAAGTGCCAGTCCCATCAAGGATGTTCTTCAGGGTTTCTTCAACTTCAGCCAGATCAACCATGTCCGGATTGAAGGTGATTTCCAGCACATCATCGCCATTCAGCGCATCGGCATCCGCCGCCGCGATCTCGATCTTCAGCAGAGTCTTGGTCAGGGTGACTTTCACGCCGTCCAGCGTCGAAGGCTCGCCATCCAGGGTGATCTCCAGCTCGTCCTCGTCCGGGTAGCGGCTCATCAGAAACATGTCGCCCTTGTCGCTGTGGCAGCAGAGCATGGCCATGTTGTCTTCTTCGTCGTCGCACGGGTTGACGATCAATAGGGCGGTGGTCATTTGCATGGGGAATTCCTGCCTCGGCGGGCGTGTTGGTCGCAATTGGGCGCGATTCTGCCAGTCCTCGGGAATTTCTGCATGTGAGAGTGTCAGAGGATGTGTCGTGAACGCGACACAGGTCAATGGTCACTTCTGGCACAGATGTACCGTGAATACGGGCATTCGAGCCGGCGTTTTGCGCCATGAATGCTAGTGTTTATCGGTGCCGAACCCCTTGTTTACGTGCCAATGACCGAATATGTCGCAGCACCGCAAGCAGACACATTGTCGCACCCATTAAGCTGCGCAACGGATGAGCACCCGTAAAGGCATTGTCGGCAGCCCTGACAGTCGTTTTTGCAGATGCTCATTCAATGGAAGGTGAATGTGACCTGAGTGTCGTGTCCAGCTTCACCCACCTGTCACCCTGTTTCCTCTGCCCGAGAATCAGGAACAGGGCGACGGAGGCCCCGAAAGGGGTTTTGCAAGCGACGCTTTCCATCAATAACAAGCCCCAAGCGGAGTACCACAGATGGCGTTCTTCACCGCAGCCAGCAAAGCCGACTTCCAGCACCAACTGCAAGCGGCACTGGCGCAGCACATCAGTGAACAGGCACTGCCACAAGTGGCGCTGTTTGCTGAACAATTCTTCGGCATCATTTCCCTGGACGAGCTGACTCAACGTCGCCTCTCCGACCTCGCTGGCTGTACTCTTTCTGCGTGGCGCCTGCTTGAGCGCTTCGATCACGCGCAACCGCAAGTGCGCGTCTACAACCCCGATTACGAGCGTCATGGCTGGCAGTCGACCCACACCGCGGTTGAGGTGCTGCACCACGACCTGCCGTTCCTGGTCGACTCGGTCCGCACCGAGCTGAACCGCCGCGGCTACAGCATCCACACCCTGCAGACCACCGTGCTCAGCGTACGTCGTGGCAGCAAGGGCGAGCTGCTGGAAATCCTGCCGAAGGGCAGCACCGGCGAAGGCGTGCTGCACGAGTCGCTGATGTACCTGGAAATCGACCGCTGCGCCAACGCGGCCGAACTCACTGTGCTGAGCAAAGAGCTGGAGCAGGTGCTCGGTGAAGTGCGCGTCGCGGTCGCTGATTTCGAGCCGATGAAGGCCAAGGTGCAGGAGATCCTCACCAAGCTCGATCACAGCGCATTCGCCGTCGATGCCGACGAAAAGACTGAAATCAAGAGCTTCCTGGAATGGCTGGTGGGCAACCACTTCACCTTCCTCGGCTACGAAGAGTTCACCGTTGTCGATCAGGCCGATGGCGGTCATATCGAATACGACCAGAATTCCTTCCTCGGCCTCACCAAACTGCTGCGCACCGGTCTGACCGACGAAGACCGTCACATCGAAGACTACGCGGTGAACTACCTGCGCGAACCGACCCTGCTGTCGTTCGCCAAGGCTGCGCACCCGAGCCGCGTACACCGTCCTGCCTACCCGGACTACGTGTCGATCCGTGAAATCGACGCCGACGGCAACGTCATCAAGGAACACCGCTTCATGGGCCTGTACACCTCCTCGGTGTATGGCGAGAGCGTGCGGGTCATTCCGTTCATCCGTCGCAAGGTCGAAGAAATCGAACGCCGCTCCGGCTTCCAGTCCAAGGCTCACCTGGGCAAGGAACTGGCGCAGGTACTCGAAGTGCTGCCGCGTGATGACCTGTTCCAGACCCCGGTCGACGAGCTGTTCAGCACCGTGATGTCGATCGTGCAGATCCAGGAACGCAACAAGATCCGCGTGTTCCTGCGCAAAGACCCGTACGGTCGCTTCTGCTACTGCCTGGCCTACGTACCGCGCGACATCTATTCCACCGAAGTGCGCCAGAAGATCCAGCAGGTGCTGATGGAGCGCCTGAAGGCCACCGACTGCGAGTTCTGGACCTTCTTCTCCGAGTCCGTGCTGGCTCGCGTGCAGCTGATCCTGCGTGTCGATCCGAAGAACCGCATCGACATCGACCCGCTGCTGCTGGAAAAAGAAGTCGTACAGGCCTGCCGCAGCTGGCAGGACGACTACGCCGCACTGACCGTCGAAAGCTTCGGCGAAGCCCACGGCACCAACGTGCTGGCGGACTTCCCGAAAGGCTTCCCGGCCGGCTACCGCGAGCGTTTCGCGGCGCATTCGGCCGTGGTCGACATGCAGCACCTGCTGAGCCTGAACGAAAAAAATCCGCTGGTGATGAGCTTCTATCAGCCGCTGGGCCAGGTGTCCGGCCAACGCGAGCTGCATTGCAAGCTGTACCACGCCGATACCCCGCTGGCGCTGTCCGACGTATTGCCGATTCTGGAAAACCTCGGCCTGCGCGTGCTCGGCGAGTTCCCGTACCGTCTGCGCCACACCAATGGCCGCGAGTTCTGGATCCACGACTTCGCGTTCACCGCAGCTGAAGGTCTGGAGCTGGATATTCAGCAACTCAACGACACTCTGCAGGACGCATTCGTCCACATCGTGCGTGGCGATGCCGAGAACGATGCGTTCAACCGTCTGGTGCTGACCGCCGGTCTGCCATGGCGCGACGTCGCGCTGCTGCGTGCCTACGCCCGTTACCTGAAGCAGATTCGTCTGGGCTTCGACCTGGGTTACATCGCCAGTACCCTGAACAACCACACCGACATCGCTCGCGAGCTGACCCGGTTGTTCAAGACCCGTTTCTACCTGGCGCGCAAGCTGGGCAGCGATGATCTGGAAGACAAGCAACAGCGTCTGGAACAAGCGATTCTGACCGCACTGGACGACGTTCAGGTGCTCAACGAAGACCGCATCCTGCGTCGCTACCTGGACCTGATCAAAGCCACCCTGCGCACCAACTTCTATCAGACTGATGCCAACGGCCAGAACAAGTCGTACTTCAGCTTCAAGTTCAACCCGCACGCGATTCCAGAGCTGCCGAAGCCGGTACCGAAGTTCGAAATCTTCGTTTACTCGCCACGCGTCGAAGGCGTGCACCTGCGCTTCGGCAACGTTGCCCGTGGTGGTCTGCGCTGGTCCGACCGTGAAGAAGACTTCCGTACCGAAGTCCTCGGCCTGGTGAAAGCCCAGCAAGTGAAGAACTCGGTCATCGTGCCGGTGGGTGCGAAGGGCGGCTTCCTGCCGCGTCGTCTGCCACTGGGCGGCAGCCGTGACGAGATCGCGGCCGAGGGCATCGCCTGCTACCGCATCTTCATCTCCGGTCTGCTGGACATCACCGACAACCTGAAAGACGGCGCGCTGGTGCCGCCGGCCAACGTCGTGCGTCATGACGACGATGACCCGTACCTCGTTGTGGCCGCGGACAAGGGCACTGCAACCTTCTCCGACATCGCCAACGGCATCGCCATCGACTACGGCTTCTGGCTGGGCGACGCGTTCGCCTCCGGTGGTTCTGCCGGTTACGACCACAAGAAAATGGGCATCACCGCCAAGGGCGCGTGGGTCGGCGTACAGCGCCACTTCCGCGAGCGCGGCATCAATGTTCAGGAAGACAGCATCACAGTGGTCGGCGTGGGTGACATGGCCGGTGACGTGTTCGGTAACGGCCTGTTGATGTCGGACAAGCTGCAACTGGTGGCCGCGTTCAACCACATGCACATCTTCATCGATCCGAACCCGAACCCGGCGACCAGCTTCGTCGAGCGTCAGCGCATGTTCGACCTGCCGCGTTCGGCCTGGACCGACTACGACACCAGCATCATGTCCGAAGGTGGCGGTATCTTCTCGCGCAGCGCGAAGAGCATCGCCATCTCGCCGCAGATGAAAGAACGCTTCGACATCAAGGCCGACAAGCTGACCCCGACCGAACTGCTGAACGCCTTGCTCAAGGCACCGGTGGATCTGCTGTGGAACGGCGGTATCGGTACTTACGTCAAGGCCAGCACCGAAAGCCATGCCGACGTGGGCGACAAGGCCAACGATGCGCTGCGCGTGAACGGCAACGAGCTGCGCTGTAAAGTCGTGGGCGAGGGCGGTAACCTCGGCATGACCCAACTGGGTCGTGTGGAATTCGGTCTCAATGGCGGCGGTTCCAACACCGACTTCATCGACAACGCCGGTGGCGTGGACTGCTCCGACCACGAAGTGAACATCAAGATCCTGCTGAACGAAGTGGTTCAGGCCGGCGACATGACCGACAAGCAACGCAACCAGTTGCTGGCGAGCATGACCGACGAAGTCGGTGGTCTGGTGTTGGGCAACAACTACAAGCAGACCCAGGCTCTGTCCCTGGCGGCGCGTCGTGCCTACGAGCGCATTGCCGAGTACAAGCGTCTGATGAGCGATCTGGAAGGCCGTGGCAAGCTGGACCGTGCCATCGAGTTCCTGCCGACCGAAGAGCAGATCAACGAGCGCGTTGCGGCAGGCCATGGCCTGACCCGTCCCGAGCTGTCGGTGCTGATCTCGTATAGCAAGATCGACCTCAAGGAACAGCTGCTGAACTCGCTGGTGCCGGACGACGACTACCTGACCCGCGACATGGAAACGGCGTTCCCGCCGACCCTGGTCAGTAAGTTCTCCGAAGCCATGCGCCGTCACCGTCTGAAGCGCGAGATCGTCAGCACCCAGATTGCCAACGATCTGGTCAACCACATGGGCATCACCTTCGTTCAGCGACTCAAAGAGTCGACCGGCATGAGCCCGGCGAACGTGGCGGGCGCTTACGTGATCGTGCGTGACATCTTCCACCTCCCGCACTGGTTCCGTCAGATTGAAGCGCTGGACTACCAGGTCAGCGCTGACGTGCAACTGGAGCTGATGGACGAGCTGATGCGTCTGGGCCGTCGCGCTACGCGCTGGTTCCTGCGTGCCCGTCGCAACGAGCAGAACGCTGCCCGTGATGTGGCGCACTTCGGTCCGCACCTGAAGGAGCTGGGTCTGAAGCTCGACGAACTGCTGAGCGGCGAAATCCGCGAAAACTGGCAGGCGCGTTATCAGGCTTACGTCGCGGCCGGTGTGCCGGAGTTGCTGGCGCGTATGGTGGCGGGTACCTCGCACCTGTACACCCTGCTGCCGATCATCGAAGCCTCCGACGTGACCGGGCAGAACCCTGCCGAAGTGGCCAAGGCCTACTTCGCCGTGGGCAGTGCGCTGGACATCACCTGGTACCTGCAACAGATCAGCGCGCTGCCGGTTGAAAACAACTGGCAGGCCCTGGCCCGTGAAGCGTTCCGTGACGACGTGGACTGGCAGCAACGTGCGATCACCATCTCCGTCCTGCAACAGGGCGACGGCACGCTGGACGTGGAAGCACGTCTGGCGCTGTGGATGGAACAGCACGAAGGCATGATCGAGCGCTGGCGCGCCATGCTGGTGGAAATCCGTGCTGCGAGCGGCACCGACTACGCCATGTACGCCGTTGCCAACCGCGAACTGCTCGACCTGGCGTTGAGTGGGCAAGCGGTAGTGCCTGCAGCTGCTGTGAATGCCGAGCTTGAGCTGGCCTGAGTAGACGCTGAATGAAGAAGCCCCGGTGTCGTGAGATGCCGGGGCTTTTTTATGTCTGTGGGTTTTGTGGTGTTTATTCTGGCCTCATCGCGAGCAGGCTCACTCCTACAGTTGGAATGCGTTTTCCCTCTGTAGGAGTGAGCCTGCTCGCGATGAGGGCCTGACTATCAATACAACTTATGTGCTTGTTTACTATCGAGCATCGACACTTTATCTGTCGCTCTGGTCAATAAATTACCGAGCGACTGGTCAAACTTCTGCAAGGCTCTTACTTGTACATCTTCCTGTTGATTGATATCGGCCACGATCTCTTCCGAACGTTTGAAGTCCGCCCATACCGGCGTCAACTCTTTCGCCTCGGAACCTTTCGCCGTACCGATGTAGTTCAACTTCGCATCATAAAAATCCGCACTGACATCGGCTTTGATGTCGGAACTGCGCGAAGTGATCAGTTGGCTGTGGGTATCGACGATCGCCACCACATCGGGGTTGGCCGCACGCAGGCTTTGCATGTCCGGGTACACCGTCACCGAGCCGAACTGCCGTTGCAGCGAGGCCTTGACCCAGTCCACCGCCATGTCGGGTTTTGAGGTGGCGACGTAGGCGTCGTGGATCGGCTGCACCAGCAGGCTCTGGCCGAAACCGGTGCCGGCGTTGGCCTGGTAGTTACGCAGGTATTCGCGGTTGGTCTGGGTGCTTGGGCTGTAGACCACGCCCAACGACACGCCGGGACCACTTTTTACCTGAGCGGCGCTGCTGCGCCCGACCGGTTGGGTAAACAATGTATCGAGGGACGAGACCGCTTGTGGCGCGGTGGGTACTGAACAGGCGGACAAGGCTAAAACCGATATCGCCAAGGTGCTGGCAAACGCAAGTTTCATGGTGAGTCTCCCGTGAAGCAACTTCAGTCGAAAGTCATTGTTGTCGCGGCTGTTTGTGATGGGCGCACGACAGTTAACTCAGACTAAACCCGCCAAGCTGTAAATAACCTGACAATTTCCCCGCTAATGATCGTGCGATAGTTTTATTTGCTTTAAGTCGAATCGGTTAATTGCCTGGGGAAATAAAAAGGCGCGAAACGATGTTTTGCGCCTTTTTATTTATGGCTGTGCAAACAACCATCAGTTTTTCAAGGGGATCAGCACTTGCTCGTCCGGGGCCAACACCATGAACACCAGCAACTTCGCCGGTTTGGTTTGGCTGGCGTTTTTCGACACCAGATGTTCGGAGCCGGCCGGTTCATACCAGAATTGGCCCTTCTTGTAGGTGATTGCCTGTTCGCCCTTGACCTGGGAAATCACTTCGCCCTCGAGCACGTAGGCCATGGCGGTGCCGTCGTGTTTGTGGGCGATGGACGATTGGCCGGGCTGGTAATCGACTTCGATCATCATGGCTTTCTTGCCGGGGGCGTTTTTCAGCATCTGGTCTTGCAGCACCGTGACTTTCTCGGACGGATCGTGGGCCAGCGCAGCGGCAGACAGGGACAGGGCGAGAACGGCGGTGAAGAGGTGCAGGGCTTTCATGGCGGATCACCTGTGGGAGGAGGGGGTGGTGATCACAGTAGTCTGCGGGGCGGGGTATTCAAACGGCCAATATTCGGGAAGATCGGGTGACCAATCAGCATTGCGGCGGTGCGGCGGAATACGCCTTCGCGAGCAAGCCCGCTCCCACAGTTGATCGCATTCCAATGTGGGAGCGGGCTTGCTCGCGAAGGGGGCAGATCAGACGATTGGGAAGCTATTGAAATCCACACTATTGGCCAGACGGCTATCGATCAGATCGATAAAGCCCTGCGCCTCAGGCCGGCTGAAGTGCGCCTGCATCGCCGCTTCCGACTGCCAGCGCGCACTCACGGTCCAGCGGTGGCTGTCCTCGGGGCAGCGGTCGACCATGTAGGCATCGCAGCCCGGTGTCTGGCGCAGGGTGTCGACGATCTTCTGCAACTGCCGGCCAAGTTCTTCCGAACGGCCGGTGGCGGCGCGCACCTGCACGGTGTTGATCACTTCGTTGGACATTGCTCACACTCCTGAATCAGGCCGGACGAATCCTGCTCATTGAGGGATAACGCCAGTGCAGAATAGGCCTGCACCCCGTGATCACCAATAACCAATCGGCGGTTAATCGCCCAGACCAATGATTCACGCCACTTGTTGCAGAATGTCGCGCAGGCGATCCAGAGCGGTGTCGATATCGAGGGTTTCAATGGCGCCGAAGCCAAAGTACAGGCCGCTCTTCACCGGTTGCTGGTAATGGAATCCGTCGATGGAATACAGCCCGACCTCGACTTTTTTCGCCAGTTCGATCACCAGCGGCAGGTCGATCGGCACCTTGCACAGCACCGCCATGTGGAACCCGGCACTGGGCGGTATCGCCTCCAGCCACGGCGCCAGATCCGTGGCCATGCGCGCCAGAATCCGCTCGCGGCGCTGGGCGTAAATCGCGTGGCAGCGGCGAATATGCTTGAGCAGGCAACCTTCAGCGATGAACTTGGCCAGCGCCCATTGCGGCAGGGTCGAGGCGTGCAGGTCGGTCAGCTGTTTGGCGCGGATCACCGCTTCGAGGATCGCCGGCGGCAGGATCGCGTAACCCAGGCGCAGCTCCGGTAGCAGAGTCTTGGAGAAGGTGCCGACGTAGGCCACAATGCCGCGCTGATCAAGGCTGAACAGAGAGTCCGTCGGCCGCCCTTCGTAGCGGAACTCGCTGTCGTAGTCGTCCTCGATGATGATCGCGCCCAGCTCATGCGCCCGGGCCAGCAAGGCCTCGCGGCGCGCCTGGCTCATCGGCATGCCCAGCGGAAACTGGTGCGACGGGGTGACGTAAATCAGCCGCGTGCCCTCGGGAATCTGTTCGACCACAATGCCTTCGGCATCCACCGGGATTCCGACCACTTCGGCGCCGTGGGTGCCGAACAGCAGGCGCGCCGGCGGATACCCCGGGTCCTCCATCGCCACCCGACTGCCGGGGCTGATCAGCACGCGGGTGATCAGGTCCAGCGCCTGTTGCGCGCCGTTGCACACCACAATGTCTTCGTCCTGACAGTTGATCCCGCGCGAAAACGCGATGTGCCGGGCAATCGCATTGCGCAGCGCCGGCAGACCCTCAGGCACGCTGTAGAAGCCCTTGGACCCGGCCATCTGGCGCATCGCGTGCGACACGCAGCGGCGCCAGTCGTCATGCGGGAACTGGCCCTTGCTGGTGGCGCCGCCGATGAAGTCATAGCGCAACGAACCTTCCAGCGACGGGTGGCGCAAAAACACCGGGAGATTGCGCCAGCGCTCGATCACCTCGGCGCTGGCCAGTTCGGTGTGGCTTTGCTTGCGCTGAATCTGCGCCGGGCGGGCGTTGACGTAGGTGCCTTTGCCGATCACCCCGGTGAGGAAATTTTCGTAAGTCAGTTGCGCGTAGGTGTCGGAAATGGTCTTGCGCGAGATCCCCAGTTGCTCGGCCAGCAGACGACTGGGCGGCAACTGCGTGCCGGCGGCCAGACGCCCGGACTCGATGGCGCCGCGCAGCTGGTTGTACAGCTGGCCGGCGAGGTCCTTGCGGCCATTGATCACGACGTGAAGTTCCATACCGACGCGGCTCCGGGGGGGGCGATTGGGGTGTCGGCCAGATTACCGCTGTTGCGTGATTGGCAGTAGTTGCGCAGCACAAAAACCCGAAATTGGTCACCGTCCCCCCTTGTAGGAGTGAGCCTGCTCGCGATGAGGTCGGCACATCCAACATGGCGGTGACTGAATGACCGCTATCGCGAGCAGGCTCACTCCTACAGAGTTGTGTGTTTGGCGGGCGGCAGTGGTGTAGCGATATTCCGTGGAATTGGGGCTGTAACGCCAGCGCATCAGCGCTTACCGTGAACTCATCATTCCGCTTCCCCGAGACCTGCCATGTCCCCGCGTCTGGACTACTACAACGCATCGCCCAAGGCGATGAAAGCGATGATCGCCATGGAGGCGCTGACCAGCGACCTGAGCATCGAAGCGCCGCTGTTGCAACTGATCAGGATCCGCGCCTCGCAGCTCAACGGCTGCGCGTTCTGCACCGACATGCATTCGGTGGACGCGCGGCGGGCCGGGGAGAGTGAGCGGCGTTTGTATGCGATCGCGGTGTGGCGCGACAGCGGCTTTTTCAATCCCCGTGAACGCGCCGCACTGGGCTGGGCTGAGGCCGTGACGCTGTTGGCGGAAAGTCATGTGCCGGACGAGGTTTACCAGTTGGCCAAAGCGCAATTCAGTGAGGCAGAACTGGTGGATCTGACCATGGCCGTCACCACCATCAACAGCTGGAATCGTCTGGCCGTTAGCTTTCGCCAAACCCCAAGCGACTGACGTGCACAAAACCCTGTGGCGAGGGAGCTTGCTCCCGCTCGGCTGCGCAGCAGTCGCAAAACCTTTGCATGCGGTCTGTCAGTTAAAACCGGTTCGGCAGATTTGGGGGCGCTGCGCACCCCAGCGGGAGCAAGCTCCCTCGCCACAAAGTTTGGTTTTCAGTTTGGTGGGCGGTGAGCTTTCGTCAGCCCCAAAGTGACTGAAGATCAAAAGATCGCAGCCTTCGGCAGCTCCTACATTCGATCCCATGTAGGAGCTGCCGAAGGCTGCGATCTTTTGACTTTGATGTTTCCCTAATTCGGTGGGCGCTGTGGTTTGACTGACGTCCCGAAGGTGTTGCCCATCCGCGTACTTGTCGCCGCCGGCGTTACGAGGCCAACCTGATTCGGTGGCCGTTTGTTCACGGGAACGTTCATTGCTTCCTGATTCTTCTGCGCAGCGGCAGCGCCCTCGGGATTGTTGCCCATCTGCTGACTCAGGCAATCGTAATTCGGCGCCTTGTAGCCGCCCACCGTCACCTCCACACAGCCCAGCGGCTGTTCGGCGTGGGCACTGGCGAAGGCGCTCAGCAGCAGCCCGCCGAGGGCGAATTTCCACAGTGATTTCATGCAAGCCTCCTGGCCGGCCCGAAGCGGCCGTTCTCTGATTGCAGTCTAGTGCAAGCCTTGCGCGAATCCCGTGATGGTTTTTTTGCACCGCCCGTCACACCAGATTCATAAACAGCCATCAGGATGACGGTTTTCAGGGGTACGTCAGCCGTGCAGCGAGGCAGTTCCAGGGACGGTCTTCAGCGTTCAGCGACTCTCGTGCGCCGGGTGAGTCTGGGGCTGCTGCTTGGCTGGTTGAGCAGTGCTGCGACAGCCGAACCCGCGCCCGCCGACTTGCGCATGACGCTGCACATCCCGGCGCAGGACCTGGCCCGGGCGCTGGATCAGTACAGCCATGCCACCGGGGTGGCGGTGCTGGTCGACAGTCAGTTGAGTCGTGGCCGGCGCTCATTGGCGGTCGATGGCGAATACACCGCTGCCGACGCCTTGCGCCGTTTGCTCGGCGGCAGTGGCCTGATGGCGCGTTATGCCCGCGACGATGCGTTCACCTTGCAGGTGGCGCAGGTCGAGGACGTGCCGTCGGCCCTGGACAAACCCACGCCGGCCAGCGCCGCCGTGAGTCGCAGCTACGCCACCGCGGTGCAAGCGGCGATCGAGCGCAACCTGTGCCGTTCGCCACTGACTCGCCCAGGCAGTTATCGCGCGGTGTTACAGGTCTGGGTCGGGCGCGACGGCGTGGTGCAGCACAACCGGTTGGTCACCACCACCGGTGATGTACGGCGCGATACCGCGCTGGTAGAGAGCTTTCGCAATCTCAGGATCGACCGGCCGACGCCCAGCGCGTTGCGTCAGCCGGTCACGTTGCTGTTGTTACCGGAGTCGTCAGGGAAACGCATGGAATGCACCAAATGGGAAGGAGTTTCCGGGGGATGAAAGACACCGGACAAGGTTCGATGGTCCAGCTGTTCCTGACGTCCTACGAGGACTTTCGGGTGCGCTTGCGCAGGCGTCTCGGTTCGGAGGATCTGGCCAACGACGTGCTGCACGAAACCTACCTGCGGGTCGACCGCATGGAAACGCCGCCGAACCTGCTGCGGCCCAACGCCTACCTCTATCGCATGGCCCTGAACATCGCCGCCGACCGCCGTCAGGCCGATGCGCGCCTGCTCACCGGTGAGGAAGTCGAAGAGCTGCTGCAAATCGGCGACGAGGCGCTGGACCCGGCGCGAGTGGTCGGCGGGCAAAAGGAAATCCAGTCGCTGCTCAGCGCCCTCTATGAGCTGCCCGCGCGGCGTCGCAGAATCTTCATCGCGGCGCGTCTGGAAGAGGCGCCGCACCTGGAAATCTCGCAGCGCTTCGGCATTTCCACGCGCATGGTCGAGAAGGAAATCAAAGCCGCGTTGGGGCACTGCGCAGCGAAACTGGAAAGAAAAGTGTTTCAGCGGTTCGGTCGCGGGGCCGGAAAACCGTCATCTGAATAGTGCCCGATCAATTCGTTGAGAACCTGCGCGTTTGAACATCTTTCGACTGACACCTGCCAAGCCATCGGCGGCCGAGAATCTGCACAACGAAGCCCACGACTGGTTGATCTTGCTGACCTCGGGCCGCGCCACCGTGGCCGACGCCCGGGCGTTGCGCGACTGGTGCGCGCAAAGCGCCGAACATGCCCGCGCTTTCGAAGAGGCCAAGGTGTTGTGGCACAACCTGCAGCCTGCCGCTGAAATGCTGCAATCGCCTCGGCGCTTCGGTCGACGGGCGTTTCTCGGTGGCGCCATCGCGGCGTCGGCGGCGTTTTTGCTGGTGCGCGGAACGATTCCAGGAGGCTTTGGTGGCCTCGGCGCCGATTACATCACTGAGGTCGGCGAACAGCGCCGGGTCGAACCGGCCGATGGCGTGAGCCTGGAACTGAATACACAAACCCGCATCAACCAGCGTTCCGGCGATGACGGCGTGCAGGGTTTCGAACTGGTCAGCGGCGAAGTCGAAGTACAGACCGCGCGGTTGCCACTGGCGATGCAGGCCGGGGGCGGGTGGTTGCGGGCGAGTCAGGCGCGGTTCAACCTGCGTAACACCGATCAGCAAGTCTGCGTGACCTGCCTGGATGGTTCGGTGGACGTCAATGTCGATGGCCGCAGTTTGCGCTTGCAGCCCGGTGAGCAACTGACCTACGACGGGCAACAGGTGGGCGCGGTGCAGAGCGTCGACACCGCAGCGGTGATGAACTGGCGCCAACAGGTACTGGTATTCAACGGCGCAACCCTCAGCCAGATGATCGACGAGATCAACCGCTACCGCCCCGGCATGTTGCTGCTGCTCAACCGCGACCTCGGCCAACGCCGCGTCCAGGCCCGCTTCAGCCTCGACCAACTCGCCGGCGTCGCCCTGCTGATCCGCGACGCCTACGGCGTCAAATGCACCGAACTACCCGGCGGCGTCGTCGTCCTCAGCTAAAACCCCACCCCCCCCCTGTGGGAGCTGACTTCCCAGCGATGACGGCCTGCCAGCCAACCAATCTCTCCCAGACCGCATACGATCCAATTGTAGGAGTGAGCCTGCTCGCGATGTCAGCCCGACAGCCGACCAATATCTACCGGCTTGTGGGAGCTGACCTGCCAGCGATGACAGCTCACAAGCCAACCATTCCCCAACTGACCAAACCCAATCCAATTGTGGGAGCGGGCTTGCTCGCGAAGGCGCCCGTCCAACCACACCATCATCAACTGACCCACCGCCTTCGCGAGCAAGCCCGCTCCCACAGGGTTTTGCAGTGATGCTAGCTACTGCAGCGGCCCCATCACCTGCCGATACCGCTCCACCCCCTGCGCCGTCTCCCGCATCAACCGCACCTCCAACCCCAACGGATCCTCCCGCCGATTCCCATTCAACTGCCGCCACCCCTTATCCACCTCCCAAACCCGCACCTGCACATCACTCACCCCATCCAACACCGCCACCCCAGCCCCCGGCGCCGGCAACGGATAACGACTGCGCGCCTCAGCCACCGCCCGATACAACGTATCCCCCTTGACCCACCACCGCACCCGCTGCAACGCCCCAGGCTGATCCGCCGCACGGCGAATAATATCCAGCCGAAACCCCTTGCTATCACTGCTCCGCACCGTCAGCGCAGGCGGCGCACTCGGCGGTTCATCATCCACGCCAACCTTCTTCGGCTCAGTCAACTCAATCCCCGCGCGCATCTCCACATCACGTTGCAACTGATTCAACGCCCGCAACAAACTGTCACTCTGCTCACTGCTCGCCTGCAAATGACTGTCCGCCCGCGTCACACTGTCCAGCCCGCGCCACGCAATCAAACTGACCACCGCCATCAGCAGAATCGCGACCATCACCTCGATCAGGGTAAAGCCCCGTTGAGCGTTCATTGCACACTGATCCTTCCACTGGCATCACGCAGCACACTCAGCCGATTGAGCCCATCAGACAAGGTCAATTGCAGCGGCGGATTAATCCACTCGGCGTTAAGCACCACCTTCTGCTTCGGCTCCACCCGCACCTCCAGCTTCGGACTCTGCCAGGTGCGCGGCCGCAACTGCGGGTCATCCTTGAAATGCTCAAACCCCCGACCACCGTCACTGCGCCGACTGAAGCGAAAGCCCTTGCCATCACTCACCCACACAATCGGCCGACCATCCGCCCGCGCCTCCGCCTGCGCCACCTGCAGCAACTGCGCCACACGCTCGGCGTCCTTGCGCAGCAACTGCAGCGGATCCGGCTTGATACTCAGGCTGATCGCCGCACTGGCAATCCCGATGATCACCAACACCACCATCAACTCGATCAGCGTAAAGCCCTGTTGCTTACCCACATTCATCGGTTGCGCGCTCCGTTGCGTCCTGCCCCGTCCCAAAAAAACATCCTGCACGGCCAACATGTAAGCCGTGTGAAATAAAACCGTGAGAATTGCCGCGTAGCCTGTCAGCAGGGACAAAAAGGAGATTCAGCCCATGATACTCACCACCCGCATATCCCCCCCGCAAACCGTCCAGGCCCTCGCACTGCTCGCCGCCCTGGTCGGCGTCGCGACCTGGTCGTCGCTACTCCTGACCTCCGCCGAATCCCACACCCCACCAGCGCCCCCGCAAATGCTCGCGGCGCGCAGTGACAGCCCGGCGTTGCAGTGGTTTTCCAACCAGACGGCACCGATGGACATCAAGGTGAGCGGGGTGATGGCGGGAGGTCGCGGGGCGGTGGCGATTTTGAGTTTGAACGATGGACCGCCGAGGAGTTTTTTGCAGGGGGAGCGGGTGGGGCCTGGGGTGAAGTTGGTGGCGGTGGAGGGGGATGGGGTGGTGATTGAGCAGGGGGGGGAGCGGGTGCGGTTGGAGGTGGAGAGGTTGGGGGAGGGGGTGGTTTTGCCGAGCCTTATGAGGCCCTGATTCGTTGAAGCGGAGTCGTTATTTTTGCCGATTAGTTGAATGCCGGTTCAAGGTACTCCAAAAGCAGGGAGCCGATACGCAAGGGAGTGCTTCTTGCCGCTTCCGGTCTGATGCAGGTAATCGAGAATGTCCGCTACCGGCCAAAAGCAGACTGTTGCGCAGGGTGTCCTAGCAGGCCTCTGTTGAGGCTTAGAAGTGTCTACGAAACCCGGGGCGATTCAGCATTATCCAACGCACCTTGGAAGGTATTGATCGGCGCTATAATGGCTTGTGGCTATTAATTTAACTGCTATGATACCGATTCTTGTCAAAGCGTGATCAGGTCAGGCGTGTAGCGCACCAATGAAAAAAGAACACTTTAATTTGATGCTTAATATAATCAGAAGTCAGCCATGGCTGGAAGGTAAGATTGATGAGCTTGAACATGTTCTTTTTTCTGATTGTCAGTGCAGTACATCAAGACAGCTTGTCTCTGATATAATAGATAGATTTCTTTATATAAATCGAGAAGATAACTATAGACTTATAAATGACCTCGCCAGCGAAATAGTTGCCAAGTATTATGATCGGGAAGCTAGTACGCTAATAACTGCGATGGGTACCGGCTCCGCAACTGACAGTTCGCAACTTGTAGCCTACACTATAAAGCCGATTATGGAGAAAAAAAAGTGGCGACGTCATGCGATAATTAATGATTTTGGAGATGTATACAAACAATACAAAAAAACCAAACACAACCACATAGTGCTAATCGATGAGTTTGTTGGCTCGGGGCAAACCGTTTTAGGTAGAGTTGCGTCAATCCATAGGCAGTTAACAACCGCTGGGGTCGTGGATTATTCTATTGCGGTGAAAGTATTAGTCTCTACTGAGTTTGGTCTTGGGAATGTGACTGCCGCTGGCATCGATATGACTGCGCAAAGGCTTGTCAAGAAGGGCATTGATGACTATTACCCATCAGGAGAGGCTGCTCAGCATCGCGACTTAATGCGACTTGTTGAGGGAAAACTTTCCACTGAGTATGAAGGCAGAGCAATGCCGAGCCTCGGTTATAATGAGGCCCAAGCAACATACTGTCGAGAAGATGGAAACGCCCCCAACAGTGTTTTTCCTATTTTCTGGTGGGCTTTCAATAGTGATGGCGAAGATAGGCATGTATTAATGACTAGGGCTATGGGGGATGCATGAATTTTAGTCCTGAAGTGCAACGCGATCTCATACTTGCCGATGTTAAGTTGTTATACATTATTTTGGCGTCATCAGGTGGGTTGGAACCGTTCACTATTTATCGTAGGAGTAGATTTTCGCTAAAGTTTTTTCTTGAAAGGTATGCTCGACTTCTAAAGTTAAACTTAATTGTCGAAAACTTAGGTGTGGCGCGTTTGTCAGTGGCAGGCGAGATAAATGCTAAAGCAGCATTACCTAGATTAGTTTCAATGAAAAAAGAGTGGCGCGAAGCACCTCCGGATTTTTTACGTCCGAAGCTTTTGGATGATTACTACATACCTAATGTGGACCTTTTAAGCAAAAAACGCTTTCAACCGAAATAGGAATGCAGTATTATCGCGCGGCCTGCAGAGGCTAGTACGTTGGAGTGTAGTCGCTCCCCGGGTAAGGTTCCCGATAACCAAGTTGTAGTGACTTCAGCGATGAAGCGCACTGAAGCCACTACACTTACAAAACGCTTCGCGTTTTGACGTTGCTCCACCCATCCGCAATTTCGCTGCGCGAAATTACAGATGGGTAAAACAAAGTCAAAAGCCAAGCTGCTAAAGTAAAGAAGGTAGCCTCTGCAGGTTTTTTTATGAATGAAGCTCTTATAAAACAATGGCTTGCACACTTCAGAAAGAGAGGGGTGTCGGGACCGCTTATTGATGTCTATGCAGTATATATTAGGACTCTTATAGGTAATTCAGTTCCTGTTATTTTTGAGTTTGAACATTTGTCTCGATTGATAGGAATCGATCAGGCTCGTTTCCGCGCAATGGTGAATTCAAGCTCTTCTTTTTATAGAACCTTTCATATTAAAAAAAGACTAGGCGGGCTACGTGAAATAAGCAGTCCGTTCCCCTCTTTGCTTATTTGCCAAGATTGGATATATAAAAATATACTATTAAATATACCAGTCCATTCCTGTGTTCACGGATATGTACCTGGTAGATCAATATTCACTAATGCCGCCCCACACTTGAATTCTAAGTGTATATTGAAGATGGATATAAAAGATTTTTTTCCTTCAATTAAGATTGACTGGGTCGCAAATTTTTTTAATCAGCTAGGATATGCCGATAACGTATCATTCTACTTGGCGGCCTTGTGCTGTAAAGATGGTTGCCTTGTTCAAGGGGCGTCAACCAGCCCGTACTTAACAAATATATTGATGCGTGGATTGGATCACAGGCTTTATAAACTCGCTCAAAGTTATAGTATGAAGTACACTCGCTATGCAGATGACTTGACTTTTTCTGGTGAATATATCCCCCATACAGTTATTGAGGTTGTCGACTCGATAGTGTCCGACTTCGGATTAGAAGTTAATACTGACAAAACTAGACTGCAAATAGACAGAAATCAGAAAATTGTCACAGGTCTATCTGTTGCTGGTAAATCAATAAGCATGCCGAGAAGCTTTAAGCGTGAATTAAAGAAAGAATTGCATTTTATTCAGAAGTATGGCTATCAATCGCATTTGTCAAAAAAGAAAATAAGAAAACCTTTTTATATTGACTCTCTTATAGGCAAGGTGAATTTTTGGTTGCAAGCGGAGCCTGCTGATACATATGCAATAAAATCTCTATTTATGCTGCATGAAATACAGAAGGGCAATTCTATTTAGGTCAGCGGTTTTATAAGTCTTAGGCTTATTGTTTCTCTAATTGAATCACCTCTTTTCGTAGATGGCTCATAACCTCAAAACGATGACCGCGTACTTCTCATGTAGGGCAACTGAGGTACGTCTTCTTCAAGGTGATAGACGGTGACTAAGCGGCTGCTTTTGGCCGACTTCCGCCTTTCGTGCCAGACAGGTGGAAGTTGGTCAGAATAAGACGTTCGACAAGGTAGCCATCGACGGATGCGTTCACTCAATTGCTCTCAACCACTCCAAGCAAGCCTTCAGCAACGGTGCCCTAGCTTCAGTCGATGCACCATCAGCACTGCGCAGAAAATCCTCTTGCTCAAGAATGGCTTCCTCACCTTTTTCGTGAATACCGAATACATCTTCGATACATCCAATAGGCCATACCCATGTAGTTCGGGTCAGAAGTTCGTGATGAACTGCTTCCGCTAATTTGAGGCCTTCAGCGTCACGTGCGAAAAGTGCCCAAGTATCTGCGGCTCTAAATCCACTAGCATTGACGGGTAGGCCGTTCCCACCCAGCGGTACACCGTGCTCTGCTCCAACTCTGGCCAAGACGTTTTTCACTTTGGCCATATCCTCACCGTCTTTTGATAACCAAGACTCTGCTCCACTTCGAGCGTGTGTGAAAGCAAAATCCAAATCTGCAATTACTCCACAGGTGATACCCATAGCTGAGAGTACCGAAACACCTTTAGGGATGCTGGAGCAACTGCCTAGCGCCACAAAACAGATGCGATCAAGTTCTGGCCTCGATCCATACAGCTTTTCGTACACCAATGGCAGCAGACGCTGATCGGTTTTACCTTCACAGAGAATTACTTTCTCAGCGAAGTAAATGTCAGCAACGTTGCCTAACTCGAAAAGAGTCCGCGATTGAGCCTGAGCTTCCTCCATCGCAGCAGCAACAGCTTCGCGTAACTGTGCGCGGACGACAGAGCCATCAACAGGATGCCTACGAACGATGACTGTATCTGGAGCGTTATCCCTGTTAAGCATTAAGGGAGAATGAGTGGTGAATACTACCTGAAAGCCCACCACCGAAAGTTGCTTAAGCGCTTCTCGAAGCTTGCGGACTCCTTGAGGGTGTAAGAAAAGTTCCGGTTCATCAATTAGCAGCATCCGCCTAGAAATTCCCGGTTCGGTGATTTGGCGCAAATCTGCCAGCAACCGAATCAGCGCCATTTGAATCGCTCGTTGTGCGCCACTTCCTACCTGGTCAAATCGTCGACGATCACCGGACGCTTCGTCGGTAACGTGTAGGTCTCCCGATTTGAAGAATTCTTTTACATCGATTGAGGGGACGTCTAAATCCAAGCGCAATCCTGGAAAGAACTCTCCAAGCGCAGCGGTAGCGTTATTGTCAAAGCTGGCTAATACTGGAGATCTCTGATCGCCATCAACCCTCAATATACGTCGAACTGCTTCCAATGCTTGCGTGACCTCGACATGTGCTGTGAGGATTGGCGTCATGATCTCATCTAGCAGCCCGCGAATAGTGCTGCCAGCTTTTCCTTTTCCTAGATCCTCCGGCACATCGTCCATAGCTTGAATATGAAGAGCTTCAGGAAGCAAAGCAGAAACAACTGATGGCAGTCCCGTTGGGTATGCGCGCCAAGTTGTAGGAATGCCATTTGCGTCCTTTTCATCAGGTTGCCAAATTTCCTGAACTGGCTTAGAGGTGCCTGTGCCTGTGGTACGAATCCATAGCTCTCCGTTAACGCAATAGGGTTCAATAGCTAGGCGATGTCTTGGCTCTGGAATTAACGCGATCAATTCTGGAGTTATTCCACAAATACAGGCGCTGAGCACTATTGGCAGCGCCGGGTCAGAGACATCATTTTTGGCGAACGCTTTGGGCGCTAGAACAATTCGGATTGCATCTAGTACTGTGGATTTACCAACGTTATTTTGTCCCACCAGAGGAGTGAAGTTGCCTAGGGATAAAGATACGTTCTTACAGGCCCGAAAGTTTTGAATGTGGATCTGGGTTAATCCATGCATTTCGCTTTCTCCTTGTTTCCCTAGCTCTGAAGGCCAGGACTCTGGAGATGAAGCGTAGAACCCTTTTGTCTGATGGGTTTTTTAAATACGGTTTTTTTGAATAGCAAAGACTTGTTTGACACTGCAGGGTCAGGTGGGTCTCCTATTTTACAAACCCTACGAATGCCCGCGTCTGCCCGAAAGCGGTTGTAAGTATGCGGCAGCTATTGGCCGGAAGCGGTTCCTTGCCGATGTCCGCGTCTGGCCGAAAGCAGCCATCCCATCGGGTCTGAGATGTAGTCCAAAAACGCAAGCCAGCTGGCCCGATGAGTGTATGGATCTATTTAGGGGATATCCTCCGCAGTAAGGTCAAGGTAAACATCGGCGTTTAAAAAGACATCTCCAGATACTCACTCGGGCTACACATCCTTGCGCCATTGCCTACAGCTACGCCAGAATCCGCCGGCTTGTGCGCCTTGGGGGCGGGTTCTATTGTGGTTCGGTCGCTGAATGTTCAGTGACCGGGTTTAGCAGCTCGCCAATTTTCAAGGCACGCAGGTTCCGCCATGACGTTATGGTGGCTTTGCGTGGGGCACTTCGGTGCGCCGGGATCCTTGAGCCTGGTCTGCTAACCCGCGTAAAGCCGCCACCTCTTCGTTTAGCAGCGATGGCTGACGGCTCCATTTCTCAAGGAGCTTCACCATGATCAAACCAACACCCAATCCACCCGAAACCGCCTCGGTTTCCCCCTACGAATCCATCGACTCAAAAAAACTCCACGAAGCTGCCGACCGCGCGCTCGACCATTACCTCTGTCCGCCCGGTTCCACGCCGCCGCCACGTAAAACCCGTGGGATGTATGCCGTGACGGCGGACAACAAAACCGAAGAGCTGCTGGTCGATGCCAGTGAAACGCTCGCTTCGGCCAAAACCCTCGCGCAGAACATCGCCAGCCTGTTGCCGGTGTCGCAGCGTCATGCGCTGGCGGGGATTGCGCAGTTGATCATGCTCGGGGAGTTGGCGGTGAATCGGGCGTTGGATAATTTGCAGTTGCCGGGGTGATGCGGGTGTCGGGATCACCTGGTGATTGATCGGGTGTTCCATTCTGGCGCCTTCGCGAGCAGGCTCGCTCCTATAGGGTTTTATGCTGATTGCAGATTTAGTGTAAGTCGCTGAAACCGGTGGGAGCCAAAGACAGAGGGGACGGATTTATTTTCGGAAAATAAATCCGTCCCCTCTGTCGCGTTTGCTGATTTTGGCTCTGCATTCCCTTGAAAACGGGAAATGCAGCTACCGCTGAGGTGGCCCGTTATGCAGTCGCCACATCTTTTGGTGTGAATGTATCGCGCGCTACATTACCGATGGTGTTGGTCGTGTAGGCATCGAAACTTCCGCCAATCAAGCCTCCCAGCAGCGGCACGGCTTTGCCAAGATTGATCACGCCTTTTTCACCAAACTTGGTGAACAGCTTGAAGCCGACCTTTTTGTTTATCTCGAGCAACGTCTTGCCGGAAATCGACTTCACGGCATTCATCGCGAGTTTGTTGCCCACGACAATACCGATGTCTTTCAGCACTTCTTTGGCGGAGTTGGCGGTGAGACAGGCGAAAACGAGGGTCTTTACCTTGTCATCCTTCACGTCGTAGCCACCCAGGTGGGCGATGGCGGCGATCATGCGAATTTGCACGAAAAGCACACTTGTGATGTTGGCGGGCAACGCTACGGGCAGTGTAATCAATCCACCCAAGCCGGTAATGAAGCCTGAGGTGGCCGATTTGGTGTTTTGCCAGCGAATCAGTGAGTTAGCTTGATCGTAAGCAGGGCTTTCTTCCTTGGCGTAGCTGGCTGCGAGCTCCTCGGCGGAATCAAGACCGGAGAACCCATTCACAGATCTCTCGTAGGCCCAATCAAGGACCTGCATTATCTTTTCTTGACTTATCAGTTCCATCTTCAGTCTCAGCGCATGAATAGTGGCCTTATGATGCCATGTCTGCCGGCTTATTTGCATCACTTCGCTTTGAACAAATTCCCTCCAAATACTTTCGCCGCCGCGCTGATGGCATAACTCCACTTTTTAAATACTCGCCCAGACCCCGCGATTACATGCAGCGGGACAGAGGGAACGCATTTGCGGGCTCGATAAACGCCAGCGTTTAAAAGGCAAAGTCAAAAGATCGCAGCCTTCGGCAGCTCCTACAGGGGGGGATTCAACAGGGTTTCCAGGCGGGCCAGCGGCGGGGCGTCCTGGTTGCGGTTGAAGACCTGGATGCCGACCTTGAGCAATCGGCCATTCTCTGCCGCTGCGATTACCTGCTCACACCGCAACAACAACCGTCCCTGATCACAATCAACGGCTTTCACACCGGTCGGCAATCGGCCTTCCAGTTGCAGCTCCGCCATGCGTGTTTGCGCTACGATCATGGCAATGGAGCGATCCCGTAGAACTCCGCTGCTTTGGGTCATAAGCCCGGCCACGCGTACGGCCGCCGACATCGCCACGGCGATGATCGCCAGCGCCACCAGCACTTCAATCAGGGTGAAACCCGTTTCTCGGGAACACGCGCGCATAAAAGGCCCAAAGCCAAAACACAGCCCTCGACCCTAACCCCCGTCCTTGACGGCTTGACGACGAAAACTCCCGAGGATTTTCAACATCCCTGACATATCTTCTTGCAACACTGCGCGTCGAATCGAATCAAGCCAAGGGAATGTCGAGATGGATATCGCGCAGTTCAAACAGCCCGGACGACCGAGCCGGATGCCCCGTGGGCAGCAGGGTTTTACCCTGATCGAGATCATGGTGGTGGTGGTGATTCTCGGGATTCTGGCGGCGATGGTGGTGCCCAAGGTGCTCGACCGGCCGGATCAGGCGCGGGCCACGGCGGCGAAGCAGGACATCGGCGGTTTGATGCAGGCGCTGAAGTTGTATCGCCTCGATCACGGTACTTATCCGAGCCAGAGTCAGGGTTTGAAAGTGCTGGTGGAGCGTCCGGCGGATGCGAAGAACAGCAACTGGCGTTCGTACCTGGAGCGCCTGCCGAATGACCCGTGGGGTCGTCCTTATCAGTACCTCAACCCCGGCGCGAATGGCGAGATCGATATCTTTTCCCTCGGTGCCGACGGTCAGCCTGACGGCGACGGCGTGAATGCCGATATCGGTTCCTGGCAGCTGTAAGGCCGGTGATGAACAGCCAATCGAACCAGCAGGGGATGGCGATCATCAGTGCGCTGTTGATTGCGGCGGTGGTCGCGGTGATTGCGGCGGGGATGTTGACCCGGCAGAGCGTTTCGACTCGTGCGCTGGAGGCGGATCAGCAGCGGGTGCAGGGGCGCTGGGTGTTGCACGGCGGTCTGGAGATCAGCCGGCAATTGCTCTGGGATGCGCGGCAGCGTGATCCGCTGACCCGACTCGATCAGCCGTGGGCGCAGCGTTTGAACGCGCAGGGTTTCGAGGGGCGGCTGGAGGATGAGCAGGGCAAGTTCAATCTGCGCAATCTGGTGGCCAACGAGCGTGTCGATGAGGCGCAGGTGCAGGCGTTTCAGCGGCTGTGCGAGTTGATCGGTATCAGCGCCGGGTTGAGTCAGCGCATCAGTCAGCGGGTGATCGGCTCTTATCCGTACCTGTTGAATCCGCAGATTGCCGAAAACACCGCGAGCAAAAACGGCTTTGACAGTGGCCGCGCCACGTCGCCGAATGCGTCGCGCAAACCGCAGAATCCGAAGTTGCCGATGCTGCGCAGTGTCGAGGATCTGCGCAGCATCGAGGGCGTGAATGACGCGGTCATTGGCAAACTGGCGCCGTACCTGACGGTGATCCCGGCGACCACTTGGCTCAATGGCAATACCGCCACTGCGCCGGTGTTGGCCGCGTATGTGCCGGGGTTGTCGCTGGAGCGGGCGCAGGCGCTGATCAATGAGCGTGACGCCGGGCGCTGGTTCATCAACCGTGGCGATTTCGTCAATCGCTTGCGCATGCCGAACCTGGAGCTGACCAGCGTCAAGGTCGGCATCACCAGCGACTGGTTTCGCCTGCGCGGTGAGGCGCGGCGTGATCAGCGTCGGGTCAGCCTCGATGCGTTGCTGCACCGCAGCGAGGATCGTCTGCCGCAAGTGATCTGGTCGCGGGTGGGCGTATGAGTCAGTTGCGTGTGAGTTTGCCGCCACTGGCGGGGTTGAGTCTCGACAGTGAAATGGACTGCGCGTGGCTAGACCGGCAGGGGCAGGTCATTCGTGAGCAGCGCCAGACTTTTAGCCAACTGGGGCAGTTAGCGAAACAGCCACCGCTCAGCGTTTTTCTGCACCCGGCGGACAGCCTGCTGGCGAGCATCGACTTGCCGCCGTTGCCGGCGAACAAGACCGCCGCAGCCGTGCAATGCGCGGCGCAGGCCCTGATGCTCGGCGACAGCAACGACATGTACATCGCTCACAGTTCGCGGGACGAAGCCGGGCAGGTGCAGATCGCCTGGGCGCCGCGTCAGCGTTTGCTGCACCTGGGGCAACTGCTGAAACAGTCCGGTCTGAATCTGCGCGGCTTGTACCCGGCGGCGTACAGTTTGCCGGTGCTGCCGGGCACGGTGGCTTGTCGGCAGGACGGCCATTTGTTGCTGCGCGAAAGCGTGCAGGTGGCGCGGGTGCAGCCGCTGTTCGACGAGGAGATTGGCGATTGGCTGCTGAGCTGCGGCACGCCGCTGCACTGGATCGGTTCTGCACCGCCGCCGCAAGCGCAATTGCCGATGGCTGAGGCGCAGCGCTGGACAGGGCCGTTGCCCGGTTGGGGCCTGCAGGGTGCGGTGCAACAGCAGCGCAGCGAGCATCGTGGTTGGGGCCGGGCGCTGGGACTTTGCGCATTGGCGGTGGCGGTGTGGGTCATCGGCTTGAACCTGTATGCCGCCCGTGAAGCCAGTCAGGGCCAGCAGCTCAAGGCGCAAATGGCGCAGCGGGTGAAGCAGGCCTTTCCCGAGTTGCCGGTGATCCTCAATCCGCTGCAGCAGGCGCGTCAGCAATTGGCGGCGCGGCAGAAGGGGGCGGCGGAGGATCCGGCGCAGCCGTTCAATCGGCTGGTGTTGCAGGCCGGCAGCGGCATGCCGTTCATGGCCGGCACGGTCGAGCGCCTGACGTTTGTCGACGGCACCTTGCAGTTGAGTTTGTTGGCGGATGCCCGGCGCAGCACCAATGACAAGGACAAGGATTGGCAAGCCGCATTGGCCCAGGTCGGGATCAGTGCGACGGCCGATGATGAAGGCTGGCTGCTGCGACCGAGCGCCGAAGTCACGACCCCCGACGAAAGCGCTGACGACAGCGGAGCAGAAGATGAATAAGGCATCGCTCGCGGTGTATCGCGCCCGTTGGCAGCGTTTCAGTGCGCAACTTCAGGCGCGCTGGCAAGCGCTGGCCCTGCGCGAAAAACGCATGGTCGGCGGCATGGCGGCGCTGCTGCTGGCGCTGTTGGTGTGGGTCGCATTGATTCAGCCGCCACTGAAAAAAATCAGCTATTGGCAAGCCGAAACCCCGAAGTTACGCGCCCAGACCGAAGCCCTCGAAGTGCTGTTGCGCGAGGTCAGCGTGCGTCCGCAGGGGCAAAGCGTCGAGCAGTCTCTTGAGCAGACCCTGCAGGCCAGCGGCCTGGCCGGGCACTACCAATTACAGGCCGGGGAGGCCGGCGCATGGCAGTTGACGTTCGACGCGGCGCCAGCCGATGCGCTGCTCGACTGGCTGTTGAGCACCCCGGCACAGCTTTCTCTGCAAGTGGTCGAGGCCCGTCTGCAACGCGCAGACAACACTTCGACCGAAGTCACCGCCGGCACATTGTCAGGCACCGTTCGCATGGATCAGGCGCTGGGCGCTAAGGAAGCTTCATGAAGGGGTCAGGATCCAAACCGGCGCGCATGGCGTTGCCGATGCTGCTGATGGCGTTGAGCGCGTGCAGCAACACCACCACGCCGCCGAACCAGCCGCCGTTGCTGGTGGACAGCGAACTCGGCCGGCCACTGGCCAACACCCAGCGCAGCGGCGATGCGCTGCTCGATCGTCAACGCGCCCAGGCGCAAGCGGCGCCGCAACCACGGCAGATGCACAACATCACTGAGCGTGCGCGCAGTGGCGCGGCTCCGCGCAGCAGCACGCTGGCGAGCAACCCGTTGGGTGATCAACCGGTGACGCTGAATTTCGTCGACGCCGATATTCAGGCGGTGGTGCGCGCGTTGTCGCGTTCCACCGGCCAGCAGTTTCTGGTCGACCCTCGGGTCAAGGGCAGCCTGACGCTGGTGTCGGAAGGTCAGGTGCCGGCGCGCCAGGCTTACGACATGTTGCTCGCGGCGTTGCGCATGCAGGGCTTCAGCGTGGTCGATGTCGGTGGCGTTGCGCAGGTGGTGCCGGAGGCCGATGCGAAACTGCTCGGCGGCCCGATCTACAGCGCCGACAAACCCGCTGGCAACGGCATGCTCACCCGCACGTTTCGCCTGCAATACGAGAACGCGGTGAACCTGATTCCGGTGCTGCGCCCGATCGTGTCGCCGAACAATCCGATCAATGCCTACCCGGGCAACAACACTATCGTCGTCACTGATTACGCCGAGAACCTGACCCGCGTCGCCCAGTTGATCCAGACCATCGACAGCCCGAGCGCGATCGACACCGACGTGGTGCAGATCCAGAACGGCATCGCCGCTGACATCGCGCCGATGGTCGCGGATCTGCTCGACGCGCCGGGCAACGATCCGACGCAGAAAATCGCGGTGATTGGCGATCCGCGCTCCAACACCATCATCATCCGCGCCGGCAGCCCCGAGCGCACCGAGCTGGCGCGCAATCTGATCTACAAACTCGACAACGCGCAGAGCAATCCGAGCAACCTGCACGTGGTTTATCTACGCAACGCGCAAGCGGCGAAACTGGCGCAGGCGTTGCGCGGGCTGCTCACCGGCGAGAGCGACAGCGGCACCAGCGACAGTGCGCGCTCGGTGCTCAGTGCCATGGGCAGCAACGGCAACAATGGCGGTTCGAGCGCGCAGAGCGGCACGCAAAGCAGTGGCAACACCTCGACCACCTCAAGCACTGGCAATACCGGCGGCAGTTACGCGCAGGGCAGCAGTGCGACCAGCAGCGCCGGCAAACAGGCCAGTGAACAGAACGTTGCGTTCAGCGCCGGCGGGGTGACGATTCAGGCCGACGCCACCACCAACACCTTACTGATTTCCGCGCCGGACCCGTTGTATCGCAATCTGCGCGAGGTCATCGATTTGCTCGACCAGCGTCGTGCGCAAGTGGTGATCGAGAGCCTGATCGTTGAGGTCGGCGAGGACGATGCCAGCGAGTTTGGCGTACAGTGGCAAACCGGTAATCTCGGCGGCAAAGGCGTGATCGGCGGGGCGAACCTCGGTGGGGCAGGGATCAATCTCAACGGCAAGACCAGTCTCGACGTGCTGCCGCAAGGCTTGAACGTCGGCTACGTCAACGGCACGGTCGACATCCCCGGCATCGGCAAGATCCTCGACCTCAAAGTGCTGGCCCGAGCGTTGAAGAGCAAGGGCGGCACCAACGTGCTGTCGACGCCAAACCTGCTGACCCTCGATAACGAAGCGGCGAGCATTTTTGTCGGCCAGACCATTCCGTTTGTCAGCGGCAGCTACGTTACTGGCGGTGGTGGCACCAGCAACAACCCGTTCCAGACCGTGACCCGTGAAGAGGTGGGGTTGAAGCTGAATGTGCGGCCACAGATTTCCGAGGGCGGGACGGTCAAGCTTGATATCTATCAGGAGGTCAGCAGCATCGACGAGCGCGCTTCGGCCAGTGCGGCGTCGGCGGGCATCGTCACCAACAAACGGGCGATCGACACCAGCATCCTGCTCGACGACGGCCAGATCATGGTCCTCGGCGGCTTGCTGCAGGACGGCTACAGCCAGAGCAACGAAGCGGTGCCATGGCTGGGGACGCTGCCGGGGATCGGTGCACTGTTTCGCAACGAACGCCGGGCAATCACCAAGACCAACCTGATGGTGTTCCTGCGCCCGTACATCATCCGCGACAGCGAAGCGGGGCGCAGCATCACCCTCAACCGCTACGACTTCATGCGCCGCGCCCAGGGCGGGCTGCAACCGGAACGCAGCTGGGCAATGCCGGACATGCAGGCGCCGCAGTTGCCGACGGCGGCGCAGGGGGTTCCGAGTTCGGTTCCGGCTTCGGGACCCCGTGCGACCATCAAAGCTGTGCCGATCGAAGGGAGCACACGCTTTTGAATCCCTCCATCAATCTGAAAATTTACTCTGTGGTGAGGGGATTTATCCCCGCTGGGCTGCGCAGCAGACCCAAAGCCTGCTACCCCATTCTTCCAGATTCACCCTGCATGCCGGATTTACGGGGGCTTCGCCCCCGAGCGGGAGCAAGCTCCCTCGCCACAAAAACATGTCCAGACCCTGGAGTTGGGGAGAGCATGAGATGAGTTCGCTTCCCTGCGCTTGGTCCAAGGCCATGAACTCGGTCCGCAAGCTGAAAAACATTCCTGTGGCGAGGGAGCTTGCTCCCGCTGGGCTGCGCAGCAGCCCTAAAACCTGCTACCCCATTCTTCCAGATACACCCTGCATGCCGGATTTACGGGGGCTTCGCCCCCGAGCGGGAGCAAGCTCCCTCGCCACACAAACATGTACAGACCCTGGGGTTGGGGAGGGCATGAGATGAGTGCGCTTCCCTACGCCTGGGCCAAGGCCCAGCGCATTCTGTTGTGCGACGGCGTGCTGACCGTGTGCCCATCGACGCCGGGCTGGTCGATCAGTGAGGTGCGGCGCCAGTTCGGTGAAACCTCGCTCAAGCGCGTGCGCGATGACGAGCTCGACGGCTTGCTCGCCACCGCCTATGCCGACACCGGCAGCGCCGCCGCTGTGGTCGGTGCGGCGGAGAACGAAGTCGATCTCGACCGGCTGATGCAGGACATGCCGGAAATCACCGATCTGCTCGACACTCAGGACGGCGCGCCGGTGATCCGCATGATCAACGCTTTGCTCACGCAGGCCGCGCGGGACGAGGCCAGCGACATTCACATCGAACCGTTCGAAACCCATTCGGTGGTGCGCTACCGGGTCGACGGCACCCTGCGTGATGTGGTCTCGCCGCGCAAGGCGCTGCACGGCGCGCTGGTGTCGCGGATCAAGATCATGGCCCAGCTCGACATCGCCGAAAAACGCTTGCCGCAGGACGGCCGTATCGCGCTGCGTGTGGCTGGGCGGCCGATCGATATTCGCGTGTCGACCGTGCCCACCGGGCATGGCGAACGCGTTGTCATGCGCTTGCTCGACAAGCAGGCGGGGCGCCTGCATCTGGAAACACTGGGCATGGACGCGCAGGTGCTGGCCAAACTCGATCACTTGATCCGCCAGCCCCACGGCATCGTGCTGGTCACCGGCCCCACCGGCAGCGGCAAGACCACCAGCCTGTACGCTGCGCTGGCGCGCCTGGATGCCAGCACCAGCAACATCCTCACCGTCGAAGACCCGGTGGAATACGACCTGCCGGGGATCAGCCAGATTCAGGTCAACGCCAAGATCGACATGACCTTCGCCCTGGCCTTGCGGGCGATTCTGCGCCAGGACCCGGACATCATCATGATCGGCGAAATCCGCGATCTGGAAACCGCACAAATCGCCGTGCAGGCCTCGCTCACCGGGCACCTGGTGCTGGCGACGCTGCACACCAACGACGCGGTGTCGGCGGTCAATCGCTTGATCGACATGGGTGTCGAACCGTTTCTGCTGGCCTCGTCGATGCTTGGTGTGCTGGCCCAGCGTCTGGTGCGACGCCTTTGCAAAGAGTGCAAACAGGAAGATCCGGCTGCGCCGGGAACGTGGCGGCCAGTGGGCTGCCCAGCGTGCAATCACACCGGCTATAGCGGCCGTACCGGCATCCACGAATTGTTCTGCATCGACGACGACATCCGCACCCTGATTCACCAAGGGGCAGGGGAGCAGGCCTTGCGTGCGGCGGCGTCAAAGGCCGGGATGTTCAGCCTGCGCGAGGACGGCGAGCGCTGGATTCGCAGCGGTGCCACCGCCCCTGAAGAAATTCTCCGTGTGACCCGGGACGCCTGATGAATCGCTATCGTTTTGAAGCCGCCGACGCCACTGGCAAGATCGAGTCCGGGCATCTGGAAGCCGACAGTCAGGGCGCCGCGTTTGGCGTGTTGCGCAGCCGTGGGTTGACTGCGTTATCGGTGCACAAGGAGAGCAACGTCGCCCAGCATGGCGGCGGTGGCCTGTTCAGTGCGCGCCTGTCGGATAACGATTTGGCCTGGGCTACGCGGCAACTGGCGAGTCTGCTCGGTGCGAGCCTGCCGCTGGAAGCGGCACTCAGCGCAACGGTGGAGCAGGCCGAGAAAAAACACATCGCCCACACCCTCAGTGCAGTGCGTGCAGACGTGCGCAGCGGCATGCGTCTGGCCGAATCGCTGGCCGCACGGCCACGGGATTTTCCCGAGATCTACCGCGCGCTGATCGCCGCCGGGGAGGAGTCCGGTGATCTGGCGCAGGTGATGGAGCGACTGGCGGATTACATCGAGGAGCGCAATAACCTGCGCGGCAAGATCCTGACTGCGTTTATCTATCCGGGGGTGGTCGGGCTGGTGTCGATCGGCATCGTGATTTTCTTGCTCAGTTACGTGGTACCGCAGGTGGTCAGTGCGTTTTCCCAGGCGCGGCAGGACTTGCCGGGGCTGACGTTGGCGATGCTCACCGCCAGTGATTTCATTCGGGCGTGGGGCTGGTTATGTGCGGCGCTGATCGCGGGCGCTTTCTGGAGCTGGCGCCTGTACCTGCGCAATCCGGCGGCACGTTTGAGTTGGCATCATCGGGTGCTGAAATTGCCGCTGATCGGACGTTTCGTCCTGGGCCTGAACACCGCACGCTTTGCCTCGACGCTGGCGATTCTCGGCGGTGCCGGCGTGCCGTTGTTGCGCGCGCTGGAGGCGGCACGGCAGACGCTGTCCAATGATCGCCTGAGTCTGAGTGTCAGCGACGCCACGGCCAAGGTTCGTGAAGGGGTAAATCTTGCGGCGGCGCTGCGGGTGGAGAATGTGTTTCCGCCGGTATTGATTCACCTGATCGCCAGCGGCGAGAAAACCGGCGCACTGCCGCCGATGCTCGAACGGGCGGCGCAGACTCTGTCCCGCGATATCGAACGGCGGGCAATGGGCATGACCGCGTTGCTCGAGCCGCTGATGATCGTGGTGATGGGCGGGGTGGTGCTGGTGATTGTGATGGCGGTGTTGTTGCCGATCATTGAGATCAACCAGTTGGTCCAGTAGTGGTGTGTCTGAGGGTTTGAGGTTGTCTGGACTGGCCTCTTCGCGAGCAAGCCCGCTCCCACATTTGAAATGCGTTCCCCTGTGGGAGCGGGCTTGCTCGCGAAGAGGCCCATCAGGGCAATAAATTATTCAGATTTTTTCCAGGACTTCAGCATCACCCGACCCTGATTTCCCCCATCCTCGGGTTCTCCTTTCTGTCATCTGCAACCACCCCGCAACGGCTGCAGCCAGTTTCAGCAAAACCCCCGATCCAGACCCCTCGCAATCCCCCACAAACACCCGAGAAAACCACCGGAAAATCAGCCCGCAGCTCCCGAGGTTTTTTCCTTTATCTGTCACCGGAAACTGCGAATTTCTCAGTGCGACTTAACCACGGACCCCGCTTGCGAAGGTCAGCGGTGAGTCTTCCCAGTGTCATGCAAGACCCCTGAAAACCTGTGTTCACAACCATCGTTGAAAAGGAGATTCTTCATGTTCAAGCGCACTCTGATCGCAGCTTCCCTGACCGTCGCCGCGCTGGCTTCCGCTCAAGCCATGGCCGTTACCGGTGGTGGCGCTACTCTGCCAGCCGCTCTGTACAAAGGTTCGGCCGACAGCATCCTGCCTGTCAACTTCAGCTACGCCGCCGTGGGTAGCGGTGCCGGCAAGACTGCCTTCCTGACCAACGTTGCCACTGGCTTCGGCACCACCGGTACTGTGCACTTCGCCGGTAGCGACTCGGTACTCAGCGCTTCGGAAATCAGCACCTACAACACCAACTTCGGCGCTGCCTACGGCCCGCTGATCCAGCTGCCATCGGTTGCCACTTCGGTTGCCATCCCGTACAAAAAATCCGGTCAGACCGCGCTGAACCTGACCAGCGCTCAACTGTGCGACGCTTTCTCGGGCTCCGTCACCACTTGGGGCGGCCTGCTGGGCACTGCTGACACCACCCCGATCCGCATCGTTTATCGCAACGTGTCCAGCGGTACTTCGGAAATCCTCACCCGTCACCTGAACGCGGTCTGCCCAACCAAGTTCACCACCAACTCGACGTTCGTCAACGCCCGTCCAGCCGGTTCCACCCTGCCATCGAACTGGGTTGGCGTCGCCAACACTGCTGACGTGGCACCTGCTGTGGCCGCGGTTGACGGTTCGCTCGGCTATGTCGGTCCGGACGGTGTAGACGCCACCAGCAACGCGCTGGTTGCCCGCGTCAACAACGTTCAGCCAACTTCCGCCAACGTTGCACTGGCACTGTCTTCGGTGACCCCACCTTCGACCGCTGCCCTGGCTGCCGACCCGACTCGCTGGTCGCCAGTGGTGGCTAACCCGGCCATCGGTTACAAACTGGCAGCCTACACCAACTTCATCGTCGGTCAGTGCTACAAGGATGCAGCCGTGGCCAACGACGTGAAGGCTTTCCTGACCACGCACTACAACACCACCACCAACGACCTGGCGGTCAAGAACCACGGTTTCGTGACCGTGCCTGCCGCCTGGAAAACCAAGGTGTACGAAACATTCGTCAGCAACGCTGCCGGCTACAACCTGGACATCAACAACACCAGCGTCTGCAACACCATCGGTCGTCCTTTGTAAGACGTTCGATTCAACCCGCAAGACGAATGGCGGCCCTTCGGGGCTGCCATTTTTTTTGCCCGCACAAGTCGCCTGCGCCCCGCGAATACTCCGCCAACATGAAGTTTGTGTGACATCCGTTCGGTCGCGGGCCGCGCCAACTGCCTATGTCGTAACAGCAGGTTTTTGCAGGCCTGCGGCCTCGTGTGGCAACTCAAAAGGATCTCGTAGTGATGCTCGCTCGCCCATCCCGTCGTCGTAGCAACGCCCAGTCATTCAAGCGTGAACTCGCGGAGCCGGCGCTGTGGTTGCTCAAGCCGTTGGCACACGCCGTGGCGTTGTGTCTGGTGGCGGGCAGTGCGCAGGCGCAGACGGCGTTCAGCCCGGGCTGGTTTGCCGCCAAGGGCGCGGCACAGCAAGCAGCCGCTGCGCGTCCGAGCGTCGGTGGTTTGCCGGGAATGACCCCGCCATTGGCGCAGCAGCAGAAAGCCAGTCAGCAGTTGCAGCGTTCGATCCAGACCCTGAACAACACCGTGGCTGCGATTGCCGCGCAACAGGCAGCCCAGGCCGCCGGACGTGCCACGGCGCTTGGCACTGTGCAAACGGTGCCGGATGGCTTGGGCGAGGGTGGCCTGAAGGTCGATAACAGCCTCACGCAAGGTTGGCAGAACGCCAAAGGCCCGCAACAGACTCAGGCCGACGGCAAGACCACGGTGAAGATCGAGCAGACTGCCGACAAGGCCATCCTCAACTGGGAGACCTTCAACGTCGGGCGTAACACCAGCGTCGAATTCGCCCAGCAGTCGGACTGGGCCGTGCTCAACCGGGTCAACGATCCGAATGCGCGCGCCAGTCAGATTCAAGGTCAGATCAAGGGTGACGGCACGGTGATGCTGATCAACCGGAACGGCATCGTGTTCAGCGGCAGCAGTCAGGTCAACGTGCGCAATCTGGTGGCGGCCGCCGCGAATATCACCGACATCCAGTTCCGTGAACGTGGCCTGTATTTCGACAGCAACGGCACGCAGCCGACGTTCACCGAGGCTGCCGGCAAGGTGCTGGTGGAACGTGGTGCGAGCATCGCCACGCACAAACCGGCGGCGTCCACCGATGCTGGCGGTTATGCCTTGCTGCTCGGCAGCGAAGTGCAGAACGACGGCAGCATCAGCACCGCCAAGGGCCAGACCGTGCTGGCCGCCGGTGATCGCTTCTACATTCGCAAGGGTTCGGGCACCGAAGGCAATGCGCTGTCCACGACCTTCGGCAGCGAAGTCATTCCGGGCTTCAAGGCCGGCGTTGCTGCGGGCAAGGTCAGCAACAACGGCCTGATCCAGTCCGCCACCGGCGACATCACCCTGACCGGCCACGAGGTGGTGCAGAACGGCGTATTGCTCGCCAGCACCTCGGTGGCGACACGCGGCACGATTCATCTGAGCAACCCGAGCACCGACAGCAGCGGCAGCGTCACGCTGGGGCAGGGCAGCGCGACGGCGATCATGCTCGACAGCAGCGACCTGACGGCGCTCGACAGCCAGCATGACGCCGCCCTGACCGGCGTCAGTGCGAACAACCGGATTCGTGGCGACCAGTCGCGCATCGAGATCCAGAGCGGCGGCAGCGTCGAGTTCCAGAACGGCTCGATCACTCTGGCCACCGGCGGCCAGGTCGCTGTCAGCGCACAGCGCCGCAGCCTGGTGCGTGACGGCGCGTTGATTGATGTGTCAGGTGCGGTTGGCGTCAACGTGGCGATGGAAAGCAACAGCATCAAGATCAACGTGCAGGGCAACGAGCAGCGCGATGCGTCGGTCAACCGCGAGAAGGGCGCGCTCAACAGCAACGACATCTGGGTCGATGTGCGTGAGCTGGTGTACGTCCCGGCCGGCACCAACGGCTATGCCACGGATCGCTGGTACACGGCCGGTGGCTTGCTTGAAGTCGGCGGCTATCTCGGCACTCAGGGTCACAGCATCGGCGAGTGGATGGCCCAGGGCGGTACGGTGAGTTTTGCCGGCAATGACGTGGTCACCGAGAAGGGCTCATTGATCAATCTGTCGGGCGGCACACTGGATGTGCAGGGCGGCGAGATTCGCCAGAGCTGGCTGCGCGGCGCCGACGGCAAACTGTACGAAGTCTCCCGTGCCCCGGGGGATCTGCTCTACACCGGACTGTACAAAGGTTATGAAGACAGCAGCGAGCGCTGGGGCCAGACCCGTTATTACTACAGTCCGCTGATCGCGCCGCGCTCGCGTTTCGAATCGGGTTACACCGTGGGACGCGACGCCGGGCAACTGGTGATCTCCACCGCCAACGCCGTACTCGATGGGCAGATGCTCGGCGAGGTGTATCAGGGCGAGCGGCAGAACCAGGCGCCACAAGCGGTACTTGATGGTTATGACCAGAGCCAGAACGCACTGGCGCGTCGTGCGCAACTGATCGTCGGCAGCTATGACCCGGCCTACGTGGCAGCGGCCAGTGGCCTGTTGTACTCGCTCAATCCCCTGCTTGATCAAGTGCAGATTGGCGGCCAGCGTCCAGTCACCGGCACTGACCCGGATCTGACCGGAGCCGTGGCGGACTTGCGCAAGGGCAAGCTGTTTCTTGATAACGATCAGCTCAACGGTTTCCGTCTCGGCGCGCTCAAGGTCGCGGCCCGGGACCAGATCGCTGTCGCTGGCGCGCTGGGTGTCGACAACGGTGGCGACCTCACCCTGTATGCGCCGGATGTGCAGATTGACGCCAACCTGAGTGCGCGCAGCGGCAGCTTGCATCTGGGCAACGTGCTCAACCAGTTCAATGGCACCGAGCGTACCGATACCCGGCTCACGGCGAAAACCGACAAGGTCACGCAAGTGGCGGTGGCCGCAGGCGTACACCTCGATACCCGTGGGGTGTGGAGCAACCTGCGCACCAATCCCGACGCCAGCGCCGGCCTCGGCGCTCTCAACGGTGGTCTGCTGTCGATCCGCAGCAGTGGTGATATCGACATTGCCTCTGACAGCCTGCTCGACGTTTCTTCGGGCGGCGCGCTGCTCGCCAACGGCAAGACCCAGGGCGGCAAGGGCGGCGATCTGACGCTGGAGTCCAGTGCGATTTCCGCACCGGGCCAATCGCATTTGCGCCTGGAGGGTGAACTGCGTGGCTATGGCGTCACGGGTGGCGGCACGCTGACCGTGCAGGCCAACAGGATTCAGATCGGCCAGGCCGACACGTTGCCCGCGACCAACACTCTGCAACTGTCTGCGGACCTGTTCGGCAAGGGTTTCTCGGCTTACAACCTCATTGGCTTGAACGGCCTGGACGTCGCCGAAGGTACTGCGATTGATGTGACGATGCCGGTCTATCGCTATGCGGATTCGGCACCCAATCAGGCCAGCGGCGTCGATCCGCAATCGGCGCTGGAGCTGTGGACGCCGGCGCTGTACCAGGAGGATCCGACCAAGGGCGTCCTGACGCAGCGCGGCGGTGCCAGCCTGACGCTGCAAGGCGGGGCCAGTCTGATCAACCTGATCGATGCGGCCAACAGCCCGCTGAGCATTGGCCGCGGCGCGCGCATCAGTGTCGATCCTGGCCAGAGCATCAAACTGCGCGGGGCCGGGCAGATCACCGTGGACGGCGAGCTCAATGCCTGGGGCGGCACGATCGACATTCGCCAGCAGCAATTGGGCTCGATCAAACCGGCCACCTCCGATCAAAAGGCTGACCCGAACGCACACAACCGTTCGATCTGGATCGGTGAACACGCTGTGCTCGACGTGGCCGGGCGGGCCAGCACCGCCGTCGATGCGTTGGGGCGCCGTTACGGTCAGGTCGGCAAGGGCGGCAGTATCATCCTTGGCGGCGAGATCGACGCGAAACTCGCCACGGCCACGGCGGCCGATGCTTACGTGATCGTGCGCCAAGGCGCGCGTCTGGACGCTTCCGGCAGCGAAGCGCTGCTCGACATCGCCGGTCAAGGCCCGACCCGCGTCGCCACGGACGGCGGGCGCATCAGCCTGAGTTCCTACAACGGCCTGTTCATCGACGGTGATCTGCGGGCAACGGCCGGTGGCGTCGGGGCGGCGGGCGGGCGTCTGGAGATCGCTCTGGAAACGCCGCTGTACGCCGACTCGGCGGATAACAGCGTACGAGCGCTGAGGGAGATGATCATCGGCCAAGGCATGTCTGAAGAGCGGCTCGCGGCGGATCTGCGACCGGGGCAGGGCGCCGCTGGCTTGCGCTATGGACAGGCGCGCTTGAGCGCCGATGGCCTGATGTCTGGCGGCTTCGATAATCTGAGCCTGTTGAGCAACGGCTTGCTGTCATTCGATGGCGACGTCAACTTGCACATGAATCAGAGTCTGAGCCTGTACGCCGGTGCGCTGTCGCTGGCTGAGTCGGCGCAGGACGCTACGCGTGTCGACGTGAGCGCACCGTATCTGCGCTTGTCCGGTGTTGGCAGCTACTACGGCATCGTCGGTGCGATTCGGCCACGCTTGACGAATAACCCGACCACGCAGTTGTCGCAGGCGCAGTTCAACGCCTCGGCCGACTTGCTGGATCTGGGCAATGGCCTGTCGTTCGGTACTCAGGGTTCGATTCTGCAACTCAAGGCGCCGGCCGCTGAATACAGCCGTCGGGCGTTCGGGCAGGTGAGTCTCGACAGCCGTGGCGATCTGCGTTTCCTGGCACCGACCGATGGCGCGCAGAAGTCGCGGTTGTGGACCCCGGGCGACTTGAACCTGAGTGCTGCGCAGATCTATCCCGCCAGTGGTGTTCAGGCCGAGGTGCGCGTCGGTTATCAGGGCGCCGTGCCGGTTTCCCGACACACCTTGCGCATCAGCGGCCACGGCGCGGCACCGGCAGCGATGCCGTATTCGGTGTTTGGCAGGCTGGAACTTTCAGCAGCTTACATCGAGCAGGGCGGCGTGCTTCGTGCGCCGCTCGGCATGATCACCCTGGGCGACGATTTGCTGACGACCACCCGCGAAGTTCGCTTGTTACCCGGCAGTGTGACCTCGGTCAGTGGCGCCGGATTGGTCATGCCTTATGGCGGTACCACCGACGGCATCGACTATCGCTATGACGGCAAGTCTGTGGAGTTGAACGGCATCACTGGCGAGACCGCTGGTGTGTCGATGCGCTCGCAATTGATCGATGTACAGCATGGCGCATTGCTTGATCTGTCGGGTGGCGGTGACCTGCGTGGCGCCGGTTTCGTGTCCGGACGCGGCGGGTCCACCGATGCTCGGTTCAACCCGCTGGTGCGCAACGCCACCGACGGCACGTTCAGCCTGCCGGGGCTGGCGAGCAATCCGGTGTACGCCATCGTGCCGGGCAATCAAAGCATTTACGCACCGATGCTCGCCGAAGGCGGCGCGGTTGATCCGCGTATCGGCCAGCAAATCACTCTCGGTGCCGGTGTCCCGGGGTTGGCCGCTGGCACCTATACGCTGCTGCCTTCGACCTTTGCCCTGTTGCCCGGCGCGTTCCGGGTCGAGGTCAATGGCCAGGCGACGGCGGCAGCACCAGGAGCGGCGTTGGCGCTGCGCAATGGTTCATGGACCAGCAGCGGGCAGCTGTCGATCGCCAACACCGGTTTGCGCGACAGCCTCGCCAGTCAGGTCATCCTGACCTCCGCCGACGTGTTGCGTCGTTACTCGCAATACAACGAAACCAGTTTCACCCAGTTCATTCAGAGCGATGCGGCACGCCGCGGCGTACCACGCGCGCTGGCACCCATGGACGGCAAAACTCTGGACTTGCGTCTGGTGGCCGGTGGCGAGCAGGACATCGCCTTGCAGTTCAACGGGCGCGCGCAATTCAATGCTGCCGAGGGAGGGCTGGTCGGCACGGCGGCGGTGCGCAGTGGTAACGCCCGCACCCGCTTCGAAATCCTCGGGGCCGGTCAGGCGCCGACCCAGGATTTCGACGGCATTTCGCTGTACGCCGACACCCTCAACCAGTTGGGCGCCGCACGCTTGACCCTCGGCGCGTTGCCGACGGTGAACTACAACACCGCCGGCAACATCATCAACTTCACTGGCGACACCAGCGACATCGTGTTGCGTCAGGGGGCCGTCCTTTCGGCACCGGAAGTCTTGTTGCGCACCAACTCCGCGCAGGGCGCGATCACCATCGAAGCCGGTGCCGGCATCAACACGCTGGGGCGCGGCAATGTCGCTTACGACTCGACGGCCGGCTACATCTATCAGCCCGGTGCCGCGAGCCTGTTGGTGATGTCCAACGGCTGGACCAACGTGCTCGCTCCCGAGGCGGGCAGCAATGCTTTCGGCGCTGGCGACATCCGCATCGGCGTCTGCTCGACGGGGCTGTGCAACAGCCCGACCCAGCTCTATTCCAACGGCAGCATTACCGCCGCCACCGACCGACAGTTCGAACTCGGCGAAGCGGTGCGCTTCGGCACGCGTCACCTGGCGCTGGCCGTCGGTGCGGTGAACGCCGGCAGTGCCGAAGCGCTGGCCGCTGCGGGTAACCGGGTGCCGGCCGGGCTGACCTTGAACCAGAACGTGCTGGATCGCCTGATGCGCGGTGATAGCCAATTCGGTGCGCCCGCTCTGGAAACCCTGAGCCTGACCACCCGCGATGCCTTCAATCTGTACGGCAGCGTGACCCTCGACACCCTGGATCCGCAGACCGGACAGAGCAAATTGCAGAATCTGCTGCTCGCCACCCCGGCGATTTACGGGGCGGGCAATGCCAATGATGTGGCGACCATCCGCACCGCCAACCTGATCTGGAACGGCGCGACTCAGGATCCGGGCAGTGTGATCGCTGGTGGCGCCGACACCGGCAGCGGCACGCTGGAGATTCAGGCTCAACGTATCGAACTGGGTTACGGCCCGATGCCGCAACCGAACGGGCTGGATCACAACAGCCGTCTGGCGCTGGGGTTTGCCAACGTCAACCTGACGGCCAGCGAACGCATTACCGCCAACCACAAGGGCAGTCTGGCGGTATATCAGGAACAGGGCGCTTACGATCCGCTCAAGGGCTACCTCTACAACGGCGGCAACCTCAATCTGCGTACGCCGTTGCTTACCGGCGAAGCGGCGTCGGTCAACCTGCTCAAGGCTGGCAACAACCTGACGCTCAGCGGCACTGGCGCCGGCAATTCTGCCGCGGCGGATGCCCTGGGCGCCGAGTTGAATCTGCAAGCCGAGCGCATTGTGCTCGACAGTCGTATCGCGCTGGCCAGCGGCAAACTGGCGGTCACGGCCGAGCACGATCTGACCCTCGCCAGCGGCGCGCAGCTGGACCTTGCCGGGCGCACCTTGCCGTTCAACGATGTCAGCAAGTACAGCTGGGGCGGCGATGTGTCGCTGTTGAGCCATAGTGGCAATATCCGCCAGGCGCCCGGTTCGCGCATCGACCTGTCGGCGAAAAACAATCAGGCCGGCAACCTCAGTGCGGTCGCGTTGGCGAGCGCGGCGGGCATCGTCGACTTGCAGGGTGAAATTCGCGGTGGCAGCAGCGGCTATTACGACGCTGGCGGCACGCTGGTGCCGTACAAGTCCGGTGGCGTGGAGATTCGCGCCCAGCGTCTGGGCGCAGACGCGAGTGAACAGTTCGCCGCCCTCAATCAGCGTCTGAATGCCGGTCAGGTTTTCGGCAGTCGCAGCTTGCAGCTCAAGCAAGGTGATCTGTTTATTGGCGACGGCATGAAGGCGAGCGAGGTCAATGTATCGGTGGACGCCGGCAAGCTGACGGTCGGTGGTCTGATCGATGCCAGTGGCGAGCGTGTCGGCAGCATTCGGCTGTCGGCCAGGGACGGTCTGACCCTGGCCGGCAACAGTGTGCTCGACGCCCATGGCCGCGTGTTGCGCGTCGACAGTTACGGCAAGATCATTGATGCGCCGAACCGCGCGATGGTCGAACTCAACTCCGGTGACGGCGTGTTGACCCTGGCTTCCGGCGCACGCATCGACTTGCGTCATGGTACCGATGCGGTACCGGGGTATCTGGCGGGGCAGCATGACCAGATGCTGCGTGGCACGCTGGAACTGAACGCACCGCGCCTGGGTGTCGGCGACATTGCCATCGATGCCAGCGGCACCCTGACTATTCAGGGCGCGCGTTCGATCGGCCTCAATGGCATGCGACGTTACACCGATGCTCGCGATGGGCTCGATCCGGCGGTCAGCGGTCGGCCTTATCAAGTGATCGATCAGGCCCTGTTCGAGCGTATCGATGGCGACAGCACTACGTTCATCAATGCCGCGCTGGGCAACACCGATCTGCTGCAACGCAAACTGGCGGGGCTGAACAATGCCACTTACGCCGATGCGTTCCATCTGCGTCCCGGGGTCGAGATCGCCAGTAAAACCGCCGATGGCGATCTGGTGGTGGAGGGCGACATCGATCTGTCCCGTTACCGCTATGCCAGCCTCAACCCGCACACGCAGAATGTCGCCGGCGTCTACGGCTCGGGCGAGTCCGGCAGTCTGGTGATTCGCGCCGGCGGTAACCTGGATATCTACGGCAGCCTCAACGACGGCTTCGCGCCGCCACCGGAAACCGCTGACGATGCCGGCTGGAAACTGTTGCCGGGCGTGCAACCGTTCGGTGGCGACCTGATTGTGCCGGGCACCGGCGTGACGCTGGCTGAGGGTACGCAGTTCCCGTCGGGTACCACGCTGAACTACGACTTGCCGATCCAGGCCACCACGCTGGTCAGCGGCACGCTGTTGCCGGTTGAGGTGCAACTGGCCACGCCATATACCTTCAATGCCGGCACCGTGTTGGCGGGCGCCGTGCACGACGCATCGGGCAATCTGTTGTACGCCGCCGGAACGCTGCTCAGCGAAAACCTGACCTTGCCCGCCAACAGCCGTCTGGGCGCCGGCATTCGCTTGAACCGCAATACCGCTTTGCAGGCGATCGACTGGCCAAAAGGTGTACCGCTGCCGGGGGCGTTCGACGTCGATACCGGCAGCAGCAAAAACCTGCTGTTGCGCGGTTCGCTGGCGCTGTTGCGCGGCTCGTTGATTCCGTCCATGACCAACGTGGTTCTGGCTGACGGCGCTGCCTTCGTCGAACTGCGTCCGTTGGCCGGGACACGCCAGGGCGCGAACTGGGCGCTGGCAAGCATGTTGCCGGCGGGCAGCTCGTCGTGGTCGATGCGCGTGGTGGCGGGCGCGGATTTGGGTGCGGCGGATAACCGTGCGGTGCAGCCGCTGACCCGCGAAGGCAACCTGCGTCTGGCGGACACTCATTACGGCGCCAAGGTGACGCAGGGCAATCCGAAACCGGTGTGGTCGGAGACCAATCAGTACGGCTTTCCGGCCTTTGAACCGGTGCCTGAAGAGTATCTGGTGCTGTGCGACATCGACCCGGGAGCCTGTGCCCCGATGGCGCGCTGGACCTGGGCGCCGGGCAATATGTTCGGGTTCCAGGATTACGCGCCGATTCCCGAAGAGTATTTGGCCCTGTGCGACAGTTATCCGGAAGTCTGTGTCGAGAGCAATCCGGCGACCAGTGCGCGAATCCACAGCCAGATGTTCAGTGTGCTGCGCACCGGCACCGGCGATCTGGACCTGTTGGCGGCGGGTAACCTGAGCATGAATTCGCCGTTTGGCGTGTACACCGCCGGTACGCAGTCGAGCGATGTCGATCCACGTTTCAATCAAGTGCGCGGACGCCTGTCGGATGACGGATCAGTGCTGGGCAGCGCTGGTGCTGACTCCGAGAAGTGGGTCAACGGCGGCACCGAAAGCCTTTATCAGGCCTGGTACCCGCAAATGGGCGGCAACCTGACGGTCAGCGCTGGCGGTTCTGTTTCCGGTGACAGCCTGGGGCGTCGGGAGACCGCTACCGGTGGCACTTACCGGGAGCAGCAGTCGAGCGTGGCCGTGGGTAACTGGCTGTGGCGTCAGGGCACCGGCAGCAGCGATGTGCCGACCGCGTGGTGGATCAACTTCGGCAGCTACGCCAGTCAACCGCTGCCGGATGAAGGCGCCGACGCCGCGCCATACCTGGTGGGATTCACCGGTTTCGGCACGCTGGGTGGCGGCAACATCAGTCTGCGCGTCGGTGACGATGGCGGCATGCTCAGACCGCTAGGTGATTCCCGGGTCAATCTGCGCAGTCAGGGGCTGATCGTCGCCGTGGGCAGCACCGGTCGGGTCGGCAGCGATGGCCGTCTGGAGTTGACCGGTGGCGGCGACATGGATATTCGCATCGGCGGCACGCTCAATCCGTCATTGCAGGCCCGGGCGGGTGCGCTGGGTACCAGTCAGCCGAAGCACGACCTGCAAGGCGCCCTGATCAATCTGCGCGGCGCTGCGCAATTGACCGGCAGCGCGGTGGGCGGGATCAACCTGCAATACGGCGCGAACAAGTCAGTTCACGATGCCCGTGAAACCCGCGCGGCCGATCCGTTTACCTCGACCAGCAGCAATGCTTCCGGTGGCCTGGTGCTGATACCCGGTGACTCGGGCATGCGCATCAACACCCGGGGGGATCTGGTGCTGGGGGGCGCGGTGGACCCGGGGCGGGTGCAGTTGCAGAACGCCACGCCGCTGTTCGACAGCGACGGCACGGCCAGCAAGGGCGGGATCCTCAGCGGTTTCTCGCTGTGGACTGCGCACACGGCCATTGATCTGTTCTCGGCCGGGGGCAACCTCACGCCGAGCACGCAATTGGCCGAAACCGATACCAACGGGCCACTCACCGGTCACAACACCTCGCCCACCGACAGCCGTTTCGTCTACCCGTCGATACTGCGTGCGGTGGCCGCACAAGGTTCGATCTATGCCGGGTCGTCGGCCACCTATGGGGTGGGCAATGAAGCGCCGGCGATGGGTTATTCGCTGCTGTTGGCACCTTCGACTGCCGGTCAGCTCGAGTTGCTGGCCGGTGATTCGATTTATGCCGGCGGCTATGCGATCAACCAGTCCGGTGCCAGCCCGTTGGCGATTGCCACACCGTTCGCCCCGGCGTTCAACGGGTTTGCCAGCAACAAGTCGCAAACTCCGTTCATCAGCAACAGCGGCAGCGATGGCGTCGCGGCCGATGCCAACAGGCGTTACCCGCTGTTCGCGTTCGGCAGTAACACCTATTCCGGTCTGAATGACGTGCAGGGGCCTGCGCGCTTCTATGCGTTGACCGGCGATCTGGTCGGCGTGCGCAGCGGCGAGACCCTGCGGGCGAGTGATTCGCTGCGTACCTGGTACGAAGCTGCCGGCCCGGTGTGGATGCTGGCCGGTCGCGACATCGTGGCGTCCGGCACCAACCTGGGCAGTCCGACGACGTCTGCCAAGGACGGGGTCGGCACCACCAAGGACACGATCTACTCCACCGGCAACCTGTTCGTGCATAACGATCCACGGGATGTTTCGAAGGTTTCAGCCGGGCGCGACATTCTGTACAGCAGCTTCGACATCGCCGGCCCCGGCACGCTGGAAGTCAATGCCGGGCGCAATATCCTCATGGAGGATCGCGCCAGTATCACCAGCACCGGGCCGCTGGCGCCAGGTGACAAGCGTGCGGGGGCAAACGTGGTGTTGCAGGCCGGGGTTGGTGTGCAGGGGCCGGATTATTCGCGGTTCATTGCCCGTTATCTGAATCCGCAGAACGTTGCCAATACGGACGTGGCGCTCAGTGCGCAACCGGGCAAAGTGGTCAAGACCTACCTCGACGAGTTGCAGAGCTGGCTCAGCCTCGGCTACGGCTTCAGCGGCAATCAGGAGCAGGCGCAAGCGTTCTTTGTCGCGCTGCCGAGTTCCGCGCAGGCGATCTTCGCGCGGCAGGTGTACTTCGCCGAATTGCGCGCCGGCGGCCTGGAATACAACGACGTCGACGGCCCGCGCAAAGGCAGTTACCTGCGCGGTCGCAACGCCATCGCCGCGCTGTTCCCGACCACCGATGTGGCGGGCAATCCGCTCCGCTACGACGGCGACATCACGCTGTACGGTGGTGCCGGGGTCAAGACCCTGTTCGGCGGCGACATTCAGATACTCACGCCGGGCGGCGGTCAGGTGTTCGGCATCGAAGGCGCAGCACCACCGTCCACGGCGGGGATCATTACGCAGGGTTCGGGCAACATTCAGCTCTACTCGCAGGGCAGTATTCTGTTGGGGCAGAGCCGGATCATGACCACCTTCGGCGGCTCGATCCTGGGCTGGTCGGCAGAGGGCGACATCAACGCCGGTCGCGGCTCGAAAACCACGGTGGTCTACACCCCACCGAAACGCGTGTACGACACCTGGGGCAACGTAACCCTGTCGCCATCGGTGCCGAGCACTGGCGCGGGTATCGCCACACTCAACCCGATCGCTGAAGTGGCACCCGGCGACATCGACCTGATTGCTCCGCTGGGCACCATCGATGCGGGGGAGGCGGGCATCCGCGTCTCGGGCAACGTCAACATCGCCGCGCTGACCGTGGTCAACGCCGCCAACATTTCGGTGCAGGGCAAGGCGACGGGTGTGCCTGTTGTGTCGGCGGTGAACACCGGGGCGATCACCTCGGCAAGCTCCGCTGCCTCTTCAGCGACCCAGGCCGCTGAGGACGTGGCGCGTCAGCAGCAAGCAGCGGCGCGGCAGAGCCAGGCATCGGTGTTCACCGTGCAGGTGCTGAGTTTCGGCAACGAGCAACTGGCGCCGAACCGCGATGGAGCAAGCCGTGCGCCGGCGACCGGATACAACCCGAACAGCCCGGTGCAGGTGTTGGGGGCAGGGGCGCTGGATGAACAGGCGAAACAGCAGTTGACCGAGGAGGAGCGGGGCCAGCTGACGTTGTAAAAGACTCTCGTGTAGTACTTTGGGCGGCCGGTGGGTCGCCCTTTTTTTGTGTGGGTGGGAAAGCTTAGGGATATGCTTGTCGAGCGTGCAAAAGGTTGAGAATCTCGATCCGGTCGGTCACCCGATAAACCACGACGTAGTTGGGATGGACAACGATTTCCCGTGTACCGGCGACCTTGCCGAAGCGATAAAGGTAGGGGTGAAGTGGGAGGGCGGAGGTAGCCGCTTCGATGGCGGCGTTCAGTTGACTGGCCGCAACGGCGTTACGGTCAGCGATGTAGTTCAGGGTTTGCCAGAGTTGAGTGCGAGCTTCAGGTCGCCAGTCAACCCGCACTGTTTTTGTTGAGTTTCGATTCGATGAGGGCGCGCATCTCGGCCATCACCTGCTCGTGGGGGATGTTGGGCCGCGGATCATCCATCGAGGCCTGTACCTGTGCCCGGAACCAGCGATCGTAGCTGGCGGCCTGCTCTGGGGTTTCGAAGTCTGAAACGATAAGTGAAAGTTCGGCGCTCATAGTGACCTCCATGATCAATGTGAAGCAGTCTAAGGGGGATGTGGCTCGCTGTCGTCACTGGCAGGACGAAGTGCCCAGTATCCATTGGGGCGATTGATAACGCAGTCAGACGTTTCCGTGGATCAGGTGGGCATTTCCACGGGGCCTGTAGGCTTCATCACATCTGTGGGAGCGGGCTTGCTCGCGAAAGCGCCGTGTCAGGCAACGTATGGGTTACTGACAGACCGCTTTCGCGAGCAAGCCCGCTCCCACAATGGAATGGCGGCGCAGGTCAGAAGGCGTAGGGGATGCTGACCTTGGCCCAGAGCATGTCGCCTTCCGGCCGGTTCTCCACGTCAAATTCCCTGGCCCAGCGAATCTCCGCGCTGGCGTACTTGAGAAAGGTCAGGTGCAACGCCGGGCCAATCGCGAAGACTTTGCCGCGCACGCCGTCGTCCACATCCTGCCCCGCGAACTGCACAGTGTGGCCGAACTGTTTGTCGTCGGTGGTCTGCTTGAGGTAGTAGCCGTTGAGGCCGAACATCACATCGTCGGTGATCCTGTAGCTGGCCGAGTAATCGAAGTGGAAGATCTGCCCGGACTTGTAGTCGGTGTCCTTGTTCTTTTCGTTGAAGCTGTAGGTGGTCTTCATCGACACTTCGGTCTTGTCGGTCGGCAACCAGGTGAAGGAGAACAGCGGCTTGTAGGTGTAGAAATTGTTGCTGGTGTTGGCCAGCCGATCGACGCTGTATTCACCCGTGGGCACCGTGACTTCAAGGGCTGCGCCGAGGGTCAGGTTCTTGCCCATGTCCCACAGGATGATCGGCGCAATGGTGGTATCGCCCATGCCTTCGCGGGTATCGCTGAGGCCGTAGACCGAGACTTCCTGCTTCAGCCAGGGCTGGGCGATGTAGCCGGCCAGACGTCCGCCGAACACTCGTACCGGGCTCAGGTAATCAATACGCGGGATCACCGCTGTGGATTCGATCTCGACATTCGGCACCTTGCCGCCCAACGAACTGATGTTGAGCTTCGTCGACTTGTAATGGTTGTAGTAGAGGTTGAACGCGACCATGTTCTCCGGAAGGCTGTCGACCTCCAGCGGCAGCATGAAGAAACCATCGGTACCGGGGCCGATGTTGTCGACCCCGGCTTCGGTGGCCAGGGCCGGCAGGGCCGCTGAGCAACCGAGCAGAGTCAGTGCCAGACGCAAGGGGAATGTGGCGCGGTTCGGGCTCATGGCTGTCCTCATTATTATTGTGTTGGGACGTGGCGCCGGTACGCAGAACGTCCGGCACCATAGAAATAAGCGCTTGGCGTGCGACGGGGCAGGGTATTGGCGGACAGTTAGGGGGGCTTCTGCGGACAGTCGGCCAACCCTGTGCTAACTTCCTTCGACATAACCGGTTACAAAAATAACAATCAAGCGTGATCCGGAATGTCAGTCCCCATGAACGTAAAAGTCCAAGACCCCACTTTTGAACTGGCGCTGGTCTCGCCGTTTCTCCTGCAAACCCTCGCCGAAGTCGCGCAGAACAAAGGCATCGACCCCGAAAGCCTGTGCCGTGGCCTGGGGTTCACCTTTGAAGATCTGCAGGATCCGGCGCAACGCATTTCCTACCGTCAGGCCGTGGCGATGATTCAACGCGCGCTCAAAGTGCTGCCCAATCAGGGGCTGGGGCTGTGGGTCGGGGCGCAGAATGTGTTGGGTACGCTGGGGTTGCTCGGGCACGTGCTGTCGCTGTGCAAGACCTTGCGTGATGCCTTTGCCTTGGGTATCCGCCACCAGCACACCTCCGGCGGAATCGTGGTGTCCAGTGTCGATGTGGTCGGCGATCAGGTGCACCTCGATGCCGAATGTCGCTTGCCGTTCGCCGATGTGCAGGTGTTCGCCGTCGAAGAGTTTTTCGCCAGCCTGCTGGTGTATGGCCGGGCCTTGGTGGGCCATGAGTTCAAGGCGATTGCCGTGGAGTTCGTGCACGCTGCGCCGGATTACCTGAGCGAATACCACCGCTTGCTCGGACCTGATGTGCGCTTCGGCTGCCTGCACAATCGCATGCTGATCGATGTCCAGTGGCTGGACGTCAACCTGCCCAATCATCATTCGCTGGCGCTGCGTCAGGCGGTTGCCTTGCTGGAGCTGGAAGCGGCGCAGGTACATCAGAAACTCGATCTGATCCAGGCAGTGGAACGGGCGATTGCCCGGGACTTGAGCCGGGGCAGCCATATCGAAAAAATCGCCGGCGACCTGAACATGAGCAGCCGCACCCTGCGCCGCCGTTTGACCGAGCATGCACTGACGTTCGAGGCGCTGCTGGAACAGGTGCGCCAGGCGCGGACCATGAGTCTGCTGGCCAATCCTGAGATGCCGATTGAACGCATCACCGAAGAGGTTGGCTACAGCGACGTGCGCAGCTTTCGCCGAGCATTCAAGCGCTGGACGGGGATGAGCCCGAGTGCGTGGCGCCAGGATGCAAGCACCGCTTAGACATCGGTCCCCTGTGGCGAGGGAGCTTGCTCCCGCCGGGCTGCGCAGCAGACCCAAAACCTGCCACGCCATTCCTCCAGACACACCTTGCCGGCGGGGTTTGCGGGTGCTTCGCCCCCGAGCGGGAGCAAGCTCCCTCGCCACAGGCTTCCGTGCGCCACTCACCAGTATTTCAACCCCACAAACCCTCCGGCTACAGGTAAACTCCCGCGCACTTTCCCAAGGAGTTCACATGAGTTACTACCAGCCGGGCATTCTCGCCACCCCTGTTCCTGCGCAAGCACGTCACCTGTTTTTCGCCCTTGAGTCGGTAGCCGCACTGCCGCAGGCGATCGACAACCTGATGAATCTGGTGGACGGCAAATCGGCTGTGATCGGTTTCGGTGAATCCCTGACCAAGGCCCTGAATGTGCAGATCGACGGCCTGCGCAGCTTCCCGGCCATGACTGGCGTCGGCGTGGAAAACCCGTCGACCCAGCACGCACTGTGGGTCTGGCTGCACGGTGTCGACCGTGGTGAATTGCTCAATCGCTGCAACGCCTTCGAAGCCGCGCTGGCCCCGGCGCTGCGTCTGGTCCAGGCCCAGGAAACCTTTCGCCACAAGGACGGCCATGACCTGACCGGCTACGAAGATGGCACCGAAAACCCGCACGATGACGCCGCGATTGCCGCCGCGTTGCTGGGCGAGGGCGCTGATGGTCTGGTCGGTGGCAGTTTCGCCGCGATCCAGCAGTGGCAGCACGACCTCAAGGGTTTCCACAAGCTGTCCGCCGAAGACAAGGACAACATCATGGGCCGTCGCCTCAGCGATAACGAAGAGATCGACGACGCGCCGGTCTCCGCCCACGTCAAACGTACCGCCCAGGAAAGCTTCGCCCCCGAAGCCTTCGTCGTGCGTCGTTCGATGCCGTGGATCGAAGGCGAGCGTGCCGGTCTGATGTTCCTCGCGTTCGGTGTTTCGCTGGACGCCTTCGAAGCCCAGCTGCGGCGCATGAGCGGTCTGGAAGACGGCATCACTGACGGTCTGTATCGCATCAGCCGGCCGATCACCGGCGGCTACTACTGGTGCCCGCCGCTGAAGGACGGCCACCTCGATCTGCGCGCGTTGCGCATCGGCTGAGTGTTTCAAACAAAGGGAGTTGAGCATGGACGTGGTGCGTTGGGGCATGATCGGTTGCGGCAGCGTCACGGAACGCAAGAGCGGGCCGGCCTTTTACAAGGCGCCCGGCTCGGCGCTGGTGGCGGTGATGGGCCGCCGCCTTGAAGCGGTGACCGATTACGCCGCGCGCCACGGCATCGCCCGGGTTTATACCGATGTCGATGCATTGATCAACGACCCCGAGGTGGACGCGGTGTACATCGCCACGCCCCCCGACAGTCACCACGCCTACAGCCTGAAAGTCGCCGCCGCCGGCAAGCATTGCTGCGTCGAGAAACCGATGGCGCTCAACGCCAGGCAGAGTCGTGAGATGCAGCAGGCGTTTGCCGCCGCCGGTTTGCACCTGTTTGTGTCCTACTACCGCCGTTCGTTGCCGCGTTTTGCCCAAGTGCGCCAATGGCTGGCGCAGGGCCGCATCGGCGAGGTGCGGCACCTGAGCTGGACGCTGACCAAGGCCCCCTCGGCGGCGGATCTGGACGGCAGCGCCAACTGGCGAACCGACCCGAACGTGGCCGGTGGCGGTTACTTTGCCGACCTGGCCAGCCATGGTTTCGACCTGTTTCAGTACCTGCTCGGCGATATCGTTGAAGTCGCCGGTTTCACCGCGCGCCAGGCCGGTTTGTATGCGGCGGAAGACGCGGTCAGCGCCAGTTGGCGCTTCGCCTGCGGAGCACTGGGCATGGGCTGCTGGAGCTTTGTCGCGGATCGGCGCGAGGACCGGGTGGAGATTATCGGCAGTGGAGGGCGCATCAGTTTTTCCGTATTCGATGAGCATCCGGTCCAGCTATTTGCCGACGAACAGATCAGTCTGGAAATCCCCCATCACGAACACATTCAGTGGCACCACGTCCTCGGCATGAATGCGCATATTCGTGGTGATTCGCAACATCCGGCGGTGGCCGAACAAGCCCTGAAGACCGATTGGGTGATGGACCAGATCCTCAAACGGTAGTGATCCTCAAGACCACAACATCATTTCCTTGTGGGAGGGGGCTTGCTCCCGAAGAGGCCGGCATTGCTGGCATTTCCATCGCCTGACACACCGCCTTCGGGAGCAAGCCCCCTCCCACAAAGGTCTGTGTGTCGTCGTGTCTAAGGTTATGCCCAAACAATATTTCTCAAGCTTGTCATAACGTCTCTAAGATCACGTCATAACTCGTTATAACAAGTGATCCCTGATGACCGATAACGTCCTGTCCCTCAGTAGCGTCCCGCTGCACACCCAACTGCGTGACGTCCTGCGCGCACGCATTCTTGACGGCGAATACCCGCAAGACAGCCAGATGCCGTCCGAAAGCGAACTCGGCACGCTGTTCAAAGTCAGCCGCATCACCGTGCGCCAGGCGCTGGGTGATCTGCAGAAAGAAGGGCTGATCTTCAAGATCCATGGCAAAGGCACCTTCGTCGCCAAGCCGAAAACCTTTCAAAACGTCAGCAGCCTGCAAGGCCTCGCCGAGTCCATGACCGGGCGCGGCTACGAGGTGATCAACCGTCTGCGCAGCTTCAAATTCATCCCCGCCGACAAACGTGTCGCCGAACGCCTGCAAGTCGCCGAAGGCGAGACCGTGGCACAGATCAAACGCGTTCGGCTGATCAACCGCGAGCCTATATCGCTGGAAATCACCTACCTGCCCAAAGCCATCGGCGAACGGCTGGAGAAGGCCGATCTGGTGACTCGCGACATCTTCCTGATTCTGGAAAACGACTGCGGCATCGCCCTCGGTCACGCCGATCTGGCGATCGACGCGGTGCTGGCTGACAGCGACCTGACCCAGGCGCTGAACGTCGAGGCCGGCTCGCCGATCATGCGCATCGAGCGTCTGACCCACGACGCCAACGGCCAGCCGCTGGACTTCGAACACCTTTACTACCGTGGCGATGCGTTCCAGTACCGCCTGCGGATCGACCGGCAAAAAGGGGCGTGACATGACCCGCAAGACCTTGGAACAGGAATACGACATCGTCGTGATCGGCGGTGGCACCGCCGGCCCGATGGCGGCGATCAAGGCCAAAGAGAAGAACCGTGATTTGCGCGTGCTGCTGGTCGACAAGGCCAACGTCAAACGCAGCGGCGCGATCAGCATGGGCATGGACGGCCTGAACAACGCGATCATCCCCGGCCACTCGACGCCGGAGCAGTACACCAAAGAAATCACCATTGCCAACGACGGCATCGTCAATCAGGCGGCGGTGTACGCCTACGCCACTCACAGTTTCGAAACCATCGAGCAACTCGACCGTTGGGGCGTGAAGTTCGAGAAGGACGAGACCGGTGATTACGCGGTGAAAAAAGTCCACCACATGGGTGCCTACGTGCTGCCGATGCCGGAAGGGCACGACATCAAAAAGGTCCTTTATCGCCAGTTGAAACGTGCGCGGGTGAGCATCACCAATCGCCTGGTCTGCACCCGTTTGCTCACCGACGAGGAGGGCGCGGTCAACGGCGTGATGGGCTTCGATTGCCGCAGCGCTGACTTCCATGTGATCAAGGCCAAAGCGGTGATTCTCGCGTGTGGCGCGGCCGGACGCTTGGGGCTGCCGTCCTCGGGCTACCTGATGGGCACCTACGAGAACCCGACCAATGCCGGCGACGGCTACGCCATGGCGTATCACGCCGGGGCCGAGCTGGCCAACCTCGAATGCTTCCAGATCAACCCGTTGATCAAGGATTACAACGGCCCGGCCTGCGCCTATGTCACCGGCCCGCTCGGCGGTTACACCGCCAACAACAAGGGCGAACGCTTCATCGAGTGCGATTACTGGAGCGGACAGATGATGTGGGAGTTCCACCAGGAACTGGAAAGCGGCAACGGCCCGGTGTTCCTCAAACTCGATCACCTGGCCGAGGAAACCATCCAGAACATCGAGGAAATCCTGCACAGCAACGAACGCCCGAGTCGCGGCCAGTTCCACGCCAATCGCGGCACCGATTACCGCACGCAGATGGTCGAGATGCACATCTCGGAGATCGGTTTTTGCAGCGGCCATTCGGCGTCCGGGGTGTGGGTCAACGAGCGTGCCGAGACCTCGGTGAAAGGTTTGTACTCGGCGGGTGACATGGCCGCTGTGCCGCACAACTACATGCTCGGCGCGTTTACCTACGGCTGGTTCGCCGGGCACAACGCGGCGGATTTTGTCGCCGGGCGTGAGTTTTCCGCGCTGGATGCCGCACAGATCGAAAAGGAGCAAGCGCGGGTCTACGCACCGCTCGATCGAGAGCACGGGCTGCCGCCGGCGCAGGTCGAGTACAAGCTGCGGCGCTTCGTCAACGACTACCTGCAACCGCCGAAAGTGACCAAAAAAATGCAGATCGGTCTGCAGCGCTTCAGCGACATCGAACGCGACCTCGAGCAGATGAAAGCCAACAACGCTCACGAGCTGATGCGCGCCATGGAAACCAGCGTGATCCGCGACTGCGCGGAAATGGCCGCACGCGCTTCGCTGTTCCGCGCCGAGAGCCGCTGGGGCCTGTACCACTACCGCGTCGATCATCCGCAGCGCAACGACAGCGAGTGGTTCTGCCATTGCCATTTGAAGAAGGGTGAAGACGGCCGCATGACCAGTTTCAAGAAACCCGTCGAGCCGTACATCATCCCGCTCGATGCCGAAGAAATGCAGGCTTACGACCGCTTGCGCGTGGGCGCGTTCGCCGCTTGATGCATCACCAGAGAGAGTCCGAACCATGGCCTATCAAGCCCAGGAAATCTTCTTCCGCTCCAACGCCCCGGTCACCGTGGACGAGGACAAATGCATCGCCGAAAAAGGCTGCACCGTGTGCGTCGACGTCTGCCCGATGGACCTGCTGGCGATCAACCCGGCCACACAAAAGGCCTACATGGCGTTCGATGAATGCTGGTACTGCATGCCCTGTGAGAAGGATTGCCCGACCGGTGCCGTCAAGGTCGAAATCCCCTATCTCCTGCGTTAAACGCTTTCCCCTGTAGGAGTGAGCCTGCTCGCGATAGCGGTGTGTCAGACAACACATCGACATCCAATACACCGCTATCGCGAGCAGGCTCACTCCTACAGAGATCTACGACACCCTAAAGCTACCCGGAAACCCCGGACGCTAATTTACAGACCCCCTCGTTTCCCACCGCGCCCTGATCGCGGCGGAGACGAACATCCTATAAATGATTCGAGGGGAAACACTCATGTTGCGTGCAGCAATCGCCGGTCTGGTACTGGCTTCATTCACCCTGTCGGCCTCGGCCGAAACCATCCGTATCGCCATCGGCACCCAGGACACCACCATCAACTGCGCCGCCGGCGGACTGTTGATTCGTGAGCTCGGTCTGCTCGACAAATACCTGCCGCACGACGGCGCCTATAAAGACGCGAAATACGACGTGCAGTGGAAGAACTTCACCAGCGGCGCGCCGCTGACCAACGAAATGGTCGCCGGCAAACTCGACTTCGGCGCCATGGCCGATTTCCCTGGCGCGTTCAACGGTGTGGCGTTCGAAACCGCCGGCAAGCACAGCCTGTTCATCAGCGTGTTGTCGGGCAGCATCAAGGGCAGCGGCAACGGCATTGTGGTGCCGAGTGCGTCCGGGGTGCGGTCTCTGAGCGAACTCAAGGGCAAGACCATCTCGGTGCCTTTCGCCTCGACCGCCCACGGCATGCTGCTGCGCGCGGTGGCGGAGCAGGGCTGGGATCCACTGAAAGACGTGAACATCATCGCTCAGCCACCGGAAGTCGCCGGCTCCGCGTTGCAGGCCGGCAAGATCGACGCCCACGCCGATTTCGTGCCGTTCGCCGAGCTGTTCCCGAGCCGTGGTTTCGCCCGCAAGATCTACGACGGCGCCCAGGCCAATGCGCCGACTTTCCACGGCGCGCTGGTCGATCAGGCCTACGCGAAACAGTACCCGGAAATCGTCGTCGCCTACCTGCGCGCGAGCATCGAGGCCAACCAGTTGCTGGCCGCTGAACCTGAGAAGTACAGCGAGCTGATCGCCAAAGTCACCGGCGTCGATGCCGAGGTCAACTACCTGTTCCACGGCCCGCTCGGCGTGCAGACCCGCGACCTGAGCTGGAAGCCGGAGTACCGTCAGGCAGTGGGCACGGCGATCGACACCCTGAAGCTGCTGAAGAAGGCTGATCGCGGCCTCGACCTCAACACCTTCATCGACGATCAGTACATCCGCGCCGCCTTCAAGGCCTCGAATCTGGACTACACCGCGCAACTCGCCAATTACGCGCAAACACCGTTGAAAGCGCTGGATGCGGCCAGCGGCAAAGCGATCACTGACTTCAGCCACGTCGCCGAAATCTGGGTGCGCGGCGAAGACAAGGTGCGCCAGTACGCCTCGGCTGAATCCGCGTTCACTGCGCTGGCCGCGTTGAAGCAGGAAGGCAAAAACATCCGCGCGGTGTATGCCCAGGCCAGTGACAGCGGGATCAAGTTGCTCGCCGATCAGGCGTGGTTCGCCAGTGATGCCAAGGGCCGCCTGAGCGCGTTTCTGCTCAAGGGCCAGGCCCAGCAATTTGCGGCGGCGCAGGGTGGCAAGGTCTTCGATTTCACCGATGCCACGACCCAGGCCGTAGCTGCCCGCTGATCTTAGGCACACCACATTCCCTTGTGGGAGCGGGCTTGCTCGCGAATGCGGTGTATCAGTAAGCAAATGATTGCCTGACACCCCGCATTCGCGAGCAAGCCCGCTCCCACAAGGGGGATCTCGGTTGAGAGGAAAAATTGTGTACCGATCATTTTCACGCTGGGTTCCAAGGGCCGCTTCTTTGCTGCTCTGCCTGCTGTTCTGGCAACTCGCCGCCAGCCACCACTGGAACCTTGGCCTGGTCACCTTCGCCAACGTGCCGACCCCACTGGCCGTGATCGAAGCGGCGCTGGGTCTGGGCGATTCCGGCAAGTTGCTGCAACACCTGACCGCCAGCCTCAGCCGCGTGTTCGCCGGCTATCTCGCGGCATTGATCATCGGCATCGCCCTGGGTCTCGCCATCGGCCGCTCGAAATGGGCCGAAGACCTGCTGTTGCCACCACTCGAAGTGCTGCGTCCGATTCCGGCGGTGGCGTGGATTCCACTGGCGATCCTGATGTTCCCGTCGTCGGAGCTGTCGATGGTGTTCATCACTTTTACGGGGGCGCTGTTCCCGATCCTGCTCAACACCGTGCACGGCGTCGAAGGCGTCGACCCACGGCTGATCGCCTCGGCAAAAAGCCTCGGGGCAGGGCGCCGGGCGATTCTGCTGGAAGTGATTTTGCCGGGTGCCGCCCCGAGCATCATTACTGGCCTCGCCATCGGCATGGGCACCTCGTGGTTCTGCCTGGTCACGGCGGAAATGATCTCCGGCCAGTTCGGCATCGGTTACTACACCTGGGAGTCCTACACCATTCAGAACTACGCCGACATCGTCGTCGGCATGCTGCTGATCGGTGTGCTGGGCATGGGCAGCAGTCTGCTGATCAAGCGTCTGGGCGGGCTGTTCACGCCCTGGCACCGACCACGAGGAAAAGCCTGATGAGCGCAATGCAAACCCCCGAAGGGCGGATCGATATTCGCCAGTTGTCGATCGTTCTCGGCGAAGGCCAACACGCTTTCGAGGCCGTGCAGGGGCTGGATTGCCAGATCGAACCGGGCCAGTTCGTGTGCATTCTCGGCCCGTCCGGTTGCGGTAAATCGACCTTGCTCGGCGCCTTGGCCGGGCACTTGCAGGCCCACGCCGGCAGCCTCAAAGTCGATGGCGGCGAGGTGTCCGGGCCGTCGCCGCAACGTGGCATGGTGTTCCAGCATCACACGCTGTTTCCGTGGCGCACGGTGCGCGACAACGTCGCTTTCGGCCTGAAGATGCGCGGCATCGGCAAGGCTGAGCGCCATCGCGCGGCGGACGAAATGCTCAAACTGGTCGGCCTCGACGGCTTCGCCCAACGCTGGCCCGATCAGCTCTCCGGCGGCATGCAACAACGGGTCGAGATCGCGCGGGTGCTGGTCAACCGTCCACGGCTGTTGTTGATGGACGAACCGTTTGGTGCGCTGGATGCCTTGACCCGCTTGAACATGCAGGAACTGCTGCTGGACATCTGGACGCGCATCCGCACCACCGTGGTGTTCGTTACTCACGATATCGACGAGGCGCTGTTTCTCGCCGATCGCTTGCTGGTGATGAGCGCGCGACCGGGGCGAATCATCGAGGACCTGCGCCTGGACTTCCCGCGTCCGCGTACCAGCGAACTGGTGACCAGCCTCGAATTCTCCCGCCTCAAACGCCATTGCCTCGACCTGCTGCGCCACGACAACCCCCGACCGCTGCCGCGCCTCAACCCGCTCGGCCTGCCTCCCGAAAACCCTTTGCCGCGATTTGCCCTATGACCTCATTTTTTGCTGTGACCGATAACGACGACATCCTTGCCCTGCAACCGCGTCTGACCGCTGACGATGCCGGTGTGCGGCGCATTGCCCTGATCGAACTGGCTGATCTGGAGGAGCCGGACGGCCTGCTGTGGCTGGTTGAAAAACTGAGCGAAGATCCCGCCGAAGAAGTCCGCGCCGAAGCCGCGCGGCTGCTGGAAGCCTGGGAGGACGAACCGGTGGTGACTACGCTGTGTCAGGCGCTGACCGATCCGTCTCCGGCCGTGCAGGCGGCCGCCGCGCAAAGCCTGAGTCTGCTCAAAACCGAAGCGGCAGGCCGGGTGATTCTGCCGTGGACCGATCACGCCGAAGTCAGTGTGCGAATCGCCGCATTCCGTGCCTTGCGCGAACTGCGTTTCGCCGAGGCCGCACCGGCTGCAATTGCGGCACTCAACGACAGCGACGCCAACGTACGCCGCGAAGCCGTGGGCGTTCTGGGCTGGCTCAAACAGCTCGACGCACTGCCGTCCCTGGCGCGACTGGCCAGCGCCGACCCGGACACCGAAGTGCGACGCGCCGCCACCGGTGCCCTCGGTCTGGCGTCCGGTGCCGAAGTGCTGCCGGCCCTGCGTCAGGCACTGCAGGACGCTGCCTGGCAAGTGCGCGAAGAAGCGGCCACGACGCTGGGCAAAGTCGGCCACAGCGACGCCGGTCCGGCGTTGATCGCCGCCCTCGGCGATGACTATTGGCAAGTGCGCTTGCGCGCCACTCGCAGCCTCGGTCGTTTGCGTTTTGCACCGGCGCTGGACGCTCTGATCGAGACCCTCGGCCATCGCATCAGCAACCTGCGCAAGGAAGCCGCGCTGGCTCTCGGTGAGTTGAATGATCGCGGCGCGGTGGCGGCGTTGCAGGCGGCGCAGGATGACGGTGATCCGGAAGTGCGCAAAGCGGTGCGGATTGCCTTGAGTCAGCTGCAATGAACCCGCTGTCGCTGGGCAATTCGCAGAGCGAGCAAACCCTGCGCCTGAGCTGGCCGGACGGCCGCGAGTCGCTGTTCAATCACGCCGAACTACGCCGCCAGTGCCCGTGCTCGCAGTGCCGTGCGTTTCGCCTGAAAGGCGTTACTCCGCTGGTGGATGACCGTGTTCGTCTGATCGAGATCAACCCGCAGGGGTACGGCGTGCAACTGGTGTTCAGCGACGGCCATCAACGCGGGATCTACCCGTGGGACTACCTGGCACAGCTCGGTTCTTAGCTTCACCACAATCAACTGTGGGAGCAAGCCTGCTCCCACAGGGGAATCGTGATTTTCAGAAGGATTTACTCAGGCTGGCGACGACAGTGGCGGTGCACACATCCTTGAATCCCCAGTTGCTCAGGCACTGGCTCTGCGACAGATCGGTGTCGATGTAGCTCAGGCCCAACACCACCCCGGCCAGATTGTGGGTCAGTTTGACCTCCCATTCGCGATAGCTGTTCTCGCCATGCCCGGACGCCGAGTACAGGTGCGGGTCCTTGAAGTCCATGTTGCCGTAACGCAGTTTCAGCCCGGAATCGAACGGCAGCTCGGTTTCATAACCGACATAGGTGTAGAGCGAGCTCTGCTTGCTGTCGACCCCCGGCGCATCGCTGGAGTAATACGCCGCCAGCTTCACCCCGTAGACGCCGAGAATCCCGTAGACCTCGCTCTGGTTGAACTGGCTTTCCTTGGGGTAGGCGTACTTGAGGTAACCCAGATCGAGGCTGACGTCCTCGGTGGCCTGCCACAGCCAGCCGGCGTAGTAGTCGATTTCCTGACGGGTTTTCAGACCACCGCCGAAATCGACGTTGGAGCTCCAGGCACTCGCGTACAAACCGCTGCTGTGCGTCAGGGTCAGGCCGGCTTGCAGGGCCGGGTCGTTTTGCGTTTGCGAGATGCCGCGGGTCCGGTAGTCGCTGGCCAGAGTCAGGTCGACCAGCATGGCGAAGTCGTCGTTCAAGGGGATCGCGTGGCTACTCAGGGGCAACAGACTCAAGGAACTCAGGGCGAGCAAGGGCAAGGCTTTCATGTGAAGTCCCGATGTTGTGATTGTTATGGGGGCTGGAAAATGCAGTGGAAATGCTTGGGTAGGGTGAAAGTCCCTGTGGGAGCGGGCTTGCTCGAGAAGACGGTGGGTCAGGTATCGAAATGTTTGCTGACCGGACGCCTTCGGGAGCAAGCCCCCTCCCACAAAAGAGGGAGGGATCCTGTTGTTATTGGGCGGCGGTGTAGACCTGACGCCCACCAAACCAGGTTTGTAGAACCTGGGTGTCATGCAGGGCTTTTTCGTCGACGCTGAACACGTCGCGGTCGACCACGATGAAATCCGCCTGTTTGCCCGGCGTCAGCGAGCCGATCTGCTGGTCGAGGCCGATGGTCCGCGCCGCGTTGGCGGTGTAGGCGTAGAACATGATTTCGCGGTCCAGACGCTCGTCGGCATTCAGCACCCCCAGCGGGCCGACGCGGGTGATGGCCTGGGCCATGGCGTTGAACGGATTGGGCGACGACACCGGCCAGTCGCTGGCACCGGCAATCGTCGCACCCTGTTTCAACAGCGAGTGCGCCGGGTATTGATAGCGGAAGGCGAGGGCGCTGACGTAGGGCTTGATCATGTCGGTGGTGTAGTCATCGGCGCTGGCCCACAGCAATTGCATCGAGGCGACCACGTTCAGCGGTTTGAAGCGGGCGAACTCTTTTGGATTGACCATTTGCAGGTGGGTGATCGAGTGAGTAATGCCGCTCTGCCGATCCTTGCGCGCGCGTTCGATGCCATTGAGTGATTCCCGCACCGCACGGTCGCCGATGGCGTGGATGTGCACCAGCCAGCCGCGCTGGTCGATGGCGCTGACCAGTTCGCCGAAATGCTGCGGGTCAATCAGCAGCTCGCCCTGTTTGTGCGAGTTGCGGTACGGATCGATCATCGCCGCGCTCTGCGCCGGGTACTCGATCACGCCATCGGCGAAGATCTTGACTCCGGGCAGGGTCAGGTTGGGGATGTCCTGAAATTGATGGCGCACCTTATCCAGCGTATCGAGATCGGCCGGCAGGCTTTTCGGGTTGGCGACCAGCAACGCTGCAACGTGCACGCTCATGTCGCCGCTTTCCGACAGCGCTTTGTAGGCCGGCAGCACGCCGACGGTTTTCTCGGTGGGTTTGAGGGCGAAGACCGGCTCGCCCGGTGCGGCGTTGGCGGCGGGGTCCATCCACGCGGTGATGCCGAGGCTGTTGTTGAAGCGCACAGCGGATTTGGCCGCGGTGAGCATATCGGCCGGGCTCGGCACCGGCATTTTCGCGGCGACCCGGTCCCAACCGGCATCGACCAGAAAGCCGTTGGGCTCGCCGCTGGCCAGTTTGCCGATCGTGTCTTGTTCCGCAGCGGGCAGGGTCTTGAGCAACGCCGCGTCGATGCCGGCGCGCTTGAGCATCACGTTGTTGGCCCACGCGGTGTGGTGATCGCTGCCGGTGAACACCACCGGCACGTCAGCCCATTCGCCGTGGTTGAAGGTCTTGCCCAGCGCTTCGGCCTGCGCCCAGTACGCTGAACTCATGCCGGCAATGCTCAGCACATCGCCATGTCTGGCCTTGCCGTCGTCACGCCAGGCGCGCAGGCGTTTTTCCAGTTCATCGAGGGCGACGACTTCGTCTTCCATGTTGGCCGAGACCATTTCCAGGCCACCGAAAATCGCGTGGGAATGGCTGTCGATCAAGCCAGGCATCAGTGTCTTGCCGCCGAGGTCGATGACTTGGGTGCCGGGCTCGATCAGCGCCTTGATCTGTGCGTCGCTACCGACTTTCAGCACTTTGCCGTTTTCCACGGCCAGCGCCTGCACCTCCGGTTGCGTGCGGTCGGCAGTGAAAATCTTGCCGTTGACCAGTACCAGATCGGTGGCGGCCATGGCTTCCATCGAGGCAAAACTTATAGCGGTAACCAACAGGCTCGGGATGAATCTTTTCATTGAAGATTTCCTTGTTATTGCGTCTGATGGCCAGATTAGTGGCTGACACTGGCCGACAGAACGCCTTCCTCACGAAAAACGTTTTTGCCTGAATGGAAAAAGCATGGACAAGCTGGGTGCACTGAAAATGTTCGTGGTCACCGCACAGTTCGGCAGTTTCAGCCGTGCGGCCGAGCAACTGGGCAAGACTCCGTCGGCCCTGACCAAAGCGGTCAATCACCTGGAAATGGAACTCGGCGCGCGACTGTTTGAGCGCAGCACACGGCGGATTCTGCTCACCGAAATCGGCCGGGTCTATCTGGAAACCGCGCGGCTGGTGTTGCAGCGGCTGGAGGAGGCCAGCGAGGAAATCGAGCAGTTGCAGCACGGTCTGCGCGGCAGCCTGAAAATCACTGCACCGTTGGCGTACGGGCGGGCTTTTCTCGATCAGGCGTGTGACGGTTTTTTGCAGCAATACCCGCAGATCAGCCTGCAAGTGGATCTGTGCGACGCGTTCGTCAATCTGCTGGAAAGCGGCTATGACCTGGCCTTGCGCGAAGGCCATGACGACCTGCCGGGGCTGATTGCCCGGGTGGTCGGCAGCAACCGTCTGGCGTTGTGCGGCAGCGCGGACTATCTGGCGCGCAAAGGGTTGCCGGTCACCCCGCAAACCCTCGAACAGCATGAATGGCTGCTGTATCAGCATCCGTTGCTCAGCCGCGAGTTCTGGTGGGCCGAGCGCGACGGCCAGCGCCTGAGCCTGGCGCAACCGACGGCGCCGCGCTTGCGCAGCGACAATTACGACCTGTTGCTGGCCAGCGCGCTGGCCGGACGCGGCTTGCTGCACACGCCGCTGTGGAGCGCCGCGCCGTACATTGCCGATGGGCGTCTGGTGCGGGTCATGGCTGACTACGAAATCGACCCCGACACCTTCGGCCCGCACATTCTTGCGGTGTACCCGAGCCATCGGCGGGCCACGGCCAAGGTCGTCGCATTCATCGATTACATCGCCTCCTTCCTCGCCGAACGTGGCCTCAACTGACACCCCGTTCCCCTGTAGGAGCTGCCGCAGGCTGCGATCTTTAAAAAGATCAAAAGATCGCAGCCTTCGGCAGCTCCTACACAGTCCCGAGTCGCCTCCTTTGTAGGAGCTGCCGAGTGAAACGAGGCTGCGATCTTTTGATCTTTGTGGAAGGTCGGCTTGGGCCGACTGGCGGTGCTTGTCAGTAAAATCCCGCAGGAGTACAAATGTACTCCATGACAAACCTGACTCCCCGCCGTACCGCCATCATGACCTTTATCCGCGAACGCATCGCCGAACACGGTCAGCCCCCAAGCCTCGCTGAAATCAGCGAGGCTTTTGGTTTTGCCTCGCGCAGCGTGGCGCGCAAGCATGTGCTGGCGCTTACCGAAGCCGGGTTTATCGAGGTCAATCCGCATCAGGCCCGGGGCATTCGCCTGCTCGGGCAGCCGGCGCGGCCGGAGCTGCTGGATATTCCGGTGCTCGGCCGGGTGGCCGCCGGTGCGCCGATCGGTGCCGATGCCGATATCCATAGCCGCTTGATGCTCGACCCGGCGCTGTTCTCCCGTACCCCCGACTACATGCTGCGGGTGCAGGGCGATTCGATGATCGAGGACGGCATTCTCGACGGCGATCTGGTCGGTGTGCGGCGCAATCCCGAAGCGCTCAACGGCCAGATCGTCGTGGCGCGGCTCGATGGCGAAGTGACGATCAAACGCTTCGAGCGCGTCGGCGATGAGGTCCGGCTGCTGCCGCGCAACCCGGCGTACCAGCCGATTGTCGTGCGCGATGATCAGGACCTGGCCATCGAAGGCGTGTTCTGCGGTCTGGTGAGGCAAGGCTGATGGGCGCCGTCGTTGCACTCGATACGCTGTTCAATGGCGGCCAGGTCTGGAAGGGCCGGCCTGCGCCGCCGACGGCCAGCCCGCAACCCACCGGCCATGCCGCGCTGGATGCGGCACTGCCCAGCGGTGGCTGGCCGGAAGCGGCGCTGAGCGAAATCCTCCTGGCCGGGCCCGGGGTCGGCGAGCTGCAACTGGTGTGGCCGACCCTGGCGCGGCTGTCGGCGGCGGGCGAGCGCATCGTGCTGGTGGCACCACCGTTCGTGCCGTACCCGCAGGCGTGGGCGAACGCCGGGGTCGATCTGCGTCAGTTGTCGGTGATTCAGGCCAGCGAGCGCGATGCCTTGTGGGCGGCGGAACAATGCCTGCGCTCGGGCAGTTGCGGCGCGGTGCTGTGCTGGCCGCAAAAGGCCGATGACCGCGCGTTGCGGCGTTTGCAGGTGGCGGCGGAAACCGGCCAGACCCTGGCGTTTGCCTGGCGCCCGTTGAGCGAGGCGATCAATCCCTCGCCGGCCGCGTTGCGCATCGCCATCGACGCCAGACCGGCCCAGTTGCGCGTGCTCAAGTGCCGTGGCGGACTGGCGCGCACGGCGCCGATTGCGTTTGCCGTGGGGCACTGAGGTCATCATGCGCTGGGTGTGTATCTTGTTCCCGCAATTGGCCCTCGACGCCGTGCTGCGTCAGCGTGCCGATCCCGCTGAGCCGTTGGTGCTGCTCAGTGGCCCGGCCCAGCGCCGGGTGCTGCAAGCGGTCAATCCGGCGGCGCGTCAGCTCGGCCTGCGCGCCGGGCAGTCGATGACCGCCGCGCAAGCCCTGAGCAAAGGCTTTGCCACCGCCGATTACGACCTGGCCGAGGTCGAGCGCTGGCAGCAGTTTCTCGCCGCGTGGGCTTACCGGTTCAGCGCGCAGGTCAGCGTGCATTACCCGCGCACCGTGGTGTTCGAGATCGAGTCGAGCCTGGGTCTGTTCGGCTCCTGGGCGCAGTTCGAAGCGCGGCTGCGCAAGGAACTGACTGAGCTGGGTTTCCGCCATCGCATCGTTGCCGCGCCCAATCCGGTGGCGGCGCGGGTGCTGGCCAACGCCTACGACGGCCTCGTAGTACCGGACGGCGAAGCCCTGCAGCATCACCTCGGACAGTTGCCTGTCGACCGCGTCGGGCTGGAGCCGCAGGTCGCCACCGCGCTGACGCGTATGGGCCTGCGCAACCTGAACCAACTGCAGAGCCTGCCGCGTCAGGCCCTGGCCCGGCGCTTCGAAGCGTCGATGCTCAAGCATCTCGACACCTTGTTCGGGGCACGACCGCTGGCCTTGGCGTTCTATCTGCCGCCGGATCGTTTCGATGTGCGCATCGAACTGAATTTCGACGTGCAATCCCATCAGGCGCTGCTGTTCCCGTTACGGCGTCTGACCGCTGACCTGTCGGCGTTCCTCTGCGGGCGTGACAGCGGCGTGCAGCGTTTCGACCTGCATTTGGAACACGCCGGGCTGCCAGACACGCTGATCAAGGTCGGCCTGCTCAGCGCCGAGCGCGATCCGGCGATGCTTTTCGAGCTGGCCCGTGGACGACTGGAGCAAGTCCAGGTCGAGGCCCCGGTGCGTGGCTTCCGCCTGCGTGCCGAAGATCTGCCGAGTTTTGTGCCGCAGTGTCAGGAACTGTTCGATGACCGTCCGCAACAGACCTTGCCCTGGGAGCAATTGCGCGAACGCCTGCGTGCGCGGCTCGGCGATGAGGCGGTGCAGGGCCTGCGCTTCCAGGCCGACCATCGCCCGGAATGCGCCTGGCAGAACGCTGTCGACAAGCAACGTTGCACAGGTTTACCGAGCGTGCAGCGCCCGGGCTGGCTGCTCGGCGAACCGCAAAGCGTGCCGGACGGTTCGGCGCGGATCCTCATGGGCCCCGAGCGCATCGAATCCGGCTGGTGGGACGGTGACGATGTGCGCCGCGATTACTACCTGATCCAGAACCGTGCCGGTCAGCAGGGCTGGGCCTATCGGGCCGTGGGCGAGGGTGGTCCGTTGTGGCTGCAGGGCTGGTTTGCATGAACGACGGCTATGCCGAGCTGCACTGCCTGTCGAACTTCAGTTTCCAGCGCGGCGCCTCCAGTGCCCTTGAGCTGTTCCAGCGGGCGAAAAAGCACGGCTATCAGGCGCTGGCGATCACCGATGAGTGCACGCTGGCCGGGATCGTTCGGGCCTGGCAAGCGGCGAAATCGGTTGAACTGCCGCTGATCATCGGCAGCGAAATCCGCATCGACAACGGCCCGAAACTGGTACTGCTGGTGGAGAACCTTGCGGGCTATCAGGCCTTGTGCGGCTTGATCACTCAGGCCCGACGGCGTACGCAGAAGGGCCAGTACCAAGTGCTGCGCGAGGACCTCAGCGAGCCGTTGCCGGGTTTGCTCACGCTGTGGGTGCCGGACAGCGTCGATGACGTGGAGGAGGGGCGCTGGCTGAAGCAGACCTTCGGCGAGCGCCTGTATCTGGCGGTGCAGCTGCATCGCGGGCAGGACGACCAGCGTCGGTTGGCGGCACTGCTTAACCTGGCGGACCAGCTGCAGATTCTCGCCGTGGCCAGCGGCGATGTGCACATGCACGCCCGTGGCCGGCGCGCCCTGCAGGACACCATGACCGCGATCCGCCATCACGTCCCGGTGGCCGAGGCCGGATTGCGCCTGCACCCCAATGGCGAGCGGCATCTGCGCAGCCTCGACGTGTTGCGCGAGCTGTATCCGCAAGCGTTGCTCGACACCTCGGTGCAACTGGCGCGGCGCTGCACTTTCGAGCTGAGCGAGTTGCGCTATCAGTATCCGAAGGAGCTGGTGCCAGAGGATCACACCGGCAGTTCCTGGCTGCGCCAGTTGACTAAAGAGGGCATCGCCTGGCGCTGGAAAAAAGGCGCGCCCTTCAAGGTGCTGAGGCAGATCAACAAGGAACTGAAGCTGATCGCCGAACTCGGCTACGAAAGCTACTTCCTCACCGTGCACGACGTGGTGCGCTTTGCCCGCGATCAGCAGATTCTCTGTCAGGGCCGCGGTTCGGCGGCCAATTCGGCGGTGTGTTATGCCTTGGGCATCACCGAGATCGATCCGGATCGCACCACGCTGCTGTTCGAACGTTTCATGTCGAAAGAGCGCAACGAGCCGCCGGACATCGACGTCGACTTCGAGCACGAACGCCGTGAAGAAGTCCTGCAATACGTGTTCCGCCGTTATGGCCGGCGGCGTGCGGCGCTGACGGCGGTGGTCAGCACCTACCACGCCGCCGGGGCGGTGCGTGATGTGGCCAAGGCCCTTGGGCTGCCGCCGGATCAGATCAATGCACTGGCCGATTGCTGCGGCCACTGGAGCGACGAAACACCGCCACTGGCGCGCTTGCTCGAAGGCGGGTTCGACCCCGACAGCCCGGTGCTGCGTCGGGTGCTGAGCTTGACCGGGCAACTGATCGGCTTCCCCCGGCACTTGTCGCAGCATCCTGGCGGCTTCGTGATTTCCGAGCAGCCGCTGGATACGCTGGTGCCGGTGGAAAACGCCGCCATGGCCGAGCGCACGATCATTCAGTGGGACAAGGACGACCTCGATGCGGTCGGGCTGCTCAAGGTCGACATCCTCGCCCTCGGCATGCTCAGTGCCATCCGCCGTTGCTTCGATCTGCTGCGTCGTCACCGGCATCTCGATCTGAGCCTGGCGACGATTCCAGACAAAGACAAACCGACCTACGAGATGATCAGCCGCGCCGACACCATCGGCGTGTTTCAGATCGAGTCGCGGGCGCAGATGTCGATGCTGCCGCGGCTGAAACCGGCGAAGTTCTACGATCTGGTGATCGAAGTGGCGATCGTCCGCCCAGGGCCGATTCAGGGCGGGATGGTCCATCCGTACCTGCGCCGGCGTAACAAGGAAGAACCGGAAACCTATCCCTCGCCGGAGCTGGAAGTGGTGCTCAAACGCACCCTCGGCGTGCCGCTGTTTCAGGAACAGGTGATGCAGATCGCCATCGTCGCCGCCGACTACAGTCCCGGCGAGGCCGATCAGTTGCGTCGTTCGATGGCCGCGTGGAAACGCCATGGCGGCCTGGAGCCGCACAAGGAACGCCTCGCCGCCGGCATGAAGAAAAACGGCTACACCGAGGAATTCGCCGCGCAGATCTTCGAGCAGATCAAGGGTTTCGGCAGCTATGGTTTTCCCGAGTCCCACGCCGCCAGTTTTGCTTTGCTGACCTACGCCAGTTGCTGGCTGAAGTGCCACGAACCGGCAGCGTTTGCCTGCGCGTTGATCAACAGTTGGCCGATGGGTTTTTACAGCCCGGATCAGATCCTTCAGGACGCCCGTCGGCATCAGTTGCAGATCCGTCCGGTGGACGTGCGCGCCAGCGACTGGGATTGCAGCCTGGAACCGATCAGCGGCGCGCAGCCGGCGATCCGCATGGGCCTGCGGATGATCAAGGGCTTTCGCGAGGATGACGCCCGGCGCATCGAAGCGGCGCGGGCGCGCGGGGCGTTTGCCGATGTCGCCGATATGGGCGAGCGGGCCGCGCTCGACAGTCGCGCCCAGGCGCTGTTGGCTGACTCCGGCGCGTTGCGCGGCATGGCCGGGCATCGGCATCGCGCACGCTGGGAAGTGGCCGGGGTGCAGAAACAGCTGGGCCTGTTTGCCGGGTTGCCGAGCCAGGAAGAGCCCGATGTGCTGCTGCCCAAACCGAGTGTCGGCGAGGACCTGCAAGCCGATTACGCGACCATCGGCACCACGCTGGGGCCGCATCCGTTGGCGCTGCTGCGTGGCGAACTGAAGGCGCGACGTTGTCGCAGTTCGCAGGAGTTGCTGGACGTCGAACACGGTCGGCCGGTGAGCGTCGCCGGGCTGGTCACCGGGCGTCAGCGACCGGGCACTGCCAGCGGCGTGACTTTCGTCACCCTCGAAGACGAGTTCGGCAACGTCAACGTGGTGGTCTGGCGCGATCTGGCCGAGCGTCAGCGGCAGGTGCTGGTCGGCTCGCAACTGCTCAGGGTCGATGGCCGCTGGGAGCGCGAGGGCGAAGTGCGGCATTTGATCGCCGGACGGCTGAGCGACCTGAGTCCGCTGCTGGATGGCATTCGCGTGCAGAGCCGCGATTTTCACTAAACCCCAGAACACCCCAAATCCCCCCTGTGGGAGCGGGCTTGCTCGCGAAGACGGTGTGTCAGTTGGCAAATAAGTGGCTGACACACCGCTTTCGTCGGAACGCCGCCCGGAGCAAGCCCGCTCCCACAGGGGGATTTGTGTGCGTCCAGACAAGCCAATTCATTGGCGTCAAAAATATCTGTCGCCAATGATGGCACTTTGTCATAATGCCGCCCCTTTTCCGCTCCCCACCACCTTGCCGTGCCGGGACACACCGTTTTTTTCAGAAGGAATGCACAGTGAGAATGATCTCCCGGATGTTGGTCTCAGGCGTTGCGATTGCCGTGCTCGGCACTATCGCCGGCTCCCTTGCCGGCTGCGCCACCGAAAGCTCCCGCGCACTGCCGGTGGCCAAGGTCGAGAGCGCCACGCAAGTCTGGACCGGTGCTCGCGTACCGATGGCGGTGGGCAAGTTCGATAACCGCTCCAGCTACATGCGCGGGATCTTCTCCGATGGCGTTGATCGTCTCGGTGGCCAGGCCAAGACCATCCTGATCACTCACTTGCAGCAGACCAACCGTTTCTCGGTACTGGATCGCGACAACATGGGCGAGATCCAGCAGGAAGCGGCGATCAAGGGCCAGGCCCAGCGCCTCAAGGGTGCCGACTACGTGGTCACCGGTGACGTCACCGAGTTCGGCCGCAAGGAAACCGGCGACCACCAGTTGTTCGGCATTCTCGGCCGTGGCAAGACCCAGGTTGCCTACGCCAAGGTCAACCTGAACATCGTCAATATCAGCACGTCCGAAGTGGTGTATTCGACCCAGGGCGCCGGCGAGTACGCCTTGTCCAACCGCGAAATCATCGGCTTCGGCGGCACCGCTGCGTACGACTCCACCCTCAACGGCAAAGTCCTCGATCTGGCCATGCGCGAGGCGATCAATCGTCTGGTTGATGGCATGAACGCCGGCGCCTGGAAACCGGGTAACTGATCGACACCCATTGCAAGGAGCAACACCCATGAATCTGACTTTGTCGCGGTCGCTGCTGGCCCTGACGCTGGCCGCCAGCGCCTTGCTGGCCGGTTGCAGCAGCCCGAAAACCCTGTACCAGTGGGAAGATTACCAACCGCAGGTTTACGAATATTTCAAAGGCGAAGAGCCAAAAGAAGCCCAGGCCGAAGTGCTGGAGCGTGACCTGCAGAAGATCCGTTCCACCGGCAAGGCCGTGCCGCCGGGTTACCACGCGCACCTGGGCCTGCTGTACCTGAGCATGGGCAAGGACGATCAGATGGTGCATCAGTTCCGTACCGAGAAAGCGCTGTTCCCCGAGTCCGGCCCGTACATGGATTTTCTGCTTAAAAACGCCAAGACCGGAGACGCCAAATGATCTCGCGTACCCTTAAACTGCTGGCCGCCGGATTGGCCCTGACCGTACTCGGTGGTTGCGTCGCACCGAAAACCGTCGACTATTCGGCGTACAAGCAGGCGCGCCCGAAGACCATTCTGGTGCTGCCACCGCTGAACACCTCGCCGGACGTCAAGGCTTCCTACAGCTTGCTGTCGCAGGTGACGTTCCCATTGGCCGAAGCCGGTTACTACGTGTTGCCGATCACTCTGGTGGATGAAACTTTCCGCCAGAACGGCCTGACCACGCCGGATGACATTCATCAGGCACCGGCCAACAAGCTGAAGGAAATCTTCGGCGCCGACGCTGCGCTGTACATCACCGTGACCGAGTACGGCACGCGCTACATGGTCATCAGCAGCGAAACCGCCGTGACCGCCACCGCCAGACTGGTGGATCTGAAATCCGGCACCACGCTGTGGACCGGTTCGGCACGGGCGTCGAGCGAAGAGGGCGGCAACAACAGTGGTGGCGGCCTGGTCGGCATGCTGATCACCGCCGCGGTAAAGCAGGTGATCAACAGTTCGACCGACGCCGGATACCCGATTGCCGGCGTGGCGAGCAATCGCCTGTTGTCGGCCGGTCAGCGCGCAGGCCTGCTGTATGGCCCGCGTTCGCCGAAATACGGTACTGACTGACAATTACCGGCACGCCTGAAATCTCCTGTGGGAGCGGGCTTGCTCGCGAAAGCGGTGTGTCAGCCACTTATTTGCCAACTGACACACCGCTTTCGCGAGCAAGCCCGCTCCCACAAGGGGAAGGCGTTTCGCAGCCGATTTATTTGGCGTCGGCCAAAACCGCTCGCCAACGCCCGGTGCTTCCGTCCACGCTTGCAATGAGCGGGTCGGCAAATCGAAATCATCCCGCCGACCAATCGTATCCAGACCCTGCATCTCGACGCCGAAGGCGATATCCTGCGCCACACTTATCTGTGCAACGGCGCATAACGCTGGAACACCGTGTTCGCCCGAGGCTAAAGGAGTGTTCGAATGACCGAGAAGAAACTGGAAACCACGGTCGACCGCGTCTACCAAGGGATTTACCAGGCGATCAGCAAGCGTTCGCTGCGTCCGGGGATGAAGCTGGGCGAAGCGTCGCTGGCCGAACTGTTCAATGTCAGCCGCACGTCGGTACGCGCCGCGCTCAAGCAACTGGAAGCCGAGGGGCTGGTCACCACCGAGCCCAATAAGGGTGCATCGGTGTCGCTGCCGAGCAACGAAGAGATCCGCTCGCTGTTCGAAACCCGCCGGCTGATCGAAATCGGTATGGTCACCGAACTTTGTCGGCGTAAGGACACCGCCGCCATGCAGGTCCTGCGTGAGCACCTGCTACTGGAAGACGCAGCCCACGCGGCGGGCGATCACGAGCAACTGATTTACCTGCTCGGCGAGTTCCACCTCAAACTGGCGCGCAGCCTCAATAACCCGGTGCTGCTCGACTGGTTCCAGAAGCTGATTTCCCGCGCCTCGCTGTACGTCGCCGCGCTGGATGACGACAGCCATGAAGCCTGCCGCGACAACGAACATTTGCGCCTGATCGAATACATTGAAGCGGGTGACCAGAGCGCCGCCATCGAACTGACCTGCACGCATTTGAACGGCATCGAGAAGGCGATTCTCGACGTCGCGGCGAAGATGAAAACTGGCTACCATCCGCTCAAGCACCTGATCGGGGTTTAAAGCCGAATCGGGTGTGAAATCGGCTATAACCTAATGAAACCATTACGGCCGGTGACGCTCGAAACAGACGGGCGTCGCGGCGTTCTGCCGTCGCGATGTATCGGGCAAACACCACAGGACACCGAGTCAATCGATGCAGTTTTTATCCGATAGCCACGGTTGTGAGGGCTGGAAAGGCGAGATGGCCGGGCGCATTTGTGCGTTCGACTGGAGTCAGACCGAACTCGGCCCGCTGGACGCCTGGCCCGCCAGTCTGTGCAGCGCCGTGCAGTTGATGCTGGCGTCCCCCTTGCCGATGGTGATGCTATGGGGCCGCGCCGGCTACATGATCTACAACGACGCCTACTCGCAGTTTGCCGGTGGCCGCCACCCGTATCTGCTAGGGGTGCCGGTGGAACTGGGCTGGCCGGAAGTCGCCGAATTCAATCGGCATGTGGTCGATACCTGTCTGGCGGGTGGCACCTTGTCGTTTCGCAACAAAGAACTGGTGCTGTTGCGTGATGGCGTGCCCGAAGACGTCTGGATGGATCTGTATTACAGCCCGGTGGCGAACGATGACGGTGTGCCGGCCGGGGTAATGGCGATGGTGGTCGAGACCACCGACTTAGTGCGCTCCGAGCGCCTGCGTCAGGCGGCTGAAGATGCCTATCGCGCCGACAACGAGCGGGTACGTCTGGCGCTGAATGCCGGAGCCTTGCTTGGCTCGTTTGTCTGGGATGTGAAGAACAATGTGTTGTCGGCGGACGAGCGTTTCGCCCGCACGTTTTCGTATCCACCGGGTCAGGACCTGAGCAATCTGCCGCAGTCCCACTGCGAAGCGCGGATCCACGCGGATGATCTGGCGTGGGTGAACGATCGGGTCAGCCATTCGCTGCAGACCGGTGAGCCCTACAACGCCGAGTACCGGGTACAGCGCCCGGACGGCAGTTATCTGTGGGTGCTGGCCAGCGGCGCCTGCGAGTTCGACGAACACGGTTCGCCGTTTCGATTCCCCGGGGTGTTGATCGACATTCACGAGCGCAAGAACGCCGAAGAGTCCCTGCTCAAATTCACCCGCAACCTCGAACAGCGTGTGGCCGATGAAGTCGGGGCGCGGCTGGCGGCCGAGGAGCAATTGCGTCAGTCGCAGAAGCTCGAAGCCATCGGCGGACTGACCGGCGGCGTGGCCCACGACTTCAACAACCTGCTGCAGGTGATCGCCGGCAATCTGCACCTGCTGGCGCGGCATGAGCCGGACAATGCCAACGTGCAACGGCGGGTCAGCGCGTCGCTGGCGGCGGTCGAGCGTGGGGCCAAGCTGTCGTCGCAATTGCTCGCCTTCGCCCGGCGTCAGCCGTTGTCACCGGCGGTCTGCGATCCACGGCAGATCTTCGATGGTGTTGGCGAACTGCTGCAACGCGCCCTCGGTGAGACCATTCAAATCGACGTGCAGTTGCCGCATGAGCCGTGGCACATCAACGTCGACCGCAATCAACTGGAAAACGCCATTCTCAACCTGGCGATCAACGCCCGGGACGCGATGAAGGGCGAGGGCACCATTGTCCTCAGCGCCGTCAATACTCGGCTGGACAGCAGCTTTTGCACCGGCAAAGGCATCGTTGCCGGCGATTTCGTGCGGGTGATGGTCAGCGATACCGGCGTCGGCATTGCACCGCAAATGCTCGAGCAAGTGTTCGAGCCGTTCTTCACCACCAAGGCCGATGGTCAGGGCACCGGGCTCGGTCTGAGCATGGTGTTCGGCTTCGTCAAACAGAGTGGCGGCCACGTCGAGATCGAAAGCACCGTGGGCGAAGGCACTCGGGTGCAATTGTTCTTTCCGCGCAGCCTGCGCCCGATCCTCGAAGAGTCACCGAGCCTCGGCAAGCAGCAGGGTGGCGGCCATGAAACCATTCTGGTGGTCGAGGACAACGACGCGGTGCGCGCCTCGGCCGTGGAGTTGCTGCGCGAAGAGGGTTACCGCGTGCTGACCGCCGGCAATGGCGACGTGGCGATGCAGATGCTGCTGGACGGCGCGAAGGTGGATCTGATTTTCACCGACGTGGTGATGCCGGGGCTGATCAAAAGTTCTGATCTGGCCGCGTGGGCCAAGGTGCAGAGGCCAGCAGTGGCGGTGCTGTTCACCTCCGGCCATACCCGCGACATCATCTCGCGCAACCACCAGTTGAGCCCGGACACGCACTTGCTGGGCAAACCGTATGGCCCGCAGGCGTTGTTGCAGATGATTCGCTCGGTGCTCAGTGCCTGACTGGCTAATTCCCCTGTGGCGAGGGAGCTTGCTCCCGCTCGGCTGCGCAGCAGTCGTAAACCCGGGAACCGCAGTTTACCTGCCGGGTTGATTCGTCTGGATTTGGGGCCGCTTCGCAGCCCAGCGGGAGCAAGCTCCCTCGCCACAGGTTTTGGGTTCGACTCACATTTTCCGATCAAGGCCCGCCAATGACTTCCAAGCGTAATTCCAAGGCACCCACCGGCATGGTCCGGGTGCGTGGCGCCCGGGAACATAATCTGAAAAACGTCGACGTCGATATCCCCCGCGATGCGCTGGTGGTGTTCACCGGTGTATCCGGTTCGGGCAAGTCGTCGTTGGCCTTTTCGACCTTGTACGCTGAAGCCCAACGGCGCTATTTCGAGTCGGTGGCGCCGTATGCGCGGCGGCTGATCGACCAGGTTGGCGTGCCGGATGTCGATTCCATCGAAGGCCTGCCGCCGGCCGTGGCCCTGCAACAGCAGCGTGGCACGCCGAGCACGCGCTCGTCGGTGGGCAGCGTGACCACGCTGTCGAGCCTGATCCGCATGCTCTACTCCCGCGCCGGCAGTTACCCGCCGGGTCAGCCGATGCTCTACGCCGAGGATTTTTCGCCGAACACGCCACAGGGTGCGTGCCCCGAGTGCCATGGCCTTGGGCGAGTCTATGAGGTGACCGAGGCGCTGATGGTGCCCGATCCGAACCTGACCATCCGCCAACGCGCCGTGGCCTCCTGGCCGCTGGCCTGGCAAGGCCAGAACCTGCGCGACATCCTCGTGACCATGGGCATCGACGTCGATATCCCCTGGAAGAAACTGCCGAAAAAGCAGCGCGACTGGATTCTGTTTACCGAAGAAACCCCGACCGTGCCTGTGTACGCCGGGCTGACCCCGGAAGAAACCCGGGTTGCCCTCAAGCGCAAGATGGAGCCGAGTTATCAGGGCACCTTCACCGGCGCCCGCCGCTACATCCTGCACACCTTCACCCACTCGCAAAGTGCGCTGATGAAGAAGCGTGTTTCGCAGTTCATGCTCGGCAGCCCGTGTCCGTTGTGCGACGGCAAGCGCCTCAAGCGCGAAGCGTTGTCGGTGACCTTTGCCGGTTACGACATCGGTGAACTGTCGCAGATGCCGTTGCTGCAAGTGGCCGAAGTACTGCGGCCAGTCGCAGCTGCAACGTATCTGCAGCAGTCCGAAGAAAGCGGCGAAACCCTCAGTCATGCGCAAACCCGTGAGGCCCGCCAGCAGCGTGTCGCTCATGGTGCCAGCGGCCACACAAGTGCGCCGGACGTGCGCCACACACCGAACCTGTCGCTGGAAAAACGCCTGGCGGCGCAACGGATTGCCGAGGACTTGCTGGAACGGGTCAGCACCCTGACCGATCTGGGTCTCGGTTATCTGGCGCTGGAGCGCAGCACGCCGACGCTGTCGTCCGGCGAGCTGCAGCGTCTGCGTCTGGCGACGCAATTGGGTTCGCAGTTGTTCGGCGTGATCTATGTGCTCGACGAGCCGTCCGCCGGTCTGCATCCGGCCGATGGCGAGGCGCTGTTCGAAGCCTTGCAGCGCTTGAAGGCCGACGGCAATACGCTGTTTGTGGTCGAGCATGACCTGGAAACCATGCGCCGCGCCGACTGGCTGATCGACGTCGGCCCGGCAGCGGGCGAGAAGGGTGGGCGGGTGCTGTACAGCGGCCCGCCGGCCGGGCTGGCCGAGGTTGCAGCGTCGCAGACCCGCGCCTATCTGTTCGCGGAAAGCCAGCGGCAGGTCCGTACTGTGCGCAAGCCGACCGGGTGGCTGAAACTCGATGGCATCAGCCGCAATAACCTGCACAACCTCAGCGCTGAATTTCCCTTGGGCTGCTTCACCTCGGTGACCGGGGTTTCCGGTTCGGGCAAGTCGAGTCTGGTCAGTCAGGCGTTGCTGGAGCTGGTCGGCGCGCAACTCGGGCGGTCGGTTGTGGAGGACGAGCCGGAAGAACTCAGCCTCGAAGACGATGCGCCACAGGCCAGCAGCGGTCAGGTGACAGCGGGGCTGGAGACGATCAAGCGCCTGGTCCAGGTCGATCAAAAGCCCATCGGCCGCACGCCGCGCTCCAACCTGGCGACCTACACCGGGCTGTTCGACAACGTGCGCAAGCTGTTCGCCGCCACGCCCGAGGCACGGGCGGCGGGGTATGACGCCGGGCAGTTTTCCTTCAACGTCGCCAAGGGCCGCTGTCCGACTTGCGAGGGTGAGGGTTTTGTCAGCGTCGAGTTGCTGTTCATGCCCAGCGTGTATGCGCCGTGCCCGACCTGTCATGGCGCGCGCTACAACCCGCAGACGTTGGCGATTGAGTGGCAAGGCCTGAGCATCGCGCAGGTGTTGCAACTGACCGTGGATGAAGCGGTCGAGGTGTTTGCCGAGCAACCGGGGATTCGTCGTTCGCTGGAGGTGCTGAGGGATATTGGCCTCGGATATCTGCGTCTGGGCCAACCGGCCACCGAGTTGTCGGGTGGCGAGGCGCAACGGATCAAACTGGCCACCGAGTTGCAGCGCAATCAGCGTGGCGCGACCTTGTATGTGCTGGATGAGCCGACCACCGGGCTGCATCCGCGTGACGTCGATCGGTTGTTGGAGCAACTGGATACGCTGGTCACCGCAGGACACACGGTGATCGTGGTCGAGCATGAAATGCGCGTGGTCGCACAGAGTGACTGGGTGATCGACATCGGCCCGGGGGCCGGGGATCAGGGCGGCAGGATTGTTGTGGCGGGCACGCCGCAAAAAGTGGCGGCGAGCAAGAAGAGCCGCACGGCGCCGTTTCTGGCGCGGGCCTTGAGCCGATAGCGACGCCGTCCCGACCGGCCCCCCGGGGGCTGCGGTGTACTCGGAAGATGACACACCGCAATCCCTTGTAGGAGTGAGCCTGCTCGCGATAGCGAAGTGTCTGCCAGAAATGAATTAACTGACCTGACGCCATCGCGAGCAGGCTCACTCCTACAGGGTCTGTGTTCTCAACCGAGCAACCTGATGGCGGTATGTCAGGCACCATCAAGCGTGCGACGAACCTTGTCCAGCAGTTCGCTGATCTGGAAGGGTTTGACCAGCATATCCATACCGCTGCCGAGGAACACCTGACGATTGATCGCGGTTTCGGCATAACCGGTCATGAACAGGATCGGCAAACCGTCACGCCAGCCCCGCGCCACGTCCGCCAGCTTGCGGCCACTCATGCGCGGCAGGCCGACGTCGCTCAGCAGCAGGTTGATCGTCGGGTCATTCTGCAAACGATCCAGCGCGGTTTCGATATCCGCTGCCTGGGTGCAGCGATAACCCGCGTCCTCCAGCACTTCGGTGACGAACATGCGCACCGCCGGCATGTCCTCGACAATCAGCACATGCTCGCCCGAGCCCTGCGGGTCGACCACCACCGGAGCAACATCAGCTCCAGTCGGGTCGCTGGTGGCCGGCAGCATGATCGTCACTTCAGTGCCGCGCCGTGCCACGCTGCGAATGTGGGCATCGCCGCCGGACTGGCGGGCGAAACCGTAGATTGTCGACAGTCCCAACCCGGTGCCCTGGCCCAGCGGTTTGGTGGTGAAGAACGGGTCGAACACCTTGTCGATCACGCTGTGCTCGATGCCGGTGCCGTCATCGCGCACCGACAGTGCGACATAGGCGCCATCGGCCAGGTTCGGATCGCCATGGGAATAGGCGGCATAGGTGTTGACCCAGATATTGCCGCCCTTGGGCAGCGCATCCCGGGCGTTGATCACCAGATTCAGCACCGCGCTTTCCAGTTGCACCGGATCGACCAGGGCGATCGCCGGTTTGTTGGTCAGCTCAAGTTTGAGGGTGATGCGTTCGCCGATGGTGCGCATCAGCAATTCTTCCAGTGAGCGCACCTGCTCGTTGATGTCTACCGGTCGCGTATCCAGCGGCTGTTGACGGGCGAAGGCCAGCAGGCGATGGGTCAGGGACGCTGCGCTCATCGCCGAATTGAGTGCCGCTTCGGCGTAGAACTGCACCTTGTCCGGACGCGCATCGGCCATGCGTTTCTGGATCAGTTCGAGGCTGGTGATGATCCCGGTGAGCAGGTTGTTGAAGTCGTGGGCGATGCCGCCGGTGAGCTTGCCCAGCGCGTCCATTTTCTGCACTTGCAGCAGCTGCGCTTCGGCGCGCACCCGCTCGGCGACTTCCTTGGCCAGTTGTGTCGTGGTGTCGTCCAGCCGCGCCAGGTGCGAGCGCTCGCGATGGCGGTGTTCAGTGATGTCCTCGACAAACACCAGGCTCAGCTGCGGCGTGCGGTACGGCGAGATTTGCCACTCGGTTTCGCGTACCTCGCCGCGCACGCGCATGTTCAGCGTGCCTTTCCAGCGCTCGCCATCGACCAGCCGCAGGCGCAGCTCGTTGAGGATCGCGCCCTGGTCCTCGTCGAAGCATTCGCTGAGGGTATCGGGGTTGCGGTTGTCCTGAATCATCCGGGTGAAGGCGTGGTTGCACTCATGCACTTTCAGGTTGGCATCGAGCACGGCAATCGGCGCTGAAACGTTGACGAAAATCTCGCGAAAGCGTGCCTCGCTTTCACGCAGCGCGTTTTCCGTGTCGCGTACCCGCAGCAGGGTGCGCAGGGTCGCCAGCAAGACGTCCGGGTCCACCGGGTGAATCAGGTAGGCATCGGCGCCGGCGTCGAGGCCGGTGATGATGTCGCCGGTCTGGATCGACGCGGCAGACACGTGGATCACCGGCAGCAACGCAGTGCGTGCATCGGCGCGCAAGATGCGCACGATGTCGAAGCCGCTCATGTCCGGCAGGTTGACGTCGAGGATCAGCGCCTCGAGCGGCTCGCTCTCGATCAGCGCCAGGCCCTCGCTGCCGGTGCCGGCCTCCAGCACTTCGTAGCCATGGCGCTCCAGGCGCCGGCGCAAGGCGTAGCGGGTGGCGACGTTGTCGTCGACGATCAACAGACGGATGTCACGTTTCATCGACGTTCTCCAAGGCGAGCGCCAGTGGAATGATCACGAAAAAGGTCGAGCCGACCCCCGGTGTACTGTCCATCCCGACCTCGCCGCCGAGCAGCGCCGCGAAGCGCTTGCACAGCGACAAGCCGAGGCCGGTACCGCGCAGGCGTTTCTGCAGTGGCGAGTCGACCTGCGAGAAGTCCTCGAACAATGCACCATGCAGCTCCGGCGCGATACCGATGCCGGTGTCGCTGACGGCAAAACGTACTTTGTCCGAGCCTTCCAGGCGCGCCGAAACCCGCACTTCGCCACGGGTGGTGAACTTCAGCGAGTTGGAAATGAAGTTGCGCAGAATCTGCGCGAGTTTCTTGTCGTCGGTGTACAGGCGCGGCAGGCCGACCGGCTCTTCGAAGATCAAGTCTACCGCCGAGGCATCGACGATCGGCCGGAACATCCCGCGAAGGGCGGAAAACAGGTCGAACATGTCGAACCACGCCGGGGAAATGGTGATCCGCCCGGCCTCGATCTTCGCCAGATCGAGCAAGTCATCGACCATGTCGCTGAGTTCACGGGCGGCGCTGCTGACGAACGCCACCTGCTTGTGCTGCTCGGGGCTGAGCGGGCCGTCGAGCTCGTCGGCCAGCAAACTGTTGATGCTCAGGATCGAGCCCAGCGGGGTGCGGAACTCATGGCTCATGTACGACAGAAAACGGCTTTTCAGGTCCGAGGCCTGCTTCAGCTCTTCCGCCTGGGTATCGAGTTCGGCGTAGAGCGCCAGCACGCCCTGATTGGTTTCGTCGAGTTCTTCGCGCAGGGCGGCGGTCTCGCTCTGCAACTGGGCAATCAGCGCAGCCTGCTCGGCGGGGTTCAGGGTTGGCGACTCAGCCATGGGCGGCCTCCAGGGCAACGACCAGCACCGTTACATCGTCGCGCCCGCGACAGAAGTCGCGGTGCAGGACGCTGGCTATCACGGCGGGATGGCGGTGCACCAGGCCGGGGTAGTCTTGAAGATTCCAACGGGACTGCAAGCCGTCGCTGTACATGATCAATAGATGTCCGTTCACGTGAGCATAGTCAAAGGGCTGGGCTTTCCGGTATTGGCCGCCGACGATGCCCGGATGCGAGGCCAGCCCCCGCGACTTGTCGGCGGTGATCAGGCTGGCGCCGATGTTGCCCACGCCAGTAAAGGTCAGGCCGTCGCGGGCGGCATTGAACTGGGCGAACGCTGCGGCGCCGCCACGGCTGCCGATCATGTCGCGGTGCATGTCCTCCATCAGCAGCACCGGGCTGGCGAACGGGGTCGCGGCGAACACCCGCTCGCCGGCCTTGGCCGCGCGCTCGGCATCCTCCCCGTGACCGAGGCCGTCGATGATCAGCGCACTGACGTTAGCGCCGTTGTACGCCAGGTGCCAGGTGTCGCCGCACGCCGGGTCGTTGTGCAACGAGTGCTGGCTGACGCCGTAGCGCAAGTCTGGCTCACGATCGCCGCGTGGATACAAACGCGCCAGCAGCACCGCGCCACGGGCGTCGGCGTGGACGTCAAACACTTCGGTCTGCCGCGCCACGGCACCCAGTCCAATGCCTTGGGTGCCACCGGTGGAAAAACCGTCGGTGAGGCAGGCGTCGAGGTCAAAGCCCTGGGCGCGATCCACCGCGATCATCTCGATGCCGTACCCGTTGGGGCGCGGCAGCAGGCGCAGGTGAACTTCGCCGCGGCTGGCGTGCTTGAGCACATTGCTCGCCAGTTCGGTGGCAACCAGCGCCACGCGCCCGGCATCGGTTGCATCAAAGCCGTGTTGCTCGGCCAGCCGTTGTGCGGTGCGCCGGGCATGGCCGATCTGGCTGCTGTCTTCGATCAGCAGCACCTGGGTCAGCGACCCTGCGATATTCATGTCCATCGGGTGATCGTTATTCGCGTGCCCTTGCCGGGCGCAGTGTCCAGTTCGAACTCCTCGACCAGGCGTTTTGCCCCGGTCAGGCCCAGGCCCATGCCGCTGCCGGAGGTCCAGCCGTCGGTCATCGCCAGTTTGATATCGGCAATACCGGGGCCTTCGTCGCGGAACGTCAAGCGCAGACCGACCTTGTGATCTTCATCGAGAATCTGCCAGTCCATGTCGCCGCCGCCACCGTAAACCATGGTGTTGCGGGCCAGTTCGCTGACCGCCGTGACCATTTTGGTCAGGTCGATCAGGCGCATCCCGCATTCGGTGGCCAGTTTGCGGGCGGTCTGGCGTGCGAGCACGACATCCTGCTCGATATGGATGGGTTGAGTACCGCTGCTGCGTACGGTCATTGCCGGTTTACTCGTTCCTGCAGCAGTTTCATCCCGCGCTCGACGTTCAGTGCGGTGCTGACACCCGGCAGGGTCAGGCCGAGTTCGACCAGGGTGATCGCCACCGCCGGCTGCATGCCGACCAGCATGGTTTCGGCGTCCATGATTTTTGACAGGGCGGAAATCGTGCTGATCATCCGGCCAATGAACGAGTCGACCATGTCCAGCGCCGAGATGTCGATCAGCACGCCACGCGCCGAGGTGTTGCTGATGCGCTCGGACAAGTCGTCCTGCAACGTGAGGGCGAGCTGGTCATGCATGTCGACCTGAATGGTCACCAGCAGGAACTTGCCCATTTGGAGAATCGGGATACGTTCCATCGGCTCAGACCGCTTGGCCGAGGCTGATGCCCAGGCGGGTGAGGGCGAGTTTCAGTGCGTCGGCCAGGTTCGCCTTGGTCACCACACCTTGCAGGTCGAGGCCGAGGTGGACGATGGTCTGGGCGATTTGCGGACGCACGCCGCTGATGATGCAGTCGGCACCCATCAGACGAATCGCGGTCACGGTTTTCAGCAGGTGCTGGGCGACCAGCGTGTCGACGGTCGGCACACCGGTGATGTCGATGATGGCGATTTCCGATCCCGTGTCGACGATGCGTTGCAGGAGCGATTCCATCACCACTTGGGTGCGTTGCGAATCGAGGGTGCCGATCATCGGCAGCGCCAGCACGCCGTCCCACAGCTTGACCACCGGAGTGGACAGCTCCAGCAGTTCTTCCTGCTGACGCTTGATCACCGCCTCGCGGGATTTCTGGAAGGTGCGGATGGTGTGCAAGCCGAAGGCGTCGAACAACTCGGAAATTTCCCAGAGTTGTTCGGCCAGCAGCGCGGGTTGTTCGCGGTAGTGACTTTGCAGCAGGGAGAACAGCGGGCCTTTGAGGGCGAAGATGAAACTGGCGGTCTGTTGCGAATCCTGACCGAGCAGGGCACGGCTATGGGAGAGCTTTTCGAGGAACTGGCGGGTGGACTCCCAGCCCGGCGCATTGATGTTGGTGCCGTTGTCGTCCTGCAGGCCGTTGAGCACCAGTTGCAGGAATTCGCTGGTCTGCTGTTGCAGGTCGTGTTCTTTGAGGTTGCGGTTGGCGCCGCTGGTTTCCAGTCCGTTGATCCATTCGCCCAGCAGTTGTGGTTGTTTGTTCTTCATCGCATCGAGTGTGCTGTTCTGCAGTGCTGCCATGTGCCTGTTGCTCCGTAACGAATTGGGGGCCGATTCTGCAAAAATTGACCGGCGCGAAGTCAGTGACCTTTGCCGTTCAAAATAGTTGTTCGGTTGCGCGAGGATATTTTTGACCTGACGCAAAGAATGCCCCGATAACTCTAGTCGGCATGGCTGCAGTCGGCGGCTTTTTGCTTGCAGAACGGGAGGCACGGCCACAAAAAAGCCGCATCGACCGAATGCGGCTTCAGGGGCGGGCGAGCGGATTATTTGCTTGGATGCTTGGCTTGCAGGTCTTTGGCCGCGGCCAGGTGTTTTTCCAGCGCCGGGAGCATTTTCTGGGCGAAAGCTTTCAACTCGGTGGCACCTTTGACCTGGTCGTCGGTCACGGTGTTGGCCTCTTTCTTGAACAGCTCGATGGTTTCTTCGTGGGCCTTGACCTGGTTGTTGGCGTAGGCCGCATCGAACGATTCATCGCGCATGTCGAGGATCTTTTCCTTGGCCTGCTTGACCAGGGTGGTGGTGTCCGGAACCTTGATGTCATGGGCCTGGGCAATGCTGGCCAGCTCATCGTTGGCCTTGCTGTGGTCAGTGATCATCATGTTGGCGAAGGCCTTGATGTCGGCCGACTGGCTTTTTTCCAGGGCGAGACGGCTGGTTTCGATCTCGGAAATGCCACCGGCTGCGGCGTTGTCGACAAAGCTGTTCGAGGTGGCGGCGAAGGCACTGCCCATGCCGGCGCTCAGGGCGACAGCCAAAACGAGATGACGCAGGTTGAATCCGTCCATTGATGTTTCTCCACACAGGTTTTTGTTGACGTTATGCAATGGAGGGAGCGGAGCGGGAAAAGGTTTGATCGCGTTTCCGACAGGGCGACGAACGGCCACCGCTGGTCTGACAGGAGGTCGACAGAACGGCCCGACCAAGGCCATTCTGATAACTGCCAGCGCAATCGGTCGCGTTGGCTACCGATCAACTGACGGAGGTGTTCCATGCCGGTGACTCATGACCTGTATCAGGATTTGAAGCTAACGAAGGAAGAGGTCCAGCAAAAACGCACCGAGGATCCGTTTCTGGATGCGCTGATCAACAAGTACTCCCAGGCGGACGCCGAAGTAGTCAAGGCCGAGACGGCGACCTCGGATGCACCCAGCGATGACACACTGAAAAAGCTCAAAGAGAAACGCTTGCAGGTCAAAGACAAGATCGTCGCGCAGTTACAGGCTCGATCCTGACCGTCAGTCGCTTCACCGATCCGCGATGGTGAAATGACTGAACGCAGCCCCCGACCGGCACCTCGAATGTACAGAGTCTTCACTCAGCGACTCATTGCGAGGTGCCTCATGAACAGACCCAGATTCCCCAGTGAAGAGCAGGGCGGTTTCGACCCGGTTCCCACGCATCCCGAACCCAACAGCCCGGCGCACACCACCACTTTTCCCGAAGAGCCGGATGAGGATCTGCCTGAAGATGAAGATCCGGACAAGTTTGATAGATCCGGTAACTGATAAACCGCTATCGCGAGCAGGCTCACTCCTACAACTGGAATGCAATCCCCCTGTGGGAGCGGGCTTGCTCGCGAAGAGGCCTGCACAGGCGAAATCATTGTTGCCTGACACACCGCTTTCGCGAGCAAGCCCGCTCTCACATTTGCCATGCATCATTTCAATGCATCCGCCAACGGCAATCGCGCCATGTGCGTAGCCTTCAGCGACCCCAGATACAGCCAGTCCCCATATTCCCGCGCCGTGGTGAAAGTTGACCCAGTCCCAGTGTGGGAGCGGGCTTGCTCGCGAAGAGGCCTGCACAGGCGAAATCATTGTTGCCTGACACACCGCTTTCGCGAGCAAGCCCGCTCCCACATTTGCCATGCATCATTTCAATGCATCAGCGAACGGCAATCGCGCCATGTGCGTAGCCTTCAGCGACCCCAGATACAGCCAGTCCCCATATTCCCGCGCCGTGGTGAAAGTTGACCCAGTCCCAGTGTGGGAGCGGGCTTGCTCGCGAAGAGGCCTGCACAGGCGAAATCATTGTTGCCTGACACACCGCTTTCGCGAGCAAGCCCGCTCCCACATTTGCCATGCATCATTTCAATGCATCCGCCAACGGCAATCGCGCTATGTGCGTAGCCTTCAGCGACCCCAGATACAGCCAGTCCCCATAATCCCGCGCCTTGGTGAAAGTTGACCCAGTCCCAGTGTGGGAGCGGGCTTGCTCGCGAAGAGGCCTGCACAGGCGAAATCATTGTTGCCTGACACACCGCTTTCGCGAGCAAGCCCGCTCCCACATTGGCCCGGACTCACTTCAATGCATCCGCCAACGGCAACCGCGCCATGTGCGTAGCCTTCAGCGACCCCAGATACAACCAGTCCCCATACTCGCGCGCCGTGGTGATCGGCGAGTAATTTCCGCTGCTGGCGTCCTGCAGATTGGCGATCACCTTGCCCTCAAGATCCAGCCCCAGGACAAACCCGCGCTTCTCCACCGGTTTGGGCAATACCGTCAGCGCGCGCACGATCATCTTGCGTACGAACGGATGCCCGGCGGTGCTATCGAGCAAGGCACTGCGTGGCGCGTAGAGCGCGACCCAGAAGCGGTTGCTGCCGTTGAAGGCGAGGTTGTCCGGCAGGCCGGGCAGGTTGTCGATGAACAGGTCATGGGTGCCAGCCTTGGGCCCCGTCAGCCAGTAGCGGCTGATGCGGTAGGCGCCGGTTTCGTTGACCAGCACATAGGCGTCATCCGGGCCGAGGGTCACGCCGTTGGCAAACTCCAGTTTGTCGAGCAGCACGCTGGTCTTGCCGGTCTGAAAGTCATAACGCAGCAAACGGCCGTCGCCAGCGTGTTCGATGATCGCTTCGCCGTCATGGCCATAGCTCCAGCGGCTGCTGGCGTCGCTGAAATAGGCGTAGTGTCCGGACTTGTCGATCGCCACATCGTCGGTAAAACCGAAGGGCAGGCCATTGGCCTCGGTGGTCAGAGGAATCAATCGGCCCTGAGCGTCGAGCGACAGCAGACCTTTGACCGCGTCGGCGATCACCAGCAAACCATTGGGATGCCGCGCCAGACCCAGCGGCCGGCCGCCGGTGTCGGTCAGCACCTTGCGCTCCTTGCCATCGAGGCTGGTGCGGATCAGTCGCCCGTCATGCAGGCCGGTGATCAGGAAGTCGCCTTCCAGCAGCAGTGCTTCGGGGCCGTCGATGTCGCTCGGGCCTACCTGTTTGGCGGCCTTGAGCCGCTGGTTTTCCGCGTACGGCCCTTCGTTCAGAGACGGCGCCGCTGGCGGCTTCCACGCCACCGGCTGCACCCTGGTCGGCATCAGCAGCAGAAACGCGATGACGAGGATCACCAGCACTGACAGCAGGCGCTTCATGAACGGTGCCCCGTCAGCGCCAAGTGTCTGAGCGCCATGCCGCGCAGGGCCTGCATCGAGGTCGCCGATTCACGTTCGATGCGGCGCTTGAGCAACAAGCGATTGGCAAGGCGCATGCCCAGGCCATCGAATTGGTAATCCAGGGTGCGCACGAACCGCGTGCCATCGGCTTCTGCCGCGCATTCGTAGGTCAGCAGCAGCGATAAACCGTGATCGCCGCGCGCTTTTGCGCACCAGCGTCGACCGGGCAGGTACTCGGTGACTTCCCAGCGCAAATGGCCGGCGCGCCCACCGGCATGAATGTCTTCTTCGAAACGCGCACCGGCATGCAGCGGGCCTTGCGGGCCGTCGATTTTCAGCGACGACGGGTGCCACTCGGGCCAGTGGCTGACGCTGGCGGCGTAGCGGAGCACGGCAATCGGCTCGCCGGCGATGTCGATCTGGTGCTGCATGCGGGTCATGGGTGATCTCGAATAGCGCAACGGGGCGGGGTGCGGCTCCCAGTACAGGGTGCCGAACAGGTAATCCATCAGCGGGAAAACGATATTGAAATTGCGTTCCTGCATGCGCTCGCGACGGTGATGCAACTCATGCAGATGACGCATCTGACGGATCCACGGCAGGCGGGTCAGCAGGTTGTGCGCTGGCAAATGCTCGCAGGCGTGAAACACCTCGTAGGCCAGATAGCCCAGCACCATACAGCCGCCGAACAGCCCGGCGACATTGGTATTGAGCTGCGCAAGCAGCCACCACAACGGCAGGGTAATGACTAGCGTATGCACCACGATCAGCCAGGCCGGAAACAGAATCACCCGCCAGTCGCGAGCGCCGTCATAGGTCATGTGGCCGGGGGTGAAAAAGCTGTGATGATCGCCGGCGTGCCGGGCGTAGAACAGCTTGGCGAAAGTCTTTTTGTGGTGGCCGAGATGGCGATGAACCATGTACACGCCGAAGTTGAAGAACAGCAGGGTCAGCGGCACGCTCAGCCATTCCAGCGGCTGTACCTGATGCGCGCTGCTCCAGAATGCGCCGATCGCCAGCACGCCGAACAGCAGCACGAAGGCGCCATGCAGCCACGGGTTGTACAACGGATGAATGGCCGCGCGGTAGCGGCTGCGGAATGCCTCGGTGGTCTGCCTCACTGCGTTCACCTGTGGGTATTGTTGTTATACCCGGCAGATTAGCCGATCCGGCCGTTTGTGCAGGCCGCACCTTGAGGTCACTTGCGCCATGCTCCGGTGTAAAGCGGCCGATTCAGCTCAACGGGTTCCAGCGTTGCGACCAGTCGTCATCGGTGGCGATCACCTGGCGCAGCAGATCGAAGGCCTGTTGCAGCGTGGCCGAGTCACGTTCGCGGGCGTACACCAGATAGGTCGGGTAACCGAATTCCGGGGCTTTGGTCACTGCTTCCAGCGCCCCGGTTTCCAGATAGCTGCGCACCACGCGCGTGCGGAAGTAGCCGCTGCCGCCATGTTCGAGGATGTATTGCAGGGCCAGCGGGCCGAGGTTGAAACTCAGCGCGGCTTTGGCCTTGTCCGGCAGGGCGGCGTCGTGCTGACGGCGGAAATCCGGACCCCAGTCGATGTAGACGTAGGGATCCGGGCGGTTCGGCGCACGCACCAGAATCAGCTTCTCTTCCAACACCTGCTCGACCTGCAGGCCCGGCCAGTATTCCGGCTGATAGACCAGTGCGGCATCGAGCACGCCAAGTTCGAGTTGACGCAGGAGGTTTTCGCCGTCGCGGATTTCCATGCGCAGGGCATGCCCGGGGATCTTCTCGCGCAGTTCGGCGGCCCAACTGAGCATCAACGGATTGCACAGGCTGACTTCGCCGCCGATGTGCAGCACGTTGTGATAACCGTCCAGCAGCGGCAGGTCGCGCCGCGCGGCTTCCCAGGTCTGCACCAGTTGATTGGCATAGACCACGAAGGCTTCGCCATTGGCGGTGAGTTTCGCCCCGGCACGGTTGCGCACGAACAGCGTGCTGCCCAACTGACTTTCAAGTTTCTGCACCCGGGCGGTGATCGCCGTCTGCGTGACGAACAGCTTCTGCGCCGCCGCAGCGAGACTGCCGTGGCGAACGATTTCCAGAAAGGTGCGGGCGAGATCGATGTCCATGGGCGGGCCGGTGTCTGAGGTGCGCGCATTGTAAGTGCCGGCTCGCTACCGCGTCATCGTTCATCGCGAGCAGGCTCACTCCTACAGGGGTGTTGTATCGTTCGCGAAATCGATGGCCACCGCAGAACCCTGTAGGAGTGAGCCTGCTCGCGATGGCGGAATGTCTGTCTAATCAGTGCCGCCTGACACACCGCCATCGCTGGCAAGCCAGCTCCCACAAGTACTGTGTCGGACGCAAGATTTGTGAGCGCCGCAGAAACCTGTGGGAGTCTGGCTTGCCAGCGATGAGGCCGTGGTGGGTGGTGAAGATCAGCCGGCCAACTCGACCTTGCGCACCCGCGCCCAGTCTTCCACCAACCGCGCCGGTGTGCCGCAGGCCTTGCGCTTGTAGACGAAGTGGCGGCACTTCTCGGCAAACTGGTTGCGGTCGTAGAGCATGTCTTCCTGCATTTCCTGCAGTTCGTTTTCCCGGCACTGCTGGATCAGCACCTGATCGACCCGCAACTTGCGCTCGCGCACGGCGGCGTAGGTCGGATCGCTCAGCGTTGCGTTGGCCCTCTGCAGCAGCCACAGCGAAAACTCATCCGGGCAGCGCGGGCCGATTTCCTGGACCATGCCCAGTTGCAGCGCCTGCGTGGCACTGACCGGCAGACAGGCCTGGGTCAGTTGCTCGGCCATCGCCGGGCCGACGGCGCGGGGCAGGCTGTAGGTCCAGTATTCCGAGCCATACAGGCCCATGCTCTTGTAATGCGGATTGAGCACGATGTCGGCGCGGGCAAACACGATGTCGGCGGCCAGCGCCAGCATCACGCCGCCGGCCCCGGCATTGCCGGTTACGCCGCTGACCACCAGTTGCCGCGCGCTGAGCAGTTCGGCGCAGACATCGTCGATCGCCTGAATATTCGCCCACGCTTCGGCCCCCGGGTCCTGCGCAGCCTGGATCACGTTCAGGTGCACACCGTTGGAGAAACTCCCGCGCCCGCCCTTGATCAACAGCACGCGAGTGTCCCGAGACTTGGCCCAGCGCAGCGCCTCGACCATGCGCTGGCACTGTTCGGTGCTCATCGCGCCGTTGTAGAACTCGAACGTCAGCTCACCGACATGCCCGGATTCGCGATAGCGGATCGGCTGATAGGCCTCGTCGCTGAACGGCTGGCTGGCAATCGACCAGTCGAGGGTCGGTACGCCGGCCAATTGCCCGGCCAGCACATGCCGCGCCGGTTGCTTGAAGGTTTCTTCACCGGGTAGCGGTTTGCGCCGCAGCGAGCCGATCCACAAGCTGTGATCGCCGGTCGCGACCAGCACCGCGTCGTCATGTACCGCGAGAATCTTGCCGGGAATGCCGGTGCGCTGATCAAGGTGCGCGTCGTACACGTAATACTGCCCGCCGGCCAGACTCGCCAAAACTCCGGGCTGGCCATCGGCGGCGTCGATGCAGCGTTTGATGAAGCGCGAACAGTCGTGCCAGCTGAAGGTACGGTCGTCCTGCTTCATGTTCGGCTGCAAGCGGCCGCGGACTTTGGGGTCGGTGTAATCCAGTGCGACCGGTTGCACGCCGTCGATGAATTTCTCGACCACTTCGCGAATACAGCGAATCGCCGCATCGCTGACCCGACCGTTGTACAGCTCGGACTTGCGCAGGCCCGACGGCAGATTGAATTCGCAGGTGGCCCAGACCGGGCCGGCGTCCATTTCTTCCACCGCTTGCAGGGCGGTCACGCCCCAGCGTGTCAGTTCATTGCTGATCGCCCAATCCAGCGCGCTGGCGCCACGATCGCCGACGATTCCCGGGTGGATGATCACCACCGGACGCCGGGCATTGCTCCACAGCGCATGCGGCACGCGATCCTTGAGGAACGGGCAGATCACCAGATCGGCGCCGCTGTGTTCGATCTGTTCGCACACCGAGGCTTCATCGGTGAACACCACAACGCTGGGCGAATGCCCGGCTTGGCGCAGCTCGAGCCAGGCGCGTTGGGTCAGGCCGTTGAATGCCGAGGACAGCAGAATAATCTTCAGTGATCGCATGGTTTTCTTCCTTGAAGGGATAGCCGCGGGCTCCCGGTGAGCCGTCCTTGGCGTTCGATGGAGCGCGCAGATTAGAGAGTGCTTCAGGGCGGGCAACTGACCGGGATCAACGTTGTGTCAGTCAATATTTCTGCGGCGACGGCGCGTCTTATTCTCAATAGTTTGCTTATCCTGATTTTTAATTACTTCAAATGTAAGCGGCGCTATTGCACAGTCGCCCCCTGATCTGGAGCCGGACGATCCCGGCAGAACGATGGTTTTTCGCAGCGGGTGGGACCCGTTTCAGGGAGCAAGACATGGGTGATGTTCAAAACCCGCATTACCGGATGATTGGGCAAATGTTCCAAAAGGACTATCGCTGGCTGTGCGCTGCCGTTGGCCGCACGCTGGGTTGCCCGCACAGTGCACAAGACATCGCATCGGAAACCTTTCTACGGGTGTTGGCCCTGCCGGACCCGACCGCCATTCGCGAGCCGCGGGCGCTGCTGACCACCATCGCCCGGCGGCTGGTCTATGAAGGCTGGCGCCGCCAGGACCTGGAACGCGCCTATCTGGAAAGCCTGGCGCTGGCGCCGGAACCGGTGCATCCATCCCCGGAGGAGCGGGCGCTGGTGATCGAGGCGCTGCTGGCGGTCGATCGCCTGCTCAACGGTTTGTCGGCCAAGGCCAAAGCCGCGTTTCTCTACCATCAGCTCGACGGTTTGACCTACAGCGAAATCGGCGAACGGCTGGGGGTTTCCACCAGCCGGGTGCAGCAGTACATGGTCGAGGCCTTCAAGCGTTGCTATCAGGCGATGCAGGCATGAGGCCGGACGAAGCGGTGATCGATGAGGCGGCGCAGTGGATGGCACTGTTGCAGTCCGGCGAGGCCAGCGCAGGCGAGCGTGCCGCGTTCGAAGCGTGGCGCGCGGCCGACCCGAGGCACCAGCGGATCATCGAGCAAATGGGCGGCGGCCTTAACCTGCTGCGTAATCCGACCTTGCGCGGGCTGCCGCGTAACAGCCTGCTGCACAGCCTGAACGCACCGTCGAGTCGGCGGCGCTTTCTCAGCGGCAGCTTGAGTGTGCTCGGCATCGCGGTGCTGGCCGGGTTGCTCGGGCGTCGTTACGGCTGGCTGCCGGAAGCCGGTGAACTGGCGACCGGCACCGGCGAACGACGCGATTTCACTCTGGAGGATGGCAGTGCGCTGAGCCTGAATGCGCGGACGCGGGTAGTGACGCAATTCGATGCGGTTCAGCGCTTGTTGGCATTGCGCACGGGCGAGTTGTTGGTGGATGTCGCCAGGGATCCTGCGCGGCCATTCGTGGTCGAGACCGAGCACGGTCGGATGCGTGCGCTGGGGACGAAATTCCTCGTGCAACAAAACGATGATTTCACCCGGCTGGTGATGCTGCACTCGCAGGTCGAAGTGGTTACCGCCGGCGGTGCGCGGCAGGTGGTGGAGGCGGGGGAGAGTCTGCGGTTCAACGCCCAGGACATTCTGGCTCTGGAGCGCAGCAACGGCCAGGAAAGCGCCTGGGTACAAGGTCGCCTGGAAGTGCGCGACCGACCGTTGAGCGAAGTGATCGACGGCCTGCGCCCATACCGACGCGGCATCCTGCACCTGAGCCCCGAAGTGGCCGGTCTGCGCCTGAGCGGTCTCTATCCGCTGGACGATAGCGACCGCACCCTGCAACTGCTGGAGCGCTCGCTGCCGATCCGCGTCACCTGGCACAACCCGTACTGGGTCAGCATCGGCGCACGGTTATAGCGTCATAACTTCTTGGCCTAATCGCCGCCCTATAAAAAGCGCCGGCCCGCTGCTCATTCCCTGCAGACGCCTTCAACAGGGAAGCCCTTGATGATTTCATTCAAACAACAATTACCGCGCCTGACCCTCGCCGCCGCACTGGCGATGGGGCTCGGACCGACAGTGGTTCATGCGCAGGATTCTGCCGCCCAGGTGTACACCTTCGACATCGCCAGCGGCCCGCTCGATGAGGTCCTGCTGGACATCTCGCGTCAGACCGGCGTACCGATCTCGTTCAGCCAGAATCTGGTGCAAGGCAAACGCAGCAGTGCGGTGCGCGGTGCGTTGGGTGGACGTCAGGCAGTCGAGAAGGCGTTGCTTGGCAGCGGCCTGCAAGTCGAGCAGAGCGCCCAGGGCCTGAGTGTGCGCGAAGGTGAGGCGAACACGCCGGTGGCGGCCAAAGTCAGCGCCGTGGCCCCAGCGACCAGCGCCGATTACCGCATGGAAAAAGTCACCGTCACCGGCTCGCGAATCGCTCGCGCGCAAAGCGATGGTGCGACCCCGGTCAACGTCATCACTCACGAAGAGATGGAAGCGCGCGGCTACAAGAACGTCTACGACGCCCTGGCGACCCAGACGCAAAATACCGGCATGACTCAGGGCGAAGACTATGGCAACACCTGGCAGCCGGCGGCCAGTGCGATCAACCTGCGCGGACTCGGCCCCAATCACACACTGGTGCTGATCAACGGCCGACGCGTCGCCGATTATCCGACCCCGTACGACGGCAAGGTCAACTTCACCAACCTGGCGAACATTCCCTCGGCGGTCATCGAACGCATCGAAATTCTCAGCAGCGGCGCCTCGGCGATCTACGGTTCGGACGCGATTGCCGGGGTGGTCAACATCATCCTCAAGAAGCAGATCAATGGCATCGACGTCAACCTCAAGGGCGGCACCAGCGAGCGTGGCGGTGGCGACAATCAGCGCCTGCAAATCAGCGGCGGCGGCAGTTGGGGCGACTTCGACGGCTTGTTCGGCCTGGAGCTGACCAACCGCGATCCGATCTGGGCCGACGACCGAGGCTTCATGCAGAGTGGCCCGCTGGCGGACGTCGGTTACCGTCGCGACCTGAGCAACAACCGCTACCTTGGCCCCGGTTGCGGTGCCTATCAAGGCACCTTCGACAACAAGCTGTTGAACAACGGCGGACGCTGCCGCACCGATCAGATGTACAACGATTACTGGACCATTCAGACGCAAAAGGAAAACTACGACGGCTACACCCGCGGCACCTGGCACTTCAGCGATAGCGGCCAGGTGTTTGCCGACTTGATGTATGGCCTCGATCACATCCAGAACAACACCCGGGGCCCGACCTTCACCTCACCGGATTTCATCAACCAGAACAGTGGCAATCTTGAGCGCTGGTATCGCCGTTATGGAGAAGAGGAAATCGGTGGTCGTACCAGCAACAACAGCAAGTGGACCGACACGTCGTGGACCGGCACTCTCGGCCTCTCGGACAAGATCGCCGACACCGGCTGGAACTACGATCTGGCCGCCAACCGCTCGGAATACCGCAGCGTCAGAACCACGCGCTACACACCGCTGTCATCGATTCAGGATTTCTACCTCGGCCCGCAATTGGGCACACGTAACGGTTACCCGGTGTTCTCTCCCGATGCCTCGCGTCTCGATCGCCCACTGACGCCACAGGAATGGGATCAGTTTCGCAGCAACCTGACCCAGAACAGCAAGTCGGTTTCCACCAGCTACAACGCCTCGGTCAACGGCGATCTGTTTGATTTGCCGGCCGGCCCGGTCGGATTTGCCGGTGTGCTGGAGGCGGGCAAGCAGGAATATCGCGTCGACCCGGACGACGGTCTGAATGACGGCACTTTCTATGGCGTGAGCCCGGCACAAAGCTCCGGCGGTTCGCGCAAGCGCTATGCGGCCGGTGGCGAGTTCAGCATTCCGCTGACCGACACCGTGCTGGCCACCGCCGCCGGGCGTTGGGACCAGTACAAATTCAGTGGCCGCAGCGAGCAGCAGAAGACCTATAACCTTGGGCTTGAATGGCGTCCGGTCACCAGCCTGTTGCTGCGCGGCAGCTATGGCACCAGTTTCCGCGCACCGGACCTGAACTACATCTATCAGTCCGACAGCAACGGTTACTACCCGGCGCAGATCGACTACTACGGTTGCAGCCAGGGTGTGCAGGGTGCGTGTGATCGCGGGCGGGTCGACTACACCCAGAGCGGGACCCCGGACCTTGAGTCCGAACGCGGTAAATCCTGGACCTATGGTTTTGTCTGGTCACCGTCGCGCAATTTCGATTTCTCCACCGATTTCTGGCGTGTAGAGATCGACGACCTGCTGACCACCGTCGACGAAAACCGCCTGCTGCAACAAGAGAACGAATGCCGCAACGGCACCCAGGACATCAACTCGGCCAACTGCCAGTCGACCCTGGCGCGCATCGACCGCAACCCGGGCAATGCCGCTATCGATCCCAACCAGTTGCAACGGGTGCGAGTCAATGCGATCAATGCCGCCAGCGAGCGGGTCAGCGGTCTGGACTTCAAGAGCAACATTCGTTGGGGGGCCGGCCAGTACGGCGCATTCAGCTCGGCGCTGGGCTACACCCTGGTGCTGTCGCATTTCTACAAGGAGTCCGACGAGGCGCCGACTCAGGACTGGCGCACTTCGCGAACCAACTACGACTGGCGCAGCAAGGTCAACGCCAGTCTGACCTGGGATTACCAGAAAGCCACGGCGACGCTGATGGGCATTCGCTATGGCTCGGTGACCAACGGCGCGGGCGACGGGCGTCTGTCGCCATGGACGGTGTTCAATGCCAGTGCGCGCTACAAGCTCAATGACCGCGCCAGTGTCGGCCTGACCGTGAACAACGTGCTTAACCAGATCAAGCACGATGACTCGGCCGGCTGGCCGTATTACCCGACCGGTAACTATGACCCGTACGGGCGGCAGTGGTGGCTGGATGTGAGTTATCACTTCGGCAGTTGAGCACGCGTTATTTGTCCGTAACGTCCTACGGAAACAGGTGGGGTTTTCGCATAAGTGGGGATATTTCCGACGACATTCTCAGGTTGGTCGTCGGAAGCGCGATCTATAGCATCGGACATGACATTGAAGTCGTACATGGCCTGGACGTTCAGGCCTCTGATAACGGATGGATCATGCGAACTCACCACCTCGAATACGAAACGCCTGTTTATTCCCATCGCCTTCAATGGCGTGACGATCGTGCCAGATGCCCCGTGGAGGATGTCGCGATGCCCAGCGTCAAGATACCCCGGCTGACGGGTGTGAAGAGGGCCGAGGGCAATCCGGTCGACTTGCTCGTGCATGGCCAGAACATAGGTGACGACGCCTTTCTGATCGTTCAACTTACCGACGAAGGTTTTGAGCTGAACGATGTGGTCAATATGCTTTCAACCTCTGAACTGTATCTGCAAGGCGATATGGTCAAACGTATCACCGGCAAGTCGGTCAGAACCGTACGACGATTACTGAAGGAAGGTAAACCGGTACGGCTTGATCCCCAGCAGAGCGTCGTCGCCTACCAATATGCCTTGGTGCTGGAAAAGGCCATTCACGCCTTCGGGAGGCAGTCACGGGCCGAAGAGTGGCTGCGCAAACCCAGCACCTACCTGAGCGGTCGCGTACCCATCGAGTTTATCCGGCACTCACTGGGGTTTCAGATGGTGGAGCAGTATCTGGGGCAGCTGATATACGGGGTTTACCCATGAATCCCTTGCCCTGGGACGAGCATTGGTATGCCTGGCGGCTGGACCCCGAGATTTACGGAGGGACGTGGGACAGCGGGATGGGTTCGAATCTCAATGGTGGCCGATGGAACATACCAGGGCGGCGAGTCGTTTATGCATCAGTCGATCCGTCCTCGGCAATTCTGGAAGTGGCAGCCAATCGCAGTTTTGATGCGCTCGACAGCGAACGTTATGTACTCACATGCTTTGAGGTCATCAGCGAAGCAAAGGTGAAAATCGTCCAGCCGGAGGAGGTGCCGAATCCTTACTGGTTGAGCCCGGCAAAGCCTTCACCCAATCAACAACTGTTTGCCGATGCGTTACTCGCTGAGCATCCGTTTGTGCTGATCCCCTCGGCGGCGACCCGGCACTCCTGGAATCTGCTGGTGAGCTGCGAATTGGCAGAGGGGCAGTTCAGGATGGTTTCCCAGGAGCGGTTTGGGCTGGATACCCGGTTGCTGAAGGAGAGGGAACTGGCTTGATCCACGCCTGCCATTTTTTGCATAACCTCATCACCCAACGGTCTAAATCGGGCTCTATAAAACGCTGCTGTCCATTGCACATCCCTGCATAAACCAAAACGCAGGGATGGCTGTTCATGATCCATTTTTTACCCGTTCGATCTCGTTTGAGCCTGGCCTTGCTGCTGGCAATCAACACCTTGCCGGCGGTCGCCGCTGACGAGCCGACAACCCAGCTGCAACGAGTCGAGGTCACCGGCACGGCGATTCGCCGGGTCGATGCTGAAACAGCGGTGCCGGTCACTATTCTGCGAGTTGAAGAACTGCGCGAGCAGGGCGTGACCACCACCGAAGAACTGGTGAGCCGGATTTCCGCAAACCAGTCCTCAGTCGGCTCGGGGCGTTCGGTGGGTTCGAGCAGCGGCGGTGCGTCGTATGCGGATTTGCGTGGCATCGGCCCGAACAAGACGCTGGTGCTGCTCAATGGTCGGCGGCTGAGCAACAACGCGACCAATGCGATCAATGGTTCCGGGGTTGACCTGAATACCATCCCGTTCGCCGCCATCGATCGTGTCGAGGTGCTGCGTGATGGCGCCTCGGCGCTGTACGGCACTGATGCGATCGGCGGGGTGATCAACTTCATCACCAAGACCAGCCTCACCGAAGGGCAGCTCAGCACCAACTACGACACGCCGACCCATGCCGGCGGTGGTGAAAGTCGTAATTTCAGCGGCAGTTGGGGCTTTGGCGATTTGCAGGATGACCGTTTCAACGTGTTCGGCGTGGTCAGTTATGACAAGCAGCAACGCCTGGCTGCCGAGGATCGTGGCTACACCTACAACTATCAGCCTGGACGCGGCCTCGACTACACCTCCGGCACTGCATCACCGGCGAACTGGAGCCAGGGCAGCAACGCCACCAACCCGCTGGCCAGTTCCGGCTGCAACGCCCCGGGCCTGTTGGCGCGCAATGGTATCTGCCGCCAGAGTCTGTGGAACTACCTCGACCTGGTGCCGGAAACCGAGAAGACCTCGGCCTTCGCCAAAGCAACCGGCAAGCTTTCGGACGACCACAACGTCAGCCTCGAATACTTCTGGGCGCGCAACGAAAACCGCACGCAGATCGGTCCCGGCACGTTGATGGGTAACCAGGTCAATCCCGGCACGGCGTTTTATCCCGGCAACGGCATTACCCCAGGCCCGAACAGCTTCGCTCTCGACCCGACGCAGCCGGTCGATGTGAATTGGCGTGAAAGCGCTGTCGGCGCCCGTCAGCATGAAGACGACAACACCGGGCAGCGTTTGCTGCTGAGCTTTGACGGCAGCGTGGTCGGTTGGGACTACAACGTCGGTGCGTCGTACAACCAGAACAAAGTGGTCAACAGCATCGAGGCCGGCTATGTCAACGACCGCGCCGTCAGCGCCGGCATTGCCAATGGCATCATCAACCCGTTCGGTGCGCAGACTGCTGCCGGGCAGGCGCTGCTGGCAGCCAATTCCGTAGACGGCGATTACGGCACGGCGGTCGGCCGCGTGAAGGCGATTGACGGGCGTGTCAGCCGCGAGATCGGTGACTGGTTCGGTGCCGGCCCTTCGGCGCTGGCGCTGGGTGGCGAATACCGCAAGGAAGATTTCCATCAGGACTTCGCCCAGTTCGCCGCCGACGTGCAGAGCCTGGGTGTCGACCCCAATGCCAGTGTCGCCGGGGATCGCAGTGTCTCGGCGCAGTACGCCGAGGTCAACGTGCCGGTGCTCGACAGCCTCGAATTGTCCGCCGCCGTGCGCCACGACAAGTACAGCGATTTTGGCAGCACCACCAACCCGAAATACTCGTTCCGCTTCCAGCCGTTCAAGGAACTGGTGGTGCGTGGCGCCTACAGTGAAGGTTTCCGCGCGCCGTCACTGTACGAGTTGTACAACCCCAACTTCACCACATTCACGGTCGCCAACTACAACGACCCTCGGCTGTGCGCAGGCGGCAACCCGAGCAACGGCGGGATCGCCAACCGTGACTGCGCCCAGCAGTTCTACAGCAGAACCGGTGGCAACACTGACCTGAGTCCGGAAACCGCACGCAACGTTACCCTCGGCTTCGTCTATCAGCCGTTCGAACGCCTGACCACCGGGCTGGATTTCTGGTGGATCAACATCGCCAACCAGATCGCGGAGTTTCCGGAATCGGCGGTGTTCGAGAACCCGGAGCTGTACCCGGACCGCCTGATTCGCAAGCCTGACGGTTCCATCGATCACATCGTCACGGGCTTGGCCAACCTCGGCAAGATCAAGACCAATGGCGTCGACGTCAGCTTCGACTACCGTTTGCCGAGCACTCCGTACGGCAACTTCGGGATCGGCCTGCAGGGCACTTATGTCAGTCGGTACGAGTACCAGCAGCAGCTCAAGGGCGACTACATCGACAAGCTCGGTGATTTCCGCGGCGGCGACTTCTCCTCGGCGGGTGCCGTGGCCCGCTGGCGCCACAGCCTGACCGGCAGCTGGAACTACGGCCCCTACGGCGTGGCGCTGACCAACCGCTACACCAGCGGCTACCACGACTCCGACCGCGAGACCCACGATTACGTTGGCTCGTACAACGTCTGGGATCTGGCTGGCACCTACACCTGGCGCAAAACCCTGAGCGTAACGCTCGGCGCGAAGAACCTGTTCGATCGTGAGCCACCGTTCAGCAACCAGACCTACACCTTCCAGAGCGGCTACGACCCGAAATACGGCGACCCGTTCGGGCGGACGCTGTACACGCGGGTCAATTACAAGTTCTGAAAATGCCCAGAGGGGGCGGGTTTTAGTCACTTATCGTTCTAAGACCCGCCCTATAAAAATCGCCGGCCTGTTGTACATCACAGGTAGGCAGGATGTTTGGTGACTGTACTGGCGCCTTCGCGAGCAAGCCCGCTCCCACAGGGGAGCAGCGGTGAGCACAACTTCCTTATGGGAGCGGGCTTGCTCGCGAAGAGGCCAGTAGCAACACCGTGCAAAAAGGATCTGCCAATGCTCTCCAGGCTCATTCTGTTCAGCGCTTTTGCGCTGTTAAGCCCATTCAGTTGGGCCGCCCCGCAACCCGCCCTCACGGTCTATGGCGAAGCCCCCAAATACGCCCCGGACTTTCAACACCTGGCCTACGCCAACCCCAACGCTCCCAAGGGCGGAACGTTGCGCCGCTCTTCACTGGAAAGCGGCCCGTTCGATCACCTGATTCCGTACATCGACAAAGGCACCGGCGTCGCCGACATCGACGGCTGGCTCTACGCGCCGCTGGCCTATCGCAGCAAGGACGAACCCTACAGCGTCTACGGCCTGGTGGCGCAGCAGATGGAACTGGCTGCAGATCGCCGCTGGCTGCGCTTCTACCTCAACCCCAACGCGCGCTTCGACGACGGCACGCCGATCACCGCGCAAGACGTGCGTTACACCTTCGAGCTGTTCACCACTCAGGGCAGCCTCAAATATCGCCAGCAGTTTCGTGATGTCGCCGACGTCGTGGTGGAATCGCCGACACAAGTGCGCTTCAACTTCAAGAACAACGACAGCCGCACCTTGCCGCTGGATCTGGCGACGCTGCCGGTGTTGCCCGAGCACTGGTGGCGTACGCGCAATTTCGCCGAGGGCGCCGGTTTCGAGATCCCGCCGGGCAGTGGCCCGTATCGGATCAGCGCCGTGGATGCCGGGCGCAGTGTGAAATTCCAGCGTGTTGCCGACTGGTGGGCCAAGGATCTGCCGATCACTCGCGGCCTCTATAACTTCGATCACTTGAGCGTGGAGTTCTTCGCCGACACCGATGTTGCAAGGCAGGTGCTCAAGGCTGGCGGCTTCGACTATAACCGCGAATTTTCCGCGACCAGTTACACCATCGGCTATGCCGGGGCGGCGCTGGAGCAGGGCAGATTGCTTCGCGAACATCTGGCTCCGGGTGCCGCGCAGGGCTCGCAAGGGTTCGCGTTCAATCTGCAGAAACCGCTGTTTCAGGATCGCCGGGTACGTCAGGCGATCGCCATGCTCTGGGATTTCGAATGGAGCAATCGGCAAATGATGCGCAGCATGTACCTGCGCCAGCGCAGTTACTTCTCGCACAGTGCGTTGTCGGCCACCGAGTTACCGGATGCCGAGGAGCTGAAAATTCTCGAGCCGTGGCGCGGCAAGATCCCCGACGAGGTGTTTACCCAAGTCTTCGAAGCGCCGAAAACCGACGGCAGCGGCAACATCCGCGCCGAGCAGTTGCAGGCCTTGAAGCTGCTCGAAGCCGCCGGCTGGAAACCCCGTGGTGATCAGTTGGTGAATGCCAGTGGCAAGCCGCTGCAGTTCACTTTTCTCAACGGTCAGAAGGGCTTTGAACGGCTGCTGCTGCCGTTCAAGCGCAACCTGGCGCAGATCGGCATCGGCTTCGATATCCGCCAGGTCGACACCGCGCAGTACACCAACCGCGTGCGCAATCGCGACTACGACATGATCGTCGTCGGCTACCCGGTGAGTCAGGCGCCGGGGCGCGAGATGTTCAATTACTTCGGCTCCGACGGCGCCGACGATCCCGGCTCGAACAACTACATGGTGCTGCGCGATCCGGCCGTCGATGCCCTGCTCGAAGGTCTGGTGCAGGCCGACAATCGCGAAAGCCTGCTGCGCCATGCCCATGCCTTGGATCGGGTGTTGCAGTGGGGCTATTACTGGATCCCCAATTACTACCCACCGGGGATTTCCACGGTGTGGTGGAACCGTTTCGGCCGCCCGGCGACGGCGCCGTTGTACGACGCCGGACTCGACACCTGGTGGGAAATCAGCCCGACCGCGCTGACGGCCGCGCAGATGCAGCAACAGCAAAAGGAGTATGCGCATGTGGGGTTATAGCCTGCGGCGTCTGCTGCTGATCGTGCCAACTTTGCTCGCCATTCTGCTGGTCAATTTTGTCATCGTGCAGGCCGCGCCGGGTGGCCCGGTGGAACAGGCGATTGCCCGGTTGCAGGGCATTGGTGTCGGCGCGGCGGTGGGCGGTGGCCATGTCGAAACCATTGGTGGCGAATCCCGCGCCACCCGGGGTCTCGACCCGAAACTGGTGGCCGACATCGAACGTCAGTACGGCTTCGACAAGCCGGCCGGTGAGCGCCTGTGGCTGATGCTCAAGAGCTACGCGCAGCTGGATTTCGGTCAGAGCTTTTTCCGTGGTGCCAGCGTCACCGAACTGATCTGGCAGAAGCTGCCAGTGACCTTGTCGCTGGGCTTGTGGGCCACGTTGATCACTTATCTGGTGTCGATTCCGCTGGGCATCCGCAAGGCCGTGCACAACGGTTCGGCGTTCGATGTCTGGAGCAGCGTGGCGATCATCATCGGCTACGCGATGCCGGGTTTTCTGTTCGCACTGCTGCTGATCATCGTGTTCGCCGGCGGCACCGCGCTGGACTGGTTTCCGGTGCGCGGGCTGGTCTCGGACAACTTCGCGGAGCTGTCACCGTGGGGCAAAGTGGCCGATTACTTCTGGCATCTGGTGCTGCCGGTCACGGCGCTGGTGATCGGCGGATTCGCCACGCTGACGATCCTCACCAAGAACAGTTTTCTCAACGAGATCTCGCGCCTGTACGTGGTGACGGCGCGGGCCAAGGGCCTCAGCCAGCGTCAGGTTTTATACGGCCATGTGTTTCGCAACGCGATGCTGCTGGTGGTCGCCGGGTTGCCGCAGGCCCTGGTGACGGTGTTTTTCGGCGGTTCGTTGCTGATCGAAGTGATCTTCTCGCTCGATGGCCTCGGCCGTCTCAGCTACGAGGCGGCCGTGTCGCGCGACTACCCGGTGGTGTTCGGCTCGCTGTTCATCTTCACCCTGTTCGGCCTGCTGATAAAACTGCTCGGTGACCTGTGCTACACGCTGGTCGACCCGCGCATCGACTTCACCGCGAGGACTGCCTGATGTTGACTCTATCTCCCATCGGGCAGCGCCGTTGGACGCGGTTCAAGGCGCATCGACGTGGCTGGTGGTCACTGTGGCTGTTTTTGCTGCTGTTTGGCCTGAGCCTGGGCGGCGAGCTGATCGCCAATGACAAACCTTTAATGGTCGAGTATCAGGGCCAGTGGTACTTCCCGGCGTTCAAGCGCTACACCGAGCAGGATTTCGACGGCGAACTGCCGTTCCAGCCGGACTATCGCAGCGCGCAGGTGCGGCAACTGATCGAGGGGCAGGGCGGGCGGATGTGGTTTGCGCCGATCCCGTTCGGTTTCGATACGGTGAATTACGACCTGACTGAACCGGCACCGAGTCCACCGAGCGGCGAGAACTGGCTCGGCACCGACGATCAGGCGCGGGATGTACTGGCGCGGGTGATCTTCGGTACGCGGGTGTCGCTGCTGTTTGCCTTGGCGCTGACCGCCGCCAGTGCGCTGATCGGCATTGCTGCCGGGGCCTTGCAAGGCTATTACGGCGGTTGGGTCGATCTGCTCGGGCAAAGGTTGCTGGAGGTGTGGTCAGGGCTGCCGGTGTTGTATCTGCTGATCATCCTGTCCGGGTTCGTCGAGCCGAATTTCTGGTGGCTGTTGGGGATCATGGCGCTGTTTTCCTGGTTGAGTCTGGTCGATGTGGTGCGCGCCGAGTTCCTGCGCAGCCGCGGTCTGGAATACGTGAAAGCCGCGCGGGCGCTGGGGGTTGGCGATGCGCAGGTGATCAGCCGTCATATCTTGCCCAATGCCATGAGTGCGACCCTGACCTATTTGCCGTTCATTCTTACCGGAGCGATTGCGACCTTGTCGGCGCTGGATTTTCTCGGTTTCGGCATGCCCGCCGGCAGCGCTTCGTTGGGCGAACTGATCGGTCAGGGCAAGAGCAATCTGCAAGCGCCGTGGTTGGGGCTGACGGCTTTTTTTGCGTTGGCGCTGATTCTTTCCCTGTTGGTGTTCATCGGCGAGGCTTGCCGAGATGCGTTTGATCCAAGGACTTGAGATGAACGATAACCTGATTGAAATCCGCGATCTGCGTGTGGCATTCAACGGCCAGCCAGTGGTGCATGGCATCGACCTCGATATTCGTCCGGGCGCATGCCTGGCGCTGGTCGGGGAGTCTGGCTCCGGCAAATCGGTGACCGCCCACAGCATCCTGCAATTGCTTGACCCGAACATCACGCGGATCGATGGCAGCATTCGTTATGCCGGTGAAGAGCTGCTCGGTGTGCATGAGCGCTATCTGCGGCAGTTACGGGGCAACCGGATCGCGATGATTTTTCAGGAGCCGATGAGTTCACTGAATCCGCTGCACACCATTGAGCGGCAACTTGGTGAGAGCCTGGCGCTGCACAAAGGCCTGGCGGGCGCGCAAGCCCGTGAGCGCATTCTTGAGTTGCTGGAACTGGTCGGCATTCAGAAACCGCGCGAACGGCTCAAGGCCTATCCGCATCAACTCTCCGGAGGTCAACGCCAGCGGGTGATGATTGCCATGGCGCTGGCCTGCGAGCCGCAACTGCTGATCGCCGACGAGCCGACCACGGCACTGGATGTGACGGTGCAGCGCAGAATTCTGTTGCTGCTCAAAGACTTGCAGCAGCGGCTCGGCATGGCGCTGCTGATCATCAGCCATGACCTGAATCTGGTGCGCACCATCGCACAGCGAGTGGCGGTGATGCGCAGTGGGCGGATCGTCGAGCAGGCGCCGTGCGAGCAACTGTTCCGTGCGCCGCAGCATCCCTACAGCATCGAGTTGCTTAATGCCGAGCCGGGGGGTGAAGCGCTGTGCCGGGATGTGGCGCAGGATTTGTTGCAGGTGCGCGATCTGCATGTGCGCTTTCGCCTGGGGGGCGGTTGGCTGCGGCCGAAGACCTGGCTGCAGGCGGTCAAGGGCATCGATCTGAATCTGCAGCGCGGCAAAACCTTGGGGATTGTGGGTGAGTCGGGGTCGGGCAAGTCGACCTTGGGCCAGGCGATTTTGCGGCTGATCGACGCCGAGGGCAGCATTCGTTTTGCAGGTGAGGCGCTGGAGCAGCTGAGTGGCAAGCAACTGCGGCCGCTACGCAAACGCCTGCAAGTGGTGTTTCAGGATCCGTTCGGCAGCCTCAGTCCGCGTCTGTGCGTCGAGCAGATCATTGCCGAAGGCTTGCAGGTGCACAGTGATTTGAATGCTGCCGAGCGTGAGCAGGCGGTGATCGATGTGCTGCGTGAAGTCGGGCTTGATCCGGCAACCCGTCATCGCTATCCCCACGAGTTTTCCGGTGGCCAGCGCCAACGGATTGCCATCGCCCGGGCGCTGGTGCTCAAGCCGGATTTGATCTTGCTCGATGAGCCGACCTCGGCGCTGGATCGCACGGTGCAAAAACAGATCGTTGCTTTATTGCGGCGACTGCAGGAAGAGCATGGGCTGACTTATCTGTTCATCAGCCATGACCTGGCGGTGGTGCGGGCGTTGGCCCATGACCTGATTGTGATGAAGGAGGGTGAGGTGGTGGAACAGGGTCAGACCGATGAGCTGTTTAGGGCGGCGCGGCATCCTTATACGCAGGAGCTATTGGCGGCATCGTTTGTCACGACGATTTTGCCTGCGACGCATACGGACAAACTTTTATCCGCGGTGTAGATCCGGTACATTCCGCGCCCTGGCCAATACAAGGAAGTAGATGATGGCAAACCCATTGCCTTTCTCGGCAGCGCCACCGCGCATGGCGGCATGATCATCACTGGCTCCGGTGACGTTTTCGTCGGCACGGCAGTCGGTGCCGTGCCGTTCGCCCCGATCGTACCGTGCCCGCGCATAGCGAACGCTTTCAACTGGTCGACGAAACCACCGGCGAAACCATGACTGATAATTTTCACAAGCGCGTGGGTCTCGTAGCGGCCTTTTTGCTGGTTTTTAGTGCGATGGGGCTCTATCTGCACACAAGGGAAGATGCGATGAGCGAGAAAGTGATGATGTACTACGGCGACTGGAGTCCGGAAGAAAACCGTTTTGATGCAACAAAATGGTTTCGTACCGATATGTACCGCACTGATGTTGTCGATGGAAAAAAAAGCGCTGTAACCATGCTGCGTAACAGACCATTACCTTTCAAGCCAAGCGACAACGATAAGTTGGTAGCTGGCGCCATTGTGGCCCTCGAGGCGGCGTTTCCGCCGGTCAATGGTGACTTGCTTGGCAAGGAGTGGCCGATGCTGATTCCACGCATCCGCTACCGCTACAGCGCTTTCGAAGCGCCGGATCAGCCACAGGATTATTACAACATTTACCTGAAGTACCAGGGTGAGCGGTATGTCATCACCTTCGCCCGGGATGCGCAAACCGGTGAAATCATCCCAGGGGGTAGCGTCCAGTTGATGTACCCCGAGAGTGAGAGCCAGATCGCCGATCGGCAGGTCTTCAAGGAGCTGGACGCCGCCGGCATCCAATGACCCGGAAATGACAAATCCCGCCATCAAGGCGGGATTTGTTTGTACTGCGACGTAGTCTTACGACGGGAACAGCTCGGACAGTTTCATCGCCAGCATCATGTCGCCTTCAGCGCGCAGTTTGCCGCCCATGAACGCTTGCATGCCGTCGGTCGAACCATCGACGATGCCTTCCAGGGTTTCGCCGTCCATCACCAGAGTGACCTGAGCGTCCGGGTTCTCGCCTTCTTGCAGCTCGCAGGTGCTGTCCTTGACGATCAGCGAGAAGTTTTTGGTGTCGTCGATGCGAAAACCGAAGACCAGATCCAGACCGGCAGCGGCGGCTGGGTTGAACTTGGCTTTCATTGCTTGTACGGCATCAGCTACGGAGGTCATGGTTCGATCCTTTCTTGGGTAATAGGCGCTGGTTGATTACAGCAAGGGTCACAGTTATCCGGACTCAGCGGAAAGTGATGAGTTCCGGAGCCTTCAGCAGTTGCAGATGTGCGTGACTGTTGAAGGAAGCCAAAGCCACCTCGCGACCGCGGAACTTCAGCTGGTTGAGCGAGGTGTTGACGATTTGCCAATTCAGTTCAAAGGCCTGCCGGGCAGGCATTTGGGTAATCAGGTGGAGCAGGGCGGTAATGGTGCCGCCGGAGGTGAACACGGCGATTTTCTGGTTGCCGTCGGCCTGTTCGAGGATCCGGTGCAGTCCGCCCTGTACCCGCTCGACGAAACCCAGCCAGCTTTCCAGCCCGGGGGTGTCGTAGGTTCCCGCCAGCCAGCGCTCGATGACCAGGGCGAAGATGCGCTGGAATTCGGCGCGGTTTTGCGCCGCGTTGCGCAGGATGTCGATGGCTTCCGGCTCGTCCGCCAGCATGGCGGGGATCAGGGCGCGGATGATCGCGTCGGCATCGAACTCGTTGAACGCGGAGTCGGTCTCCAGCGTCGGTACCGACAGGCCCTTGGCGGTGAACTGCTCCAGCGCGCTGGTGGCCGTGTGTTGCTGACGACGCAGGTCGCCCGCCAGGCAGCGATCGAAACGGATTCCCAGCTCGGCGAGGTGCTGGCCAAGGACTTCTGCCTGGCGCACACCGATCGGCGACAGGACGTCATAGTCGTCTGCACCAAAGGAGGCCTGGCCATGTCGAATCAAATAGATGCTGCCCACGTCCGCGTCATCCCGGTACGTTGAAGGTTGTGGCGAGGTTATGAGGATGACGAAGTGCTGTCAATGAAAAAACATACGCTTGTTTGAAATGCCCGTTACAGGCCTGTTGCCAGAGGTTTCACGGCTGGTCGACGGGCCGGCGCATGGGTATGCTGGAGCCATCCCGCGCGTGTTTCGTGTCCGCGCATTGTTTTAAGGAGTCTCTGTGGAGTTTTTGTCCGAATACGCCAGCTTCCTGGCCAAAACCGTGACCCTGGTCGTTGCCATTCTGGTGGTGCTGGCCAGTTTCGCTGCATTGCGCAGCAAGGGCCGGCGCAAGTCGGCGGGTCAGCTGCAGGTCAGCAAGCTCAACGATTTCTATAAAGGGCTGCGTGAGCGCCTGGAGCAGACCCTGCTCGACAAGGATCAGCTCAAGGCCTTGCGCAAGGGCCAGGCCAAGGCTGAGAAAGGCGAGAAGAAGCAGAAGAGCAAAACCGAGAGCAAATCCCGGGTGTTCGTGCTCGATTTCGACGGTGACATCAAGGCGTCGGCCACCGAGAGCCTGCGTCACGAAATCACCGCACTGCTGACTCTCGCCACACCAAAGGACGAAGTGGTACTGCGTCTGGAAAGCGGCGGCGGCATGGTTCACAGCTACGGCCTGGCATCGTCGCAACTGGCGCGTATCCGCGAGGCCGGCGTGCCGCTGACCGTGTGCATCGACAAGGTCGCGGCCAGCGGCGGTTACATGATGGCCTGCATTGGCGAGAAGATCATCAGCGCACCGTTCGCGATCCTCGGTTCGATCGGCGTCGTCGCGCAGTTGCCCAACGTCAATCGCCTGCTGAAAAAGCACGATATCGACTTTGAAGTACTGACTGCCGGTGAATACAAGCGCACCCTGACCGTGTTTGGCGAAAATACCGAAAAGGGCCGCGAGAAATTCCAGGAAGACCTGGACATTACTCATCAACTGTTCAAGAACTTCGTCGCCCGCTACCGCCCGCAACTGGCCATCGACGAGGTCGCCACCGGTGAGGTCTGGCTCGGTGTCGCGGCGCTGGACAAACAGCTGGTGGACGAACTCAAGACCAGCGACGAGTACCTCGCCAACCGGGCAAAAAAGGCTGAGGTCTACCACCTGCACTACGCCGAACGCAAAAGCCTGCAGGAACGCATCGGCATGGCGGCCAGCGGTTCGGTGGATCGCGTGTTGCTGAACTGGTGGAGTCGTCTGACCCAGCAACGTTTCTGGTAATGCAATAAAAAAATAGCCCCGTTCTCTGTCCTGCCGAGAACGGGGCTATTTTATTTTTTGGCGGTATATATGTATTTCTCGAGTTCGAATTGTTGATTCGAACCTCGCTGTTTTTATCGACTATTCACGCTTTTTTATAAAGCAGCGCTCGGTAAGCTGGTGATACTTTTCACTGTCGAGTGTTCAATATGTCCTCTTTGTCGGTTCGTGATGCTATTCCTGTTTTGACGCCTGAACAGAAAGGCCTGTTTTTCGAGTTAATTAAAAACAACACACCGGACTGGTTGTTGGCGGCTCCCGGTGAGTTGCGTCATAAGCTCTATCAAAGCTTGATTGCCAGTCATCGCTCCCAGAGTGAAACCGGCAAGTCGCTGAGTAGCCTGAAGTCACCGCAAAGCTTCTGTGCGCCGCTGCTTGCCAAGGCGATGGCTGACAAGTTGGGTGAACCGCTGGATATCAATGGGGTGATCTTTCAGCACGTACGTTCGACCTCCAGCCTGCTGGGGCTGCGCAGGAAGCTGGTATTGCCGATCGACCGTGATCTGTTGAGCGCCGCCTGTGAAAACTTTGAAGCAAGTGAAACCCAGGCGACAAATTACAACGAAACTTCGCTGATTTATATTCCCGAAAAGATAACCGGGCGCGAACCTCGGATATTGCCGCTACAACCACACGAATTTGCAACGCTGTGTCGGACTCTGGATCTGGGCAAGCAGTATCAGACGCATCTTCGGGCAGTATTCGATGTTGATGCTGAAGTTAATCCATTGCGCAACAAGTGCATTGCCAATTGGCGGAATCGATTTGATGTGGAAAGACATTTGGCACTGATGAAAAAATACATCAGTGCGGATGTACATCAGATGTTGCAGGCAGTAACAACTAACCAGAGTCCAATCAAACTTGGCCATAATACCCTGGGTTATCAGGGGCTGCAGATGTTCGGGGTGACGCTGGGCGGCGCGCTGTTCATCGGGCCGGTCAGTGAACACGCCGACGACGACTACCGTTGCGTGGTCTACCTGCCGGGCGATCCATTACACCCGCTGAAGGAGTACGCCTCCTTCAGCGATTTCGAGAGGGAGTTGAGCGAGCGCCTGAAAAAGACGGCGTTCCGCAAGTTCTTCACTCGCTATATCAAGGTCCGTGAGCGCTTGCTCTGGGAGACGGAACTCGATGCCCGCCTGTATCCGCGCAGCAATTCGATGCTGCCACATGCCTCCGGCTATATCACGTTGTCCGGCATCGATTTCGTTGGTGATCCGTTCAGCATGACGTACCGCCAACATGCCGAGCAGACCCTGGCGGATGCCCGGCTGATGGTGGTTCCCACCGACGATGAAGACGAAAAAACCCGGCTGGCCCGACTGGATACCTACAAGACGATCGGCGTCGATCTGCTGCTGATGGCCGCATCGTTTATTCCCGTGCTGGGCGAAGTGTTGCTGGCGGCTACCGCGGTGCAGTTGCTCTGGACCGTCTATGAGGGCATTTCCAGCTGGACCCGGGGCGAGAAGGAGCAGGCAACGGATCACTTTTTCGATGTGGTCGAGAACCTGATCCTGCTGGCGGCGTTCGCGGCGGGAACACGGGCCGCGGGCGCCACGTTCAGAGTCGTTCGGTCATCGGCGTTCATCAAACGCTTGCGCATGATCAGCCTGCCCGCAGGCCAGGCCCGCTTGTGGAAGCCTGACCTGAGCGCCTATCGCCAGCAGCGCCTGCTGCCACAAGGCTTGCCACCCGATGAGCGCGGTTTGCGCGGGGTCGAAGGCCAGGCGTTCCTCACCCTGGACGCGCACCATTATGCCGTGCGCCCCAAGCCGCAGACCGAGTTGTGGGAAGTCCTGGCGCCGTCCGAGGTCGCCAACCGTTATTCGCCGGTGCTCGAAACCAATGGCAGCGGCGCCTGGCGCCATGACACCGAACTGGTGCAGGAGTGGGATCGCCTGACGCTGTTTCGCCGCTTCGGTTTTACCCGGGAACGAATCCCGGACGACGCCGCGTTGCGAGCCCTTGCCGTAAGCGGTGTCGAGGACAGCGTCCTGCGCCAGATTCACGTCGATAACGGCCATCCTCCGGCGCTGCTCATCGATACGGTCCGGCGGTTTCGCGCCGACGCGGCGGTGACTGAGTTTTTCGATCATTTGCAGACTCCGGCATCCGCGCCATTGGCAGACCCTGATCTGCAACTGCATGTGCTCACCACATTGGCGGGCTGGCCGGCCGACTGCGCTATACAAGTCGTCGACTCGGCAGGAATCCGGGGCAATGTCTACGGCGCACCAACGGCCACGACTTGGTTGCGAATCACCCAACAGGCACTGGACAAGGGGCAACTGTATTCATGGCTGTTGTCGACCCTCGAAACCCGGCAGCGTGAGAGTCTGCTTGGTCTGACGACCAAGGATGCGGGAGAGCAAAGCCGCAAGCTCCTGCAAATTGTCAGTGCGCAAGCTGAAAGCCTGCGGGTGCAACTGTTCCAGCGGGTCTACCGACGCAGCGAAGCAGCGAGCAATGGCCGAGCGCAATTGCTGCTCGACAGGTTTGCCGATCTGCCGACCAGCGTGGCCGAAGAACTGGTGGGCGATGCATTGATTGGCGAGGCGCAGGAGCTGGATGCCGGCCGTATACCATTGCGTCTGGCACAGGAGGTGCGGCGTTATCTGCAGGCTATCGCGGTCTGTCGCGCCTATGAAGGCCTGTATCTGGACAGTGGCGGTGGTTACGACACCAACCGCCTGGTGCTCGACACCCTTGAGCACCTGCCAGGCTGGTCGGGCACCCCGTTGATTGAAATTCTCGAATGGTCGGGCAGCTACGGTAACGTCGCCTCGATCGGCCCGGTCGACGCCCGCGAACGAATGCTGGTCAATGTGCTGGCAGACCGGGTCAGCGTCTTCGATGGCACCGAGCATCCCCTGACTGAATTTGCCGGACGCACCCGCGCACATTATTTTCAGGCGCTCTGGCACGGACTGTCGGCGCCGCGCAAAACCGCACTGGGCTTGCTGGCGGATGCCGGGGCCGAGGTGCTGCGCGAGAATATTGCCCGGCTTGCTCTTCAGCGACGCATGACCTTTGCCGTGGCCATGGGCGATCGGCCCGGCGATTTTTCGCCGATGGGCCTTGCAGACCGTTCGCCGGCAGGGCCTGGTGCTCGCTCAAGTGCCAACATTTCAATCGCGGCGCGGCGTGCGCAGGAACTCTATCCGGCGTACGCTCCCGAGCAGATCCAGGCACTGCTCGCCACCCTGGGCAGCGACGAGATCGCGATTCTGATGAAGCTGGAAAAGCTGCGCCTGGAGTTTATAGGGATCCGCGAAACCCTGAGTCGCTGGGTGAGTGGGCAAACGTGGAGTGCCGGTACCGATCGCGTATGGCAACTCGTGCCACAGTCAGCCAAGCTGCGCGCCATGCGCACCATCATCCGCAGTTGGCGCAAGGAGCCCGGACGGCCCGGTGACGGATTGCCCGACAGCTTGTGCCTGGCGCCAGAGCCTCTGGGCGAGTTGCCGCTGATCGTCGGCGATTTCAGCCACGTCACCCATCTGGTGATGGACGGCGTGGCGCCTACGCTGGGATTCAACGCTTTTTTGCAGAATTTCAGCCATCTGCGCAGCCTCTCGCTGCGGGAAAATCACCTGACGCAGCTGCCTCCGGCCCTGAACAACATGGCTTGGCTGACGGAGCTGGACCTGAGCAACAACCAGCTGCATTTGTCGTCCGTTTCAGCGTCTGCGCTTGAGCAACTGACCCGATTGCGCGTACTTGACCTGGACCTGAATCCGCATCTTTCGCACGCCCCCGACGTCAGCTTGCTGGCTGATCTGGAAAGCCTGAAGTTGCGTGGCTGCGCCCTTGAGCAATGGCCTCGGGGCATTGCCGGATTGGCGCGGTTGCGTCTGCTTGATCTGCGCGACAACCAGATCACGGCGCTGCCAGCGGCGGCGTTCGATGGGCCGGCAGCGCTCAGTCGCGCCACCCGGCTGCATGGCAATCCGCTGTCGGCGGAAACGCTGCAACAGATTGCGACGTATCAGCAGGCGAACGGCGTCAGTTTCGGCGTGACGATTCCGACCTATCAGCGCTTGTCGCAACTGAGCATGGCGTTTGATGGCCAGAGCGCGCGCTGGCTGGTGGGCAGCCCCGAGGCCGAAGCGGCACCGCGCCGCACCACTTGGGAAGCGGTGCGGGCGGCGCCCGGCTCGCGGGATTTTTTCAATGTACTGGCACACTTGGTTCATACGGCCGATTACACGCAGATTTACCCCTACTTCAGCCAGCGGGTGTGGAATGTGGTAGAGGCGGCAGCCGAGGATGCGCGCTTGCGTACGGAATTGTTTCGTACCGCGCGGGCCGGGGCCATCAGTGTCGATGGCTATTCGGCGGTGTTCAGCGAGATGGAGGTTCAGGTCTTGTGTTTTCGGGCCAGGCTGGCGGCAGGGCTGGGCGGCGCGCCGCTGGAGTGGCAACTGACGCATCTGCTCAGGGGGTTGTTTCGCCTGCAGGAGCTGGAGGAGCGGGTCCTGGCCGATATCAACAGTCGCCACCAGCCGGGTGTTCACGAACAGGCGCTGGAGTACAGCCTGGCCTACCGCGTTGGATTGGCCGAGCGCCTGAATCTGCCGGGCCAGCCACACATGCTGAGCCGTCCCTTGCAGGTCGAAGTGTCGCCGGCGGATCTGGATGAGGTGTATCAGGCCGTCATGCGCGTCGAGCGCACTCGTGCATTCTCCGACTGGTGCAGCGGCCAGCGGTTCTGGATCGAGTTTCTCGAATCCACCCAGGCGCCGTCCTTCGCTGCCGTCAGGGAGCGCAGTGCGCAGGCATTGGCACAACTGGAGGGGCAGGCAGGGCTTTCCCGTGAAGCGGCGGCGGTGCAGATGAATGCAATCCACGACAACTTCCGCAACGAACGTCAGGCGTTGCTTCGCCTGCTCACCGAGGAGGCCCTGGCGCGCAACCCGGTCAATGAAGTTGCAGGGAGCCGCGATGTTGATGAAGAGGCGTCAGTCTGACTGAGCTTCGAAGGGCAGGGGAAGAACGCCTTGAGCAATGGCTCAAGGCGTTTTCGATCAGCGGCGACGGAACAGCGGCAGCGGTTCGTCAGTGGCGGCCTGGTAGGTCACCGAGAAGTCTTTCAGGCTTTCCAGCGCATCGTACGGGTCCTTGTCGGCGCGCAGGGCGAACGCATCGAAACCGCAACGGCGCATGTAGAACAGCTGGTCGCGCAGCACATCGCCAATCGCCCGCAGCTCACCTTTGAAACCGTAGCGGTCACGCAGCAGGCGGGCGTTGGAGTAGTTGCGGCCGTCGGTGAAGGCCGGGAAGTTCAGGGCAATCACCTGGAACTGCGCGACATCGGCACCGATTTCCTCGGCTTCTTCATCGGCATCCAGCCACACGCCCAGCCCGCCATCGCGGGCCTTGAGCGCGTGAGCATGATCACGCCACAGGGCCAGCGGCACGATCAGGTCGTCGCAGTTGGAGATACCGTCGAGGGTCGCGTCCTTGGGCAGCAAGTGCCAGGTTTCGTCGACAACCTCGTTGTTCTTAATGATTCGCTGCATAGACGCGTTCCTTGAAGAGGTCGATGCCAATACGCTGGTAGGTGTCGATGAAGCGCTCGTCTTCGGTGCGTTGTTCAACGTACACGTCGATCAGCTTCGAGATCACGTCCGGCATGTCGTCCTGGGCGAAGGACGGGCCGAGGATCTTGCCCAGGCTCGCGTCGCGGCTGGCGCTGCCGCCGAGGGACACCTGGTAAAACTCTTCACCTTTCTTGTCCACCCCGAGGATGCCGATGTGGCCGACGTGGTGGTGACCACAGGCGTTCATGCAACCGGAGATGTTCAGGTCCAGCTCACCGATGTCGAACAGGTAGTCCAGGTCGTCGAAACGACGCTGGATCGATTCGGCGATCGGGATCGACTTGGCGTTGGCCAGGGAGCAGAAGTCACCGCCCGGGCAGCAGATGATGTCGGTCAGCAGGCCGATGTTCGGCGTTGCGAAACCGCCTTCACGCAACTCGCCCCACAGGGTGAACAATTGGCTCTGCTCGACATCGGCCAGAATGATGTTCTGCTCGTGGGAAGTACGCAGTTGACCGAAGCTGTAGCGCTCGGCCAGATCGGCGACGGCGTCCAGCTGCTTATCGGTGATGTCGCCCGGAGCAACGCCGGTCGGTTTCAGCGACAGGGTCACCGCGACATAACCCGGCTTCTTGTGCGCCAGTGTGTTGCGCGAGCGCCAGCGGGCGAAGCCTGGGTGTTCCTTGTCGAGTTCGGCCAGTTGGGCAGTCTGATTGTCCAGAGCCTTGTAGTCCGGGTCGACGAAGTGCTTGGCAACGCGATGCAGTTCGGCTTCGGTCAGTGTGGTCTGACCACCGCGCAGGTGTTCCATCTCGGCATCGACTTTCTGCGCGAACACTTCAGGGGTCAGCGCCTTGACGAGGATCTTGATCCGCGCCTTGTATTTGTTGTCGCGACGGCCATAGCGGTTGTACACACGCAGGATGGCGTCGAGGTAGCTCAACAGGTCCTGCCACGGCAGGAACTCGTTGATGAACGCGCCGACCACAGGGGTACGGCCCAGACCACCGCCGACCAGTACGCGGAAGCCCAGCTCGCCAGCGGCGTTGTGTACCGGCTCAAGGCCGATGTCGTGGACTTCGATGGCCGCACGGTCAGCGGTCGAGCCGTTGACGGCGATCTTGAATTTGCGCGGCAGGTAGGCGAATTCCGGGTGGAACGTGGTCCACTGACGGACGATCTCGCACCACGGACGCGGGTCGATCAGTTCGTCTGCAGCGACACCGGCGAACTGGTCGGTGGTGACGTTGCGCAGGCAGTTGCCGCTGGTCTGGATCGCGTGCATCTGCACGGTGGCAAGTTCGGCGAGGATGTCCGGGATGTCTTCCACCGCCGGCCAGTTGAACTGCACGTTCTGCCGGGTACTGATGTGGGCGTAGCCCTTGTCGTAGTCACGGGCAATCTTGGCCATCATGCGCACCTGACGCGAGGTCAGCTGGCCGTAAGGCACTGCCACGCGCAACATCGGCGCGAAACGCTGGATGTACAGGCCATTTTGCAGGCGCAGGGGGCGGAATTCTTCTTCGCTCAGCTCACCTGCCAGATAGCGTCGGGTCTGATCACGGAACTGCTTGACGCGGTCCTCGATGATCCGCTGATCGTACTCGTCGTATACGTACATATAAGTCCTGTTCTCAGGCTTTGGGCTACTCGGAAAACGCTGCGTTTTCGCTTGCTGGAGTCCGATGGTGCCTCTGCAATTACGCGCGCACGGCCGCGCACTCCCTAACGGAGCCGGGGCAATATACCCGTTTGCAGTTATGCGCAAAAGTGATGTTTGAGTATATGTAAAGAACCAAATCGCCTAACGAGAATGGTTGTTGATTAACCCACATTTGTCGCGGGGACAATCATCGTCTTAACTGTGATCGAGTCTTTCTGCAATCACCGATAAAACCGACAAGAGGCGATGCAATGAGCAATCCGACCAAGGCAAAAAAAAGCGATAGCAGTGTCGATGCGTGGGCCATTTTGTTCCTGATCATTCTCGTTGTAGGAACAGCGGTATTCTGGGTCAGTCATCAGTAAACGACCGATTCGGGCCTGCTTCCGACGATTGTCGGACAAAAAACGGGATCAGGCGTCAGTAGCCGCTGATTCGGGGGCTATAATGCGCGGCCATTTTTCCCCGGGCCCGAATCATTCATGTTGAAGTTTTTCCACCTCAGTCTCCTGCTGCTCGGTGCGGTTTTCGGACCTGCGGCCCGGGCTGAGTCGGTGCTGTTCCTCAATCCGGGTACCACCCAGGAAGCGTTCTGGGTCAGCTATTCGCAATTCATGCAGGCGGCGGCCCGGGACCTGGGCGTCGACTTGCAGATTCTTTATTCCCAGCGCCAGCCCGAACTCACCGTGGCTCAGGCGCGAGTCGCCCTGCAGGGGCCGAACCGGCCCGACTATTTGATGTTCGTCAACGAACAGTACATTGCGCCCCAGATCCTGCGGCTGGCCGAAGGCAGCCGGGTCAAGCTGTTCATGGTCAACGCGGTGCTGACCGCCGATCAGCAGGCGCTGATCGGGGAGCGGCCTGATCGCATCGGCAGCCTGGTGCCCAATGACGAGGAGGGCGGCTACCTGATGATGAAGGAGCTGATTCGCCTGCATCCGCCCGTGGCACGGGGTGAGTCGATCGAGGTGCTGGCATTCTCCGGCCTGAAGATCACCCCGTCGGCGCAATTGCGCGAACGGGGCATGCAGCGCGCCCTCGCCGAACATCCCCAGGTGCGGCTGCGGCAACTGGTCTACGGCGAGTGGACACAGCAGCGCGCCTACGAACAGGCACGGCAACTGGTCGGCCGTTATCCGAACGTATCGCTGGTGTGGTCGGCCAATGACGAAATGGCGTTCGGCGCAATGCGCGCGTTCGCCGAAGTGGGCAAGGTGGCGGGCAAGGATGTGCTGTTCAGTGCGGTCAATACCTCGTCCGAGGCGTTGCGCGCAGTGGTCGATGGACGCTTGAGCGCGCTGGTGGGCGGGCACTTCACCCTCGGTGGCTGGGCGCTGGTGGAATTGCATGACTATGAGCAGGGCGTCGATCTGGATCTTCATGGCGGGCGTGACCGTCAATTGCCGCTGCTGCAACTGATCGACAAGCGTCAGGCTCGGCAAATACTGGCCATGGGCGCTTCGCCGGATTACGGTGTGAGTTTTCGCAAACTGTCCGCCAAGGGGCGCCCCGCGTCCTATCGCTATCCGTTCAACCTGCAGACCCTGATGCACTGAACCCTGTCACACCCCGGCAAAGTGCAGCACCAGCTTGACGATGGCAAACAGCGTCAAGGCAAACATCGCGGTAAACAGGATACCCAGCAGCACGAAATGGCTGGGTTTGCCATGAGTGAAGTCACGTGCCCGGTTTTTCCCGCTCTGCACGCCGAACGCCGCGGCCATGACGCTGTGCAGCATCTGCCAGAAGCTCGGTGGCTTGTTGTCGACTGGATCGTCCATAAATCCCTCGTCTCAAAGGCTGTTCCGACAGCATAGTCAATGCGCCGGTTTGTGCTGCGTCGGTGAATGGTCGGCGAAGTGTCCGGTAACAAACGGGTGTCGATGCGATAACTATGTACCGCACACCGGTTGCGGGGAAATGGTGTCCTGACGTCTCACTTTTCAGGAGAGACAGGATGTCCACTCAACTCCCGACGTTGCCCGTCGAAACACGCGCCCCGCGCAATCTGCCCGGTGCAAGCGCGCCGACTCGAACCGGCCCAAGTCTGCATGGTCCGTTGCTGGAACAGACGATTCCCGACTGGCTGGTCGACGCCACACCGGCCCGGCGTGCGGCCTTGAAACAAGCCCCCACGCGGATGCCGGCCTGGCATCAGGCGTTGTCCGCTGCACAGCAGCAGGGCTTGACCGAGCAGGTCACGGCCGGGTTTCGCGCCCAGACCCGACTGGACCAGACCATGGCGGGCCTGGAGGGCATCGAGGCTTTTGCCCAGGCGCTGCTGGTCAAGGCGCTCAAGGCGCAATTCAACGTCGAGGTCGACGTCAACAAGACATTGCTGTGCCTGCGGCGTCCGCTGGAACTCGGCGTGCTCGAAGTGGAAGTCTCCACTTTCGAGGTTCTCAAGCTGTCGCTGCTGCAGGCAGCGTTGCACAACTTCGAGGCCTGGGAGTGCGAGGAGGGGGCCTATCATCGCGCCTCGGGGTTCGTCGTCGAGACTGCGACTGCCGGCACGTTCCAGGTGGTCACTCCCGGCATTACGGTGCGTCAGTTTCTGACGCTGTGCCGCTCGCTGGACATCGGAGCGCTGTACCAGACCCGGGTGAACAGCTTTTTCAACGATACGCCGGCACTGCGCGAACAGTTCATCGACAGCCAGAAAGGCGCCTTGCGCGCCGCAGCCGAACTGGCCCTGCTGAAAAAGGACATCGAAGCCGACGACTACCGCATGATCCTGTCGGTGGTCGCCGGCGAAATGCGTCCGCAATTGCGCAACAAACCGGTGTGGTTCCGCGACCTGGGCCTGATGAAACGGCGGATGACCGGCTGCGTGGTGTTCAGCATCTGTGAGCGCTATCGCTACACCGATGATTTCATTGTCTACATCCCCCACGATCCGGAGCAGCCGCTCAAACGCTGCAACTTCACGCAGTTGAACGCAATACTCAAGCGCCGGTTCACGGCGCGGGATCCGGCGGCGCCGCCAGGCGATGCAACCGCCTACCAGCGGTTTTTCAGCCAGTTCGTGGCGTATGCCGATCGCCCGTACTATTTCAGCCAGTTCACCCGCCCGGCCGCGACCACACCCGTGGATCCGCTGCATTCGGTGTGGGTGAAAGTCGCGCAGTTGATCCCGCCGTTTTCTGTGGTCGCGCGGATCAAGGAACTGCCGCCCGAGCGTCAGGGTCAACGCGAGCCGCAGGAGGATCCTTACCTCAATCCGGTGGATGTCACGCACCAGGGCTCGGCCGGGCTCTGGGCGGAAAACAGCGATCTGTGGGCTTACCTGTACGAACAGCATCGCGCCCGATTCATCGCCGATGCTCGGGCGCATGCGGTGCCGACCGCCGATGCGGATGCCAAGGCCCGTGCGCGAAAGCTCAACCATCTGCTGGAGCTGGGCATGTTCGCCCTGAACATGGTGTCGATGTTCGTGCCGGTGCTGGGCGAGGTGATGATGACGGTGATGGCCGGGCAACTGCTCTACGAATCGCTTGAAGGCGTGGTCGAGTGGTCCGAAGGTGATCGTCAGGCCGCCAAGGCGCACCTGGTCGATGTAGCGCAGAACCTCGCGCTGATCGGGGTGATGGGCGGCGTGGGCAAAGCCTTCGGCAAATTGAATGCAGTCAAGCCCGAGCCGCTGATCGAGGCGCTGGAACCGGTCGAATGTCCCGACGGCAAGACCCGTCTGTGGCAGCCCGACCTGACGGCCTATGAGAGCCCGGTCAGTCTGGACGCGGCAACCGGCCCCGATGCGCAGGGCCTGTATCGCCTGAATGGCGAAACCTGGATTCGCCGGGAGGGCAAGGTGTACCGCACGCAGTACGACGAAAGCCTGCAGAAGTGGCGCATTCTGCACCCGAGCGATCCCACCGCCTATCAACCGATCCTGCAGCACAACCGCCTCGGCGCGTGGCGACATACGCTGGAGCGCCCGCTGACCTGGGATCGACTGACGATGCTCAGGCGTCTCGGACACTCGACCGAGGCCTTTTCCGACCAGCAGTTGCTGGAGATTGCCGATGTCAGCGGCGTCAGCGACGACGCGCTGCGCCAGACGCACCTGGAACACCAGCCTGCGCCGCTGGCACTGGCCGACACGTTGCGCCTGTACGCAGCCGATCAGGCCACTGGGCGGATCATCGATCAGGTTGAGCAAGGCTTGCCACTCGACGAACAGTATCTGCTGACGCTGCCATTGCTGGGCGAGATGCCGCGCTGGCCGAGCGGACGGGTGCTCGAGGTTTTCGACGGACCCGGGCTGAGCGGGGCACATGTGCGGTATGGCGCGTCGCTGTTGCCGGGTGAACGTCTCAAGGCAACGATCCGCGTGTCGCGCGCCGATGTGCTGGAGGGGCAGTTACCCGCGCGGATCCTGGCGGCGCTGGACGAGCCGGAGATCCAGTGGATGCTCGGAAGGGAGCCCGCCCGCGTCGTCGAATCGCGCCCGGCCGAGTTGCGAAAACAGTTGGCCGAGCACATGAAAAGCCGCCAGCCGGCATTGTTCGAACAGCTGTATGCCGAGCCGCAACTGCAGGACCCGCGCATCGCCAGGCTGCAGACCGCGACCCCCGGCCTGGGCAGCTCTGCCGCGGCTCGGGTGTTGCTCAACGCCAACGCCGAAGAACTGGGCCGCCTGCAAACCGGCAAACGCGTGCCGTTGCGGCTGCTGGAGGAGTCACGCGAGTACGCGCGCCAGCGCCGCTTTGATCACGCGGTGGCGGGTTTGCACATGGAAAACATGGCCACCGGCGAACGCCAGTGGCTGGCCCTGCGCGCGCTGCAAAGGCTGCGCGGCTGGCGCGATGATGTGCGGCTGGAGGTGCGCGAGGGCAGTTTCCAGGGGGCGTTGCTCGACAGCATTGGCAGCGAAAGTGCCGGGCAGACCAAATACCTGGTCAAGCGCGGGTCGATCTATCAGGCGTTCGACGAGCGCGGCGAACCCCTCAACAGCGTGCCGCGTCACGGCGACAATTTCTTCGCTTCGATCATGCATGCATTGCCTGATCAATCCCGCCAGTCACTGGGGTTTGCCGATGTCTCCGCCAGCCTCGACCTGCGTCGGGCGGTGATCGAGCATGTCATGCAGCACCGCAGCGAACTGGTACGGCTGGCGGCCAAACGCCAAGGCGCAAGCAAAGTGTTCAAAGCGCCAGTGCGCGTGCCTCGGCATGGGCCGGGCTATTACGCCAGCGGTCGCGGACTGGGCGTCAATCCGCTGCTGGTGAGCCGGGTGCAGGACCTCTATCCGGCGCTGACCGATCAACAGGCCGGCGCTTTTATCCTCAAGCAACTGTCGCTGGGCAAGAGCGATGCGCAGATTTATGAGCTGTTGCAACGGCGCACGCGTGAATGGACTGAGCTTGAGTCAACGCTTGACCAATGGGAGGGCACGGAAGCGCTGATGGATGCGCCGGCAATCATGGGCGGAAAGTCCAGTGTCGTGCGCAATCTCAAGCAGAGCTGGCGCAACGCGCCTCTGGCGGACATCCAGCCGGGGGCCGGGCGACTCGACCTGGCCTGCGACGAGCAATTGCCCGCATTAACCGCAGATTTCTCCCACGTCCGTGACTTGAGTATTCGCGGGCGGTGCATCACCGATGGCAATGCCGATGCGCTGCTCGCCAGCTTCACGCAGGTCAGAAGTCTGCGCATCAATGCCACCAGCGAAACGTTCAGCAACGTACCGGCTGCCTTGAGCGCAATGCCTGAACTGCGAGAATTGACCCTCTACAGCGCGATGCCGTTCGCCGCCGATATGCCGGTGCGGTTGAGCCAGCTGACCCAGTTGCAGGCACTGACGGTGTGTGCGTCCAGCTATCAGGCGATTGCTTTTGATTTCAGCGCGCTGCGTAATTTGCGCCGATTGGAAATCAATACACACGGCTTGCTCGAGTGGCCCGCGGGCACCCTGCAGTTGCCCAATCTGGAGCGGCTGAATCTCAGCGACACGGGCATCAGCACGTTGCCAGCGGAGTTGCTTGAAGGGCACGAGAAACTCTGGTCGGGACTGTCCCTCGACTGGTCGAGGTTTTCCCGGGAAAACTTCAAGGTCGCGTACGAATACGTGAGAAGTCATCCCGAACACCTCATTGATCGAGAGGCGATGGTCAGGGATTACTGCAAAGGTGAACTGCGTCGTTTGGGCGAGGGTACGAGCACGTCGCCGGAGCAGGTGTTCAACCGTTTCTTTGAACGCTGGCCGGACGAACCGCAGCGTGTCAGCGCCATCGACGCCTTGAGCGAGCAATACGCAACGCTGGATCGCGGCCTCAATGACTGGCAACAGCAAGTGTCGGTGTCGCGGGAGTCACTCAAGGAGATCATCGGCCGTTCCAATGCGGCCCATGTCATCCGGACCAGTTGGCGCAAAGGCCTGTTCAAACGCTATGGCTCGACGGTTTCCGCCTCGACCCTGGATTTGTCGGGACTGATGCTCAGCGATCTACCCCCGTTGCCTGCCGAGGCATTCAGCCATGTGCGCAGCTTGCTGCTGCAGGGCCAGCGTGTGGGCGCGGCGCAGGTGCGCAGCTTCGTCAGCGCGTTCGACGAGCTCAAGACTCTCGACCTGAGTGACAACTCGCTGGAGGCGTTGCCATTGCAGCCGGAGCGGCTGGCCAGGCTGTCGCGGCTGGATTTCTCCGCAAACCGGTTGAGCGACACCTTGCAGGTGCAAGAAACACTGGAAGCCTTGCCCGCCCTCGAATACCTGGACCTGCACGACAACCCACTGACCGACCTGAACGTCGGCCGGCTGGGGCGCCTGAAGGCCCTGAGTCTGCGCGACACGCGGATACAAAACTGGCCGACGGGCGCCGAGGATTTGCCGCAGTTATCCTGGGTCGATCTGCGCAACAGTCAGATCACCGCGCTGCCGCCGACCCTGCTCGAAAGCCATGCGTTGATCCATACCAATCTGACCGGTGCACCGTTGACGGCGCAAGCGTCCGAGGCGCTGCGAGCAGCGCAGCACCGCATCGAACTGGAAGTCGGTTTGCCGGAGGGCGCATTGGCGGCGTTTGCCAACGAGCCGGTGCCTGACGTCTTTCCCCCGGCCGAGGATGGTTTGTCGATCAGCCGCCAACTGCTGCCGCTGGCTCAGGCGTCTGTCAGTGAAGGGCAGGCCTGGATGATCGAAAGCCTGCAACGGATACAACCGGCCTTGACCGATGAGCAGGCCTTGCAGGCCATCGAAGAGTTGCGCGGCAGCGGGCTTGCGGATACGCAGATCAGCGCACGCATCGCCGGGTGGAGCGAGACTTACGATACCCTGGTGCGCACCCTCAATGGCTGGCTCTACACCCGGAATTTCCGCGGAACCGACTGGTCCATCTCGTCGCAGACCCGCAACCTGGCGGCCTGGCGCATCCTCACCTGCTGGCGGGCACGATTGCCCGGCGCGCAGGCTCAGGCGGAGGTTGTGCTGCATCTCAACGGGCTGCAACTGGGCGATCTGCCCCGGCTGCCGCAGGACTTTGCCCACGTCGAGCGCCTGAACCTGACAGGTGTGATGCTCACGGCCGAGGGTTCCAACGATTTTCTTGCGGCGTTTAACCAAGTACGCAATCTGGTGCTCAACGGTAATGAGCTGACAACGTTGCCGGAAGCGGTCCGGCACATGAGTGCGCTGGAATGGCTGGAGCTTTCCAGCAATGGGTTCGACGACGCGGGGCCGCTGTACGAGGCGTTGTCCGGTCTTGAACATCTGCGCTGGCTGGATGTGAGCTACAACAATTTCGAGGCGTTTGACGTCAGTTTCCTGCCTCGCCTGGAGAGCCTTGATCTTGCCAGCAACAACCTGACCGAATGGCCGGCCGGTACGCTCGACGCGCAATACCTGCGAAGGCTGGTACTGAGTCGCAACGACATCACCACGATTCCTGAGTCAGCGCTAGAGGGTGACCATGATGACCTGATCGGCGGCACCGACCTGACCGACAACTACAACCTCTCGCCACAGACGCTGGAGCAGATCCGGGCGTATCAGACGCGCACTGGCTACCAGCAGGTTCTGGGCTTTTCGGTTACGGAACTGGAGGAAATGGTCGATGATGCCACCGGCGGGCTGAGCGAAACCACCGACAGTTTCGAGTCCGACGAGACCCTGCCGCCGGAACCGGCGGATGTCCAGCAGAAGGCCCCGTGGCTGGCCAATCTGGCACCCGAACAGATGGTCACTCGCGGCCAGTTGTGGGACCAGTTGGCGGCCGAGCCGGACAGCGCGGCGTTCTTTCATTTGCTCGAACGTCTGCAGGACACCCGCGAATTCAGGATCGCCAATGCCGATCTGACCCGGCGGATGTGGACGGTCATGGAGGCCGCTGCCAGCAATACGCAACTGCGCGAGGTCATCTTCGCCGGCTCCACCACCCATGGCACCTGCGTCGACGGACGGATCCTCACCTTCAGCGGCCTGGAGAGCAAAGTGTTCACCTATAACGCCTTGCTCGATTTGCCGGCCGGTCGTCCGGGTATCAGGGGGCAGGCCTTGTTGGCGTTGTCACGCCAGCTGTTTCGCCTGGACAAAGTCGATGAGCTGGCGCGCAGCGCGGCGGCGAGCAGCGGTTTTGACGAAGCGGAGGTGCGCCTGGGCTATCGCATCGGGCTGACCGGGGGCTGGGACGACGGGCTGGAATTGCCGGGACAACCGAAAAACATGACGTTCGCGTCCGGTGTTACCCCGCTGCAACTGGTCAACGCCCGGGCCGAGATACTCAACGCCGAACGCTCCGAGCGGTTTCTGGAGGACCTGATTCAGCGCGACTACTGGCTCGACTACCTGCGCGAGCAGCAGCCTGAAGCATTCAGCAAGCTCGATGAAGCGCAATGGCAGGAGGAGGGCGAAGATGAAGGGCTAAGTGTCGACGATCCACTGTATCTGAACAGGCTGTTCGACCAGGCGGCCGAGCGCAATGCCCGGCTCATCGAGTTATCGCGACAGGAGATCGAACACATCGAATCGTCTGCCTCCGCACCGAGGCCCGGCTCGTCCAGGTCGTTGTCAGGCGCGTAAAGCGTGGTGACGGTCAATCCCCGGCACCCCCGGGGATTGACCGGCCGATCACTCGTCGTAACCGAGGTTGGGCGCCAGCCAGCGCTCGGTCACGCTCAGTTCCTGACCTTTGCGCGAGGTGTAGCTTTGCACTTGATCCTTGTCGACCTTGCCCACGGCGAAATATTGCGCCTGCGGATGGGCGAAGTACCAGCCGCTGACCGCGGCTGCCGGGAACATCGCGTAGTGTTCGGTGAGGAACACGCCGCTGCGCCCGGCACGCATTTCGCTGGCCTCGGGGTCGAGCAGGGTGAACAGCGTGGCCTTCTCGGTGTGATCCGGGCAGGCCGGATAACCCGGTGCCGGACGGATACCGGAGTACTGCTCTTTGATCAGCGCGTCGTTGTCCAGCACTTCGTCCTTGGCGTAACCCCAGTGCTCTTTGCGCACTTGCTGGTGCAGCCACTCGGCGCAGGCTTCGGCCAAGCGGTCGGCCAGTGCCTTGACCATGATCGAGTTGTAGTCGTCGCCAGCGTCCTGATAGGCCTTGGCGACTTCTTCGGCGCCGATGCCAGCGGTGGTGATGAAACCACCGACGTAGTCGGTCACTTCGCTGTCTTTCGGGGCGACGAAGTCGGCCAGCGAGAAGTTCGGTTTGCCGTCGGTCTTGATGATCTGCTGACGCAGGTGATGCAGGCGTGCCATTGGCTTGCCGTCATCGCCGTACAGTTCGATGTCGTCGTCATGCACCTGATTGGCCGGCCAGAAACCGAATACCGCACGGGCGCTGATCTGCTTCTCGTCGATCAGCTTGGTGAGCATCTCGCGGGCGTCCTTGTACAGCGCGGTGGCCGCTTCACCGACCACTTCGTCTTCGAGGATGCGCGGGAATTTGCCAGCGAGGTCCCAGGAGATGAAGAACGGCGTCCAGTCGATGTACTCGGCCAGAACATTGAGGTCGATGTTGTCCAGCACCCGGGTGCCGGTGAAAGTCGGTTTGACCGGCGAGTAGTTGGCCCAGTCGAACTGCGGCTTCTTGGCAATCGCCGCGGCGTAGCTCAGACGCTCGGTACGGGCGCTGCGGTTGGCGGTGCGCTCACGCACATCGACGTATTCCAGACGGGTCTTCTCGACGAAACCGGCCTTGAGTTCCTTGGACAGCAACTGCGTCGCCACACCAACCGCACGCGAGGCGTCGGTGACGTAGACCACCGCATCGTTGCTGTACTTCGGCTCGATCTTCACTGCGGTGTGCGCCTTGGAGGTGGTCGCGCCACCGATCATCAGCGGCAGATGGAAATCCTGACGCTGCATCTCGCGGGCCACGTGGACCATCTCGTCCAGCGACGGGGTGATCAGGCCGGACAGGCCGATGATGTCGCACTTTTCTTCCTTGGCGACCTGGAGGATCTTTTCCGCCGGGACCATCACGCCGAGGTCGACGATGTCATAGCCGTTACAGCCCAGTACCACGCCGACGATGTTCTTGCCGATGTCGTGCACGTCGCCTTTGACCGTGGCCATCAGGATCTTGCCCTTGGCTTCCGGCTTGTCGCCTTTTTCCAGTTCGATGAACGGGATCAGATGCGCTACGGCCTGTTTCATCACGCGTGCGGATTTCACCACCTGCGGCAGGAACATTTTGCCGGCGCCGAACAGGTCGCCGACGATGTTCATGCCGGACATCAGCGGGCCTTCGATCACTTCGATCGGGCGGGCGAACGACTGGCGCGACTCTTCGGTGTCTTCGACGATGTGCGTGGTGATGCCTTTGACCAGCGCGTGCTCCAGACGCTTGTTGACGTCCCAGCTGCGCCACTCTTCGGTCTCGGCTTCCTTGACGCTGCCGTCGCCCTTGTACTTGTCGGCGATGGCGAGGAGGGCGTCGGTGCCTTCCGGCGTGCGGTTGAGGATCACGTCTTCGACGGCATCACGCAGCTCCTGCGGGATCTGGTCGTAGATCTCCAGCTGACCGGCGTTGACGATACCCATGGTCAGGCCGGCGCGGATCGCGTACAGCAGGAACACCGAGTGGATCGCCTCGCGCACCGGGTTGTTGCCACGGAACGAGAACGACACGTTGGACACGCCGCCGGAACTCAGCGCATATGGCAGCTCGTCGCGGATGTAGGCACAGGCGTTGATGAAGTCCACAGCGTAGTTGTTGTGTTCTTCGATGCCGGTGGCCACGGCGAAGATGTTCGGGTCGAAGATGATGTCTTCCGGCGGGAAGCCGACTTCGTTGACCAGAATGTCGTAGGAGCGTTTGCAGATTTCTTTCTTGCGCGCTTCGGTGTCGGCCTGGCCGGCTTCGTCGAACGCCATCACCACCACCGCAGCGCCGTAGCGCTTGCACAGTTTGGCGTGGTGGATGAACTGCTCGACGCCTTCTTTCATGCTGATCGAGTTGACGATGCCCTTGCCCTGAATGCACTTGAGGCCGGCTTCGATCACTTCCCATTTCGAGGAGTCGATCATGATCGGGACGCGCGAGATGTCCGGTTCACCGGCGATCAGATTGAGGAAGGTCACCATGGCCTTCTTCGAATCGAGCATGCCTTCGTCCATGTTGATGTCGATCACCTGGGCGCCGGCCTCGACCTGCTGCAGGGCGACTTCCAGGGCTTCGGTGTAGTTGTCTTCACGGATCAGACGGGCGAACTTGGCGGAACCGGTGATGTTGGTGCGCTCGCCGACGTTGACGAACAGCGAGCTGCGATCGATGGTGAACGGCTCCAGGCCCGAGAGGCGGCAGGCCTTGGGGATGTCCGGAATCTGCCGCGGCGCGTAACCGGCCACGGCCTTGGCGATGGCTTCGATGTGGCCCGGCGTGGTGCCGCAGCAACCGCCGACGATGTTGAGGAAACCGCTCTGGGCGAATTCTTCGATGACCTTGGCGGTGTCCACCGGCAACTCGTCGTACTCGCCGAATTCGTTCGGCAGACCGGCGTTCGGGTGCGCGGAAACGTGGGTGCTGGCCTTGTTCGACAGCTCTTCCAGGTACGGACGCAGTTCACTGGCGCCGAGGGCGCAGTTGAGGCCGACCGAAATTGGCTTGGCGTGGGCCACGGAGTTCCAGAACGCTTCGGTGGTCTGGCCGGACAGGGTGCGGCCGGACGCATCGGTGATGGTCCCGGAAATCATGATCGGCAGTTCGATGTGCAGCTCTTCGAACACGCCTTGCACAGCGAAGATCGCGGCTTTGGCGTTGAGCGTGTCGAAAATGGTTTCGATCAGGATCAGGTCGACGCCGCCCTCGATCAGGCCCTTGGTGGCCTCGGTGTAGTTCTCCACCAGTTCATCAAAGGTGACGTTGCGGTAGCCGGGGTTGTTCACGTCAGGCGACAGCGAGCAGGTGCGGCTGGTAGGGCCGAGCACGCCGGCGACGAAGCGCGGCTTGTCCGGGTTCTCGGCGGTCTTGGCGTCAGCCACCTTGCGCGCCAGTCGTGCGCCTTCTACGTTTAATTCGTACGCCAGCTCTTCCATGCCGTAGTCGGCCATGGAAATGCGCGTGGCGTTGAAGGTGTTGGTTTCCAGAATGTCGGCGCCGGCATCCAGATAAGCCTTTTCGATGCCGCCGATCACGTCCGGACGGGTGATCACCAACAGGTCGTTGTTGCCCTTGACGTCACTCGGCCAGTCAGCGAAGCGTTTGCCGCGATAATCCTGTTCTTCGAGCTTGTAGCTCTGGATCATCGTGCCCATGCCGCCGTCGAGAATCAGGATGCGCTCTTTGAGGGCTTGCTTGAGAGCTTGAAGGCGGACGCTGCGATCGGACATTGGGACTACTCGAAAAGACCATGACGAAGGGCCGGGATCATAACAAACCTGCGTGGTTTTGGAGCGTGTGGTGGTTTTGCATGAATATCGCTCATGTTGGTACGAGCGTCATACTGTAGAATCGCGGCGTTTTTTTCACGATCGGGATCATGGGCATGTCGTACCGCGTCATCAGCATTTTCATGCTGTTCTTAAGCTGCGGCGCCGTTGCGCAAGAGCCCGCGATCTCTTATACCCGAGATATTCAGCCAATCTTCACCGAGAAGTGTGTGGCCTGCCATGCCTGCTACGACTCTGCCTGCCAGCTCAATCTGGGCAGCGGCGAAGGTGCAGGGCGGGGCGCGAGCAAGATGCCGGTCTACGATGGCGAGCGTACTCAAGCCGCGCCGACCACTCGATTGTTCTACGACGCCTTCGGCAAACGTGCCTGGCAGCAGAAAGGCTTTTATTCGGTACTTGATGCGCAAGGCAGTCAGGCCGCATTGATGGCGCGGATGCTGGAACTGGGTCACAAAACCCCGCTGACGCCCAACGCCAAACTGCCGGAAGACATCGTCCTCGGCCTGCAACGGGAAAACATGTGTGCGATGCCCGCCGAGTTTGAAGGCTATGCCGGCGCCCACCCGAAAGAAGGCATGCCGCTGGCGGTGACCGGCCTGACCGATCAGCAATACCAGACCCTGCAACGCTGGCTGGCATCCGGTGCGCCGATCGACGAGCAAGGTCTGGCGCCGAGCGCCAAAGAAGCGCTGCAAATCGTCCAGTGGGAAAACCTGCTCAACCAGCCGGGGGCGCGGGAAAGTCTGGTTGGGCGTTGGTTGTTCGAACACTGGTTCCTCGCGCACCTCTATTTCAAGGACGGTGAGCCTGGGCATTACTTCCAGTGGGTGCGTTCGCGCACGCCGACTGGCCAGCCGATCGACCTGATCGCCACCCGTCGCCCGAATGACGACCCGGGCACTCAGGTTTACTACCGTTTGTGGCCGGTGCAAGGGGTGATCGTGCACAAGACCCACATCACCTATCCGCTGAGCGCGGCGAAGATGGCGCGGGTCAAGAGCCTGTTCTACAGCGGCAACTGGCAGGTCAGTGCGTTGCCGGGTTACGGCCCGCAGAGTCGGGCCAACCCGTTTGCGACCTTTGAGGCGATTCCGGCGCAGGCGCGCTATCAGTTCATGCTCGATAACGCCGAATACTTCGTACGCACGTTCATTCGTGGGCCGGTGTGCCGTGGGCAGATTGCGACGGACGTGATCCGCGACAACTTCTGGGCGCTGTTCCAGGCGCCGGAGCACGACCTGTACATCACCGACCCGGTCTATCGCGGCCAGGCCACGCCGCTGCTGGCGATGCCAGGTCAGAACGATGACGTCGGCAGCGTCCTGAGTCTGTGGCACAACTACCGCGACAAACGAAACCAGTACGAAGCGCTGCGTCGCGACAGCTACGCCGATTTACCGGCGCCGAGCTGGTCGACGCTGTGGGCCGGCAACGACAACGCGCTGCTGAGCATTTTCCGTCACTTCGACAGCGCCTCGGTGACCAAAGGCCTGATCGGCGAAGTGCCACAGACGATGTGGCTGTTCGACTATCCGCTGCTGGAGCGCACCTATTACCAGTTGGCGGTCAACTTCGATGTGTTCGGCAACGTTTCCCATCAGGCGCAGACCCGCCTGTATTTCGACCTGATCCGCAACGGCGCCGAACAGAATTTCCTGCGCCTGATGCCGGCCGATTCCCGCGAGGACTACCTCGACGATTGGTATCAGAGCAGCGGCCAGTTCAAGATGTGGCTCGACTACGAAGCCATCGATGACGACAAGCCGACCGCACTGAAACTCGATCCGAAGGACCCGAAATACGACTTCGCCATGCAGTTGCTGGCGCGTTACGGCGATCTGAATGCGCGGCCCGATCCGATCAACCGCTGTGACGGCGCCTACTGCTCGCGGCCGAATATCGACCCGGCCCTGCAAAATGCCGAGCAGGCGCTGAGTCGCCTGACGTCACGTCCGGCCGCCGGTTTGAAGGTCATCGACCAGTTGCCGGAAGCGACCATGCTGCGCATCGAAACCCGCAGCGGCAAACGCGAGATGTACAGCCTGCTGCGCAATCGCGCGCACAGTAACGTGGCGTTCCTGCTGGGGGAATCGCTGCGCTATCAACCGGGGCTGGACACCTTGACCATCTATCCGGGCGTGCTCAGCAGCTATCCGAACTTCATCTTCAACATTCCGGCCGAGCAAGTACCGGAGTTTGTCGATGCGATGGAAACCGCCAAGGACGCCGGGCGCTTCGAGAAAATCGTCGAACGCTGGGGGATTCGTCGCAGTCATCCGCAGTTCTGGTTCTATTTCCACGATCTGAGCCAATACCTCCACGAAACCGATCCGGTGGAAGAGGGCGTGCTGGACATGAACCGCTACGAGAATCTTTGATCGTTTGGGGCTGGCCTGCTGTCCCAACGCTTAGCAACACCGCACATTCCCTGTAGGAGTGAGCCTGCTCGCGATGGCGGCATGTCAGGCGACAACCATTCTGAATGGACTGACGCCATCGCGAGCAGGCTCACTCCTACAAGGAGTCGGCGGTGGTTTTGAGAGTTGTGGACAGGAGCCGATCATGTTGATTTCAGTGCAGGCCCTGCGGGCGCTTGCCGCGTGGACCGTGGTCTGCCACCACTTCATGCAGATTTTCTTCGATTTCAAGGCGCGCGGCCCGGTCGGGCAGTTCTTCATCGACAAAGGCGCAGTCGGCGTCGATATCTTCTTCGTCATCAGCGGGCTGGTGATCTTCCTTTCTACCGAAAGCAAAGCGTTGCCCCCGGCGCGGTTTCTGCTCTATCGGTTGTTTCGCATTGTCCCGGCGTATTGGCTGTACACGCTGCTGATGGCGTTGCTGGTGGTGTTCGCCCGGCCGATGTTGCCGGATCAGACGGTGGATTGGGCGCATTTCCTCGCGTCGTTGTTATTCATCCCTGCGCAAAACCCCGGCGGCTACGGGATTTATCCGACGCTGAATGTCGGCTGGACGCTCAACTACGAAATGTTCTTTTATGTGTTGTTTGCATGCGCGCTGGTGTTCCGCTGGCAGCTGCGCTTGCTGGTGGTCGCCGCGTTGCTGTTTTCGGCGTGCCAGGCGTTCGGCTGGCTCAATGAGTTCTACCGTTCGGACATCGTTTACGAGTTTTTGCTGGGGATCGGCATTGGCGTGCTGTATCGCCGGGGCTGGATCGGCGCGGGCCTGTGGTTGCCGCTGGTGGCGATTGGCGCTGCGTCGTGGGCGATCTATCACCTGGCGCCGGCGCCAAGGTTGTTGAATTGGGGCGTGCCGAGCGCGGTGCTGGTGATGTCCTGTATCGCACTGGAACGCAACGTCGAGCGCAGCCGGGTGATGAAATGGCTCGGTGACTGTTCCTATTCGGTGTATCTGATGCATGTACTGGTGCTGTCGGCGGGTGGTTTTCTTGCGCGGCGCTACGGGATCAACCCGTATCTGATGTTCGTTATCTGTGCTCTGGCCATCGGTGTGGGCTCGTGGTTGAGTTACGAATGGGTGGAAAAACGCAGCTATCAGTGGCTTAAAGCGCGGATTGATCGCGAACCTGTCGGTCAATCAGCTGCCGAGCTTTCCCGACAAAAATACTAGGACTTTGTGCCGCGCGATGATTGGCGTAAACTGCGCCCAAGCCTGCGAGGAGTTTCCATGACCGCTATTACCATTACCGACGCCGCCCACGATTACCTGGCCGATCTGCTCTCCAAGCAGAACACCCCGGGCATCGGCATCCGCGTCTTCATCACCCAGCCTGGCACCCAGTACGCCGAAACCTGCATTGCCTACTGCAAGCCGGGCGAAGAAAAACCTGAAGATACCGCGCTGGGGCTGAAAAGCTTCACCGCTTACATCGACTCGTTCAGCGAAGCGTTCCTCGACGATGCCGTCGTCGACTACGCCACCGACCGCATGGGCGGCCAGCTGACCATCAAGGCGCCAAACGCCAAAGTACCGATGGTCAACGCCGACAGCCCGGTCAACGAGCGCATCAACTACTACCTGCAAACCGAAATCAACCCGGGGCTGGCCAGCCACGGCGGTCAGGTCAGCCTGATCGATGTGGTTGAGGACGGCATCGCCGTGCTGCAGTTCGGCGGCGGCTGCCAAGGCTGCGGCCAGGCCGACGTGACCCTGAAGGAAGGCATCGAACGCACCTTGCTTGAGCGTATCCCAGAGCTCAAAGGTGTTCGCGACGTGACCGACCACACGCAGAAAGAAAACGCCTACTACTGAGTAAGGTGTTCACTGCGAACATGAAAAACGGCGCTGTGGCGAGGGAGCTTGTCGGATCGCCGCACCGTCCCGCTTGACTGCGAAGCAGTCACAAATCGGACAATGCATTTACCCGTGATGAATGGGTTGTCTAGTTTGGGGATCGCTCCGCGATCCGGCGGGAGCAAGCTCCCTCGCCACAATTGCTTTCAGGGCCTGTACAGGTGTGCATGCCCCGCACGATACAGCGATGACTCGCTAAATACCTCACTCCCCAACACCCGTCCAACCAGAATCAACGCCGTCCGCCGAAACCCCTTGGTCTCCACCTTCGCGGCAATATCCTCCAGTGTCCCCACCACCCAATCCTGATCCGGCCATGTCGCCCGGTGAATCACTGCAATCGGGCAATCCGCGCCGTAATGCGGCAGCAGTTCGCCAATGATCTTCTGCAGATGATTGACCCCCAGGTGAATCGCCATGGTCGCGCCATGCTGCGCCAGACTGCTCAGTTCCTCACCTGCCGGCATCGCAGTCTTATCGGCGTAACGAGTCAGAATCACGCTCTGCGAAACGTCCGGCAGCGTCAGTTCCGCGCCCAGCAACGCTGCGCAAGCAGCCGTAGCCGTCACGCCGGGAATGATCTCGAACGGAATCTGCAATTCGCGCAGATAACGAATCTGCTCGCCAATCGCGCCATACAGGCTTGGATCACCCGAATGCACCCGCGCCACATCCTGGCCCTTGGCATGGGCAGTTTTGATCAAATCAATGATCTGCTCCAGATGCAATTCGGCGCTGTTGACCACGGTTTCGGCCTGATGCCCCTCCAGCACGGCGGCCGGAACCAGCGAGCCTGCGTAGATGATCACCGGGCAACTGCGGATCAGCCGCTGGCCTTTGACAGTGATCAATTCCGGGTCGCCGGGGCCGGCGCCGATGAAGTAGACGGTCATGAAGAAATCCTGTGAAAAACGGGGCAGGGCAACGCTTCAGATGAAGATTGCTCATGATCAAACAGGGGGATTATCGGGATTTTACGCAGCGCCGGCCAATGCCAGTGTCGCCTGAGCGTATTTCTGCCGGGAAATCAGCAGTTTTGCCGGAGCCTGGATCAACTGCTCGGCGAGGGCCAGCGCGGCACTTTCCGCGACGCCATAGCAACCGGTGCGCTCGTAGGCGATCTGTGAATGATGGCTTAGCCGCTGCTGGTAACTGGCCAATTCGTCGCTGCTGAAATACAACAGCGGCAAGGCCAGTTGCGCGGCCAGCTCCTGCAAACCGGGCTCATCGCGCTTCAAATCGATGCTGGCCAACGCCTTGACCGCTTCGAGTTCGATGCGATGCGCCTGTAATGCCTGATCGAGTAACGCGCGCAGCGTACTGGCCGGGCAGCCGCGCTGGCAGCCCAGGCCGACCACGAAAGTCGGCGCTGCGCGGTCATCGGTCATGCGTGGTATTGACCAGCGCTTTTGCGGCGGAACAACCAGGCGCTGATCAAGCCCAGGGCCAGCCAGAACGCCACGTTGGTCAACTGCGAAGCGATTTTGAACTGGGCTTCCAGTGCTTCCGGGGCGAGCATCGAGTGCACTTCCGGTTGCGGTGCGCCAATCACGTGCGGCACGGCAAGAATCGCCACGCCCAGCAGCTTCATCAACCAGTGACGGCTGAACACGATCAGGGCCAGGCCGACAGCGGTGGAGGCGGCGGTGCCAATCCACCATGTCTGCCGCGAAGCCAGATCGGCCGCAGCGGTGCCCGGCAGTTCAGGCGGCAGGCCCAGAGTCGGCGCGAGGACGAAGGTCGCGTAACCGGCGAGGCCCCAGAGCAGGCCCTGCGAGGTTTTGGTCGGCGCGCGCAGGGTGTATAGACCCGCGAGCATCAGGGCGAAACCGACCGCCACCACCAGATTACCGCCGGTGGTCGAGACCACGCGCTGCCAGCCGTTTTCCGGCTCCCAGGCTTCGGCGTCGTGAGTGTGTGCGGCTGTGCCGGCGGCGTGTTCGTGAACGGCCACCGGTTCGGATTTCTCGAAGGTTTCGGCCTGCAGAATCAGTGGCGAGACCCAGAAGCTTTGCAGCAGGGTCAGCAGCAGGGCGGCCAGCAGACCGGTGAAGCCTGCGGTTTGCGCAATACGCTTGATCATGTCGGCAGGTCTCAGTGGCACGGGAACGCAGCGCTGTGGCGGGTATCGTGAGCGGCGTTGTGCACCGCTTCGATGTGCGAGAAGCCGGCGAAGTACACGAGGCTGGCACCCAGGATCGACGCGAAGATCGCGGCGGTCAGGCGTTGGCTCAACGTGGCGGTGCTGGAGATTTTGTCGGTGTTGCTGCCGGTGCTGCTGATGATCGACATGGCGCTTCCCTCTGGAGTGTCAGCGGGTTGATAGAGCGCATGAAAACCCCTGCGAGTCGGGCACGCAGAGGTTCGAACAGCGCCCGCCCACCGCGGGTTTGTTATGTTCAGCGACGCAAAATGCGCACTGTGTGTTGCGGGCCGGTCTCCGGGCTCACGAGGGGTTGGCGTCAGGCCGACCTGCAAGCATCACCTTCCCATGCCGTACGGCACAGTGGATTCGACGCTTCGCTCGCTTACCGTTGCGGGGGCAGCACCGGACTGACATGGCTTTGAGTAAAGCACATGATTCACCGGTTTCCCGTTTCACCCTGTGAAGGGCACCCGTAACAAGTTGTGTAGGAGAGCATGGGTTGGGGAATGTAGTCAATTTTGTGGGTGGATCCGTTGCTGCGGTAACGGCCTCCTAAGGTTCCGCCCTTACGGCGGGTCACTTTTGGCAAACGCCCCAAAAGTAACCAAAAGGTCTATGCCCTGACGTTCGGCCCTCGCCCAGGCTCGGGTTCCTTCGCTCCGGGATTCATCCGGGGGGCAGCGCCTACGGTTTGCTTCGCTGCACCTCCTCTCGCTGTGTTTGGCTGCGCCAAACGGTCGCTACGCTCCCACCCCCGGATAAATCCCTCCACTCAGCCTGCCGACGGGCCCTCAGATCAAAAGCTTTACTCGAGCTAACGCTCATTGTGTTGAGTGGGGCGGCTTCGCCGCATGGGGCTGCACGCAATCTGAACTGTAGGAGCCAGCCTGACAGCCGACCAATTTCTTGCGGATGCACCCGGCTCAACTGTGGGAGCGGGCTTGCTCGCGAAGGCGGCCTGCCAGCCGACCAATCTCCAACTGAATACACCCAATCCCATGTAGGAACTGCCGAAGGCTGTGATCTTTTGATCTGCTTTGGCTTTGGCTTTGGCTTTGGCTTTGGCTTTGGCTTTGGCTTTGGCTTTGGCTTTGGCTTTGGCTTTGGCTTTGGCTTTGGCTTTGGCTTTGGCTCTGGCTTTTGATGTGGCTTTTGATCTTCAGCCCCTTCGGCAGGCCGAGCGTAGGCGTCCATCAGGGGGTAGGCGCGCAGCGCCATGCGGCGAAGCCGCATACATCGAGAGGAGGTGCAGCGAAGCAAACCGGAGGCGATGCCCCCGGATGGACACCGTAGCGAGGGAACACTGAGCCTAAGCGAAGTGCCGTACGCCGGGGCAAAGCCTTTTGGGTTACCTTTTCGGCGTTTGGAAAAGGTGACTCGCTGTAAGAGCGAAACCGCCAGAGGCAACACCCGAAGAAACGGATATGCCCCCAATCCAAAAAAACCAAACCCCTTAACCCGAAGTCTGGCAAAAGTGACCCGCCGCAACGGCGAAACCGTAATCAGCAACCCCCGCAGCAACGGATATGCCCCCAATCCAAACATTGACCCATCCTCAAGCCATGCGTAGCCTTGCGCTTTCGAGGTTCTTCGGCCCACGCCGAAGCTAAGAAGGGAACGCGGTCAAAGCCGCGGCTGCCCCCGCAACTGTGAACGGTGAAGTTCGTTGCCACGCCACTGCCAGCTCAATCCACAGAGCCCGCGGGAAGGCGCAGCGAATGCCGGGCCCAAGGCCTGAACACCGTCAGCCAGGAGACCTGCCTCGTGACAGATTTCTCACTACAACCGGGCGGGGTGATCCGGTGGCGAATTCTTCCGCGCGCACGTTCGCAGCGGATCTCGTCCCGTATGCCCGCCACCTTGCCAAAGGGCATCCGATGAAAACACTGGCCAAACTCCCCGTCACCATCGTCACCGGTTTTCTCGGCTCGGGCAAAACTACCTTGCTGCGACACATGCTCGACAACGCTCAGGGCCGTCGCATCGCGGTGATCGTCAACGAGTTCGGCGAACTGGGCATCGACGGTGAAATCCTCAAGCAATGCAGCATCGGCTGCACCGAAGAAGAAGCCACCGGCCGCGTCTATGAACTGGCCAACGGCTGCCTGTGCTGCACGGTGCAGGAAGAGTTCTTCCCAGTGATGCGCGAACTGGTCGCCCGTCGCGGCGATCTCGACCACATTCTGATCGAAACGTCCGGTCTGGCCCTGCCAAAACCACTGGTGCAGGCCTTCCAGTGGCCGGAAATCCGCAGTGCCTGCACCGTGGATGCGGTGATCACCGTGGTCGACAGCCCGGCCGTGGCCGCTGGCACGTTTGCCGCGTTCCCGGATCAGGTCGATGCCCAGCGCAAACTCGATCCGAACCTCGATCACGAATCGCCACTTCATGAGTTGTTCGCCGACCAACTGGCCAGCGCCGACCTGGTGATCCTCAACAAGGCCGACCAGACCAGCCCGGAAGACCTCGCTCGTGTACGCCTCGAAGTCGCCGAAGAACTGCCACCAGCAGTAAAAATCATCGAAGCCAGCAACGGTCGCCTGCCGCTGGATGTGCTGATCGGCCTCGGCGCCGGCTCTGAAGAACACATCGACAGCCGCCACAGTCATCACGACCACCACCACGACGGTGATGACGATCACGATGACCACGATCACGACGCCTTCGATTCGATCTCGATCGAACTGCCGCAAGCCGACGAAAGCCTGCTGCTCGACGCGCTGACGCAACTGGTGGTCAAGCACGGCATCCTGCGTGTGAAGGGCTTCGCGGCGATTCCGAACAAGCCGATGCGCCTGTTGATTCAGGGCGTGGGCACGCGTTTCGACAAGCACTTCGACCGGCAGTGGGGCGCTGACGAAGCGCGCGTCACCCGTCTGGTGCTGATCGGTCAGGAACTCGACGCTGCGCAACTCGAAGCGCAACTGCGCGCCGCGCTCAGCGTTTAAGCCATGCACCTGCTCAGGACCCAGCCCGGCGGTTTCGTGTCGGATGACAACATTGCCGACCTTGGACAAACCCCCGCCGAGCTGGTGATCCTGTGCAGCGGCGATTCCAGTCTGGCGCTGCTCGCCGAAGCGGCGCAGCAACTGCCTGAGGATTACCCGAGCCTGCGCCTGGCCAATCCGATGCAGGTGCAGAATCACGCCTCGGTCGATCTGTATGTCGATGAGGTGTTGCGTCACGCCAAGGTCATTCTGATTTCGCTGCACGGCGGCATCGCCTATTGGCGTTACGGTGTCGAGCGTCTGGTGGAGTTGTCCGAGCGCGGCGTGCAGGTGATTCTGGTGCCCGGTGATGATCGTCCCGACCCGGAACTCAGCGACCTGAGCACCGTGCCCGCCGAAGATCGCGACCGCCTCTGGCAGTTCCTGCGCCAGGGCGGCATGGGCAATGCGCTGGATTTCTTTCGTTGTCTGGCCAACCGCTGGCTGGCGCGGGATTACGCCTGGGGCGAGCCGCAAGCGCTGCCGCGTACGGCGATTTACCACCCACAGAACAACACCGCCGCACTGAGCGACTGGCGAGCCGATTGGCAGCCGGATCGCCCGGTGACGGCGGTGTTGTTTTATCGCTCGCATTTGCAAGCGGCTAACACCGCGTTCATCGATCTGTTCTGCCAGCGCTTGCAGGCGGCGGGGCTTAATCCGTTGCCGATCGCCGTCGCCAGCCTGAAAGAGCCCGGCTGCCTGTCGGTGGTCGAGGACTGGCTGGATGAGGTCGAGGCGGCGGTGATTCTCAACACCACCGGCTTCGCGCAATCCAGCCCGGAAGCCCCGCATCTGCGGCCGTTCCGGCGCAATATTCCGGTGATTCAGGCGATCTGCGCTCAGGACAACGAACCGGGCTGGCGCGACAGCGAGCAGGGCCTCGGGCCACGGGATCTGGCGATGCACATCGCCTTGCCGGAACTTGATGGACGCATCATCAGCCGGCCGATCAGCTTCAAGGATCTGGCCTGGCGCAGTGAGCGCAGCCAGTCCGACGTGGTCTGCTACCGGGCGCAACCCGAACGTATGGATTTCGTCGCCGAACTGGCCCGGCGCTGGAGCGATCTGGCGCGGCTGCCGAACGCGGAAAAACGCATCGCGCTGATCCTCGCCAACTACCCGACCCGCGATGGTCGGATCGGCAATGGAGTCGGTCTGGACACGCCGGCGGCGGCATTGAATATCCTGCGCGCGTTGCAGGCGGAAGGCTTCCCGTTGACGGCGGAGTTGCCGGATAGCGGCACCGAACTGATCCAGCAATTGCTCGGCGGCGTCAGCAACGATCTCGACAGCATCGACCTGCGTCCGTGCCAGCAAAGCCTGGCGATGGACGCCTATCTGGCGATGTTCAACGTGCTGCCGGAAGCCAATCGCGCGGCAGTGCTGGAACGCTGGGGCGCGCCGCAAAACGACCCGATGTGTCGCGACGGACGGATGATGATCGCCGGTCTGCGTTTTGGCCTGACCTTCGTCGGCATTCAACCGGCGCGCGGTTATCAGGTCGATCCGAGCGCGGTGTATCACGACCCGGATCTGGTGCCACCGCACGGCTATCTGGCGTTCTATTTCTGGCTGCGCAACACCTACGGTGCCCACGCGGTGATTCACGTCGGCAAGCACGGCAACCTCGAATGGCTGCCGGGCAAGGGCGTGGGGCTTTCGGAGAACTGCTGGCCGGACGCGCTGCTCGGGCCGCTGCCGAATATCTATCCGTTTATCGTCAACGATCCGGGCGAGGGCGCCCAGGCCAAACGGCGTACGCAAGCGGTGATCATCGACCACCTGATGCCGCCGCTGACCCGCGCCGAAACCTACGGCCCGTTGCGCAATCTGGAGCTGCTGGCCGACGAATATTACGAGGCGCAACTGCTCGATCCGCGTCGCGCCCGCGAGCTGCAGCGCGACATTCTGCAACTGGTGCGCGAAACGCAGATCGACCGCGAACTGCAACTCGACGCCGGTCTGGACAGCGACGCCGATGCAGCGATCTGGCTGCCGCGTCTGGACACTTATTTGTGTGACCTGAAGGAGTCGCAGATTCGCGATGGCCTGCACATTTTCGGTGAGTCGCCGACCGGACGTTTGCGCATCGATACGTTGCTGGCCTTGCTGCGCATTCCGCGTGGCGACGGCAAGGGCGCGCAGTCGAGTTTGCTGCGGGCGTTGGCCAAGGCGTTTGAATTGGGCTTTGATCCGCTGGATTGTGCGCTCGCTGATCCCTGGAACGGCCCGCGTCCAATAGAGCTGCAAAACGTCAGCGACGAAGTCTGGCGCAGCGCCGGCGATACCCGCGAACGCCTCGAGCTGTTCGCCACCCAACTGATCTCCGAAACAGTGCACGCCCCTTGTAGGAGTGAGCCTGCTCGCGATAGCGGTGTGTCATTCAACACTGAATTGCCTGACCTGACGCCATCGCGAGCAGGCTCACTCCTACAGGAACCGAGGGGGGCTGAAGTGAGCGCGATCATTGAAAATCTGCGCGAAGTCGTCGCCCCACGCCTCGACGCCTGCGGTCCCGCAGAAATGCGCGGCCTGCTCGACGCCCTCGGCGGTCGCTTCGTCCCCGCCGGCCCAAGCGGCGCACCCAGCCGTGGTCGTCTCGACGTGTTGCCCACTGGCCGCAACTTCTACTCGGTGGACGTGCGCAACCTGCCGACCACCACCGCGTGGCGCATCGGTTTCCAGTCCGCCACGTTGATTCTTGAGCGCCACTTGCAGGATCACGGTGATCACCTGCGTCAGCTCGGTCTGTCGGTGTGGGGCACCGCGACCATGCGCACTGGCGGTGATGACATCGCTCAGGCCATGGCGCTAATGGGCGTGCGTCCGGTGTGGGCCACCGGCAGTCAGCGCGTCGATGACTTCGAGATTCTGCCGCTGAGCCTGCTCGACCGGCCACGGGTCGATGTCACACTGCGGGTCTCGGGCTTCTTCCGCGATGCCTTTGCCAACCTGATTCGCCTGTTCGACGCGGCCGTGCAAGCGGTGGCGGCGCTGGACGAACCGGATGACCTCAATCCGCTGGCGGCGAAAGTGCGCGCCGAGCGTGAAGCGCTGCTGCAATCCGGGCTGGATGCCGATGCGGCGCGGCGCCAGGCCGGCTGGCGGATCTTCGGCGCCAAGCCCGGGGCTTACGGCGCCGGTGTGCAAGGCGCGATCGACGGGCGCCTGTGGCAGACCCGCGAGGATCTGGCCGAGGTCTACCTGAACTGGGGCGCCTACGCTTACGGCGGTTCTGACGAAGGCACCGCCGCCCGCGAGCAGTTCGTCCAGCGCCTGAGCCAGCTGCAGGCGGTGTTGCAGAACCAGGACAATCGCGAGCATGACCTGCTCGACTCCAACGACTATTACCAGTTTCAGGGCGGCATGCTCGCGGCGGTGGAAACCCTGCGCGGGGAAGCAGCGGCCAGTTATCACGGCGATCACAGCCAGCCGGATCTGCCGAAAATCCGCACCCTGAAAGAAGAACTGAACCGGGTGATCCGCTCGCGGGCGGCCAATCCAAAATGGATCGACGGGGTCAAACGCCACGGTTATAAAGGCGCGTTCGAGTTGGCGGCGACGGTCGATAACCTGTTCGCCTTCGATGCCACCACGCAGCTGATTGACGATCATCAGTACGCGTTGCTGGCCGACGCTTATTTGCTCGATCCGGCGACCCGGGATTTTGTTCGCGAACACAATCCGCATGCGCTGCGCGACATGACCGAGCGCATGCTGGAAGCGCAGCAGCGCGGGATGTGGCAGGAACCGGGCGCGTATAAAGACGCGTTGGAAAACCTGCTGCTGGATATAGAAGAAGACACCTGACACACCACGATACCTTGTGGGAGTGAGCCTGCTCGCGATAGCGGTGTATCAGCAAACCTATTTGTCGCTGACCCACCGCTATCGCGAGCAGGCTCACTCCTACATTGAAATGCATTCACTCCGACCATGACCGAGTATTGAAGATGACCGACACCCCGCATTTCCCGCTCTCCGCCGTGGTCGGTGCCGATGACCTGAAACTCGCGCTGTACCTCACCGCCATCGACCCGAAAATCGGTGGCGTGCTGATCGAAGGCCCGCGCGGCATGGCCAAATCGACCCTGGCCCGTGGCCTCGCCGATCTGCTGGCGAGCGGGCAGTTCGTCACCTTGCCGCTGGGTGCCACCGAAGAACGTCTGGTCGGCACCCTCGATCTCGACGCGGCGCTGAGCGCAGGCCGTGCGCAGTTTTCTCCCGGTGTATTGGCCAAGGCTGACGGCGGTGTGCTGTACGTCGATGAAGTGAACCTGCTGCCCGATCATCTGGTGGATCTGCTGCTTGATGTGGCGGCCAGCGGCACCAACCTGATCGAACGTGACGGCATCTCCCATCGGCATTCGGCGCGATTTGTATTGATTGGCACGATGAACCCGGAAGAGGGCGAATTGCGGCCTCAGCTGCTTGACCGTTTCGGCCTGAACGTCGCCCTCAGCGGCCACACCGCGCCGACCGAACGCGGGCAGATTATCCGCCGCCGACTGGATTTCGACAGCGATCCACAGGCGTTCTGCGCGCAGTGGGAAGCACAGCAGCAAGCGCTGCGCGAACGCTGCGAACAGGCGCGCATCGCCTTGGCGAGCATTCCGCTGGACGACGATGCGTTGGCGAGCATCACTGAGCGTTGCTTTGCGGCCGGCGTCGATGGCTTGCGTGCCGATCTGGTCTGGCTGCGCGCCGCCCGTGCTCACGCGGCGTGGCGCGGCGCTGCAGCGATTGCCGAGCAGGACATCGACGCCGTGGCGGAATTCGCCCTGCGGCATCGCCGTCGCGAATCCTCTTTTTCCAGCCCTCAGCCACCCGCGCAGAACTCAGCCAATACCCAAGCCGAACCAAGCGAGGGCCAGGGGCAGTGGGGCGATATGCCCGCCCCGGCACTGGCCACGGGTGCCCGCCGCGAAGTGCCGAGCTGGCCAAAAAAGTAACCGGCATTCGTCCCCGATCCGACGCGGGGGCGAATGCCAGACCCCGCGCCGGACGCCTCGATCACGGACGCCAGGGCAAGCGCCACGCAGCGCGCAGCGGCCTGGTGAACTGGCCGGGGACGCTGCTCAACGGCCGCCCGCAAACCCGTGAGGACTTGCAGTTCCAGTTGCGCACTCGTTCTCCCCATGAGTTGTGGCTGGTGATCGTCGATGCGTCGGCTTCGACGCGTCGGCATAAGGCTTTAAGTGATGCCAAAGGCCTGCTCGCACAATTGTTCGATGACGCTTATCGGCAACGGGCACGACTGGCACTGTTGACCGCCAGCGGTACCACGCCGAAGTGGCAGGTTCAGGGTTTGAAGGCGTCGAGGGGCTTGCGCACCTGGCTGGAGGCGTTGGGCGCGGGGGGCGGCACGCCATTGGTGGCGGCGTTGGCGCAGGCGCAGCAGTGGCTGGTGCAGCGGCAAAAGCGTTTTCCGGCCGAGCAGCAGCGCTTGCTGGTGGTCACGGATGGGCGTTTGAAAGCCTTGCCGTCGATGCCGGCGCTGGAGTGTCCGGGATTGTTGATCGACATTGAGCGCGGGCCCATCCGATTGGCACGGGCGCGGGAATTAGCGGCGGCGCTGAATGCGGATTATCGGCACATTGATGATCTGTGATGCCTGAGCGGGCCTCTTCGCGAGCAGGCTCGCTCCCACAAGGAATGTGAACGCTGCTTGACCTGTGGGAGCGGGCTTGCTCGCGAAGAGGTCACCTCGGTTCAAACGGATATCATCCAAACTTGCAGCGCTGCTCTATGCTCCACCCCAGCCCAATCACAAGGAGTGAATCATGCGGGTACTGGTCGCCAATCCTCAGGACGATTTTCGCGTCAAAGCCTACGCCGGCACCAACGGCGTGTTGCTCGCCATGGACCTCGCCGAGCCCCGACGCAAAGGCCTGCTCGGCTTCGCCATCGAGAAGCAGCAGGGTGACAGGCCGTGGTTGTTCCTGTTCAACAGCCTGACGTTTCCCGGCAAGGCACACACCTTTCCCCAATATCACGCGACGCCCAGTGATAAGGCGCCGTTGCAGAAATTCCGCTGGGCCGATTACGCGGTCAATCCGGGGACCACGATGCACTATCGCGTGCATCTGGCCTACGGCACGGCGGATGCACCGCAACTGGGCGAATCACTGGAGCTGAGCATCACCAGTGACGATGGTCATCCGGCCAATCAAAGCGTGATCTTCAACCGCGCCGTGGCCGCCAGTCAGGCCTTCCAGCGCAAGTTTCCCGACCTCGACGCGCAGATCAGCGCCAACAAGAACCTGCCCATCGAAGCCTGGCCCGATGCGGCACGACTGTGGCTGGAGAACGGCCTGCTGGAGCGTTTGCTCGGGTACATCGAGCGCGCTGTCGACGCCGATTGGGCGCTCGATATCGCGATCTACGAGTATCAGTTGCAGGCGATTGTCGATGCGGTGAACGCGGCGTTCGCCCGCGGGGTTCTAGTGCGTGTGCTGTACCACGCTCGACCTGATGATTCCGATACCGTCCTGAACGAAGCGAACCTGGCGAAGTTGCCGGCGGCAAACAAGCGCGCTCGCGTCACTCACGAGATCTTCCACGATAAATTCATTGTCCTCAGCCGTGTCGATGGCAGCGGGCAGCGCCAACCGCAGGCGGTGCTGTGCGGCAGTACCAATTTCACTGCCAATGGCGTGTATCGCCAGGCCAACGTGGTGCATACGCTCGACGACGTGACGATTGCCACGCGTTATTTGCAAACCTTCGAAGAAGTCTGGGCCAACCCCACCGATGTCGGCGCGACGCGTACCTGGATTACTCAACATAACCCGATGGACCCAACGCAGCCGCTGTTTGCCGGGTTTTCGCCACGCAGCGGTGGTGGCGATTTGCGTGAGTTCGTCGAGATCATCGAGGCGGCCAAAAAGGACGTGTTGTTCGTCACGGCTTTTGCCCTGCCGGACATGATTCTCAACGCGCTGCTCGGCAAACCGCATGACGACATCCTGCGTTACGGTCTGCAAAACACCGCGAGCAGCATCACCGGGTTTCATGCCGACCGCACCGCCGAATTCGCCGCCACGGCATTACTCAATACCGGGCTGGAAGGCTGGCTCAAGGAAAGCATGAAAGGCCAGAAGGGCAACCTGCTGGTGCACACCAAAGCCGTAGTCACCGACTTCACCACCGATGCGCCGACGATCATCAGCGGCAGTCACAACCTCAGTACATCAGCCAGTAACGGCAATGACGAGAACTTCCTGATCATTCGTGGCGACACCGATCTGGCTGATCGCTATGGCCTGGAGTTGCTGCGGTTTTATGAGCATTACCGCTTTCGTTATTTCGCGAAAAAGCTGGAACTGAAGCAGGTGAGTCCGCTGGCGGTGGATGACAGCTGGACCAACGATTATTACGTTGAAGGGGATTTGCGGCAGTTGTCGCGGTTGCGTTTTGCCGGACGATGATGTGGCGTTTGATGACCCCTTCGCGAGCAAGCCCGCTCCCACATTGGCCCCTCTTTGAACTCAGAACTTGCGTCCGACGAATAACCCCTGTGGGAGCGGGCTTGCTCGCGAAAGGGCCAACAGGAAAAACACATTTCTTGTGCTCTTACAGATTTTGAAATGATTTGCCACTGTAGAAAATGTGCCCTGAGCCTGTACGCTCCAAGGCCATTTTTCATTCAGGATTTGCATGAACACCCTCTCGGAGCCTCCCAGTCGTACTTTCTCCTCGCGCCATGGCGCGGTCTTGACGCACTCGCAGCATCCGGTTTTCCGACTCCCGACTATCGTTGACAACGCGGCATCAGAGCCTTCGCGTTGCACTTTGCCGTGCCCGGCAGCCTGAATTCACTGAAGAGAGATCAAGACATTTTATGGAATGGTTAGCGGATCCCACGGCCTGGTTAGGCTTGTTGACTTTGATCGTGCTGGAACTGGTGCTGGGTATCGACAACCTGGTGTTTATCGCAATCCTGGCGGACAAACTGCCGCCGCATCAGCGCGATCGCGCGCGGATCATCGGCCTGTCGCTGGCGCTGATCATGCGTCTGGGCCTGTTGGCGAGTATTTCCTGGCTGGTCACCCTCACGCAGCCGTTGTTCGAGGTATTCGACAAGAGCTTCTCCGGCCGTGACCTGATCATGCTGTTCGGTGGTGTGTTCCTGCTGTTCAAGGCGACGATGGAGCTGCACGAACGACTCGAAGGCCACGTCGGCCAGCGCTCGAGCAACGCCGCTTACGCGCTGTTCTGGCCGATCGTGGCGCAGATCGTGGTGCTCGACGCGGTGTTCTCGCTGGACGCGGTAATCACCGCCGTCGGCATGGTGGATGAACTGGCGGTGATGATGATCGCGGTGATCATTTCCATCGGTCTGATGATCGTCGCCAGCAAGCCGTTGACCCGCTTCGTCAACGCGCACCCGACGGTGATCATGCTGTGTCTGGGCTTCCTGATGATGATCGGTTTTGCCCTGACGGCCGAAGGCCTGGGCTTCCACATCCCGAAAGGCTATCTGTACGCGGCGATTGGTTTCTCGATCCTGATCGAGGTGTTCAACCAGATTGCCCGAGCCCGGCGCAAACGTTCGATGCAAGGCCTGCGCCCCATACGTGAGCGTACGGCCCATGCGGTGATGCGTCTGCTGGGCGGGCGCAAGCTGGAAGTGGAGGAGGTCGGCGAGGAAATCTCCGACCTGCTGGATGACGGCGAAGCACCGAGTGCGGAGCTGTTCGACCGCCGCGAGCGGGTGATGATCAGTGGCGTGCTGCAACTGGCCGAGCGTCCGATTCGGAACTTGATGACCGTGCGCGCCGACGTCGACACCATCGATCTGGCCGACGACGCCGAGACGATTCGCACGAAATTGATGCATTCGTCGTATTCACGTCTGCCGCTGATTCGCAACGGCGCGGTGGATGAGCCCTTGGGCTTCGTGCACAAAAAGGAACTGCTCAAGGAGTACCTGGCCGGTGCCGAGCCGAACCTGGAGCACTTGGCGCGCAAGACCATCAACCTGCTCGACAGCTATTCGATCCTCAATGCGCTGGAGCAGATGCGTGCGGCGTCGACCCACATCGCCTTCGTGGTCAACGAGTTCGGTGACTTCGTTGGCGTGTTGACCATGACCGATATCCTCGAATCGATTGCCGGCGAATTGCCCGATGCCAGCGAAATCGAAGGTCCGGATGTGATCGAAGAGCAGGGCGGGTTCATCGTCAACGGTGCGTTGAACCTGACTCGTGTTCGCCAGCGCACCGGGTTCGGCGCCGAACCGACCGAGGACTATCAGACCTTGGCCGGACTGGTGATGAGCCTGCTGGATCGCTTGCCGATGAAGGGCGACCGGCTGCAGTACGAAGGCTGGCAAATGACCGTCAAAGCCGTTGAGGAACGACGGGTGACGCGGGTGTTGCTGGTGCGCGATTCTGCGTAAGGCAGCAGCCTTGCGCTGACGGTGCCGACCCCTTCGCGGGCAAGCCCGCTCCCACAGTGCACGCGTCGTACACGAAATGTGTGAACAACGTTGACCCCCTGTGGGAGCGGGCTTGCCCGCGAAAGCGATGCGTCAGACACCGCAACGATTACGGGAAATGCACTGCCTCAAATCACCCGCCGATGCGCACGCGTGATTGTGCAGAGCCTGCTCAATGTGCGGCGCAACCACGGCAGGTCATGCCGTGGTTTCTGCTGCACCAGCGGTGCCCTGGTCCTGCCAATATGCCGGGCAAAATCCGCCGCCAGTATTTCCTCCGTGCCAATCCCTTTGAGCTTCTTCAGCAACCTGCCGTTCTTGTAGAACAGCACGGTCGGCGTGCCGGTGACCAGTGGATGGCGCGGCGCCTAGCTGGTATTGAGCATGTAAATGTTCGCCCGGAGCCGATACGGCTCGGCCACCTCACGAAACACCGGCCCGGCCCATTCGCAGGCAGGACAGTGTTCATTGGCGAAGTACAGGATCACCGGACGCCAGGTTTTCAGGGCTTTGCGGTAGACAGGCGACAAAGCGGAGAGGGGTACATTCAGGCTCACGATTAGCTCCTTTTCTCGCTTCATCGACGACGCGATCAAGAGATTGAAAAAGCGAGTCATCATTGGCGATGACCCTCTCATCAACTTGAAACGTTGTGTCAGCTCAATTTGGAAAGCGTTACATCACCGAAATACGAGCCAGGCTTGCCGTTTTCTCCATCGTTGGCTTCCAGTTTGACTACGAACTTGATAGTCGCGTTATTGGCCTTGAACTTCTTGGAAAGAACTTCCCAGCTTTGCCCGCCCCCGACATCAAGGGAAACTGGCTCACCCGTCGGGTGAGCCTGCACCGTGATACGACCCGCTGCCCCCGGGTTGGTCTTCATCCGCGCGGATAACATGAATGTCCCACCATCACCGTTTGGCGTGGGCACCTCCTGACTGATAAATGCAGGAGAAGCAATAACGCAATCGCCGTTTTCATAATGAACTTTGTCCGCCTCGGACGCGCTCCAATGAGCACCTTGCTGGGAAAAGTCACCGTTTTTAATCAAATTGGCCATTTCACTCATCCTTGTTCGGTTATTGATGTTTCTGCTGAGCAGAGACTTCAGTAGGCCTCCGGGATCCGTTGGAAACAACTGTCAACTCTGACAGGTAGAGGTTGAAATCCGACAAACGGCAATACGAAAAAAGAGACCTTGCGAAAGCTCTCCGTGCATCGAATACGCACATCGCTGCACTTGAATGTGACGTTACTACTCACACGATCGCTGAATTGTCCAAAAGCGGCGCCTCTGCGTGCCAGATGTCTCGTTAGCTAACCAGCTGAATAACTTGAAGTTCCACATACGGGCGATTTCGTCCCCGAGCTGTGGCACACTTTCTGCTGTCTATTCCGTAGTAACAAACCGTGTTCCGGTATAGCGGAATAAACATCATCCTGGAGTGATTGCCATGCATCGCCGTCCCTCGTTGTTCAAAGCGTGTGTTTTTGTTCTTGCGGCTTCGTCCGCTGTCATGGGCATGGCCCAGGCAGCCGACAGCAAGCTCGACAGTGTTCTGGCCCGTGGCAAGTTGATTGTCGGCACCGGCAGCACCAATGCGCCGTGGCACTTTCAAGGTGCGGACGGCAAGTTGCAGGGCTTTGATATCGACATTGCCAAGATGGTGGCCAAGGGCTTGTTCAATGATCCGAACAAGGTCGAGTTTGTGGTGCAGTCGTCCGATGCGCGAATTCCCAATCTGCTGACCGACAAGGTCGACATGAGCTGCCAGTTCATCACCGTTACCGCGAGCCGCGCGCAGCAAGTGGCATTCACCCTGCCGTACTACCGCGAAGGTGTCGGTCTGCTGCTGCCGGCCAACAGCAAATACAAGGAAATCGAAGATCTGCAGGCTGCCGGTGATAGCGTTACCGTGGCTGTGCTGCAAAACGTCTATGCCGAAGAACTGGTGCATCAGGCACTGCCCAAGGCCAAGGTTGATCAGTACGACAGCGTCGACCTGATGTATCAGGCGGTGAACTCCGGTCGCGCCGATGCGGCAGCCACCGACCAGTCTTCGGTCAAATACCTGATGGTGCAGAACCCGGGCCGCTACCGCAGCCCGACCTACGCGTGGAGCCCGCAGACCTACGCTTGCGCCGTCAAACGTGGCGATCAGGACTGGCTGAATTTCGTTAACACCGTGCTGCATGAAGCCATGACCGGCGTCGAGTTCCCGACTTACGCAGCATCCTTCAAGCAGTGGTTCGGAGTGGATCTGCCGTCCCCGGCCATCGGTTTCCCAGTCGAATTCAAATGACCCTGTGAGAGCGGGGCGCCTCAATCGCCCCGCTCAAGGTACTGCTGACCATGAACTATCAGTTGAACTTTGCCGCCGTGTGGCGCGATTTCGACACCTTGCTGGCGGGGCTCGGTCTGGGCCTTGAACTGGCGCTGGTGTCGATCGCCATTGGCTGCGTGATCGGCCTGCTGATGGCGTTTGCCTTGCTGTCGAAGCATCGCGCCCTGCGGGTGCTGGCCTCGGTGTACGTCACGGTGGTGCGTAACACGCCGATTCTGGTGTTGATTCTGTTGATCTATTTTGCGTTGCCGAGCCTGGGGATCCGTCTGGACAAGATCCCGTCGTTCATCATCACCCTGTCGCTGTATGCGGGTGCCTATCTGACCGAAGTGTTCCGTGGCGGTTTGCTGAGCATTCCCAAAGGCCAGCGCGAAGCGGGGCTGGCGATCGGTCTCGGTGAGTGGCAGGTCAAGGCCTACGTCACTGTGCCGGTCATGCTGCGCAACGTGTTGCCGGCGCTGTCGAACAACTTCATCTCGCTGTTCAAGGACACCTCGCTGGCCGCCGCGATTGCGGTGCCGGAGCTGACCTATTACGCGCGCAAGATCAACGTCGAGAGCTACCGGGTGATCGAAACCTGGCTGGTGACCACGGCGTTGTATGTCGCGGCCTGTTACCTCATTGCCATGCTGCTGCGCTACCTCGAGCAGCGTCTGGCGATTCGCCGATAGGAGGCTGCGATGTACGAATCTCCCAGTTGGTTGCATGAATTATGGGTGGCACGCGAGACGTTGCTGCAAGGGTTCCTGACCAGTGTGCAGGTGTCGGCGCTGGCGATTCTGTTCGGCACGCTGCTCGGGGTTGTCACCGGTCTGGTGCTGACCTACGGCAAGTTCTGGATGCGCGCGCCGTTCCGCTTTTACGTCGACCTGATTCGCGGCACGCCGGTGTTTGTGCTGGTGCTGGCCTGCTTCTATATGGCGCCAGCGCTGGGCTGGCAGATCAGCGCGTTTCAGGCGGGTGCGCTGGGCCTGACGCTGTTTTGCGGTTCGCACGTTGCCGAGATTGTGCGCGGCGCCTTGCAGGCCTTGCCACGCGGGCAGATGGAAGCGAGCAAGGCGATCGGCCTGACGTTTTATCAATCCCTCGGTTACGTGCTGTTGCCCCAGGCGTTGCGGCAGATCCTGCCGACCTGGGTCAACTCGTCCACCGAAATCGTCAAGGCCTCGACCCTGCTCTCGGTGATCGGCGTCGCCGAATTGTTGCTCAGCACCCAACAGATCATCGCCAGGACCTTCATGACTCTGGAGTTCTACCTGTTCGCCGGTTTTCTGTTCTTCGTCATCAACTACGGCATCGAATTACTCGGCCGGCACATTGAAAAGCGGGTGGCCTTGCCATGACTCAAGCTCAAGCTTCCAAGGTTCAGAACGGTCAGCCGCTGCTGGACATCCGTGGCCTGCACAAGCAGTACGGTGCAGTCGAAGTGCTCAAGGGCGTCGACCTGAGCATGCAGCGCGGCAACGTCGTAACGCTGATCGGCTCCAGCGGTTCGGGCAAGACCACGTTGCTGCGCTGCGTGAACATGCTCGAAGAGTTTCAGGGCGGGCAGATCCTGCTCGACGGCGAGTCCATCGGCTATGACGAGGTCGGTGGCAAACGCGTGCGTCACGCGGAAAAAGTCATCGCCCGCCATCGCGCGATGACCGGCATGGCCTTCCAGCAATTCAACCTGTTCCCGCACCTGACGGCCCTGCAGAACGTCACCCTCGGTCTGCTCAAGGTTAAGAAGATGCACAAGGACCAAGCCGTGGTCCTCGCCGAAAAATGGTTGGAGCGGGTCGGCCTGCTCGAACGGCGCAATCACTTTCCCGGACAGTTGTCCGGCGGTCAGCAACAGCGCGTGGCGATTGCCCGGGCGATTGCGATGAACCCCAGCCTGATGCTGTTCGACGAAGTCACCTCGGCCCTCGATCCGGAGCTGGTCGGTGAAGTGTTGAACGTGATCAAGGGCCTGGCTGAAGACGGCATGACCATGTTGCTGGTGACCCACGAGATGCGTTTCGCCTTCGAGGTCTCGGACAAGATCGTTTTCATGAATCAGGGGCGGATCGAAGAGCAGGGGCCTCCCAAGGAACTGTTCGAACGCCCGCAATCGCCGCGTCTGGCCGAGTTTCTCAAGAGCACGCGGTTCTAATTTTTTTTGTTTTGTCATCAGGAGAAGTACCCATGAGCATTACTCGATACGGCACCGGCAGCACCGCCGCTGGCGGTCAGCCACGTCCCTTCGCGCGCGCCGTTGAGGCGGATGGCTGGCTGCACGTGTCCGGCCAGGTGCCGGCGGTGGATGGCGAGATCATCGTTGGCGGCATCGTCGAGCAGACCCACCAGACCATGAAGAACCTGATCGCGATTCTCGAAGAGGCCGGTTATGGCCTGGAAGATGTGGTGCGTGCCGGCGTATGGCTGGACGATCCGCGGGATTTCAGCAGTTTCAACAAGGTCTTCGGCGAGTACTTCAAACCGGAACACGCCCCGGCGCGGGCCTGTGTGCAGGCTAGCATGATGGTCGATTGCAAGGTCGAGATCGATTGCATCGCCTACAAGAAAAAAGCCTGAACCGAGGTGCCCCTATCGCGAGCAGGCTCACTCCTACAGAAGGATGCGCTTCCACTGTAGGAGTGAGCCTGCTCGCGATGGCGATCTAACCGTCGACGCTGCACTCTCGGTACACTCCCGGCACTTTCATTGGGAACTGAAGACATGACCGAAGACACCATCAAACGCCGGGCCCGTGGTCTGGACCGGGCGTTCGATATCCTCGATTTCCTCAAGGAGATCGGCCAGCCGCTGCGTCCGAACGACATCGCCAACGGTATCGGCAGCCCGAAATCCACGGTCTACGAACTGGTGGCGTCACTGCTGGAGCGACGGATTCTGGAGCCGGTGGGCAAGGACGGTCACGTCTATCTGGGGCGCCAGTTGTACTTCCTCGGGCAGGCGCATTTGCGCCATTTCGACCTCAGCCGCGAGGCCGATCACGCCTTGCAGGAGATCGTCAGCCAGACCCGGGAAACCGCGCAGATGTGTCTGCTCAACGGGCGCAAATACACCGTGGCACTGATGAAGGAAGGCGAGCGGCATTTCCGCATTTCTTCCGATATTGGTGAAAATGCACCGATCCCGTGGACGGCTTCAGGACGCCTGCTTCTGGCGCATCTGAGCGACCAGCAGATCATCGACCTGATCGACGAAGACGATTACATCCTGCCCGACGGCGAACGCCTGCCGCTGGAGCGCTTTCTGGCGGAGATCCGCCAGGCTGGCATCGACGGCTTCTTCTCCTTCGACAGCGTTGCCGACACCTTTACCCATTGCTTTGCCGCTCCGGTCAAAGACCCCAGCGGCGTGGCCATCTGTACCCTGTGCATCGTCGCTCCACGGGCCGATGCGAAGAACAATTACGACGACTATCGCCGGGTGCTGATCGAGAGCGCGAACAGCCTCGCCCGGCGCATCAACGAATAACCGCGGCTGCCTGCGGCCGCGACTGAATGCGAGGAGTTTGACCATGACGACTGCCATCAATACCGCTGTGGAAAAGGGCGACGCTGCGATTGGCGCGCACCTTGTGCGTGACGTCAGCCTGCCGGCGCTGGTGCTGCACCGCGAGGCGCTGGAGCACAACATTCGCTGGATGCAGAAGTTCGTCAGCGACAGCGGTGCCGAGCTTGCGCCCCACGGCAAGACCAGCATGACCCCGGCGCTGTTCCAGCGTCAGCTCGACGCCGGCGCGTGGGGCATCACCCTCGCCAGCGCCACCCAGACCCGCGCCGCTTATGCCCACGGTGTACGCCGGGTGCTGATGGCCAACCAACTGGTCGGCACGCCGAACATGGCACTGATTGCCGATCTGCTGGCCGATGCGGATTTCGATTTCTACTGCATGGTCGATCACCCGGACAACGTCGCCGATCTCGGCGCCTACTTCGCCTCGCGTGGAGTGAAGTTGAACGTGATGATCGAATACGGCGTGGTCGGCGGCCGCTGCGGTTGCCGCAGCGAGCAGGAAGTCATCGCGCTGGCTCAGGCGATCAACGCGCAACCGGCGCTGGCCCTGACCGGTATCGAAGGTTACGAAGGGGTGATCCACGGCGATCACGCGGTCAGCGGCATTCGCGAATTCGCCGCCTCGCTGGTGCGTCTGGCGGTCCAGTTGCAGGACAGCGGCGCGTTTGCCATCGCCAAGCCGATCATCACCGCCTCGGGTTCGGCGTGGTACGACCTGATTGCCGAGTCGTTCGAAACGCAGAACGCCGGCGGGCGCTTCCTGAGTGTGCTGCGTCCGGGCAGTTATGTCGCGCATGACCATGGCATCTATAAGGACGCGCAATGCTGCGTGCTGGATCGTCGCAGCGATCTGCACGAAGGCCTGCGTCCGGCGCTGGAGGTCTGGGCGCATGTGCAGTCGATGCCGGAGCCGGGTTTTGCGGTGATCGCCCTCGGCAAGCGCGACGTGGCGTTCGATGCCGGGCTGCCGGTGCCGTTGCTGCGTTACAAGGCCGGTGTGTTGCCGGCGGTGGGCGACGATGTCGGCGCGTGCAAGGTGACGGCGGTGATGGACCAGCATGCGTTCATGAGCGTGGCGCCGGGGGTTGAGTTGCGGGTGGGCGACATCATTTCCTTCGGCACCTCGCACCCGTGTCTGACGTTCGACAAGTGGCGGGTGGGGTTGCTGGTGGATGAGCAGTTGGCGGTGGTCGAGAGCATGGAGACTTGTTTTTAAGGCTTGAGACCGAGTCGGGCCATTCGCGAGCAGGCTCGCTCCTACAGGGGAACGCATTCCAATTGTAGGAGTGAGCCTGCTCGCGATGAGGGCCGCCCAAACACCGATGATTATCCAGAGACACCTCCCGATGACCAGCCTCAGCCCCCTGGGCCCGAATACCCCGCGCATCGCCCTGATCGGCGAGTGCATGATCGAACTCCAGCACCGTGCCGACGGCAGCCTGCAGCAAAGCTTCGGCGGCGATACCTTGAACACGGCGGTGTACCTGTCCCGCGCGCTCGGCGATAAAGCTCAGGTCGACTACGTCACCGCGCTCGGCGAGGACAGCTTCAGCGATGCCATGTGCCAGAGCTGGACCGATGAAGGCATTGGTCTGGATCTCGTGCAGCGTCTGCCCGGTCGGCTGCCGGGCCTGTACTGCATCCAGACCGACGCCAATGGTGAACGGCGTTTCCTCTACTGGCGCAATGAAGCGGCGGTGCGCGATTGCTTCACCACTCCAGCGGCCGAGCCGATTCTGGCGGCGTTGGCGGACTACGACGTGTTGTATTTCAGTGGTATCACCCTCGCGGTGTTAGGCGCGAAGGGCCGCGAACGCTTGATCCAGACCCTGATCGAAGCCCGGCAGCGTGATGCGCGGATCGTTTTCGACAACAACTATCGACCGCGTTTGTGGGCCTCACAGGAAGAGGCGCGGGCGGCCTATCGCAGCGTGTTGCCGCATGTCGATCTGGCGTTGCTGACCGTCGATGACGAACAGGCGCTGTTCCATTTTGCCGATTGCGACGCGGTGTTCGAGGCGTACGCGCAGATCGGCACGCCGGAAGTGGTGCTCAAGCGTGGTGCCGAGGCGTGCCTGATTCGTTGTGAGGGCGAGGCGTTCGAAGTGCCGGCGCAGAAGGTCGCCAAAGTTGTGGATACCACGGCGGCAGGGGATTCGTTCAGTGCGGCGTATCTGGCGAGGCGGTTGCTGGGGGGCAGTCCGGTCGAGGCGGCGGAGGCGGGGCATTGGCTGGCGAGTCGGGTGATTCAGGTGCCGGGGGCGTTGATTCCGAAAGAATGAGTGTTCTTGTGGCGAGGGAGCTTGCTCCCGCTCGACTGCGCAGCAGGCGCAAGCCTTATTGGGGCGGCTCCGCCACCCAGCGGGAGCAAGCTCCCTCGCCACAAACGCCCGAAAGCAAAGCCTTCAGTCGCGGAAAAACACCTGCACCAGGTGATAGCCGAACTTGCTCTTGATCGGCCCATGCACCGTGCGCAGCGGCTTTTTGAAGATCACCGCATCAATCGCGCCAACCATCTGCCCTGGCCGCACTTCACCCAGATCACCGCCACGTTTGCCGGACGGGCAGGTCGAATATTTCTTCGCCAACACATCGAACGCTTCGCCCTTGGCAATGCGTTGTTTGAGCTGTTCGGCCTCTTCGGCGGTTTTCACCAGAATGTGGCGGGCTTGGGCTTTCATCGTGCGATACCTGTAACGGGGTGACGGCGGGGCGCGGGATTATGCCTCAAGTGACGGCGTTTGGTTGATCATCTCGCGGATCTTGTTGGCCAGCACTTCAATCGAAAACGGCTTGGCCACCATGTCCATGCCATCCTCGAGAAAGCCCTGGCGCTCGGCGGCTTTCTGCGCATAACCGGTCATGAACAGCACTTTCAGGCCCGGACGATGCTGGCGAGCGATTTCCGCCAGTTGCCGGCCGTTCATCCCCGGCAGGCCGACGTCGGTCACCAGCAGATCGACCCGCAGCTCCGATTCCAGCAGCGGCAGGGCGGCGCTGGCGTCGGCGGCTTCGTGGGCGAGGTAGCCCAGCTCCTTGAGCAGATCGAGCACCAGCATGCGCACCGCCGGGTCATCTTCAACCACCACCACGGTTTCGCCACAGGTGGCGGTTGGCGCAGCGCTGGTTGGCTCCACCAGCGGATGTTCGGGCTCCAGCAGGTTCAGGCGCGGCAGGTACAAGCGCACGCAGGTGCCGTGATCCGGCAGGCTGTCGAGGCTGACATGGCCGCCCGATTGCTGAGCGAAACCATAAATCATCGACAGTCCCAGCCCGGTGCCCTGGCCGATCGGTTTGGTAGTGAAGAACGGATCGAACGCCTTGGCGCGCACCGACGGGGTCATGCCGGTGCCGTTGTCGCTGACCGCCAGCATCAGGTAGTCGCCGGCCTTGACCGGTTCGAGGGTGGTGATGTCGTTGCCGTCGAGGTAGACGTTGGCAGTTTCGATCAGCAGCTCACCGCCGTCGGGCATCGCATCGCGGGCGTTGATCACCAGATTGAGCAGGGCGTTTTCCAGTTGACTGACGTCGGTACTGATCGGCCACACATCGTCGGCCAGCCGCAGCGTGAGTTCGATCGGGTCGCCTTTGGTGCGGCGGATCAAATCTTCCAGCGAATGAATCAGTTCATTGACGTTGAGGGTTTTGCGGTCCAGCGACTGCCGGCGCGAGAACGCCAGCAGGCGATGGGTCAGCGCCGCCGCACGGTTGGCCGACGACACCGCCGCTTCGGTGAAACGCCCGATTTCATGGGCGCGGCCGTCGGCGATGTAGCGTTGCATCAGATCGAGGCTGCCGATGATTCCGGTGAGCATGTTGTTGAAGTCGTGGGCGATACCGCCGGTGAGCTGACCGACCGCTTCCATCTTCTGCGCATGGCGCAACGCATCTTCGGCGCGCTCGCGTTCGAACATCTCGTTTTGCAGGCGCTGATTGGCCTGGGCCAGTTGTTCGGTGCGGGCGCTGACCCGTTCCTCGAGGGTTTCATTGAGATTGCGCAGCGCTTCTTCGGTCTTTTTCCGTTCGCTTTCGTCGATCACAAAAATGTAGAAACCGTTGACCGCGCCATCGGCACCGTGGCGCGGCAGGTAGTTCATCAGCGCGTGACGGCTGCTGCCGTCACGGTGCGGGGTGTACAGGCTGAACGAGCAGGGCCGCCCGGCCAGCGCCTCGGCAATGTATGGTGCGCGCAGAAAGTAGGCCTCTTCGCCGATCACCTCGCGAATGGTGCGCCCATACAGTTCCTGCGGCGTGAGGCCGTACCAGTCCAGATAGGCGGCGTTGTTCAGACGGAAGCGTTCTTCGTGGTCGACATAGCTGATGAGGATCGGCATCGCGTTGATGATCAGCTGCAATTCCGTCTGGCTCTGACGCAGCGCCTGTTCGGTGTGCTTACGGTCGGTCAGGTCCAGTGCGGCACCGAGGAAACGCACCGGTCGCCCGTGGTGATCCTTGTAACAGCGGCCGCGGGCAAACACCCAGCGCAGTTCGCCGTCGGCTTTCAGCAGGCGATATTCCTCGGCGTATTCGGTGCCGTGGGTGATGCAATGCTTGATGCTGCGGGCGATCAAGGCGCGGTCTTCGGGATGCACGCCTTGCAGGTAGTCGCTGATCGGCAATTGGCTGGCCTGCGCCGGATCGATGCCGTGCAACTGGGCGAAATGCGCGTCGGCAATGAAACGATCTTCGCCGATGTCCCAGTCCCAGGTGCCGACCGCGTCGGTGGCGGCCAGCGCCAGTTGCAGGCGTTCTTCAGTGTCGCGCTGGGCCTTGAGGCTTTCTTCGGAGCGGCGTTGCAGTTCGAGGGCGATGCGCCGGCGTTCGTTGGTTTCGATGGCGGTTACCAGAATCCCCGCCACTTGCGCATTTTCATCGCGGATCGGACTGTAGGTCAGGTCCAGCCAGAAGTCAGACTCTATGCCTTCGCGTTGCAGGGTGAATCGCCGTTCGCTGTAGGTGCGCACCTGGCCTTGTAGGACTGCTCGATAAATCGGGTCGGTAAAGTCCTGAAGTTCTGGCCATATCAGGTGTGCAGGCTGTCCGAAAGCGTGCGGATGCTTGCTGCCGGCGAGCATCGCAAAGCCATTGTTGTAGATCTGCGTGAGCTGCGGCCCCCACAACAGCAGCATCGGCATCGGCGAGTGAATCACGATGTCCACCGCGGTGCGCAGGCTTTGCGGCCAGGTGCCAGAAGCGCCCAACGGAGTGCGGCTCCAGTCGGTACGGGCGATCAGGGCTTGGGCGTCATCGGGGGAGGGTGCTGCGTTCATCACATCTATCCTGAGCGTCGGTCAGTGCGTTGGCATCTACTATTCTTGCACTTGCGGTAGACGCTGTATGACCCGTCACGTCACGACAGCGGGTCATTTCTGTTCATTGAAAGCTTCGCGGGTGCTTTTTGCCATGGAAATCGATGCACTGTTGCTCCGTCTGTCGAGCCAGCACGGCTCTGACCTGTTCCTGTCCACGGGAGCGCCACCCAGTGCGCGCATCGATGGCGTGCTGACGCCGTTCAGCGAGCGGCCGTTCAAGCCCGGTGAGGTCGAGGCCATCGCCAACTCCTTGATGGACGCCGAGCAGCGGCGCGAGTTCGATCGGGATCTGGAAATGAACCTGGCGATTTCCCGCACCGGTATCGGGCGTTTTCGGGTGAACATCTTCAAGCAACGCAATGACGTGTCGATCGTGATCCGCAACGTCAAACTCGATATCCCGCGTTTCGAAGACCTCAAACTGCCGTCGGTACTGCTGGAAACGGTGATGCTCAAACAAGGGCTGATCCTGTTCGTCGGTGCCACCGACTCCGGCAAGTCCACTTCGCTGGCAGCGCTGATTGATCACCGCAACCGCCACAGCAGCGGGCACATCATCACCATTGAAGACCCGGTGGAGTATATCCATCGACACCAGCGCTCGATCATCAATCAACGCGAAGTCGGCGTCGATACCCGCAGTTTCCATGCAGCGCTGAAAAACACTCTGCGGCAGGCCCCGGACGTGGTGCTGATCGGCGAAATCCGCGACCGCGAGACCATGGAACATGCGCTGACATTCGCCGACACCGGGCATCTGGTGCTGTCGACGTTGCATGCGCACAACGCCAATCAGGCGCTGGACCGTATCGTCAATCTGTTCCCCGAAGAGCGCCGCCCGCAGTTGCTGCACGCGCTGGGCAACAATCTCAAAGCGTTTGTCTCGCAACGGCTGGTGCGCACTGTGGACGGCCAGCGCCGGGCGGCGGTCGAAGTGATGCTCGGCACGCCCACCATCGCCGACCTGATCCGCCGCAACGAATTGGGCGAACTCAAGGGCATCATGGAAAAGTCTGGCGAGGTCGGGATGCAGACCTTCGACGCGGCGCTGTACGGGCTGGTGGTGGAGGGCGTGATCAGCGAAGACGAAGCGCTCAAGCATGCGGATTCGCAGAACAACCTGCGCCTGCGCCTGAAACTGCATGCAGAGGCGGGGCCGGCACCCGCGCCCACTACATCAGGCGATTGGGGCCTGATGGATTAACACCCCACCCCTGTGGGAGCGGGCTTGCTCGCGAATGCAATCTATCAGTCGATATCAGCGGGACTGACACACCGCCTTCGCGAGCAAGCCCGCTCCCACAAGGGGATGAGGGATCAGTCCGACAGCTCCGGGCGATTGCGGAACTGCTCCAAGGCCTCGGGATTGGCCAGCGCATCGGTATTTTTCACCGGCTCGCCATGCACCACATTGCGCACCGCGAGTTCCACCACCTTGCCGCTGATGGTGCGCGGAATATCGGTCACCGCGACGATCTTCGCCGGCACATGGCGCGGTGTGGTGTTGGCGCGGATCACCTGGCGGATCTGCTGTTGCAGTTCGTCATCCAGCGCAACACCGTCCTGCAGGCGCACAAACAGCACCATCCGCACATCGTCCTGCCATTGCTGCCCGATCGCCACGCTGTCCAGCACCTGCGGGACTTTCTCGACCTGACGATAGATTTCCGCCGTGCCAATACGCACGCCGCCGGGGTTGAGCACGGCGTCGGAGCGACCGTGGATCAGCATCCCGCCGTGAGGCAGTTGCTCAGCGTAATCGCCCTGGGCCCAGACGCCGGGGAACAAGCTGAAATAGGACTTGTGCAGTTTTTCGCCGTCAGGGTCGTGCCACAGGCCGATGGGCATGGCCGGGAAGTGCCGGGTGCAGACCAGCTCGCCTTTTTCGCCGATCACGGCAACGCCGGCGTCGTTCCACACCTCAACCGCCATGCCCAGGCTCTTGCCCATGATTTCGCCTCGGCGTACCGCCGACAGCGGGTTGCCGTTGACGAAGCACGACACCACATCGGTGCCGCCCGACATCGACGCCAGGCACACATCGCGCTTGACGTCGCGGTAGACGAAGTCATAACTCTGCGGCGACAGCGCGGAACCGGTACAGAGCAAGGTCTTCAGGCTACTCAGATCATGGCTGTGCGCAGGCTTCAAGCCGCTGCTTTCCAGTGTTGCGAGAAATTTCGGGCTGGTGCCGAATACGCTGATGCGCTCGTCGTCGATCAGATCCAGCAGGCGCTCATGGCCGGGATGAAACGGCGAGCCGTCATACAGCACCACCGCGCTGCCGACCGCGAGCGCCGAGACCAGCCAGTTCCACATCATCCAGCCGCAAGTGGTGTAGTAGAACAACCGGTCACCGGGGCCGAGATCAACGTGCAGTCCGTGTTCCTTGGCATGCTGCAGCAGCACGCCGCCAGTGCTGTGCACGATGCATTTCGGTATGCCGGTGGTGCCACTGGAGTACAGCACGTACAACGGGTGATTGAACGGTACCGGGACAAAACGCGGTTCGCCGCCGGGTTGGTAGAAATCGTTCCACAACGTCACGTTGGCGTGGCTGCGGTAATCCTCGGCACGGGCCTGTTCGCGGGCATAGGGCACGATGATCAACTGCTGCAGCGACGGCAGTTGCGCGAGGATTTCGTTGACCTTGGTGGTCTGGTCGATGTCTTTGCCGGCGTAACGGTAGCCGGCGCAGGTGATCAACACCTTGGGTTCGATCTGGCCGAAACGGTCGATCACGCCGTGGGTGCCGAAGTCCGGCGATGAGCACGACCAGATCGCGCCGAGGCTGGTGGTCGCGAGCATCGCCACCAGGGTTTGCCAGGTGTTGGGCATGCACGCGGCCACCCGATCGCCGAGGCCGATTCCGCAGGCGATCAGGCTGGCCTGAAAACCGGCGACTTGCTCGGCCAGTTCGGACCAGGTCAGTTGTTCGCGCTGGCCGTTTTCCGCCACGGCAATCACCGCGACTGCATCGTCACGACGGCGCAGCAGGTGCTCGGCAAAATTCAGGGTCGCACCGGGAAACCATTCGGCACTGGGCATTTGCGCGCCTTCACGCAGGACGGCTTCGGGCTGGGTGTGAAAGCGGATGTCGAAGAAGTCGACGATCGCCTGCCAGAACGCCTCGCGCTGATCCACGCTCCAGCGGTGCAGGTCGGTGTAGCTGCTCAAGGCCAGGCCATGACGCTGATTGATAGCGCGGCGGAAATTGTCCATGCGCGATTGGGCGATACGCTCGGCATCGGGTTGCCAGAGGATGTCGGACATTGGTTTGCCTCTTGTTTTGTTGGTCAAGCACACAGGTCAGAGTGCAGCACTTACTTATGTGGCGAGGGAGCTTGCTCCCGATCGGCTGCGCAGCAGTCGTAAATTGCCGGGGGCGGCTTCGCCACCCAGCGGGAGCAAGCTCCCTCGCCACAGCGGTCCAGCGCTGCTTATTGCGCCAACCACCCCCCATCAATATTCCACGCCGCCCCCCGCACCTGACTTCCAGCCTCGCTGCACAGAAACAACACCAATTCCCCCAGATGCTGCGGCGTGACGAACTCCAGCGACGGCTGCTTCTCCGCCAGCAGATCATGCTGCGCCTGCTGCGGGTCGACCCCTTTGGCAGCACGATCATCGATCTGTTTCTGCACCAGCGGCGTCAGCACCCAGCCCGGGCAGATCGCATTGCAGGTGACATTGCTGGTGGCTGTCTCGAGGCCGACCACTTTGGTCAAACCAATCACCCCATGCTTGGCCGCAACATACGCGGCTTTGCCGGTCGAGCCGACTTGGCCGTGCACCGAGGCAATGTTGACGATCCGCCCCCAGCCCTTGGCGCGCATCCCCGGCAAGCTGAGGCGGGTGCTGTGGAACACCGATGACAGGTTGATCGCGATGATCGAATCCCAGCGCTCTACCGGGAACTCCTCAACGGCGGCGACATGCTGGATCCCGGCGTTGTTGACCAGAATGTCGACGCCGCCAAATTCACGTTCGGCGTAAGCGATCATCTCGGCAATCTGCGCCGGATCGCTGACATCGGCTGGGTGGTGACCGACCTTGCCGCCGAACTGGCCGACTTCGGCGATCACGCTCGACGCATCGCCAAAACCGTTGAGAATCAGATTGGCGCCGGCCTTGGCCAGGCTCAGGGCGATGCCCAGACCGATGCCGCTGGTGGAGCCGGTGACCAGTGCGGTCTTGCCCGAAAGAGTCGTCATGAATACCTCACACAATGCCAGTGGCGTAGAAAGTGCCGATCACTACGAAGACCGCCAGGGTCTTGATCAGCGTAATACAGAAAATGTCTTTATAGGCTTCGCGGTGGGTCAGGCCGGTAACCGCCAGCAGGGTGATCACCGCGCCGTTGTGCGGCAGAGTGTCCATGCCGCCGCTGGCCATCGCGGCCACGCGGTGCAGCACTTCCAGCGGAATGTTCGCCGCGTGCGCCGCCGCGATGAACTGCTCGGACATCGCCGCCAGCGCGATGCTCATGCCGCCCGACGCCGAACCGGTGATACCCGCCAGCAGGGTGACGGTAATCGCTTCGTTGACCAATGGATTGGGGATTTGCTTGAGCCAGTCGGCCAGCACCAGAAAGCCTGGCAACGAAGCGATTACCGCGCCGAAGCCGTATTCCGAGGCGGTGTTCATTGCCGCCAGCAATGCGCCGCTGACCGCGCTTTTGCTGCCTTCGGCGAGTTTGCTGCGGATCGCCTTGAAGCCGAACACCAGCACCATCAGGATGCCGATCAGCAATGCCGCCTGCACCGCCCAGATCGCCGTGAGCTTGGCGATTTCCGTGGTCACCGGCGCGGCCATCCCCGGCAGCGCCAGGCTGTGGGTCTTGCCGTACCACTGCGGAATCCACTGGGTGAACAACAGATTCATGATGCCCACCGCCAGCAGTGGCGACAGGGCGATCCATGGATTCGGCAGCTGCAGATCTTCGGCCGTTTCCGGCTCGTTACGCAGTTCGGTGCCGTAGCCTTCACCCGCGCGCTGCGCCTTGTTGCGCTGGCGCTGCAGGAACAGCATGCCGGCGCAGAACACGAAAATCGTACCGATCACCCCCAGCCACGGCGCGGCCCACGCGGTGGTGTTGAAGAAGGTGCTGGGGATGATGTTCTGGATCTGCGGAGTGCCGGGCAGGGCGTCCATGGTGAAGGAGAACGCGCCGAGGGCGATGGTCGCCGGAATCAGGCGCTTGGGAATATTGCTCTGGCGGAACATCTCGGCGGCAAACGGATACACCGCAAACACCACCACGAACAGCGATACGCCGCCGTAGGTGAGCAGGGCGCAGACCAGCACGATCACCAGCATCGCCTGTCGGGTGCCGAGCAAGCCAATCGCCGCAGCCACGATCGAACGGGAGAACCCCGACAATTCGATCAACTTGCCGAACACGGCGCCGAGCAGGAATACCGGGAAATACAGTTTGATGAAACCGACCATTTTCTCCATGAACACCCCGGTGAAGGCAGGGGCGACGGCGGACGGGTCGGTGAGCAGGACAGCGCCGAGGGCGGCAATCGGGGCGAAGAGGATAACGCTGTAGCCACGGTAGGCGGCGAGCATCAGCAGCGCGAGGGCTGCCAAGGCAATGATCACACTCATGGTGTGTCTCCAGGGATTGTTATTTTTGTGGGTGAAGCGGGTGTGGGGAGGGCTTTAGCGAGATCTGTGCCAGATATTCAAACCATTGAAATGTAAGGGTTTTATAGGTTTCAGCGTGTTGAGAGTTGAAGGGTTGTCTCTTTCTGGAGATTTTTGCTGAGAGGGCTGACGCCTTCGCGAGCAAGCCCGCTCCCACATTTGGAATGCGTACCCCCCTGTGGGAGCGGGCTTGCTCGCGAAGCTCTTGCTGCTGTCTTTTTTTGGAGACTTAAGTCTCTTTATTGAGACTCTGCGATACCCAAGGCCAGCATCTTCTTGTACAGCGTCGAGCGTCCCAGCCCCAGTCGAGCCGCCGCCTCCGGCACTTTGCCCGCACATTGCGCGAGGGCAGACTGGATCAACTGCCGGTCAAACCGCTGCCGTGCCTCGGCGAATGTCTCCTCGGCCAACGGTTCCAGCGTCGAACCCGACGGACGCTCAACCGGGGTAAACGTGCCGATGGCTGCACGAATATCCTCTTCGGTGAGGATCAGGTCATCGCTGAGCAGCGCCGCGCGCTCCAGCACGTTGCGCAATTCACGAATGTTCCCCGGCCAAGCATGTTGTCCGAGCAGTTCCAACGCCGCGCGGCTGAGTTCATGCTGGCTACGCAACTCTTCAAGAATCGCTTCGCTGAGCGCCGGCAAATCGTCGAGACGCTCGCGCAGCGGCGGAACCTGGATCGGCAGCACGTTGAGGCGGTAATACAGATCGGCGCGGAACTCACCGCGCTTGATCGCGGCTTGCAGATCGGTCGAAGTCGCCGCGATCACTCGCACATCGCTCTGAATCACGTCGTTGGAGCCAACCGGTTCGAATTCCTTTTCCTGCAGCACCCGCAGCAGTTTGCTCTGCAGCGGCAACGGCATGTCACCGATCTCATCGAGAAACAGCGTGCCGCCCTGTGCGATCTGCAACTTGCCGGTCCGACCCTTGCGGTCAGCGCCGGTAAACGCACCGGGCGCGGTGCCGAAAAACTCGGCTTCCAGCAGCGCTTCGGGAATCGCCGCACTGTTGATGCTGACGAAGGCTTTGTGCGCCCGGGGCGAAGCGCTGTGAATCGCCTGGGCCAGCAACTCCTTGCCGGTGCCGGTTTCGCCGAGCAGCAACACCGGTGAATCGGTGCTCGCACTGCGACGGGCGCGGCGTTTGACTTCGAGGCTGGCGCTGCTGGTGCCGATGAAATGGGCGAAGTTGTATTTGGTCTGCCGCGCCCGCAGCAGCGAGCGGGTCGAGGCCAGTTCTTCCTGCATGCTCAGGTAGCGCTTGAGCATCGGTGACAGGCTGCGCAATTCGTCGAACAGGGCAAACCCGATGGCGCCGATCACCGCTCCGGCGGCGTCGAGGATCGGCAGACGCATCACCACCAGCGGCTCTTTCGGCGTGTCCTGCATGTCCAGCAGAATGGGGCGGCCGGTGCGCACCACTTCACGCAGCAGGCTGCCGGGGATCACGCTTTCGCAGGGTTTGCCGATGGCTTTTTTCGCCGACTCAAGACCAAAACGCCGCGCATAGCGCTCGTTCATCCAGACGATGTTCGCGTCACGATCGACAATCACCGTGCCTTCGCTGGACTGCTCGATGATCTCGAACAGCGAGCGGATCGCCAGCGTGCGAACGCGTTGGTAGTCCTTGAGGCTTTCGGTGGTGTTCATGCGTGGGTTGATCCGGAGTTTGGGTTGTCTGTAAGGCCCTCTTCGCGAGCAAGCCCGCTCCCACAGGTTTCTCTGGGGTACCCAATATTTGGGTACAACCCGAATCCCTGTGGGAGCGGGCTTGCTCGCGAAGGCCGCGACTCGGTTTCAAGTCAAACGGTGATCATGCCTACCCCGGATGTGCCGCCGCCAACAGCTCCTTGGTGTAAGGATGCTGCGGCGAATCGAACACCTCATGGCTGGCACCGCGTTCAACCACTTTGCCGTCCTTGATCACGATCATGTCATGCGCCAGCGCCCGCACCACCGCCAGGTCGTGGCTGATGAACAGGTAGGTCAGGCCGTGTTTTTCCTGAAGGTCGCGGAGCAGGGCGACCACTTGTTTCTGCACGGTACGGTCAAGGGCCGAAGTCGGTTCGTCGAGCAGGATCAGCGCCGGTTTCAGCACCAGCGCCCGGGCGATGGCGATGCGCTGGCGCTGACCTCCGGAAAATTCGTGCGGGTAGCGATGACGACTCTCCGGGTCCAGGCCAACTTCCTTGAGCACGCGGATCACCTGTGCATCGCACTCTTCGGCGCTGGACTGGCAATGCACCTCCAGCCCTTCACTGATGATTTGCGCCACGGACATCCGTGGACTGAGACTGCCGAACGGGTCCTGAAATACCACCTGCATCTGCCGACGCCACGGCCGCAACTGCTTCTGATCGAGACCGTCGAGGGCCGCGCCCTGAAAGCGGATGCTGCCCTCGGAGTCGAGCAGCCGCAGAATCGCCTGGCCCAGGGTCGATTTACCCGAACCGGACTCGCCGACGATGCCCAGGGTTTTGCCGCGCTGGATATTCAGGCTGATGCCGTCCACCGCCCGCAAATATTGTTTGCGCTGGAACAGCCCGCCACCGACAACGAACTCGACCCGAAGATCATCCACCTCCAGCACGTTCTCGCGCTCGTCCCGGGGCAGGGCTTCGCCCTCCGGTTCGGCATTCAGCAGCACGCAGCTGTAAGGGTGCTTCGGTTCGGTAAACAGGGTTTCGCACGGCGCCTGCTCGACGATCTCGCCAGCCTTCATCACGCACACCCGTTGCGCGATGCTGCGCACCAGATTGAGGTCGTGACTGATCAGCAGCAGCGACATGCCCAGGCGTTGTTGCAAGGACTTGAGCAGCAGCAGGATCTTGCGCTGCACCGTCACATCCAGCGCCGTGGTCGGTTCATCGGCGATCAGCAGTTCCGGCTCGCAAGCCAAGGCCATGGCGATCATCACCCGTTGCCGCTGGCCGCCGGACAGTTGATGCGGATAGGCCTTGAGGCGTTCTTCGGGCTTTTGAATACCCACCAGTTCCAGCAGTTCAAGGATGCGTTGTTGCGCCGCTTTACCGCCCAGTCCCCGATGCACCAGCAGGGTTTCGCCGATCTGCTTTTCGATGGTGTGCAGCGGATTGAGCGAGGTCATCGGCTCCTGGAAGATCATCGCGATGCGGTTGCCACGCAGTTCACGCAGGACCTTGGGATCGGCGCCGAGCAGTTCCTGACCGCGATAGCGAATGCTGCCGCTGGTTTGCGCATCGCCTTCGGGGAGCAATTGCAGGATCGAATGCGCGGTTACCGACTTGCCCGAGCCCGACTCGCCGACCAGGGCCAGGCATTCGCCAGGGCGGATGTCCAGGCACAGGTTGCGCACCGCCGGCTGGCCATGGAAGGCGACATTCAGGTCACGGATTTCGATCAGGTTATCAGTCATGGTCACACTTCAGGATCGAGGGTCGAACGCGTCACGTAACGCTTCGCCGATGAACACCAGTAAAGAAAGAATCAGCGCCAAAGTGAAAAACGCCGTCAGCCCGAGCCATGGCGCTTGCAGGTTTTGTTTGCCCTGACCGATCAGCTCGCCCAGCGAAGCACTGCCGGCGGGCATGCCGAAACCTAGGAAGTCGAGGGCGGTGAGAGTGGAAATCGCCCCGGTCAGAATGAACGGCAAGTAACTCAGCGTCGCGTTCATCGCATTGGGCAGGATGTGCCGGAAAATCACTTTGCGGTCAGTCAGGCCCAACGCGCGAGCCGCTTTGACGTATTCCAGGTTACGTCCGCGCAGAAACTCCGCGCGCACCACATCCACCAGTGCCAGCCACGAAAACAGCGCCATGATCCCCAGCAGCCACCAGAAATTCGGCTCGACGAAACCGGACAGAATGATCAGCAGATACAGCACCGGCAATCCGCTCCAGACCTCCAGCACGCGTTGCCCGAGCAGATCGACCCAGCCGCCGTAATAACCTTGCAGAGCGCCGGCGGCGATGCCAATCAACGCGCTGATAGCGGTCAGCATCAGGGCAAACAGGATCGACACCCGGGCGCCGAAAATCACCCGCGCCAACACGTCGCGCGCCTGATCGTCGGTGCCCAGCCAGTTGACACTGGAGGGCGGGCTCGGCGCGGGTTGGTTGAGATCGTAGTTGGGGGTGTCCTCGCTGAACGGGATCGGCGGGAACAGCAGCCAGCCACCGTCCTTGCGGATCAGGTTCTGCACATACTCACTGCGGTAATCGGCCTGGAACGGCAGTTGCCCGCCAAACTCCTGCTCGGTGTAGCGCTTGAAAACCGGAAAGTAGAGTTGGTTTTGATAGCTGACGACCAACGGTTTGTCGTTGGCGATCAGTTCACCACCAAGGCTGAGCAGGAACAGGCCGATAAACAGCCACAACGACCACCAGCCTCGGCGGTTTTTCTTGAATCGTGCAAAACGGCGACGGCCCAGAGGCGAGAGCTTGAACATCAGGCGTTCCTCGCGGCGAAGTCGATACGGGGGTCGACCAGGGTGTAGCACAAGTCGCCGATCAGTTTTATCAGCAGGCCGAACAGGGTGAAGATGAACAACGAGCCGAACACCACCGGATAGTCCCGGGAAACCGCCGCTTCGTAGCTCATGCGGCCGAGGCCGTCGAGGGAAAAGATCACTTCGATCAGCAGCGAACCGGCAAAAAACACGCTGATAAACGCCTGCGGAATTCCCGAAACCACCAGCAGCATCGCGTTGCGGAACACGTGGCCGTAAAGCACACGGCGTTCGCTCAAGCCTTTGGCGCGTGCGGTGACCACATATTGTCGGGTGATTTCATTGAGGAACGAGTTCTTGGTGAGGATCGTCAGCGTGGCGAAACCACCGATGACCAGTGCCGTCACGGGCAACACCAGATGCCAGAAGTAATCGGCGATCTTGCCCAGGGTCGACAGCGATTCGAAGTTGTCGGAGACCAGCCCGCGCACCGGAAACCAGTTCAATGATGTGCCACCGGCAAACACCACGATCAGGAACATCGCGAACAGAAACGCCGGCATCGCGTAGCCAATGATGATCGCAGTGCTGCTCCAGATATCGAAATGGCTGCCGTGATGCACCGCCTTGCGGATGCCCAGCGGGATCGACACCAGATAGGTGATCAGCGTCGCCCACAGGCCGAGGGAAATGGTCACTGGCATTTTTTCCAGAATCAGGTCGGTGACCGTCGCGCCGCGGAAAAAGCTTTTGCCAAAATCCAGCTGCGCGTAGTTCTTGAGCATCAGCCACAGGCGTTCATGCGCCGGTTTGTCGAAACCGTACTGTTTTTCGATGTCCTTGATCAGTTGCGGATCGAGGCCGCGGCTGGCACGCGAAGTGCTGCTCATGGTCTCGCTGGAACTGCCGCCGACACTGGCACCGCCGATCCCTTGCAGATGAGCGATGGCCTGTTCGACCGGGCCGCCGGGTGCCGCCTGAATGATCACGAAATTGACCAGCAGAATGATCACCAGCGTCGGAATGATCAGCAGCAGGCGCCGCAGAATGTATGCCAACATCAGTGCGGTCCTCCGGGTCTGCCACGGCCGATTTTTGCGGCGGTCATCTGCTGGTTGGTCAGCGGCGTACTGCTGACTTCCCACCAGCTCTCGATCGCTTCGTCATTGCTGGCCTGTATCGCCGGCATGCCGAAACGGTTCCACCACACGGTGGAGGTGCCCGGCGGGTAATAATTGGGAATCCAGTAGTAATTCCATTGCAACACCCGGTCCAGGGCGTGGGCGTAGTGCAGCATGTCGCTTTGGGTCGAGGCGCGGATCAGGCCATTGATCAAGGTATCGACTGCCGGATTCTTCAGCACCATGTAATTGTTGGCGCCGGGGTCGTTGGCCGAAATCGAACCGAAGTAATTGAGCAGCTCGCCACCCGGAGACGTGGTGACCGGATAGCCGGTGACGATCATGTCGTAGTCGCGGCTCATCAGGCGATTGACGTATTGCGAAGAGTCGATGCGGCGGATATTCAGGTCGATGCCGATCTGTTTCAGCGTGCGCTTGTAAGGCAGGAGCAGACGGTCCATGCCGTTCTGGCTGACCAGAAAGGTGAAACTCAACGGCTCGCCCTCGGCGTTGACCAATTGGTCGCCATCAGGTTTCCAGCCAGCCTGTTCCAGCAATCGCAGGGCTTGCAGTTGCTTGTCGCGGATCAAACCGCTGCCATCGGTTTTCGGCGCTTCGAAGACCTGGGTGAACACCTCTTCTGGAATTTGCCCGCGCAACGGTTCGAGGATTTTCAGCTCGGCGGCATCCGGCAACTCGCGGGCTGCCAGTGCGGAGTTGGAGAAATAGCTCTGCTGGCGGATGTACATGTTGCGCATCATCTGCCGGTTGCTCCACTCGAAATCCCAGAGCATCGCCAGCGCCTGGCGTACCCGACGATCCTGAAACATCGGTTTCTGCAGGTTGAATACAAAGCCTTGGGCCGATTGCGGGGCTTCGGTGGCGAGGTGGGCTTTCTGCAAGCGGCCGTCACTCAGCGCGGGGCTGTCGTAGCCGATCGAATAGCCGGTCGCGGAAAACTCGCGGTTGTAGTCATAGGCGCCACCGCGCAGAACCTGACGGGCGACATCGGTGTCGCCGAAATACTCGATGCTGAAGTGATCGAAGTTATACAGGCCGCGACTGACCGGTAGATCCTTGCCCCACCAGTCAGGGTTGCGCTCGAAGGTGATGCTGCGCCCGGAGTCGACCTTGCCGACCCGATACGGGCCGCTGCCCAGTGGCGGTTCATAACCACCACCGCCGGCGAAGTCGCGGGTTTTCCACCAGTGCTCGGGGAATACCGGCAGGGTGGCGATGTCCAGCGGCAAGGTGCGGTTCTCATTGCTCTTGAAATCGAAACGCACGGTCAGCGGCGCTTCCACTTCCACGCCTTTGACGTCGGCGAACTGCGTGCGATAACGCAGGCTGCCCTGGGTCATCAACAGGTCATAGGTGTAACGCACATCTTCGGCAGTGATCGGTTTGCCGTCGGCGAAGCGTGCCTTGGGATTGATGAAGAAGCGCAGCGACAGGCCATCCTCCGAGCGCTCCATCTTTTGCGCCACCAGGCCGTAGACCGTGTAAGGCTCATCCATCGAGCGCTGGGCCAGAGGCGAATAGAGCATGCCGTCGATCTGGGTGACGCCGATGCCTTTGTCTATATAAGGCAGGATGTGATCGAAATGCCCGATCTCTATCGCCGAGCGGCGCATGGTGCCGCCCTTGGGGGCCTGCGGGTTGGTGTAGTCGAAATGGCTGAAACCGGCCGGGTATTTGGCGGGTTCGCCATAGACGGTCAAAGCGTGTTGCGGGGTGGCGTCCACACCAGCGGCGCCCAACAACAGGGCCACGGCAGTGAACAGCAAAGTCGGGAAAGCCAGTCGCATTGTCAGCCTTAAAGCCGGGTGATCGATAAGCGCAATTTGTACGCGAGCGGCGCGTCAGTCGCCAGCCGTATCCTGTAACCAAAACACAACGGCCCACCAAAAGGCGGGCCGTGGCACAGCAAACCGGACGCGAGATCAGTCCTGGCGGCTGGTGACTTCGAGCAGGTGATAACCGAACTGGGTCTTCACCGGGCCTTGCACGACGTTGATCGGCGCGCTGAAGACCACGGTGTCGAATTCCTTGACCATCTGGCCAGGACCGAACGAGCCCAGGTCGCCGCCCTGACGGCTGGACGGGCAGGTAGAGTTGGCCTTGGCGACTTCGGCGAAATCAGCACCGCCTTCGATCTGGGCCTTGAGTTCGTTGCACTTGTCTTCGCTGGAAACCAGGATGTGGCGGGCAGTGGCTTTAGCCATGGGGAAACTCTCCAATCTATTTCAGTAAAGTGTGGAGCCTACCGGATTCAGTAAGCGATTTCTCGGCAAAGTTCCACTCGGCTTATTGGCGTATGTCTACAGTTGTGCGGCTTTCAGGCGCAGAGCGTGCTCGACGTAGAGTTCGACGGGATCAGGGGCGGGGTTTAGTAAACCGTCTGGTCGCCGCAGGGTGGCGAGGTGGTTGAAGGGGTAGTCGGAGCGGATGACCGAGCCCAAATGCGAGCTGTAGCGGCCCACGAAACCATCGTTCTGTCCCGCTTCCGCGACGAAATGGCCGGACAATGCCCGGCAGACGGCATGTACCGGATCAAGCGGCGCAAGCCATCCTTCCTGCAGCGTGCCGCTCCAGGAATAGTAGTGAACGTCATTGACCCGTTCCGCGCCTTGGCCGCCCCAGGTAGAAGGCAGGCCTTGAGGATACTTCTTGTTGAATTGGCTGACCGCCAGGGTGGTCAGGGCGTTCAGCGCTGCCACGGCATTCTGCGGCAGGGTCGGTTGACCACTGAGTAGCGAGAGGAAATCAGCGAACCGGGTCGCCACTTGCTCTGCCACCTGCTCCGGCAGGCTCCCCGGAATCAGTGCCTGGCGCAACGTGTCCGCCAGTTCCGAACCGTGGTTGGGCCCACTGACCGACGTGACCGAGGCGACCTTGTGCGGTGCCACTGCTGCGGCGAAACGGCTGGCCAGCGCACCTTGGCTATGTCCGATCAGGTTGACCCTGGCGGCCCCGGTGCCCTGCAGGACCCGTTCAATCTGCAGCAGCAGTTGCTGGCCACGAACTTCGTTGTCATGGGCTGCGGAGAGTTGCGGCACAAACACTTGTCCACCTGCCGCCCTCAGTGCTTGCTTGACATCATGAAAAAGCTCGAAACGGCCGATACGGTCAAACCCGAACAGGCCATGGACCAAAAGGATGGGGTAGCGGGTTGTCGCATTCCGTTGCATGTTCCTGCCTCTTTTGCAGATGCTTGTCAGTGGTTGGTGCGTGCCACTGTAAAACAGGCCTACGGGTTGGCGATGTCTGAAAAATCCTCGGAGTGAAAGGGAATCTGGACTAAAAATGGTGCGAATTTTCGTTTCTGCTTGAGGGGCTAGTCGGAACATTTGGCAATCTTTTGCCGCGTATCGACAGATTCGTCGCTGTCTGCCTACGTCAGACGGTGTGTTTGCCTCGGGGGTGCGGGGCTTTGGGCTGACTTCGCCGATTCGCTGGATGATGTTCAATGGATTTCGTTCGACGCTGCCTTGATGGCAGCGTTCTATCCAAGGAATGGAGCTGCGAATGTCTATTTACGAAGTCACTAGCGAGTCTTGTGCAATGCCGCCGGCAAACATTGTCCCCTTGTCGGTTGCCACCGAAGGAGGCGGCCATCTGAGCTTGAAGGTGGACGGTGAAAATTTCGAATTCAGCTATCGACCGGCGTCTGCACCCGCTTCATCGCCGGCCTTGGACCTGTCCGCCCCGACGGTCGAGGTGTTGGAGGGCGGGATGCTTGATCCTTCTCTGAGCCATGCATTCGTCAGGATTGCGCCTTACCCGGACATGATGTGCGGCGACAAACTGGTGCTGAGCTGGCGAGGACTCGATGACGAAGGGTTGGCTTATAGCCATGAGGCCACCCGCTCGGTAAGTGAAGGCCAGGTGGGCGAGGAAATCGTCTTTGTCATAAAAGGTCTGCACATTGCGCCGCTGGAGCGCGGTTCGCTGGAGCTTTACTGGACGCTGCATAGCGTTGCACTGCCTCAGCCGGTGTCATCCCGTCGCCTGCAACTGGATGTGGGCGATCCAGAGCCTGAGCTGCTTGCACCGATCATTGAAGAAACAGTGGGCGGGACGCTCGATCCGTCCCGTGTTCCACAGGGTACAAGTGTCACTGTGCGCCCCTATGCCCGGATGGCGGCCGGTGACCGGATCAGCCTGTCCTGGCAAGGCGCGGAGGGAGCGCCGGCATTCAATGATGTGTTGACCGTGGAGCCGTTTGCCGTTGGTGAAGCGTTGTCTTTCTGGATAAACGCCGATTGCATCGCTGCCCATTCCACACAAGAGGTGAACGTCAGTTACCGGGTCGAATCAGCAGCGGCGCAGGTAAGGAAGTCTGCGAACTCGCGAATTCTGATCGCACCGTTGATTCGGGGGGATCTCGCGGCGCCGCAGGTGCTGGAAGCGCAAGACGGTGAGCTGGAAGCGGCAGATGCGGTAGACGGGGTTACCGTGGTGATCGGCGATGCTCAGGCCGAGGAGGGAGAGCTGGTGTACCTGAAATGCGATGGCGAGTATTTCAGTCATCGCGATGACCGGGACATCACTCGGGAGAACGCTGGGCAACCTTTGGTGTTCATCGTGCCGTACCGCTTCTGGCGCGAGCATCGGGAAACCGTGGTGCAGGTGTCGTATTCGGTGGAGCGACTGGATGATGCCAGTCAGGCTTCCGGCGTTGCCCGGGTCCGAGTACGGGCGTAACTCTGGATTGAGCGATGGTCCGACCTTTGCGGGTTACTGATTCAACCCGCAAAGGCTGTTCTGAGCGTCAGGCTTTCAGTCGTTTGGCTGCGTTCGAGAGCAACTGCTCCGTCGCGCCGAACCCCAGGCAACCATCGGTGACGGATACGCCATAACGCAGGGCGGGGCTCAAAGGCTGGCAGCCCTCGAACAGATGGGACTCGATCATCATGCCGATCAAGGAGCGATCACCTTGCAGCCGTTGCTCGAGTACCTCGTTGAACACGTCGGGCTGGCGCAGTGGATCCTTGCCGCTGTTGGCGTGGCTGCAATCGACCATGATTCGGCTCGGAATCTTCAAGCGATTCAGGTCGGCATGTACCCGGGCGACGCTTTCGCGATCGTAGTTCGGGCCTTGATGACCACCGCGCAGTACCAGATGAGTGTCGGGGTTGCCCGGTGTCTGAATGATCGCCGGGTGCCCTTGGCTGTCGACGCCGAAGTGTCGATGTGGATGGGCTGCCGAACGCATGGCATCGACGGCTACGGTTACGCCACCGTCGGTACCGTTCTTGAAACCGACGGGCATGCTCAGGCCGCTGGCCATTTCCCGGTGAATCTGCGACTCGGTGGTGCGTGCGCCGATGGCAACCCAACTAAGCAGGTCGTCGAAGTAGCCGGCAGCCATTGGCTGCAGCAACTCGGTAGCGATAGGCAGTCCCAGACGGATCATTTCAAGCATCAATTCACGCGACAGGGTCAGGCCGGCGGCCATGTCATCGCTGCCGTCCAGGTGTGGGTCGTAGGCAAGACCTTTCCAGCCAACGGTGGTGCGTGGTTTTTCGACGTAGGCGCGCATCACCAGCAGCATTTCGTTGCTGACTTCATGGGCCAGGCGGGAAAGCTTTTCCGCGTATTCGAGTGCGGAGCGTGGATCGTGAATGGAGCAAGGGCCGACAACGACCAGCAAGCGATGGTCTTCGCCATTGAGAATCGCACGGACCGCCTGGCGGTGGGCTGCGACTTGCTGGGCGAGGGCATTGCTCAGGGGCAATTGCTGTTTGAGCTGCAACGAGCTGGGCAGACGCAGGGTCAGTGCTTCGTTGGCAGAGTTCAGGGTGGTCAGTGGCAGAGCAGAAACAGACGAGTTCATATTCGGAATTCCTGGGCTGGCGGCGGGTGCTTCCCGCTCACTCGGCCCTACTGGGGTGTTCGACAATTGGCCGGATTGGCTGCGTGTGTGTGCTTGCCACCTGTGGGTGACCGATCGGAGGCGGCAGGCTGTCCCGAGCGGAGGCTGCTAAATCGCCAGGCGGTAAAAGTGTCGTAACGGTAATAAGTGGCGTAGTTCATGTCGTGATTCCTCAAAGTGTCTGGTGTGTTGCTGAAAAAGTTATGGGCCTGAAAAAACAAAACCCCCGGTCGGGAGGCCGACCGGGGGTTGAGAATTCTCTGGTAGGCGACCCGTTTTTATGGGCGCCGTGTGGGTATCAGGCGCGCCAGTGGCTAAACCAATACCCAAAATAAAAGCTCGCTGGAGCGCAAACGTCATTCGCCCGTGCAGCCGCAACCGAGCGCAGGGCGCTAGCGGAACGAAGCTGTGAGAGGGCGTTGAACATGGTCTGTCTCCGATGAATGCGCCGAGCTTACTAGAGGCCCATATGCCTGAGCAATCAGAAATTGCTATTGCTCATTCAAGGCGTTACCTATCGCTTGAGTGCCACGGACGTTGTGACACACTGCGTGTTTTGCATCACTCTAGGGATGAATAATGTCGACGTTCACCATCGCTGCCGCCCAATCGTTTTCCGTTGCTGGTGATCTGGCGGCAAACATCACCCGTCATTTGCGTTTCATGGCCACGGCGGCGGAGCAGAGCGTCGAGCTGCTGGTGTTCCCGGAGTTGTCGTTGACAGGCTACGAAGGCCAGATGGCCGCAGACCTGGCAATCGATCCGCTGGATCCGGTGCTGCAACCCTTGCGCGATTGCGCTCGCGAGCTTGGGCTGAGCGCCGTCGTCGGCATGCCGATTCGCCAGCAGGGCAGTAAGCAGGTATTGATCGGCGCTCTGACGTTAGGCAAAGACGGCTCTCTAGAGGTTTACAGCAAACAACATTTGCACAGCGGCGAAGAGCTTTTCTATGCCCCAGGGACTGGTGGTTCGACCTTGCGCATAGGTCGCGACACCGTCGCGCTCGCGGTCTGCGCTGATTTTTCCCACTCCAGCCACGCGGCAGCGGCCGCCGGTGCTGGCGCCGACCTGTACGCAGCAGGCGTGCTGATTGGCGAAAAAGGCTATGGCGTGGATAGCGCAATACTGCAGGGCTATGCCCAAAGCCACTCAATGGCGGTGCTGATGGCCAATCACGCCGGGCTAACAGGTGGATGGCAGTCGGCGGGGCGCAGCGCGGTCTGGTCTGAAAACGGGGCGCTGGTCATCGCCGCGCCAGGCCCAGGTCAACTCCTGGTGATCGCTCGACGTGATGCTGGCGAATGGCTCGGGCGGACAGTCCCTGTGACGGTGGGGCAATGACCTACCATTTGCGTCGCGCTGAGCCGGATGATCGGGAATTTGCCCGCGAACTGACGTGCCGGAACATGCTGCGCTATTACATTGAGCACGATTTGCTGTGGCAGGACGAAGCGTTCGATGTTGCCTGGGATGGGCGGGACAACTGGCTGATCATTCTTGATGAAGTTCTCTTGGGTTTTTTCAGCCTCAGTCGGGATCGTCGGGCGCTGTACATCCGCGAGCTGCAAATAACCGAGGCCTTTCGCAGGCAGGGCGCAGGATCCTGGGCGATTGATCAGGTTATCGCCATGGCCCGCACCGAAGGACTTCCGGCGCTGCGTCTGACAGTATTCAAAAATAATCCGGCACAAAGCCTGTATAAGAGAAAGGGCTTGATCAGGTGTGGCGAGGACGAGTGTTTCCTGAGGATGCAGCTCGATTTCGGTACACCTGTGCTCTGAAACCCACGGCCGGCAAGCCCTCGATGATGAATTGAAACTTTTTAAATGATGCTTGCCGCTAGGTCTGTCTGGCACTTTTTGCTAAGGTGTCCGGCATCCCAATAAGACCATATCGCGAGGTGTCTGCTTGATTAGGGGGCTAGTGGTCGATGACCATGATCTCGTTCGTACAGGCATTACACGTATGCTGGCCGATATCGATGGCTTGCAGGTGGTTGGACAGGCCGAGTCCGGGGAAGAATCCCTGATCAAGGCCCGTGAGTTGAAACCCGATGTAGTCCTGATGGACGTCAAGATGCCCGGTATCGGTGGTCTTGAGGCCACGCGCAAGCTGCTGCGCAGTCATCCGGACATCAAGGTCGTCGCTGTCACTGTGTGCGAGGAAGATCCATTTCCTACGCGTCTGCTGCAGGCGGGCGCCGCCGGCTACCTGACCAAGGGCGCTGGATTGCCGGAGATGGTCCAGGCCATCCGGCTGGTGTTCGCCGGGCAGCGTTACATCAGTCCGCAGATTGCCCATCAACTGGCGATCAAGTCGTTCCAGCCAACCAACGATTCACCTTTTGATGCCTTGTCCGAACGGGAAATCCAGATCGCGTTGATGATTGTCGGCTGCCAGAAGGTGCAGATCATCTCCGACAAACTCTGCCTGTCGCCGAAAACGGTGAACACCTATCGCTACCGGATCTTCGAAAAGCTGTCGATCAGCAGCGACGTTGAGCTGACGCTGTTGGCAGTACGCCACGGCATGGTTGATGCCAGCGCCTGATCATGACTGAAGCATTTGATCCCGGCGCCTTTCTGGCGACTGTCAGTGGGCGTCCCGGCGTCTATCGCATGTTCGACAGCGAGGCGCGCCTGCTGTACGTAGGCAAGGCCAAGAACCTGAAGAAGCGCCTTGCCAGCTATTTTCGCAAGACCGGGCTGGCGCCGAAAACCGCTGCGCTGGTCGGGCGTATCGCGCAGGTCGAAACCACCATCACCGCCAACGAAACCGAGGCGTTGCTGCTTGAGCAGACCCTGATCAAGGAGTGGCGGCCGCCGTATAACATTCTGTTGCGCGATGATAAGTCCTACCCTTATGTGTTTCTGTCTGACGGCCAGTTCCCACGCCTGAGCATCCACCGTGGTGCGAAGAAGGCCAAGGGCAAGTATTTCGGCCCGTATCCGAGCGCCGGGGCCATTCGCGAAAGCCTCAGCCTGCTGCAAAAGACCTTTTTCGTCCGCCAGTGCGAAGACAGTTACTACAAGAATCGCACTCGCCCGTGCCTTCAATATCAGATCAAGCGCTGCAAGGCGCCTTGTGTCGGCCTTGTCGAACCAGAGGTCTACGCCGAAGATGTGCGCCACTCGGTGATGTTTCTCGAGGGGCGCAGTCATGCGCTGACCAATGAACTGTCCACGGCAATGGAAGAGGCGGCGATCAATCTTGAATTCGAGCGTGCCGCCGAGTTGCGTGACCAGATTGCCTTGCTGCGCCGGGTCCAGGATCAGCAAAGCATGGAAGGCGGCACGGGCGACATCGATGTCATTGCAGCCTTCGTCAATCCAGGTGGCGCCTGTGTTCATCTGATCAGCGTGCGCGGCGGACGAGTGCTGGGCAGCAAGAACTTCTTTCCTCAGGTCGGTATCGAGGAGGAGGTTGCCGAAGTCATGGCGGCGTTCCTCGGTCAATATTTCATCAGCAGTCCGGAACGCGACCTGCCGAGCGAGTTGATCGTCAACGTGGTTCCTGAAGACGCCACCGCCCTGATCGAAGCGATCCATGAGCTACGTGGTCGTGAACTGAGCATCAGTCACCGGGTGCGTGGCACCCGGGCTCGCTGGCAGCAGTTGGCAGTCACCAATGCCGAGCAGGCGCTGGGTGCGCGTCTGGCCAATCGTCAACACACGGCAGCACGCTTCGATGCGCTGGCTGAAGTGCTGAATCTGGATGAGCCACCGCAGCGACTTGAGTGCTATGACATCAGTCACTCCAGTGGTGAGGCTACTGTCGCTTCCTGTGTCGTGTTCGGCCCGGAAGGCGCGATCAAATCCGACTATCGTCGTTACAACATTGAGGGCGTCACGGCGGGCGATGACTATGCGGCCATGCATCAGGCCTTGACTCGCCGCTTCAGCAAATTGAAGGACGGGGAGGGCAAGCTGCCGGACATTCTGCTGGTGGACGGTGGCAAAGGTCAGTTGTCGATGGCCCGTGATGTGCTCAACGAATTGGCGGTGCCGGATCTGATCCTGCTGGGTGTGGCCAAGGGCGCAACACGCAAGGCGGGTTTCGAAACTTTGTATCTTAATGATGCTGCGCATGAGTTCACCTTGCGCGGAGATTCGCCGGCACTGCACCTGATACAGCAGATTCGCGACGAAGCTCACCGCTTCGCGATTACCGGCCACCGTGCGCGGCGGGGCAAGACCCGCCGCACGTCAACGCTGGAAGGCGTTGCGGGCGTCGGGCCAACTCGCCGTCGGGACTTGTTGAAACATTTTGGTGGATTGCAGGAGCTGTCTCGTGCAAGCATCGAAGAGATCGCCAAAGCACCGGGGATCAGTAAAAAGCTCGCAGAGTCGATTTATGCAAACCTGCATAGCGAGTAGAATGCCAACTCACCTCGTAGCCAGTTGTGCCGATGAATATCCCTAATCTGATTACCGTTCTCCGCGTCCTGCTCATACCGATCTTCATTTTGTTGTTTTACTTGCCTTACCAGTGGAGCTATATGGCTTCCGCCTCGGTATTCGCTTTTGCCGCAGCAACTGACTGGCTGGATGGCTACCTGGCCCGCCGCCTGGAACAAAGCACGCCGTTCGGTGCGTTTCTCGATCCGGTTGCCGACAAGTTGATGGTGGCGGTCGCGCTGGTACTTCTGGTGCAGGAACACGGCAACTTGTGGCTGACACTTCCCGCTGCCGTGATCATTGGCCGTGAGATCGTCGTATCGGCCTTGCGCGAATGGATGGCCGAACTCGGCGCTCGCGCGCATGTAGCGGTGTCCAATCTCGGCAAGTGGAAAACCGCGGCGCAAATGCTGGCGCTGGTGATCCTGCTGGCCAATCCGCGTGACTTCAGCTTCTGGGTCTTGTTGGGTTATGCCTTGCTGATGATCTCGGCGGGCCTGACATTGTGGTCGATGGTTCAATACCTGCGGGCCGCTTGGCCGCATCTGAAAACCGACGTTGAAAAGAAATAAAACTTTTTTGAATCAAAGGGTTGACGGGGCTTCTGAAATCTATAGAATGCGCCACACCAAGCGGGAATAGCTCAGTTGGTAGAGCACGACCTTGCCAAGGTCGGGGTCGCGAGTTCGAGTCTCGTTTCCCGCTCCAAGTTTGTACGCGGTTGTTGTTGTGCTACTAAACAGCGACCGTTTGAGGCCGAGTAGCAAAATGGTTATGCAGCGGATTGCAAATCCGCCTACGCCGGTTCGATTCCGACCTCGGCCTCCACTATAAACAAGCTCCGTAGATCCATGATTTACGGAGCTTTTTTATTTCCAGTGCGCTGCAAGATTTAGTCTTGAAATCAGCTACTGTGAACTTGCTTCACCGGGACGTGATGTATATATTTCCCGCTCTGCTTCACAAGGCTCAACATTGTCAGGTGTGCTGATCGACTGACATGAGCACTACACCGCGCTACCGCCCGAATGGCGAAACTGGTAGACGCATGGGACTTAAAATCCCCCGCTCGTAAGGGCGTGCCGGTTCGATTCCGGCTTCGGGCACCATCTAAAATCAAGGGTTTGCGGGCGAAAGCTGAGGCAAACCCTTGTTTGTTTCCGGTCCGCCATTTTGGACTTGATCAGCCATTTACCTTGCGGGCATGACCTTTTTGCCCTTGTGATTCAGCTGCTTCAACTCATTTGCCCTCAGGCCATGTCGAATCTCCTGCGCAGACTTCCGCGCCATGATTTGATCAAGATGGCATTTAGAGCGGGTTCGGCCAGCGCACGACGTTCTTCAGGCTGTGGGTTTGACACGGAAGGCCAAGTACACCGGCCCGAATGGGAAGGTACTGACTTCCAACTCGTCTAGAGGGGCGAGCGTACGGGTGCGGGTTCCGGCGTTGCTGTAGATCATGTGATTGTTCGACACTGCAATGTTGATCTTTCCGGCGGCAGCCTGGATTAGTGTCGCCTTGAACCCCTCAATCACATCGTCACCAATCGTCAGCGTGACGTCTGTGTCGCTAATGACCAGGATCGACTTACCTGAATCCGCCATGGTCAGGGGCCTGCTGCCGGTGATCGAGACATTGGTGTGAACGTGGCCGCCGGCGTGGTAGCTGACCATCCTCGGGTCGGCGAAGACGCGTGCGAAGGAGCCGACATAATTCACACTGGCGCGCATGTCATCGAATTGCTCGACCACATAGGTGCCGATGCTGCCCGAGACTTCGCCATTGGGGTCCAGAACCCACTTTCGTCCTACCATCAGCCCGATCTGGGTGTTGGCGCGTACTCCTGCGCGCATTTCTTCGAGAAAAAGTTGGCTGATCTGACCGCCACCGTTGCCCTGAACATAGGTAAATCGTGCAATGGAGTGGCTGTCTCCAGTCGGGCTGCCTTGGGTGGTATCGACTCGATAGTCGACAAAGTCTGCCGATACAGTGGTGGTCGTCGTGTTGGTGTTAGGCGCCCAGGTGAAATCCAAGGCTCTTCCGGTTTTCACCTGCTCCAGCGAGGTGGTGGTCTGTGTGGTAGTAGTCGAGCCTGACTGCTTCAAATCATCGTTCATGATGCTCATCCTTAAGTGAAGTGCGGTATGCCTGCTACTGAGCGGGGTTTTCATTCATCTGACAGGGGCAGGTGGAAGATTCGGACTGCGCCGGGGACTAAATGCGCAGGCTGTACCAAGCCAGGCAGACGGTCTCCAGTTCTTCTGTAAGACATGTCAATTCGTCGTGAGTGATCATTCCGGATATTTGTAGTGCCTGGTTAAAGCTGATCGAACTGCTCTTCAGCGCAAGAAGCTGAATTTCATCTCGGGCTTCGCTGAGATACCCGAAGTTTGAGCGTGCCATTGCCATGACGGTAATTGCTTCAGTGGGCATAGCCTATTCGATCAATCATTAAAAATGAGAGGTTGCCAGCTATGGTCGCTGTTTGGCCATCAACCAATTGGCAGGGTGTCAATAGAGCGCGACACGATGCTTCGCGTCCAGGATGTTGCAATGCGTCTGCTGGAGTTACATTTCGACGATGTCGAGACCAGCATTGGTCATGCCCGTTGCGGACTCGACTGCTGAAGAGATTCTCCAGCAGGTGGATGGGAGGGTACTTAACCAGGTCGTGGTGGTTACGTGAGCAAGGCCGCTTCACCCTCTTGAAAAATATTGTGCTGATTGGCAGGAAACAAAAAGCCCGGACGTATCCGGGCCTGTCAGAGGAATCACTCAGCGCGAATTTACTTCTTCCCGAGTCCGGGCAGACGCTCTTTCCCTACGCCGGCGAACCCAGCTGAAGAAAGCGTGAACCGGGTGTAAAAACGCTGCAAGCACGCACAGCAGCATGATGATGAAAATGGCGATCAGCGGGAGGCTTTCGTGCGAGAACATGGTGGGGTACTCCTGTAGGCACTATGTTGGAACCCGCAGGCTAGACGCATTGAGCCATGCTTGCGATGAACGTATGTTCATCCTCGGGCGCTTGAACTGTGCTAAGGACGGACTCGCCAAAATGATCGATTCTGGAAGTGCGCAAACAGTCGTCGCGCAATCAACCATCGATCTTTTTTCAATACAGTAAGGTTTCGTAACGCGGTAAACCGGCGACGTTCGGCGCCGGCCTTGGTTAAGGCCAACGCCGTGCGTGGAATGATTAAGCAGGTGTCTTGTCAGCCGCGCTTGGGCAGTTTCCAGTTCGGGCGGATGAAGTGGCAGGTGTAGCCATTCGGTATCCGCTCCAGGTAGTCCTGATGCTCCGGTTCCGCTTCCCAGAACGGTCCGGCAGGTTCGATTTCGGTGACCACTCGGCCCGGCCAAAGACCAGAAGCGTCGACGTCGGCGGCGGTGTCCTCGGCGATGTCGCGTTGCTCGTCGCTGAGGTAATAAATCGCCGAACGATAGCTAGGGCCGAGATCGTTGCCTTGGCGGTTGGGCGTGCTGGGGTCGTGGATCTGGAAGAAGAACTCGAGGATCTGCCGGTAGCTGATCAGGGCAGGGTCGAAGATGATTTCGATGGCCTCGGCGTGGTTGCCGTGGTTGCGGTAGGTGGCATTCGGCACCTCGCCGCCGGTGTAACCGACGCGGGTTTTCAGCACGCCAGGATAACGCCGCAGCAGGTCCTGCATGCCCCAGAAGCAGCCGCCGGCGAGAATCGCGGTTTCGGTTTGTCCGGTCATGATCTTTTTTGCCTCTCGGTGACTGTAGATACGGTTCTGGTTATGCGGGCGTGTTGGCTATTTGCAAGCCTGATTCAGGATTACGGGCTGCTCGATCCGGTGTCTTCAACAAAAAGCCCTGACGATAAGGCCAGGGCATTGATGGGTTCGAGCTGAATTCGGGCAGTTCACATCGAGTGATGTACTAAAGACACCACATCAAGCGGTTATACAAACGCTTGCCCGAAAAAGCCCCGTGGCAGGCGCTGCGGCCCAGCCAGCGCGGTCAGTCGTTCGATCCACTCCGTACGCCAGTTCGACGCGCCGTGGTCAGCCTTGGTGTGGCGAGCCGCGCGCCGTGCCGCATTGCGCTGGGTTTTGCGCGCTTCCTTGTAGGCATCGGTGTTGCGGCAGCTGCGGCATTTGACGCGATTGAGTTCCAGGCTCGAGGCTAGGTTGTTGCCCTTATGACCACAAGCCAGATGTCCGTCTGTTTTGAAATGGATAACCATGAACAGTCTCCTGGGTGACGTGTACAGGTTATGACCCCTCACGGCAGCAGGCGTTCGCTGTATCGGCCAAGCGGTAGGCCAGGAGACTGTCGTTTATCGCTGTGCAATCATCTGAAGCGAGGCAACGGCCGTTCGACGGGTTCTAGCGAAGACAGAGTGCGGCGGATCAGCGGCGTGTCTTTTTCGATGTCGTTAAGGCGATCACGGATGCGCAGGGCGGTCGGGTGCCCGCCTTGATGATCGACCCAGTCGGCGATTTCCTTGCAGGCCGCGGCAAGGCGCGCCTGACGGGAGTCGAGCAGGGTGAGGAGGGTGGTGATGGACTCTTTTTCGGACATGGAACACCTCCGTTCAGACAAACCGTTGAGAGGCAGCAAAAAGCTCGCGGGTTGCGAGCTGTCTGCCGTTGGGGCGCTGGTCCGTCAGCTGCCTTGAGTATAGACCCCGCCTGTCAATTGCATCAGCCGGCTGTTTGGCGCGCCAGCATTGGCGAGCTGGCCGCATTGAGCCGTCGGCATTCGTGTCGGGCCTCTTCCTCAAGGTCGTAGCCATCACCGATGAAGCCGCCGGTGCGGGTATCGTTGATCCGAAACCAGCTGCTGGCCTCGGCGGGTTCATGCTGGCTTTCCCCGGCGCGCCGGCCGTGAATGATGATCTTGTTGCAGCGCTTCACGACAAATATGTCTTCCATGGCGTCACCACAGCAAATGGGTGTCAGATCAACTATAGAAGCCGTGGCCGATCGTGCAAAAAATAGACAGTCAGTTCGTCGGTTGCAGCCGCCATCCCTCGCGATACCCATCCAGGCGATGCGTCGGTTTCAAGGCTTGCAGAAAGTCAGGATCGTGGGAAACCGCGACAATTGCACCGGGAAACGTCTGCAATGCCTGTTCGAAAGCTTGCACCGACGCCAGATCCAGATGATTGCTCGGCTCGTCGAGCAACAACAGTTGCGCGGGCGTCTTGCCCCACAATGCCACCGCCAGTGCGGCTTTCAGGCGTTCGCCACCGCTCAGTGAAATGCTCGGTCGGGTCACCCGTTGCGCGTCCAGTTGCAGGTGAGCCAAGTGGCTGCGCAGTGCGCTTTCACTCAACGGGCTCTGAAGCGCGATCAGTTGCTCGATGACGCTGAGACCGTCGTCCAGCAACTTCAGATGCTGGTCCAGATAAGCCACGGGAACATGGGTGACGCATTCGCCGCTGGCGGGATGCAGTTGGCCCGCGAGCAACCTGAGCAACGTCGATTTGCCGCAGCCGTTCGGACCATTGACGGCGACGCGCACAGGCCCGCTCAGCGCGAGGTTGAACAGCTGCGCCGGCAGCCATGGCAGACGCACGTCCACCAGCGTACAGACCCGGCGCGCAGGCGGTATTGCGCTGCCGGGCAGGTTCATCAGTACCACATCGTCCGGGAGCACGTTGGCGTAGGCATCACGCACCTGCGCGTCGAGCTCCGATTTGCGCTGCTGATGACCATGTCGCACCTGGCCCATGATCTGCCTCGCGGCACCTTTGAGGCCTGCACGCTCGAAACCCGAGACATTGGCGGTTCTGGCGTTGCGCAGTGAGCGGGCAGCATGGCGCTGGATGGTGTCGTGTTCGTTTTGCAAGCGCTGCTGCTCGCGCCGGCGCTCGGTTCTGCTTTGATCCAGCGTCGCTTGCGCCGCCGCCTGATGGATCTGTCGTTGCTGCTGGTAAGTGGAAAAATTGCCGCCGTACACCGTGGCACCCCGCGGCGTCAGCTCGACGATACGCCGCATGCGCTCAAGCAATTGGCGGTCGTGGCTGATGACGATCAATCCGCCGCGCCAATGCTCCAGCCTGTTCATCAGCCAGTCGCGGCCGGGGCCGTCGAGATGGTTGGTCGGCTCATCCAGCACCAACAGGCGCAGCGGATTCAGAAATGCCCCGATCAACGCCAATCGTGCTTGCTGGCCGCCGCTCAGCGGTTGGGTCAAATCCGTGGGGGCGACGTCCGGCAGACCGGCGTCATCCAGCCATTGGCGCAGGCGTTCGGGCAGATCCCAGCGTTCGCCGAGGATGTCGAAATCTTCCGTCGACGCCTCGCCGCACTGCAGCCGTTGCAATGCGCGAAGGGCGGCAGCGGTGCCCGTGGCGTCGGCCACGGTCTGTCCCGCGTCGGCGATGAATGTTTGCGCCACATAGGCCAGGGGAACCGAGCAAGTCACGCTGCCGGCAGTCGGTTGCAAGTGTCCGGCAATCAGCTTGGCCAGCACGCTTTTACCGACGCCGTTGCGCCCGACGATTGCGGTGTAGGTGTGATCGAATTGCAGATTCAGCTCGTTGAAAATCGTCTCGCCATTAGCGAACTGAAAAGTCGTTTGATTCAGGGAGACGAGGGCAGGCGTACGCGAGACGTGAGTCATCGGCACCTCCGAAAAATGTCGTGAACACTGACAGGCGCTATTCAGCGCTTATCGCGATTACATTTTCAGAAGGCTTGATTGTTCACTTTCTGCGGTCGTCCTGAAGGGGGAAAGGTGGCTAGCCTAGACCACCCATCCAGCGCAGATCAAGGCGCATCCATCATTTGCTCAAGAAACATCGCCAGCGCCACTTCCTCGGAGCGCAAGCCCTTGCGGACTCTCGGGCGTGGTAATTCGGCCAGCGCACCGAGCAGGAAACGCTCGACCACAGCCGGATGGATGTAGCACTTGCGGCACACCGCCGGGGTGTTGCCTAACTGTTTGGACACGCTCTTGACCATCTCCACTACATGCCGTTTCGCCTCGGTTTCCGACTCCCATTGCAGTTCGCGCAATACCGCCAGGGCCAGCGCACTGCCAGCCCAGGTTCGGTAATCCTTGGCAGTGAAGTCGGCGCCGGTGAGGGTTTTCAGATAGGTGTTGACGTCGTGCGAGCTGACGGAGTGTCGCTCACCGTTTTCGTCCAGGTACTGGAACAGATTCTGTCCGGGGATTTCCAGGCAACGCTTGATGATGCGCGCCAGGCGCCGGTCTTTCACGGTGATCTGGTGTTCGATGCCGCTTTTACCGCGAAACTGGAATAGAATCGCGCTGCCGTTGACCTCGACATGCCGGCTGCGCAGGGTAGTCAGGCCATAGGAACGGTTGTCCCGTGCGTACTGGGTATTGCCGACGCGGATCAGCGTGGCGTCGAGCAGCGTGATGACAGTGGCCATCACTTTGTCGCGACTGAAGCCGGGAGCATCCAGCAGCGTTTCAAGCTGTTTGCGCAGTTTTGGCAGCGCCAGGCCGAATTCACGCAAGCGCGAGTACTTGTCTGCATCGCGCACCTCGCGCCAGCGTGGGTGATAGCGATACTGCTTGCGGCCCCGGGCATCGCGGCCAGTGGCCTGCAAATGGCCACGCGGATCGGCGCAGATCCACACGTCGGTGTAGGCCGGCGGCACTGCCAGCGAATTGATCCGTTTGATCTCATCAGGGTCGGTGATGCGCTGCCCGGCCGGATCGAAATAGGCGAACTTGCCGCGCAGTTTTTTGCGGGTCAGGCCGGGTTGGGTATCGTCGACGTAATGCAGGTCGGGTGGGAGCACGTCGGCTGGCGCGGTGTCGGGCATGGCAGTGTCCTTGGCGAATCGCTCTGTTACAGCGATTGACCGCGCGCCATGGCCGTCGTGCCAACGAATTCAGGCCAGTACGGCGACGGCCTTGATCTGCGCCCACAAATGCTGGCCCGGGTGTATGCCGAGCTGATCCCGGGAAAACCGCGTGATCCGCGCCAGCAGCGGTGTGCCGCCGGCATCGAGACGAATCAGCACATGCGCGGCATTGTCCGCCGCCAGCTCGCTGACCACGGTAACCGGCAAGCGATTGAGGATGCTGCTGGCCTCGCTGTTGTGCAGGGCCAGACTGATGTCCCGCGCATGCACCTTGCAGCGCAGGGCTTGGCCGACTGCCATTGGCGCGTGAGTCACGCGGATGTTCATGGCGGTGGCCGGCAATTGCAGGCTGAGCAACTGGTACTCGGCATCGTAGGCGCTGACCTGGCCTTCGATGATCACCCCGGCGTCATCGCCCATCGCCATTGGCAGATCCAGCCGGGCGAGGGTTTCGCCAATCGGGCCGCTGGCCAGGGCCTTGCCGTCGCTGAGCAACACCAGATGATCGGCCAGGCGAGCCACTTCATCTTGCGCGTGGCTGACGTAGAGCACTGGAATCTCCAGCTCATCGTGCAGACGTTGCAGGTACGGCAGGATTTCGTTTTTGCGCTGGCTGTCGAGGGCGGCCAGCGGCTCATCCATCAGCAACAGTTTCGGGCTGGTCAACAGTGCGCGGGCGATGCCGACACGCTGGCGTTCGCCGCCGGACAGGTGCTGCGGATGGCGCTCCAGCAAATGGCCGATGCCCAGCAGTTCGGTGGCCTGCGCCATGTCGACCCTACGCTGGGCCTTGGCGATGCGTTTGAGGCCGAACTGCAGGTTGGCCAGTACCGACAGGTGCGGAAACAGACTCGCTTCCTGGAACACATAACCGATTGAACGTTTGTGCGGCGGGACAAAAATTCGTCGCTCGCTGTCCTGCCAGACTTCGTCGTTGACCTTGATAAAACCTTGTTCGGCCCGCTCAAGGCCGGCGATACAACGCAGGCAGGTGGTCTTGCCTGAGCCGGAATGACCGTAGAGCGCGGTCACGCCACGCCCTGGCAAATGCAGATCGACATCCAGGCTGAAACCCGAATAAGCGATTTTCAGACGTGCATCAATCATTGATCAGCTCCAGCCCGCGCGGGTCTTGCGGCTGGAGTAGAGCGCCAGCAACACCAGAAACGAAAACACCAGCATCGCCCCGGCCAGCCAATGGGCCTGGGCATATTCCATGGCCTCGACATGGTCGTAGATTTGCACCGAGACCACTCGGGTCTTGTCGGGAATGTTGCCGCCGATCATCAGTACGACGCCGAATTCACCGACGGTGTGCGCGAAGCCGAGGATCGCCGCGGTCACGAAACCGGGGCGGGCCAGAGGCAGGATCACGCTGAAAAAAGTGTCCCATGGATTGGCGCGCAAGGTTGCGGCCACTTCCAGTGGGCGGGTGCCGATCGCCGAGAACGCGTTTTGCAACGGTTGCACCACAAACGGCATGGAATAGATCACCGAACCGATCACCAGCCCGGTGAAGCTGAAAGTCAGGGTGCCCAGGCCCAGCCACTGAGTGAAATGGCCGAGAAAGCCGTTGGGACCCATCGCCAGCAGCAGATAGAAGCCGATCACGGTCGGCGGCAGTACGAGGGGCAGGGCGACGATTGCGCCGATGGGGCCGCGCAGCCAGGAACGGCTGCGCGACAACCACAGGGCAATCGGAGTGCCGACGACCAGCAGGATAGCGGTGGTCAGGGACGCCAGTTTCAGGGTCAGCCAGATCGCCGCGAAGTCGGCACTCGTCAGCGACATTTAGAGCTGGTAACCGTAGGACTTGATCACCGCAGCGGCTTTCGGGCCCTTGAGGTATTCAACCAGCGCTTTGGCGGCGGCGCTGTCCTTGCCTTTGTTGAGAATCACCGCGTCCTGTTTGATCGGGTCGTGCATGTCGGCCGGAACGATCCACGCCGAACCGCTGGTGACCTTGCCGTCCTTGTAGATCTGCGACAGCGCCACGAAGCCCAGTTCAGCGTTGCCGGTGGACACGAACTGATAGGCCTGAGTGATGTTCTGGCCTTCGACGATCTTGGCTTTGGTCGCTTCAGTCAGCTGAAGTTTTTCCAGCACCTGAGTGGCGGCCAGGCCATATGGCGCGGCTTTCGGATTGGCGATGGAGAGGTGCTGGTACTCGTTTTTCTTCAGGACTTCACCCTTCGAATCGACGTAACCTTCTTTCGCCGACCACAGTGCCAGGGTGCCGATGGCGTAGGTGAAGCGCGAGCCTTTGACGGTGTCGCCTTCGGTTTCCAGTTTTGCCGGAGTGGTGTCGTCAGCCGAGAGGAACACTTCGAACGGTGCGCCGTTCTTGATCTGGGTATAGAACTGACCGGTGGCACCGTAGGCGGCGACCAGTTTGTGCCCGGTGTCTTTTTCGAAATCGGCAGCAATTGCCTGGATCGGTGCGGTGAAGTTGGCGGCAACCGCCACTTGCACTTCATCAGCCTGAGCGGCGCCGAAAGCGAATACCGCCAGCAGGGAAGCCAGGCAGGTTGGGGCAAAACGTGAGGCACGAATGGTCATGTAACAGCTCCGTTATGGGCGAGTGCAGAGGGCAGTTATTGTTGTGGGTGGACTGCACCGATGCGAGGGGGGTGAAACGCTATATAGCGAAATATATAGCGAAACGCCGCTAAACAGGAAGTGCTGTTGTATACAGGATGAAGCTGTACCGTGCCTCACCCTGGATCGGATCAGCGACGGACCAATTTTTCCAGCGCGCCTTGCGCCAGCTTCTGGGTCAGTTCGGCGCTGCTCAGCTCCTTGCCCAGCGGGAAAGCCTGACCGGCCCAGAGGTTGCTGAATTGCGCTTCACTTTTGGCGCGCAATGGCATCAGCGCCCCGCCAGCCAGCGGGAACGCCGGGGCGATGGGCGACATCGGCCCGATTTCGCGCATCACCCGATTGAGAATGCCGCGAGCCGGACGGCCGGTGAACAGGTTGGTCATCGCGGTTTCACTTTCCTTGGCGGTACGCAGCGCCTGGTGATGCGAGGCGCTGACTTTCGCTTCCGGAGTGAACAGATACGCGGTGCCGACCTGTACCGCTGACGCGCCGAGCAGCAACGCCGCGGCCACACCGCGCGCATCGGCGATGGCCCCGGCAGCGATCACCGGCACCTTCAGAGCATCGACGATCTGCGGAACCAGAGCAAAGGTGCCGACCTGGCTGCTCAGGTCATCGCTGAGAAACATCCCGCGGTGCCCGCCAGCCTCGTAACCCATGGCGATGATCGCGTCGCAACCGTTTTGCTCAAGCCACACCGCTTCATCGACAGTGGTGGCGGACGAGAGAATTTTCGCACCCGTGGCCTTGACCCGATCCAGCAAGGATTTCTCCGGCAGACCAAAGTGAAAACTCACCACTTCCGGGCGAAACTCTTCGAGCACTTCGCACGCTGCCGCATCGAATGGCGCCCGGTTGGAAACCGGTGTCGGTGCGTCGAAATCGACACCCAGTTCGCGGTAGTACGGCTCCAGCAGATTCTTCCAGTCTTGCGCGCGCTGTTCATCGGCGGCCGGTGGCTGGTGGCAGAAGAAATTGACGTTGAACGGCTTGCGAGTGTGCTCGCGAATGGTCTTCAGTTCTTCGCGCAACTGCTCGATGCTCAGCATCGCGGCCGGCATCGAACCCAAGCCGCCCGCGTTGCACACGGCGATCACCATGGACGAGTTCGTGGCACCGGCCATCGGGGCCTGGATGATCGGCAGCTCGATACCGAGCAGGTCAAGGATGCGGGTGTCAGGCCATTGGCTCATGGAAGCGGTTCTCCGAACGATGAAGCGGGGCAGGGACGGCAGAACCGGTTTTTTAACAGCTAAACCGGCCCCAGGGCCAGTCCGATTTTTTCGCACACGGACAGTCGCGCGCCGTCAGCGTCGATGAAAACCACCGCCACCGCCGCCTCCAAATGATCGGTTCATGACTTGCGAGGAATTGTGAAAGTTGTTGGTTCGCTGGTTGCCGAAGTTACGTGCGGCCGACTCGCGATTGAGGTTTTGCAACTGGGCATTGTTGTTGACCGGTGCCGTGCGAGTCGGGCTGCCCTTGACCATCGATTGCCAACCGTTGTCGGTTTTCTTGTAGACGTTGCCGTCGTGCCCGGCATAGACGTTGTCGCCCACTCGCGCGGCGCCGCCGTTACGTCCTTTCACGCTGCCATATTGTGTGGTCTTGTCAGTGTTGGGGTTGTACACCGCGCCACGATTGGCGGTGACCTGGGTGCCATTGCGAGCGTTGCCTGCGGTCACTTTTCCACCGGCGATGGCACCACCGTTCGGCCCGACCACCTCACCACTGCGCCCGGCCGCGTAATTGCCGTTGTAGACATTGTGTACGGCACCGCGCTGGCCTGCGGCCGCAATGCCGGTGCGCGAGTTGTAGGAGGAGCCGACCTGTCCGGCCCAGCGATTGCCGGTCCAGGCGTTGTACCCGGCGCCATAACGGCTTACGGTCGCGCGGTCGCCCCATTGCCGATAGATATTGCCGGTGGTGCCGGCCCAGCCACCGGGCCCCCAGGCCACGGCGCCCCCGCGATAGCCGTAAGCGGCGCCGCCCCAGGCCAGCGGCGCGGGGTACAGGCGCGGTCCCCAGTCGTATCCCCAGCCGTAATTGCCCCACCATGGATAAGCACCCCAGCCCCAACCCATCGCCACGGTGTTGCCGCCCCAGCTCCAGCCGAAGCCAAAACCGAAGGTCCAGCCAGTCCACGGCGTGTAGCGCATGGCGACGCCGAAACCGTAGGTCACCGGCGGCCCGTACCAGACGCTGCCGACCCACGGTGTGTAGGGATAACCGGTGCCATAGACCACTACACCCGTGGCCGGATCCAGATTCGATCCTTGATAGCCGGGGGTGTAGCCCACCACCACGGTGTCGCCGCTGGATTCGTAGACTTTGACGTAGGTGAGGTAATGCATCGGTGAACTCGGCGGGATCGAATAGATCACCGCCGGTACGGAGCTGGCCACGGCCCAAGGCCCGTTAACCGAGGTGGCGGTGAACCAGATACCGTTTTCCACCGCATACCAGCTGTCGTTGTCGACCCGAATGATCGGCGTCGCGCTGTTGACCACGTATTGCAGCGGCGTGCTGTTGATCGCCTTCAGCTGCGGCTCGCCATCGAACTGCGGCGCGGTCATTTTCACTGCGCTTTTCTTGATCGCCGAGGTTTGCGGAATGGTTGCAGCGATCGCGGCTTCCCTGGCCTGTGGCGTGCCGGCGACCGACGCCTTGACGTTCTCTTTCGGGCTGTCATCCGGGATATTGGCGAAGTCTGCCGGCAGTTTGTCAGCCGGGGTGAAGGTCCATGGGCCTTGCATGTCAGCGGCGCGGAACCAGCGGCCGGAGATCAGCACGTAACTGTTCTGGTCGCCGATTTCCTTGAAGATATGCCCGGTGGTATTGCTCACATACAGCAGACGGGTGCCCTGTATTGGCAGCCACTGCGGCGCGCCGTCGGTGACGATCAGTTCAGTGGGCGTGGTGGCGATGAAGATTTTCGGTTGCGGTGATTTGGCCAGACTCGGAACCTTGTCTTTCGGATCGCTCTGGCCGGTCAGCAAATCGACCTGACGACTCTGGATCGCCGCCTGTTTGGCCTTCTCCAGATCGGCCGGTGGTGTGGTCAGGCGGGTGTATTCGCCCCTGAGGCTGTCAGCGACCATCCAGCCGTCGAACACGTGCAGGTAGTGTTTGCCCTCGGCGTCCTTGAGCAATAGCGGACGGGTGTTGATCACCCGTTGCAGCCCGGTGCCATCGACCTCCCGGTACACGGCGTCGCCATCGATGTAGACGAGCAGGGCAGGGACGTCGGAACTGATGATCGCGGGCGGGGTATTTTCCAGTGGCGCGCTGTCGGCTTTCTGCTCTGCCGACAGCACGCCGACCGCGGCTTCGAGTTGATCGAGGGATATGGTTTTCCTGCGGCTTTCGGCATCTTTTTGCAGGGCTCCAAGCCAGACGTCGGCCTGACTGGCATCGGCGGGGAAGTCGGCCTTGATGATCTTGTATTGATCCAGCGCGACCCAGCGCGTGGCCTTGTCGACCAGCGTGTGCGCGCTGAACTGGACAATGCCGAAAGTGGGTTTGCCATCGGCTCCGGTGGCTTCGACGGCGGCCCGGGCATTGAGGGTGTAGCCATCCCAACTGTCGAGTTGCGGCTGATACACGGTGAGTCTGGCCTTGCCGCTGGTAATCACTTGCGGCCATGTCGGCGCGCTCGCAGCGGAGTCGGCAGCAGGGGCTTTGGTCGCGGCAGCGGGGGCAGCCCAGACATTGCCAATGATCAGCAGGCACAGCATCAGCATCGCTAGCAATGAGCGCGGGTAAGGCATTGTCAGCTCCATCGACAGGGGCCGCTTTCAGCAGGGATGACAGCGAAAGCACGACCGTCGAAAAAGCATAGCCGCCCGCTTCACAATGACTTGGCGGATTTGCGAATTGGCGCAAAGTCGGGTGGGGCAATGTGTTGCTTTGTGTTATTTCAGGGCACGAGGAATTGAATTCATTGATTGAGAGGCAGCCATGTTCAACGGCATTTTGATCGACAAAGACGACAGCAGTTACCACGCCAGCCTGCAGCAGATCAGCGAAGCGCAGTTGCCTGAAGGCAACGTGACGGTGAAGGTTGCGTACAGCACGCTGAACTTCAAGGACGGTCTGGCGATTACCGGCAGCAGTCCGGTGGTGCGCAAGTTTCCGATGGTGCCGGGGATCGATCTGGCGGGCACGGTGGAAGTCAGTTCGCATCCCGACTACCAGGCCGGTGATCAGGTGCTGCTCAATGGTTGGGGGGTGGGCGAAAGTCACTGGGGCGGGCTGGCGCAGAAGGCGCGGCTCAATGGCGACTGGCTGATTCCGTTGCCCAAAGCCTTTACCGCCGCGCAAGCCATGGCCATCGGTACCGCCGGCTACACGGCGATGCTGTGCATTCTGGCGCTGGAGCGTAACGGCGTGACCCCGGATCAGGGCGAAGTGCTGGTGACCGGCGCCAATGGCGGGGTGGGCAGTTTCGCCATCGCCTTGCTCAGCAAGCTCGGTTATCGCGTTGTGGCGTCCACAGGCCGGGTGTCCGAGCATGAGTACCTGAAACAACTGGGCGCCAGTGAGATCATCGACCGCGCAACCTTGTCCGAGCCGGGCAGACCGCTCGCCAAGGAACGTTGGGCCGGGGTGATCGATTCGGTCGGCAGTCACACCTTGGCCAACGCTTGCGCCAGTACCCGCGCCGAGGGCACCGTCGCTGCCTGCGGTCTGGCTCAGGGCATGGATTTTCCGGCGTCGGTGGCGCCGTTCATTTTGCGCGGCGTGACGCTGGCGGGGATCAACAGCGTAACTCAGCCCAAAGCGCGGCGGATCGAGGCCTGGGCGCGTCTGGCCAAGGATCTGGACTTCGCCCTGTTGCCCTTGATCAGTCATGAAATCGCCCTGAGCGAGGCCATCGACGCGGCGCCCAAGTTGCTCGCCGGACAGCTTCGCGGCAGGGTTGTGGTCGACGTCAATCGCTGACAAAGTAGGCGTCATTGCGGCCCGTGTGGCCGCATTTCTATTCAGGGAGCGGCAATTTCGATGGATTTGAAACGACAGCAAATCGACGCCTTCACCGTTGCCGGCCTGCGCGTGCGTACCACCAACGCCACAGAGCACCAACCCGAAACCGCGAAAATCGGCCCGATGTGGGGGCGGTTTTTCGGCGAGGAGTTGGCCGAAACCATCCCGGGCAAGTCAGCAAACTCAGCCATTTATGGCGTGTATTCGGCTTACGAGTCGGATGCCTCGGGTGAGTTCGATGTCACTGCCGGTGTCGCCGTGAATGCCCCGACCAAAGACTTCGAGTCGGTCCTGATCGAAGCGGGCGAGTATCTGGTATTCGAAGCGCAGGGGCCGTTGCCTGACGCGGTCATCTCGACCTGGGGAAAGATCTGGAAGTTCTTTGAGGAGAATCCGCAGATCCAGCGCCGTTACGCTACCGACTTCGAGGCCTATACCGGCCCCGAGTCCGTGTCGGTCTGCATCGGCGTGCGCTAAGGCTGCGTTTCGCGCTCCAGCAGTTGGCGCTTGCGCTCTACGCCCCAGCGATACCCCGAGAGATTGCCATCGCTGCGCACCACGCGGTGGCAGGGGATCGCTACGGCCAGACGGTTGGCGCCACACGCCTGCGCCACGGCGCGCATGGAGGTCGGCGCACCAATGCGTTGAGCGATCTCGGCGTAACTGGCGGTGCGGCCCGCCGGGATTTCCCGAAGTGCCTGCCACACCCGTTCCTGAAACGCCGTACCGCGTACGTCCAGTGGCAAGTCGAGGCCCAGTGCCGGGGCTTCGATGAAACCCACCACTTTGGCGATCAACTGTTCGAATCCGGCATCGGCGCCAATCAGGTTGGCCTGACGAAACTGATCCTGCAGGTCGCAGACCAGTTGATGCGGATCATCGCCCAAGAGAATCGCGCACACGCCGCGTTCGCTTTGCGCCACCAGAATCGCCCCGAGCGAGCATTGGCCGACGGCAAAATGAATGTCGTTGTTGCGCCCGGCAGCGCGATAGTCTCCGGGCTTCATGCCCAGGACCTTGTCGGCTGATTCGTAAAAGCGACTGTTGGAGTTGAAACCAGCGTCGTACAGCGCATCAGTGACCGAGCCGCCACCCGCGAGCCGTTCCCGCACCCTGCGCGAGCGATGCGCCGCTGCGTAACCCTTGGGCGTCAGGCCGGTAGCGGCCTTGAACATCCGGTGAAAATGGAAAGGACTGAGGCCGGCAGCTTCGGCGAGCTCGCTGAGCGCGGGCGCCGTTTCGCAAGACTCGATGTGGCGGCAGGCCATCGCCACAGTCGCGGCGTGTTGGCTGGCGACGTCAGTCTGATCCTTGCTGGTGCGCTTGCTCGGGCGGTAACCCGCCGCCTCGGCGGCTTCGGCGTTGTCGAAGAATTCGACATTCTGCGGCTTGGGCAACCGCGACAGGCTGCTCGGGCGGCAATAGATGCCGGTGGTCTTCACCGCGTAGACAAACTGCCCGTCAGCCCGAGGATCCCGCGCAACGACGGCAGCCCAGCGTGGATCGGTTTCAACGTTGATGATTGGCGACAGCTTTTTCATGGCGAGTAGTCCGTTGACCTGTTTGATTCAGGTTAACCAGCGGCGATGTTCGTAACACTCCGGGCCTTGCGGTCAAACTTTTCAGGATCATCCGGCAACACGGAAAGTCAGGTTGATCCGCCGTTCGCCCAGACGCGGATGCCGGCCGGGTTTGATCGGCAGCACCCCGTGAAAGCGCAGGCGATCAACGCCGCCCCAGATCACCATGTCGCCGTGCAGCAGAGGAATGCGCTGGCTCTTGTCGCTGCGGGCAAAACCACCGAACAGGAACATGGCCGGCAAGCCCAGGGACAGTGAGACGATCGGCGCGGCGTAGGCATTTTCGTCTTTGTCCTGATGCAAAGACATCTTCGCGCCGGGGACATATTGGTTGATCAGGCAGGAATCGGCGTGGAAGTCGGCAAATCCTGCGCGTTGCGCCGCTGTCTGCGCCAGCTCGGACAGCACCTCAGGCATTGCTGGCCAAGGGTTGCCGGTCAGTGGATCCCGTGCGCTATAGCGATAACCGCTGCGGTCGGTGATCCAGCCCAGTGCGCCGCAACTGCTGGTGCCCACCGACATGCTGAAACCACCCGGCGTCATCATGTGACGCAACGGCGCTGCGGCGAGAACGGCATCCAGCGCCGGCAGCAGTTGATCGAGCACCGGCAGGGCGAAGCCGCGCAACACCCACGATTGCTCGCCGATCTGTTCGGTACGGGGTTGCTGCTCGGGTTCGTGGTCGGCGAACAGGTCGAAAGTGGTCGGTTGCATGCTGCTCAGGACGCATCGTGGAAGATGATGCCTAGGGTATGCCGATTTCCACTGTGCAGGCGACTGACGCCGTGACGCATGGTCACCCGGTAGTCGCCGCGTGTGCCTCTGACCGGGCGCTGGTTCACTGCGAAAAGCACTGCATCACCCTTGTGCAGATCCACGACGTGCGGGCGCGACTGCATGCGTGGACGCTGCTCGGTCAGGACGAACTCGCCGCCGGTAAAGTCTTGCCCCGGCGCTGACAGAAGAATCGCCACCTGCAGAGGGAAAACCAGTTCTCCATACAGATCCTGATGCAGGCAGTTGTAGTCCTGCGGGCCGTATTGCAACAGCAGTGGCGTCGGTCGCAACTGGCCGGCGACGTGGCATTGCTGCAAAAACTCGGCAAGGGTTGCGGGAAATCGGACGGGCAAATTCATGCGTTCGTACCAGCGATTAGCCAACGGCATCAGGCGCGGGTATAGCGCGTTGCGCAGACGCTCGAGGGTGGTCGGAAGGGGATATCGAAAGTATTTGTACTCCCCGCGACCGAAACCGTGGCGGGCCATGATGACCTGCGAGCGAAACGGTTCGGTCTGTGAATACAGGGCGCTCAAGCGCTCACAGGCTGGCGCCGACAGCAGCGAACGGATGATGGCGTAGCCGTATTGATCCAGTTGCTGCTCCAGGCTGGGCCAATCGAGCGCATCCAGCCGTGACGGGGACATTGACATGCTGACTCCTGAACACTTGGTCTAGGCTGTCAGTCTGGGCAAGTCCCTGCGGCAGAACACCCCGCCGCTTGCGGTTGAATTCGACGGACTGCGTTACAGGGCTTTGCTGACGGCGATATCGCTGATCACGTCATCGGTCTGGCCGTGAATGGCATCCAGTGCAGCCTTGGCTTCTTCCACGGTGCCGTGCTCCAGTTGCGCGAACTCGAAGCGGCGATCACCGTTGAGCTTGTATTTGATGACGTATTTGGTCGTTTGGGCCACGGTCGTACTTACCTTGTGTCAGGGCGACTCAGCTGAGTTTGGTGCTGGAGCGGCGGATGATCTTGATCGAGTGGGTCAGGTTCGGTTTGCGCGTGACGCTGATGGCGCGACGGCTGACGGTGTCGATGGTGATGTTCCAGAAACCGGTGCTCGGCGCGGTGATGCGTGCTGGAAACTTGTCGAAAGCGCCGCCGTGGTAGGTGTGGCGTCCGCCATTCTTGAACGCGCGGAAGTTGGCGTCGTTCATCAATCGGATGTTGCAGGTTTGCGAGCATTGGATGACGACAATGTCGTCTTCGTTGAGGTGCTCGCGCTGGTGAATGAATTTCATGGGCGCCTCCAGAAGGGCTTTTTCTACTAAATCAAAACGATAGCATGTGCGATTGGCGCAGTTTATCAGCCCGAACAGGTTATTATCCCGCCGTCGAGCGCTGCTTTGACAATTAAAAACAGTTATTCGCGATTCGATGCGGGTTTAATGGAGTAAGCCTCGGAGAAAAATGGCATTACTGCTGTCCGAGGGTCTTTATGGGAGGTATTTGTATGAAGTGGGGTGTGGTGTGTCTGCCGTTGATGTTGGTCATGGGTGGTTGCGCGAGTGTTTCTGAGATCAATGAAACCTTGCCGACCATGAGCGTGATTTCCGGCAAGAAACCCCATGAGTATGCTCAGTGCCTTGCGGACAAGCTGGCCAGCAGCCGTGGCGCGCTGCAGATGCAGCCGCACAAGGATGGCGTGCGAGTGATTGTCCCCGGGAAATTTTCCACCGGCGCGGCAGCGGTGTTTGACATCGAAGACCGCTCCGGCGGCAGCAGCATCAAGCTGCATGAGCGCATGTCCAATGTGCCGATTCGCCCTCGTGACGTGCAAAACGCCGCCAATGCCTGTATTTCCGGCTGATAGAATAGCGGCCATCAGCACCGATGCCGTCACAGTCATGCTGTGACGGCATTTTCATTTCTGGAGTCGCGCATGAAGCGAGAGCAAGTACGGGAACGGCATGCAGAGGGCCTTATCTCTGCCACGCATGTCATTCAAAATCCGGCGAACCCGGGTGAGTGGATCGTTTTTTTCAAGAAGAGTGCCGGTCGCAGCTATTTCCTGGTGGACGATAACGACGAAGTCGAATCCTTTGCCCGGCTCGACGACTTGATCGAGATCGTGCGCGGGCTCGGGATCAAATTCGCCGAGATTCACATGTAGGGTCTATTTGCAGACCACCACCACGCTACGGTTTTTGTAGTTGCCGACATCGACCCCCAAAGTCTTGTCGCTTTCTTTGGGGGCCGGCGTGCCATCGGTCCCGACAATGCGATAACCGGTGCCGGCACAGGAGGCATCGGCCTTCTCATAGCAGGTGGCCCAGGAGTTGGCCTCGCCCGAGCAATCGATGGTCAGGCCCTGTTCGCCGTTGTTCAGGTATGTGGTTTGCGAGGTGGCACAGCCACCCAGGGCCAATACCGCAATCAGCGGCAGCAATCTTTTCATGTTCATAAGTGTGTCGTCTTCAGCGAGGGAGGGGCTAAACGCTCTGACAGCGCCGGAGTGAAAAGGTTATAGCGATTGGCCACTTGTTTGCGCTGGTGTGCCCGGCAGTCACAAAAAGCCCTGCACAAGGGCAGGGCTCGGGATGTGTCGCAATCGATCAGTCCTGATCTTTGCCACGGCGTTTGGACGACGCCGGGGTGTCGGTGAACACCGACGCCACATCAGTCGCCAACTGCTCGCTGTCGAAAGGCCCGGCGATGTGTTCGCCATTGGTAGTGGTCAGCGTCCACTTGCCGTCTTTCTTGTCGATCACATACCCGTTGATGATTTTTACCGCGGCCATCTATCTGTCTCGTTCGCTGGTTCAAAGGCGCCATGATACCGACAAATCCTCACATTGGGGGACGATGAGCGTATGGTGATGCAGCGCATTTGCGTGTTTGAGCTACTCTGTTTTCGCGGGTCGAAGACGCCAACGGAACTATCGGAGAGAATATTTCTCTATGTTGGCATCGGTTAGCCAGTGCGGGGCATTGTAAGGTGCGCGCCGCCTGATTAGACTGCGCCGAAACTCGTACACACAGCCCTTTCAAGGACTTATATGATCAAGAAATGCTTGTTCCCAGCAGCCGGTTACGGTACTCGCTTCCTGCCAGCGACTAAAGCCATGCCCAAAGAAATGCTGCCGGTGGTAAACAAGCCACTGATCCAGTACGGCGTTGAAGAAGCTCTGGATGCTGGCCTGACTGAAATCTCGATCGTGACCGGTCGTGGCAAGCGTGCTCTGGAAGACCACTTCGACATCAGCTATGAGCTGGAAAACCAGATCAAAGGCACCGACAAGGAAAAATACCTGGTCGGCATCCGCAAGCTGCTCGACGAGTGCTCGTTCTCCTACACCCGTCAGACCGAAATGAAAGGCCTGGGCCACGCGATTCTGACCGGTCGCCCACTGATCGGTGACGAGCCGTTCGCCGTGGTACTGGCGGACGACCTTTGCGTCAACCTCGAAGGCGACGGCGTACTGACCCAGATGGTCAAGCTGTACAAGCAGTTCCGCTGCTCGATCATCGCCATTCAGGAAGTCGATCCACAGGAAACCAGCAAATACGGCGTGATCGCCGGCGAGATGATCCGCGACGACATCTACCGCGTACACAGCATGGTCGAGAAGCCAAAGCCGGAAGACGCTCCGTCGAACCTGGCGATCATCGGTCGTTACATCCTGACCCCGGACATCTTCGATCTGATCGAGCAGACCGAGCCAGGCAAGGGTGGCGAAATCCAGATCACCGACGCCCTGATGAAGCAGGCCCAGAATGGCTGCGTAATGGCTTACAAGTTCAAGGGCAAGCGTTTTGACTGCGGTGGCGCCGAAGGCTACATCGAAGCCACCAACTTCTGCTTCGAGAACTTCTACAAGACCGGCAAGGCTTACTGATAGCGCCGGATCTGCATCGCGACGGGTGTTAAATGCACCCAAGTGAATGTACCCACAAACGCCCCGGCTTGTTCGGGGCGTTTGTTTTTGTGCTGGAAAACCCCTTGAGTCCAGCAGTGCGGTTCACTGGTGCGCTCTGAGCGCGCTGGCTGCTTTTTCAAGGGGAGGGCACGTTCGAGCATGCTGGCTGTGCCGATTCGCTTCAGACGGCACAGCAGAGCCCCGCACAAGCGAGCAACCTGTCCGCCCGAAACGAAAAAAGCTCCGTATCTTGCGATACGGAGCTTTTTCTTTATTCGTTGCGCCGATTGCGATCTCTCGAAACCGGCGCCTTCCAGGCCGTTACTGCTGCACGACATTCGCTGCGGCGGGCTCGACCTTTTTCGGCTTCATCAGGCTGAAGTCGATCAGCGCGCGCTGCTCACGCTCGTACGGGTTGCCGATCATCAGCGGACGCGGCTTGAAGCTGTCGCTGACCAGGCTCTTGCTGCGGTCCAGTTCATCGAAACTCAAGCCGGCCATGTCCGCCCAAGTGTGGATCAGGTGCGAGCTGCTGTACGGCCGGCCGAGGTCTGCGGCGAAGTTCCAGTCATGGTTCTCGCGCCATTTCGGCGAAGCCCAGGCCATGAACGGAATGGTGTACATCGGCGCCGTCGGTTTGTTCTCGTTACGGCCCAGGGTGTTGTGGCCGGCGGAGTCGAACACGTCTTCTCCGTGGTCGGAGAGGTACAGCAGGAAACCGTTCGGATCGGACTTGGCGTAGTCCTTGATCAGGCTGGACACCACGAAATCGTTGTACAGCACGGCGTTGTCATAGCTGTTGTAGGTCGGCACCTGGTCATCACGCACGCCGGCCGGCACGCCGGTACGATCCTGGAACTTGTCGAAGGTCGGCGGATAGCGGTACTGGTAGCTCATGTGAGTGCCGAGCAGATGCACGACGATCAGCTTGCGTTGAGCCGGATCAGTCAGCGCCTTGTTGAACGGCTCGATCACGTCACCGTCGTACTGCGCGGCGTTCTGATTACGGTTGTTGTTCAGGTACACCTGCTCGTCGGCCTGTTCGGAGAAGGTCGTGAGCATGGTGTTGCGTTTGGTCATGGTCTGCTGGTTGGTGATCCAGAACGTCTTGTAGCCGGCCTGTTTCATCATGCTGACCAGCGAAGGCGTCGACAGGTACAGATCAGGATTCTCTTCGTCGGCGAAGGTCAGGACCTGTTGCAATGCTTCAATGGTGTAAGGGCGCGGAGTGATGACGTTGTCGAACACCGCGAGCTGATCCTTGAGCTTGTCCAGCTCCGGCGTGGTCTTGCGCGGATAGCCGTACAGGCTCATGCGCTGACGGTTGGTCGATTCGCCGATCACCAGCACCAGGGTCGAAGGTTTATCGGCGTCTGCAACCTTGAGGTTATGCAGCGGCGGGACCTTGCTGGTGCTGTGCAGCATCTCTTCCATGCCGGCCAGCGTATCGAGGTAGCGGTGGTAAGCCACCGCCATCTGCCAAGGCACGGCTGGCTCGATGCGGTCTTCGAACTTCTCGAAACCGCCGGCGAAACTGCCGGTGCGCTGGGTTTGTTTGATCAGCGGGTAGCCGACTACGGCGAAGACGATCGCGATCGCAGCCACGAACGCGCGGCCACGGGGCATGTAAACCGGGCGCAGGCGGGTCCACAGGAAGTAGGCGAAAGCGGTATGGGCGAGGAACGCCGGGATCATCCACCACGCGAAGTACTGGGTCATGTACTCGCCCGCCTCAGACACGTTCGACTCGAACATGATGAAGATGACGCTTTGCGAAAACTCCTGCTGATAGATGAAGAAGTAACCCAGGCTGGCCATGGAGCAGGCCCACAGGACCACGCCGATCAACGCGGCGAGCAGTTTGGTGCGCTTGGGGAACGCCAGCATCGGGGCGAGCCAGAGCGCACTCATCACGAAGGCTTGACGGAAACCGCTGAAACCGGAGGTGCCGGTCAGCTGGATCAGCAGTTGGGTGATTCCCGAGAAATACCAGAAGAACGCGAACAGCCAGAGAACCCCGGCCCAATCGAAACCTGTCGCAGTCGTTTTGCTGCGTTTGAACAATGCCATTCAGCACTCCAGCTCATCGTCACTAACCACCGTCGGAGCGCTACATCAAAACCGACGAACGGAAGCCGCGCGCAAACGCACGGCCAGAATGGGCCGGAGTATCACCAAGGCAATGTGAAAACTTCGTTAGTTGCTGATCAGGGGCGGGGGAGCATCATGTCGGGAACGACAGGCGCCGTTCCCGAAGCTGGCGAGACAGGTCAGGCGTGCGGATTACGCTGGACAACCGGCAGAGGTTTGGGCTGAGCGCCCTGGGTCAGCGAGCGCAGCTGCGCCAGCTCCTGCTTCAACTGGTCGCGCTCGTCTTTCAACTGGCGCAATTCATCGCGACGGATCGTGACGTACAGGGTTTGTGGCGGCATTGCTGTGTGTACTGTGCCCATTGCTCACCTCGCAAATGGCGTGTCTCAACTGCAAATCGTCCCCGCGTCGGGGCTACTGACCTGCTATCGGCGCCAATTTTGATTTCTTTTGCCCGTGAATGGAACTTTTTTATTTTTCATGGTCGGTGTGTCTTCGGCAGGATTCGGGGCGTTATCAGTCTGGATCGGGCACAATGCCCGGAAACTTCATCGCAACGCTCTGGACTAACCTCCATCAGTCGCGTTGGGCTATAACCAATGACACACATTTATTTGTAGTAAGGAGCATCAGCACATGCAACTCGGGATTATTGGACTGGGCCGCATGGGCGGCAATATTGCGCGACGTCTGATGCTCAACGGTCACACCACCGTTGTTTACGACCGCAATACCGCTTTCATCGATAACCTGGTCGCCGAGGGCTCCACCGGCGTTGCCGACCTGCCCGCTCTGGTGGCAGGCCTGGCCAAGCCACGTGCCGTATGGGTCATGCTGCCGGCCGGCGCGCCGACCGAAGACACCATCAACACCCTGAGCGACTTGCTGGAAGCCGGTGACACCATCATCGACGGCGGCAACACCAACTATAAGGATGACATTCGCCGGGCGAAAACCCTGGCCGAGAAGGGCTTGCATTACATCGACGTCGGTACCTCCGGCGGCGTCTGGGGCCTGGAACGCGGCTATTGCATGATGATCGGCGGCGATGCCGAGACTGTGCAGCGCCTTGACCCGCTGTTCGCTGCGCTGGCGCCGGGCATGGGTGACATTCCGCGCACCAAGGACCGCAAGTCCGATGATCACCGTGCCGAGCACGGCTACATTCACGCCGGTCCTGCCGGTGCCGGGCACTTCGTGAAGATGATCCACAACGGCATCGAGTACGGCATGATGGCCGCGTTTGCCGAAGGCTTCGACATCCTCAAGACCAAATCCAGCGAGCGTCTGCCGGAAGACCAGCGCTTTGATCTGAATGTTGCCGACATCGCCGAAGTCTGGCGTCGTGGCAGCGTGGTTTCGTCCTGGCTGCTGGACCTGACCGCCGACGCGCTGGCCAGCGACCCGAAACTCGATGGGTTCTCCGGTTCGGTGGCTGACAGCGGCGAAGGTCAATGGACCATCGAAGCGGCCATGGAACAGGCAGTGCCGGTGCCGGTGCTGTCGAACTCGTTGTTCTCGCGCTACCGCTCCCGCGGTCAGGGCACCTTTGGCGACAAGATCCTTTCGGCCCAACGCTTCGGCTTCGGCGGCCATGTGGAGACACCGAAAAAATGACCCATACGATCCGCAGGAAATCCAAGGCAGAACCCGCTCCACCGACCACGCTGTTTCTGTTCGGTGCCCACGGTGACCTGGTCAAGCGCTTGCTGATGCCGGCGCTGTACAACCTGAGTCGCGACGGCCTGCTGAATGATGGCCTGCGGATCGTCGGCGTTGACCACAACGCCATTAGCGATGAAGCCTTCGCGCAAAAACTTGAAGACTTCATCCGTACCGAAGTGGCGGCGAAGGTCGGCAAGGGCGATCAGATGCTTGATCCGGCCTTGTGGGCCAAGCTCGCCAAAGGTATCAGCTACGTCCAGGGCGACTTCCTGGACGACAGCACCTATTCAGCGCTGGCGGCGAAAATAGCCGACAGCGGCACTGGCAATGCGGTGTTCTACTTGGCCACCGCGCCACGTTTCTTCAGTGAAGTGGTGCGCCGTCTCGGCGCGGCCAAACTGCTTGAGGAAACCCCCGAGGCGTTCAGAAGGGTGGTAATCGAGAAGCCGTTCGGCTCCGATCTGCAAACCGCCGAAGCCTTGAACGCCTGCCTGCTCAAGGTCATGTCCGAGAAACAGATCTATCGGATCGACCATTACCTGGGCAAGGAAACCGTGCAGAACATTCTGGTCAGCCGGTTCTCCAACAGCCTGTTCGAGGCCTTCTGGAACAACCATTACATCGACCACGTGCAGATCACCGCCGCAGAAACCGTCGGTGTTGAAACCCGTGGCAGTTTTTACGAACACACCGGCGCGTTGCGGGATATGGTGCCCAATCACCTGTTCCAGTTGCTGGCGATGGTCGCCATGGAACCACCGGCCGCGTTCGGCGCTGACGCCGTGCGTGGCGAGAAGGCCAAAGTGGTCGGCGCGATCCGCCCATGGACGGTCGAGGAGGCGCGAGCCAATTCGGTACGCGGTCAATACAGCGCCGGTGAAGTCGATGGCAAAGCGTTGAACGGTTACCGTCAGGAGCCGAACGTTTCGCCCGACAGCAGCACCGAAACCTACGTCGCGCTGAAAGTCATGATCGACAATTGGCGCTGGGTCGGTGTGCCATTCTATTTGCGCACCGGCAAGCGCATGAGCGTACGCGACACCGAGATCGTCATCTGCTTCAAACCGGCGCCGTACGCGCAGTTCCGTGACACCGAGGTCGACGAGCTGCAGCCAACCTATCTGCGTATCCAGATCCAGCCCAATGAGGGCATGTGGTTCGACCTGCTGGCCAAACGGCCGGGGCCGGCGTTGAACATGGCCAACATCGAGCTGGGGTTCGCGTACAAGGACTTTTTCGAGATGCAGCCGTCAACCGGTTACGAAACGCTGATCTATGACTGCCTGACCGGCGATCAGACGCTGTTCCAGCGTGCCGACAACATCGAGAACGGCTGGCGTGCGGTGCAACCGTTCCTCGACGCCTGGCAGCAGGACGCCAGCGTGCAAAGCTACGCTGCCGGTGAAGATGGCCCACAAGCCGCCAATGATCTGCTGACTCGCGATGGTCGCGTCTGGCATGGTCTGGGATGAGTAACGCAACGCAACACTCCATCCGTTTTCTGCTCAGTGACATGGACGGCACACTGTTGCAGCCCGATCACAGCCTGAGCCAGCGCACGCTCGACGCGGTTCGCTCGTTGCGCGAGGCGGGCGTGTTCTTCAGCCTGGCCACCGGGCGCCCGCCCAAAGCCATGTTGCAGCAGATCGAAGCCTTGGGTATCGACGTGCCGACAGCGGCGTTCAACGGCGGCACCATCGTCAAGCCTGACGGCACGCTGCTGGCTGCGCACTATCTGCCGGTAACGGTGGCGCTGACGGCTTTGGCGACGTTCATCGATCAGCCAGGTGTTGAAATCTGGGTGTTCAGTGGCGGTGACTGGCTGCTCAAGGACCCCAACGGGCCAATGGTGCCGCGTGAACAGCACGGTCTTGGCTATCCGCCGGTGGTGGTGGAGAGTTTCGAGCCATATTTGCAAAGGATCGACAAGATCGTCGCCACCAGTCAGAACACGGATCTGCTGATTGAACTGGAAGCTCGCTTGTTGACCAAGGTTGAGGGACAGGCGCAGGTTTCACGTTCGCAACCGGTGTATCTGGACGTCACGGCGCTGGAGGCAAACAAGGGCACCGCGCTGTCGACGATTGCGGAGTACCTGAACGTGCCGCTGGAGCACACCGCCGCGATTGGCGATGGCGGTAATGACCCGGCGATGTTCCATCGTGCCGGGTTCTCGATCGCCATGGGGCAGGCGGAAGAAGCGGTGCGACGGCAGGCCGATGCAGTGACCGCGCCAAACACCGACGATGGCGTGGCGCAGGCGATCGAGAAGTACATCCTCGGTCGCTGATTCACCCGGAAACAAACTGTGGGAGCGGGCTTGCTCGCGAATGCGGTGTGTCAGTCAACACATCAAGTGCCTGATACTCCGTCTTCGCGAGCAAGCCCGCTCCCACAGTTTTAATCGCGTGTTGTCAGAGCCAGTAACTCACCGCATACCACCCCAGCAACCCCATCACCACGGTGTACGGCAACGCCATCCACACCATCCGCCCGTACGAAAGGCGCACCAGCGGCGCGATCGCCGAGGTCAGCAGGAACAGGAACGCCGCCTGACCATTCGGCGTCGCCACGCTCGGCAGGTTGGTGCCGGTGTTGATCGCGATCGCCAGTGTCTCGAAATGCTCGCGACTCATGTGCCCGGACAGGAACGCCTGTTTCACTTCGGTGATGTAGATGGTGGCGACGAACACGTTGTCGCTGATCGCCGAGAGCAAGCCGTTGGCAATGAACAGCATGCCCGGTTGTTGCTCCGCCGGCAGGGCCAGCACCCACTGGATCAACGGGGCAAACAGTTGTTGATCGTGAATCACCGCGACCACGGCAAAGAACACCACCAGCAATGCAGTGAACGGCATGGCGTCTTTGAAGGCGCTGCCCAGGCGATGCTCGTCGGTGATGCCAGTGAACGCGGTGATCAAGACGATTACCATCAAACCGATCAGGCCGACCTCGGCGACATGAAACGCCAGGCAACCTATCAGGATCAACGCAGCAGTGCCTTGCACCAGCAGGGCGGCACGCTGGCGCGGGGTGCGTTCGGCGTTGTCTTCGGCGGCGTAATTGGCTAGCACGGCACGCACGTTGTCCGGCAGCAGGGTGCCGTAGCCAAACCAGCGCAACTTTTCCAGCAGCATGCAGGTCAGCAGGCCAGCCACCAGTACCGGCAGCGACACCGGCGCGACCTTCTGGAAGAACTCTGCGAAGTGCCACCCCATCTCATGGCCGATCAGCAGATTCTGCGGCTCGCCCACCAACGTACAGACCCCGCCGAGTGCGGTGCCCACCGCGCCGTGCATCAGCAGGCTGCGCAGGAATGCGCGAAACTGTTCGAGATCGTCATGGTGCAGGGCTGGCAGGTGCCGGTCGTCGCTGAATTCGCTGTCCTGGCGCGGATCGTTGCCCGAGGCTACGCGGTGGTAAACCGAATAGAAACCGACCGCCGCGCTGATGATCACCGCCGTCACGGTCAGCGCATCAAGAAACGCCGACAGAAACGCCGAGAGAAAACAGAACATCAGCGCCAGCAGCGTCTTGGAGCGCACGCCGAGCAGCAGGCGCGAGAACAGAAACAGCAGCAGGTCTTTCATGAAGTAGATGCCTGCGACCATGAACATCAGCAGCAGGATCACCGGAAAGTTGTGCACCAACTCATCGTACAGGGCCTGCGGCGTGGTCATCTTCAGCAGCAGGGCTTCGATCAGCAACAACCCGCCGGGCATCAACGGATAGCACTTGAGGGCCATGGCCAGGGTGAAAATGAACTCGATCACCAGCAGCCAGCCGGCGGCGACCGGGCCGACAGTGAACAGCACCACGGCATTGAGGATCAGGAACCCGACGATGCACGCCTTGTACCAGCGGGGCGAATGCCCGAGGAAATTGTGCGCGAACGCCTGGGCCAGTGAACCGGACATCGGTTGCTCCTTGTATTAAGAAGCGCGCAAGTTGCCGCAAGTGTCTGGCAAGTTCAAGTCCGCGGGAGTTATTGATTCAGATAGCGCGCGACCATGGCGCGGTAGTTGCCGTCTAGTGAATAGCCGCCAACCAGGATGCGTCCGTCTACCTGCACGGCGAGCGAATTGGCGGTGTCCAGGCTGTGCCCCAGACGCGTGCGTAGCCAGCCGCCGTTGCCGAACTGCGCGTCGAGTCGTCCGTCGAGCAGATAGCGCGCCACGATGAAATCCGCCTCGATCCCGCCAATCGTTGCACCCACCGCGATGATTCGGCCATCAGCCATGCATTGGGCTGCGCTCCACTGGCAACCGCTGGGACCGATTTCCAGCAGATGCGGGAGGCCTGAGTTGTTGCGCAATTCCGGACGACCATTTCGGTGCAGGCTCAGCGTCAGGCAGCGGATCGGGTCGCGACTGCTGCCAAAGCAGTGCAGATGCTCCTGCGACTCGATGACCTGGCTGACCATCGCGCTTTGGCCGTGGGCCTTGAAGGCGAGGAAACCATCCACCGCGAAACGTTCATCAAGGCGCCCGTCAGGCAAATAGCGCGCGACCAGCCCCTCTTGGGGGAAGTCAATTGAGCCAGCGACGAGGATCCGCCCATCCTCCTGCAATACAAGGCTGCTGAGCCAGGTGTTGAGCAGCAGATGGCGGATCATCACGAAGCCGCGGCCATTGAAGCTTGTATCGAGCTCGCCGTCCGGCATGAGGCGGATCAGCATGCCGGCATGGTCGGCAAGTTCGAAGTGGTGATTGGCGATCAGCAGAATGTGCCCGTCGTCTTGCACGGCGATGTCGCAGGCTTCGGCGCCTGGCACGCCGGGCGGTAGCCAGGTATCGCGGGAACCGATGGACAGGTCTCCAGGCAGGCGTACTACTTTGCAGCCATTTTCGCCAAAACCCGGGTCGGGAATTCCGTCGGCGCTGAACAGGGCAAGGGCGGGCAGGGTGCGATGGGTGTTTTGATAATGCAGCCCGGCCAGCAGGATTCGTCCGTCGGGCAGCACCTGGACCTTGCCACCCGTGGCTTCAAAACCGCGTTCAAATTCACCGATCACACTGCCTTGCTGTCCAAACGCGAGGTCGGCCGAACCGTCAGCGAGTATTCGCGCCAGACCAAAACGGCTGCCCTGGGCAGTGCCGATCTTGGCGGCGACCAACACGCGTCCCTGTCGGTCCAGCGCAACACCCTGGGTCATGCTGGAAACACTGCCGGCGAAATAGACTTGAGCAACGCCAGTGTTGGCAAATTGTTTGTCCAGTTGTCCGCAGGTATTGAGTAGTGCCGGGCGCGCAAAGGCGTTCTCGGAGGACATGCATGCTTCTCCTTGCAAGTTGACCAGGCCCGAATCGGGCGGGTAACTGCATGAGCGGAACATTCAATCCCTGAATACACGCAAGTTCAACTGAGAGAACTAACAGGTGGAGGGTCGCACTGTGCCATAACAGTGTCTTTTTGAACCAAATGAAAGCCTGCCAAGCAGTGGCGCCTGACGCTTGAAGGAAAGTTGTACAAAAGTACTGGAGATAAACAGCAGTTTGTAACTAACGAAACACAATGCGGATGACCTGAATGTCACCCGCATGCCCCTCTGATCAATGCGGCATCGACCACGATTGCAGCAGGTAACCTTCTTTGCTCAATTCAGCACGGGCCTGTTGCAACAGCAATTCCAGCTGCGCCGGGTCGGAGTAGGCGCTGCTTGGGATCTGCTGGCGGCCGATATGCGAGTTGGTGCGATCGATGACGGTCAGGTTCAGTTCGCCGTTGCCGTCTTGTGGGGCCCAGGCCACGCACTGGAAGGGTTTGAACGCGTGGTTGGCAATCAAAAGAGCTTCGTTGATACGGAGCGGGGCGGTCATGGGGTCTTCTCTCTGTCGTGCCCAATCAAATGATGTGCCGTCGGTTGGGCTTACCGTTCGGCTGGTTACTTGTACTGATGCACGCAACCCCGTGGCAGGTCACACACGACATAAAGAAATTTCAACTTTGTTGCTGAGGCCGGACATTTCGAGCGTTTTTGAAAGCTTGCTGAAAGATAGCAAGTCGATAGCTAACTAATAAACTCGCTTCTTATAACTCGTTAGCTTGTATACCTATAAGCAATCGATACAAGGCCCTGTCAATTTCTTGCTAATGTTACAGTCGGGTCTGCCAAATGACTGTTTTTACAATAATTTCCTTAAATTTGGCGCCAAGGAACAGTCATGATCGAAGCGCCAGCGTTACGACGTTTATTGGTAGTCGACCCCTGTGACGACTGCCATCGCCTGTTACCCGGATTGCGCGCGGTGGGCTGGGATGTTGACAGTTGTACCCTGGAAAATGCCGCCGATCGGACATGTGATGTCGGGCTGCTGCGACTGCAACCTTTTCACCTTGAACGCCCCGAAGCGGTCAAGGAACTGATCAGTCGCAGTGGCACCGAGTGGATCGCGGTGTTGAATCAGGAAGTCCTGCGATTACAGAACGTCGGTGACTTCGTCTGCGAATGGTTTTTCGATTTTCATACCTTGCCGTTCGATGTCTCACGTGTACAGGTGACCCTGGGCCGCGCATTCGGCATGGCGCGTTTGCGCGGGCAAGGCACGATTCACGTCGACCAGCCTGAACACGAGTTGCTCGGCGACAGCAAGCCGATCCGTGAGCTGCGCAAGTTATTGAGCAAACTGGCGCCGACCGAATCCCCGGTATTGATCCGTGGCGAAAGCGGCACCGGTAAAGAACTGGTCGCTCGCACGCTGCACCGCCAGTCCCAACGCCACAGCAAGCCGTTTGTAGCGATCAATTGCGGGGCGATTCCCGAACATTTGATTCAGTCCGAACTGTTTGGCCACGAGAAAGGTGCCTTTACCGGTGCGCATCAGCGCAAGGTCGGGCGCATCGAGGCCGCCAATGGTGGCACGCTGTTTCTCGATGAAATCGGCGATCTGCCACTTGAATTGCAGGCTAACCTGTTGCGTTTTCTCCAGGAAAAACACATCGAGCGCGTCGGCGGCAGTCAGCCGATCCCGGTCGATGTTCGTGTGCTGGCGGCCACCCACGTTGACCTGGAAGCGGCCATCGAGAAAAAGCGTTTTCGCGAAGACCTCTATTACCGCCTCAATGTGCTGCAAGTGGTAACCGCGCCATTGCGCGAACGCCACGGTGATCTGTCGATGCTGGCCAACCATTTTTCCCACTTTTACAGCCACGAGACCGGGCGCCGTCCGCGCAGCTTCAGTGAGGATGCGTTGATCGCCATGGGCAAACACGATTGGCCAGGCAACGTGCGGGAACTGGCCAACCGCGTGCGACGTGGTCTGGTGCTGGCGGAAGGAAGGCAGATCGAAGCCCGGGATCTGGGATTACTCAGTCAGCACTCGATTTCGGCGCCGATGGGGACGCTGGAAGACTACAAGACTCGCGCCGAACGCCAGGCGCTGTGCGATGTGTTGAACCGGCACAGCGACAACCTCAGTGTGGCGGCGAAGGTGCTGGGCGTGTCGCGGCCGACGTTTTATCGCCTGCTGCATAAGCATCAGATTCGTTAGAGACCAAAGCTCAAAAGATCGCAGCCTGCGGCAGCTCCTACAGGGATTAACTCTGTAGAAGCTGGCGCAGGCTGCGATCTTTTGCTTTAGAAGTAGTACGGGAATTTCAGGCTGAAGGAAAAGTCGGGGGCATCCGGGGTCATGCCGATCGACAGGTTGGGCACGATAGTCAGGTTGTCCGTGGCGGCAATGGTCATGCCGACGTTGAAGTAACCCGCGTTGGCGTCACTGGACACCACCGATTGCCAATCTCCGCCATCGGGTTTGAGTTTGCTCCTGCGTTGCACAAGATCAGACATCGAAAACGACATACTCATCTTTTCGTTCAGTGCAAACGCAATACCGGCGCCGATCTGGAAGCTGTCGCCGATGCTGACCTTGCCCGGGGTTTTCTGGTTGACGGTCGAACTGATGTCGTCGAACGACTCTTCCAGGTTGTGGGTGTAGGACAAGCTGCCGAACAGCACTGCCGGGTCAAACGTCTTGACCAGCGAAACCCCGGGTGTGATCGACCAGACGCCGTTGCCGGTAGGCAGCGTATCAGGCACGAACAGGTTGGAGTTGGCATCGGTCTGGCGCAGTTTGATGCCGAACGGGTCCTTGCCGGTTGGCGCCTTGACCCGCAGGGTGACCACGGCGTCCGGCGTGTTGGCCGACTCGTCGAGGAACTTGTACGCGATGCCGAAGTTGACGTCGCCGATGGTCGGGTCGCGCGAAACATCCTGTTCCGTGGTGACGTTCGATGCACCACCATTACCCCCACCGGACTGGTAGGTCGATTCGCGGTAAACCACCGGCACGTTCACGTCGAACTGCCAACGGTTGTCGAAGTTGTAGCGCCCGGTCAGGTCCAGCGTCCAGGTGTCAGCCTTGATCCGGTCGAGGTTGATGTTGCCCAGAAAGATCGAATCCAGGGCGAGGAAGCCGTTGAGGATCAGCTGTCGGGTGTCGTAACGCGAGTAGGTCACACCGGTTTCAAAGCTGAATTTACCGCCGCCGAAGAAGCCGCTGGCCTCGTCGTAGAGGTTGGATACGCTCTGGGCCGGTTGCGAATCGTCGGCCAGCGACTGGCCGTAAGAAGCGCCACTGCCCCCGGCTGCGCCCCCCGACGCTGCCGCCGCGCCAACTCCGGGAGCCCCGGTGCTGGTCGCGACTTTTGGATTGCCCTTCATATCGGATGGCGACTTGGCCAGGCGTTTGGGTTGTGGGGCAGCCGGTTGGTCTTCAACCTGACGGACCCGTTGTTCGAGCACCGCCAGGGCCTTTTGTTGTACTTCGTATCGTTGCTTCAGCTCCAGAAGTTCCTGTTTCAGGGTCTCCACATCTGCGTCGGGTGCTGCTTGCAGCATCGCCGCGGGTAGAAGAGTACTCAGACATACAGCGGCACGCAGTGATACTGATCGATACATGAATAAGCCGTCCCTTTAAGCCCAATGATCGAGACTCAGCGTAGTTCAATATCCGATATTGCGTAGTGTCCTGAGTTGAGTCAGGTTGCAGTCCAGTGCGCCGGGGCTGATGCCGTTATTGTTAAGCACAACATTGAGTTGGGTCATGTTGTTGACCACGTTGGCGCTGCCGAGCAGGCGGGTGTTCTGCAGCAGGCCGCCTTGGGCGACTTGTTGCAGGGCGGTGCCTTGATTGCCCGAGGCCTGAATGGCCATTTGCACGCCACTGTTGCTGGCCGAAACGGCGACACTGCCGGCGGCGTTGCTGGCCCCGATGGTCTGCCCGGCCATCAGGGCCTGGCCTTGTGCGGGTGCCAGCGGCGGAGGGGTGTTGGCTTCTTTTACATTGATGGCCACATTGTTGCTGGCGGTGTTGCCGTCGCCGGCGGCGCGTACGCTTTGGGTCACGCCCTGGCTGCTGTTGAGTGCCGCGCCACCAATGACATTGCCAGTGCCCGGAGTCGGGGTGCTGCCGTTGCCCTGTTCCTTGATGGTCGAGACATAGAATTCCGGTTTGATCGTGGTGGCCTGGATTTGCATCGACGTCGCAGCGCCGATCAGATCACCGCTGGCGTTGCGCCAGGTACTGCTCATGACAATGCCGAAGCTGATGATCCGCCCCGGCATGACGTAACGACCACGAAGCTGGGACAGCTCCTGATCCTGAACTTCGATGGGTTTGAATCCTGCATTGGCATAGCCTGACGCGCTCGCTGCCAGGCAGGCGGCGGCCAGCCAGTATGAGGTTTTCATCTGCTGCTCCCGGGACATCCAGCCCCATTCTTTATAATCGGCGATTAAAAGAAGTCGCTCTGTATGAACCCGAAGTCCATCAATTCGGCATCTCTGACAGGGTTGAAGTTATCCAGCTTGTTCTTCGCGGTCAGCGGGGTCGGTGGCATGCGCAATGCATTGGTTTTGTCATAACCGGGGCCGACGATGGCGAAGACGATGCCGTTCCAACCTTTGACAAAGTCATCATGGGCGTAGCGTTTGTGGCCTAAGACGGGATCTCCGATATAAACCCAATCCTTGTCCGAACGCTGCAGCACCACGAAATGCTTGTAGCCGCGAATTTCCATCAGTACCACCACCGGGATTGTTACGTCGTCGAGTTTTTCCGGTGGAATCTTGTAGCCCCTGGCGCGCATGCCGATGCTTTCTATGTAGCGTTTCATGTCCAGCATGGAGAAACCTTGGGTACGAACAAGGTCCTGGTCAGCGTTGACCAGCATGCCTTTGATGATGTGCTCTTCATCGACGTCGAGCCAATAAGCCTGGCGCAGTACCGTGGCCAGTGCGGCGGCGCCGCAGCTGAAATCGGTTTTTTGTTCGACGATGTCGGCAAACTTGCGTTCACGAATGCTTTGCACGTTCTTGTAGATGAGTACGCCGCCGGGCAGGGCAGCGACGGGCATCTGGGCAGCCTGGGTCAGGCCGGACAGGCAAAGCAGGGCGATAAAGGCAGTCTTACGCATGATCGATACGCCTTTGCGGACTGAGGAAAAGCCCCGTTTCCGGGGCTTTCATTTCGATCGCGATTACATGCAGGCTTTGCAACCTGCAGCGATGGACAGCGAGTTGCTTTGTTGGTTGCCAACACCGGCAGCGTTGTTGAAGCCACCGTTACCCGACCAGTTGTTGCCTACGTTGGTCATGCTGGCGTTGTTGGTAACAGGGTTTTTCCAGCCGTCTGGGGTCAGCACTTGTTGAGTGGTTACACCAGCAAGACCGAAGGCACCCACAGCTTCGAAGGTGGCTTTCTGATCTTTGCTGCCACCATGGCCCTTGTCGCCATAACCGCCACCGCCGTGGCTGTCATCTTTGATGGTAGCTTCGCCCACGGCGCCGAATACGCCGACGGCGGCGACAGTGCCAGTGAGGGTGTCTTTTTTGTAGGTCTGAGTGCCGTTGTTGCCGACTTGCAGACCGGTAGTGCTTTGGTTGGCAGCAGCAGCGGCTTGCGCTACACGACCACCGGACACAGCGATTGCCAGGTTGTTTTTCTGTTGGTTGAAGTTGCCGGCAGCGTTGTTCACGCCAATGTTGCCCGAGCCACTGTTGCCGACGTTGTTCATGCCGGCGTTGTTGGTGGTGGAGTAGTTACCAACGGTGTTGTTGCTGTTGACTTGAGTGGCGCTGGAAGCGGACACCGCAGAGCCGAAGATGAAGCTTTCGTCGGCAGTTGCCAGAGCAGCGGCGTTGTCTTGCTGGTTGCCGTCACCGGCAACGTTGTTGGCGCCGATGTTGCCGTTGGCGCCGTTAAGCGAGCCACTGATGTTGGCGTTGTTCTGGGTGCCCTGGTTCAGGACGGTGTTACCGCCGTTGTTTTGCACGTCGAGTACTGCAGCACCGGCACCTGCGCCGATTTGCAGCAGTTCTTCCAGGGTAGGGCCTTTTGGTGGAGGAGGGTTGTGACCGTGACCACCATTGTTACCATGATCATTGCCGCCTGCTTGAGCCGCCATTGCCATTACTGCTGCAAGTGCGAAAACCAGTGGTTTGAGAGCCATTGTAGTTTTCATGGTATTTCTCCGTCGTGCTTATTAGTTGGTTAAGTGTTGGTACTTTCTAATTGCACTGCTTTTGTTGTTTGGGTCAGTCAGCGACCCGGATGCTCAGGGTGTTAGCCATACGGTTCCCCACCCCGGCACTCTGGTTCACCTGAATCACCCCTCGGCTGCCGGTGAAGGCCTGATCACTTGTCGTGACCTGGCGACTGCCGGGTGAGGTGCCAGTTGCTCCTGAGCTCGGTAAAAGCGCCACGTTCTGTTGCGACAGGGCGCTGTCGTCAACGCTCTGCGGTGCAGCACTGATGCTGACGCGCGTCACGTTGGCCATCTGGTTGTTGGCACCGGCGCCCTGGTTCACGCCCAGGATCCCGTTGCCATTACTGAAAGAGGTGCCGCCAATGGTGGCGCTGGCGTTCATCGACGGGTTGGCAGGGGTATCCAGCTTTTGCCTGACGATGGTTGTGGCACTGGCATTGGTGCCAATGGCGATCGCTTTGGTGTTGGTCTGTTGCATCTGGTCGCCGGCGGCCTGGTTGACGTTGAAGTTGCCGCGGTACTGCACACCGGTATCCTGGATGTCTGCGTTGTTCACGGAACTCGGATCGGCCATGACGCGGGCACAGCTGAAGAGGGCAAGCAGCAGAAGGGAACGATTCATCTCATTGACCTCCAGCCATGCGGGTCAGTGGTGCCAGACCGGTGCTCAGCGAGCGATTGATCGTGTTGGAGATCGTGCCGCCACCGCCGCCGCCATGACCGGCACTCATGCCAGGCAGACCGTTGGGGTTGGTCAGTACGTTCATGCCGGGCATGTCCGAGTTCGGCGTGATCATGTTGCTGCGGATCGAAGAGCCGCTGGCTACACTGGCAAAGTCACCATCGTTGAGTTCGGTGCTGGACATTGCCTGGTCGATGCGACCAGAAGGGTTGGCATTGACCGTGGTGGGATAGGGGTCTTTGCCACCGCTGCGCCCGATTGCAATGGGCTGGACGTCGCGGTTGAGAACGATCACGCCATTGCCTTCGGCCTGAACGTTGAAACTGATGAATGTGCTGGCTGCTGATCCAATCAGCAGAAGGCAGGTCAGGCCTTTATTGATATTCCCCACGGCGGCAATTCCTTCTTCAGTGGGCTGGCTCTTGTCAGCGTTGGGAAGGAGAGAGCGAAAGCTGTGCCGCTTTTGAGTTGTTGTTGATTTTCAACGGGTTGGCGCTGCGGTATGCAACGTTGATACATAACCTGTTTCAGCACTGAAACAGTCATGCCGACAGCTGCGGGGGCAGGGGCGGTGCATAGCTCTGGAACAAGGGTTTGCGCCGGGGTGTTTCACCGGCGTAACAGATACTCTGACAGAATGATGAAGGCCATTTAAACGGCTGCTTTGCGCGGGGGTGGGTGTTTCAGGAATGGACACTTGAGCCCCAAAAGGGGCGGTTAACGGATCAATCCACCATCAGGCGCGCCACTGCTTCGAAAGCCTGAGATCGCCGTTCATCCCAGTTGCCCTGAATGATCTGCAGCGGTTGCCCGTGCTGTTCCAGCCAGTCGCGGGTGGCCTGAAAGAACGCCATGCGTTCACTGAGCTGCGGCTGGCAGCGTTGGCCGTCATCCGTCCAGTCGATCTGTTCCGGCGACAACAGCAGGTGCAGGTCGTAATGCCGCGCCAGCAGCTCGGACTCGAGCCATTGCGGGCAGTCGCCGAACAGCGTCTGGCTCCAGAGGATGTTGCTCAGCAGGTGGGTGTCGAGAATCAGCAGTTCCGGTTGCTGCGCCCGTGCCTGATCCTCCCATTGCAACTGCCCTCGGGCGATGTCGGGGATGTCATTCAGGCAGGTGTCGCGCGGATTCTGCTCGATGAACCAGCGCACGTATTCATCCACCCGCAGGCCACCGAAGTGTTCCTGCAGGCCTGCCGCCAGCCAACTCTTGCCCGTGGATTCCGGGCCGGTCAGTACAACGACTTTCATCGCTGCAACGCCGGATCGGCGCGCCACTCACGCCAACCTTGCACGGCAATCAAGGTGAACAGGGCGTAGAGCGCCGCAGTGAGGTAAAGACCCTTGTAAAGAAACAGACCGACGAAAATCACGTCCAGCACGAACCACAGCGCCCAGCATTGCAAGCGTTTCTGCGCCATCCAGAGTTGTGCGACCAGGCTGAAGGCCGTCAGCGCGGCGTCGAGCCACGGCTGCGCCGCATCGGTCCAGTGTGCCATGGCTGCGCCGAGCAGCAGACTGCCGAGCGCTCCCACACTCAGGCCGAGCAGGATCGAGCGCCGGTCCAGACGGGTGACATCGCGTCCGTCATGCATCGTGCCGGCGCGGGTCCATTGCCACCAGCCGTAGACTTGCAGCGCGGCGTAGATCACTTGCAGCAACATGTCCGAGTACAGCTTCACGTCATAGAAGATCCAGCTGTACAGCAACACCATGACCAGGCCGATCGGCCAGCACCATGGATTCTGTTTGACCGTCAGCCAGACGGCGATCACACCGAGGGCGGCGGCAAACAGTTCAAGCCCGGACATGGGGGTTCCTTGGGGGAATTGAGGAGGGAGCGGATTGTACCCAAAAATCTGTAGGAGTGAGCCTGCTCGCGATGGCGGTGGGTCAGCCACTCTTGGTTGACTGATACGACGCTATCGCGAGCAGGCTCACTCCTACAGGGGAGCGCTGTTAGACGCGGAACTGCCGCAGAAGCTGGTTCAGCTGCTCGCTCAATTGCCCAAGCTTCACGCTCGCCGCGCTCGACTGCTCCGCCGCCAACGCGGTGCTGTGAGACAGGCCCGCTGCCTGCGTGACGTTCTGATTGATGTCTTCAACCACATGCGCCTGTTGCAGTGTGGCGCTGGCAATCGAGGCGTTCAGGCCATTGAGATTGCGCAGCGCCTGGCCGATGGCGTTGAGGCTGGCGCCGGCGAGGCCGGCCTGTTCGATGGTCAGTTGCGAGGCCTTGCTGCTGTCGCCAATGACCTTCACCGCCGCTTCGGAATGATTCTGCAGGCGTTCGATCATGGTCTGGATTTCCGCCGTCGATTTTTGCGTGCGCTGCGCCAACAACCGAACTTCATCGGCCACCACCGCGAAGCCACGGCCCTGTTCGCCGGCGCGGGCCGCTTCGATGGCGGCGTTGAGTGCCAGCAGGTTGGTCTGCTCGGCAATCGAACGGATCACCTCCAGCACACTACCAATCTGCGTGCTTTCCGCCGCCAGGGTGCGAATCACCTCGACCGCCTGATCAATGGTCCCCGACAGTTTATCGATCTGTTGCAGACTGCCGTCGATGTTGATCTGGCCCTGTTGTGCCTGGGCTTCGGCATCGCGCATTTCAGCGGCAGCATGTTCGGCATTCTTCGCTACGTCCTGCACGCCGTAGGTGACTTCGTTGATCGCGGTCGCCACCAGTTCCATCTGCTGCGATTGCTGCTGGCTGCGTTGCTGGGCCTGGGTGGCATCGTTGCCCAGTTCACTTGAGGACTGGCCCAGCGCACTGGCCGAGATCTGCAAATCGCCTATCACCCGGCGCAACTTGGCGGTAAAGGCGTTGAAGTGATGAGCCAGTTGCGTCACTTCGTCCTGGCCGTGGGTGTCGAGACTGCGAGTCAGGTCGCTTTCACCGCTGGCGATGTTGGCCATGGCGTTCACGGTTTCCTGCAGCGGACGCACGATGCTGCGGGCAATAAAAATCACCAGCAGGGCCATGATCACGGCGATCACCAGACCGATCACCGAAGCCTTGATCACCTGACCCTGGAACTCGCTCTGCACATCGTCGATGTAAACGCCGGAGCCGAGCACCCAGCCCCATGGCTCGAACAGTTTGACGTAAGAGGTTTTCGCCACCGGCTCGCTGGCGCCGGGCTTGGGCCAACGGTAATCGACCATGCCGGCGCCCTTGCTTTTGGCGATTGCGACCATTTCGTTGAACACCGCGAAACCGTCCGGGTCGCGGATCGCCGAGAGGTTCTGGCCTTCGAGCTTGGGGTTGGTCGGGTGCATGACCATCACAGGCGTGAGGTCGTTGATCCAAAAGTAGTCGCTCTGGTCGTAGCGCAGACCGCGAATGGCGGTCAGCGCCTGTTTCTGTGCGGCGTCGCGGGTGAGGGTACCGGCAGTTTCGAGGTCGTGGTAGTAGGTCAGCAGGCCGCTGGCGGTCTGCACCACATGCTGGGTTTTCTGCGCCTTGGCGTGATACAGGTCGTCGTGGATCTGCTTGAGCATCAACACGCCCAAGGTCAACAACATGACCACTGCCACAATCAAAATGAGCCACAAGCGTCGGCTGATCGACACACTGCGCAAGCTGTTCATAACGCTGTCACTCCGATTTCTTTTTCTTGTAATAAATCAACGCCAGCATCCAACCACGTTTGGGTGATCGGGCATACGCGACCCAAGTCGAATAACGCCGCAGCACTATTAAGGCTTGTCTGTTAGGATTTCGGCCCCGCGCGGGAAAACCTGAGTCCAGGTTGATATTTCACGGAATTTTGACTGTTCCGTGTGGATGCTGTGCGCGCGGAATCGATACAGCTACGCTGAGCGCAGTGAACGTAAAAATATTATTGGGGCATGCCACGTGCATCGCTCTTTGGGGGATTGATGGATCTTTGGACCGCCTTGCAGGCGCTGATTCTTGGAGTTGTAGAGGGGCTGACGGAGTTTTTGCCCATTTCCAGTACCGGACACCAGATCATTGTTGCCGACTTGCTCGACTTCGGCGGCGAACGGGCCATGGCGTTCAACATCATTATTCAGCTCGGCGCGATCCTCGCGGTGGTCTGGGAGTTTCGCCGCAAGATTCTCGACGTGGTGATCGGCTTGCCGACCCAGCCGAGTGCTCGGCGTTTCACCGCCAACCTGCTGATCGCGTTTCTGCCGGCGGTGGTGTTGGGGGTGATTTTTGCCGATTTGATTCACCAATACCTGTTCAACCCGATCACGGTTGCGACTGCGCTGGTGGTGGGTGGCGTGATCATGTTGTGGGCCGAACGCAGGCAGCATGAAGTGCACGCCGAAACCGTGGACGAGATCACCTGGAAGGACGCGCTGAAAGTCGGTTTCGCGCAATGTCTGGCGATGATTCCCGGCACTTCGCGTTCCGGCTCGACGATCATCGGTGGCCTGCTGTTTGGCCTGTCGCGCAAGACCGCGACCGAGTTCTCGTTCTTCCTGGCCATGCCGACCATGGTCGGTGCGGCGGTGTACTCCGGTTACAAGTATCGCCACCTGTTTGTGCCGGCGGATTTCCCGGTGTTTGCCATCGGCTTCATCACTGCGTTCATCTTCGCCATGATTGCCGTACGCGGTCTGCTCAAGTTCATCGCCAGCCACAGTTACGCAGCGTTTGCCTGGTACCGGATCGTTTTCGGTCTGGTGATTCTGGCGACCTGGCAGTTCGGCTGGGTCGACTGGTCGGCGGCCAAGGCATGAGTGATTCTCGCGCCCGTCGCCCGGAAGGACGTCCATCCGGTGGCGGGATTCAGAACCTCAAGTTGAAACTGATCGTTCTCCTGATCATTTGCGCACTGCCGCTGTTCGGTTCGGTGTCGATGTGGCTGCGCGGAATCTCGCTGGTGCCGCTGGCCGCCTATGGGATCGTCAGCGTGCTGGCGTTCTTTCTGTATTGGGCTGACAAGCGCAAGGCTCGTGCCGACGCCTGGCGAACGCCGGAGAACGTACTGCACGCGGTGGAGCTGGCGGGTGGCTGGCCGGGTGCGCTGATTGCTCAGCAGGTGTTTCGGCACAAGACGCGCAAGGTTTCGTATCAGATCCTGTTCTGGGTGATTGTGGTGTTGCATCAGGTGTTCTGGATCGACCAGTTGTTTCTGGGTTCGAACCTGCTTTCATTGTTCTGAAGCAACACAAGAAACCCTGTGGGAGCGGGCTTGCTCGCGAATGCGGTGTGTCAGACAACATATTCGTCCACTGGCACACCGCATTCGCGAGCAAGCCCGCTCCCACCAAAGTCAAAAGCTAAAGCAACAATCCGATTTGGGTTTTCTTCGGCAACTTGCTCACCACCAACTGATGCGAACGCTGCAGCAAGCCTTGCAGTTCCTCGGCACCCAGCGGGTAGGGCGGGTGCATGATGATCCACTGCGCCCGCGCCAGATAAGGCGCCGGATGAATGCCCGGGCGGTCGCAATGGCCGAGAAACAGATCCTTGTCGACCTTGAACGCCAATGAGTCCCCGCGCAGCCCTTGCAGGGCGAACATTTTGTTGCCGGCAATCGAAAACACCCGCACGCCGCCCCATTTGTAATCTTCCCGCGCGCCCGGCAAGGCCAGGCAGAAGACGGCGACGTCCGCTTCGTTCATCTTTCCCTGTTTCATAACAAACGCTCCCCGCACGCATTGAACGAATCGACCAAGTGATCGATCCACGCCCGCACCGCCGGCATCACGCCACGCCGATGCGGATACACCGCCTGCAACCAGCCGCCGGGCAACGACCACTCGGGCAACAGTTGCACCAGCGCGCCGCTCTCAAGGTCGGCTTCGCAATACATCATTGGCAGCAGGGTGAAGCCCTGGCCGGCGAGCACACAGGCCTTGCGCACGATGAAGTCATCAATGCCCAGTCGCGCTTCCATGTTCAGCTCGACGCTGTTGCCTTGCTGGTCGAGCAAGCGCACATGCACCATGCGATCGGCTTCCAGTGCGCCAAGCACCGGCAGATGCTTCAGATCCAGCGGGTGGGCGATGGTTTTGCCCTCGACGAATGCCGGGCTGGCCACCACGACCATCTGCGCCTGACGCAGACGCCGGGTCACCAGCAACGGATCTTCATCACCGAGTTCGCGCACACGCAACGCAACGTCGAAACCTTCGGCGACCAGATCCACACGGCGATTGAGCAGCACCACTTCCAGTTGCACTTGAGGGAATTTGCCGAGAAATTCGCTGATCACCCACGGCAACATTTCCCGCGCCAGACCGGTAGGGCAGGACACGCGCAAGCGGCCCCGTGGCTCGCTGGACATGCTGGCGACCGCTTCGTCGGCCATTTCCGCTTCCAGCAGCATTGCCTGACAGTGGCGCAAGTAGCGCTCCCCGACAGCGGTAAGGTTCAACTGGCGGGTGGTGCGTTGCAGCAGGCGGGCGCCAAGGCGCTCTTCGAGTTCGGCGATACGCCGCGACAACCGCGACTTGGGAATGCCCAGCAGACGCCCGGCCGCCGCGAAGCCGCCAGCCTCGACCACCTTGGCGAAATAGTAGAGATCGTTGAGATCCTGCATGAAAAGTCCACCGTTCTATCAGTGGGACGAACTATCGCATTGTCAGCGGCTAATCAGCTATTGGTTTCTTCCGTAGGATTGTCTCCATTCCGTCGCCGTCGGCGATTCTTTCCAGGAGATCCCACATGAAACTGCTGCACATCGATTCGAGCATTCTGGGCGACAACTCGGCTTCCCGTCAGTTGAGCAGCCAAGTCGTCAAAGCCTGGCAAGCCGCCGAGCCAACCGCCGTGGTGACCTACCGCGACCTGGCCGCAGACGCCATCAGTCACTTCTCGTCGACCACTTTGGTTGCCGCTGGCACTACCGCTGAATTGCGCAACGCCGCGCAACAGCACGAAGCCGAGCTGAGCGCTTCGACTCTGGCCGAATTCATCGCCGCCGACGCCATCGTCATCGCCGCGCCGATGTACAACTTCACCGTGCCGACCCAACTCAAGGCCTGGATCGACCGCGTTGCCGTTGCCGGCCAGACTTTCCGTTACACCGAAGCCGGCCCGGAAGGCCTGTGCGGTGGCAAGAAAGTAATCATCGTCTCCACCTCCGGCGGCATCCATGCCGGTCAGGCCAGCGGTATCGCTCACGAAGAGTATCTGAAACTGGTCCTGGGCTTCCTCGGCATCACCGACATCGAAATCGTCCGCGCCGAAGGCCTGGCTTACGGTGATGAAGTGCGCAACAACGCGATGAGCGCCGCTCAGGCGAAGATCAGCGAGCAACTGTTCGCCGCTGCGTAAGCATTACGTAAAGACCAGCTGCCGTTCAGGTAGCCCCTCAAAAAACTCTGTATTCTGGTTCTGCAAGGGCCAGATGCGGAGTTTTTTGTTTCTGACTGTTGCATAATCTGGCCCGGGTTATGCAGTCAAACGATCAACGTCTGAGTGCACCGCCGCGCCGGATTACCGAACCACAGGGTTGCGGGCGTGTCGGAACACAAAGGATCTTTCGATTGAGTAACACAGGGTGGGCCATCCCATGATGCGTCTTTGTGCAGCGTTACTGATTTGCCTGCTCGGCAGCCTCGGTTCAGTGCATGCCGCGCCCGGGCGACACCCTGTCTGGAGCGTCGGTTATCACGAGATGACGTTCCTCGATCCGCTGGATCTGCAACCGATGCGTGCCATCGCCTTCTATCCCTCCAGCGACCGCGAACACACCAGCCTGCTTGAGGGCTACACCGTCGAGGCCGGCGCCGACACCAAGGTTGCCATCGGCCGCTTTCCGATGCTGATGCTGTCCCACGGCAACACCGGCACGCCCATTGCGCTGCATGACCTCGCCACCTCGCTGGCGCGCAAGGGGTTTGTGGTGGTCGCGGTGATTCATCCCGGCGACAACTCCAAAGACCACAGCCGCCTCGGCACCCTGAGCAATTTGTACGGGCGGCCGATCCAGATTTCCGAAGCGATCACCGCGACGCTCGGCGACCCGATGCTCTCGCCGTTCGTCAACGCCGATCAGGTCGGGGTGATTGGCTACTCGGCCGGTGGCGAGACTGCGTTGATCCTTTCTGGTGCGCAGCCGGATCTGGACCGCTTGCGCCGTTACTGCCAGGAGCGCCCGGACGACCGCGATGCCTGCAACACTCAGGGCGAATTGATCGTCGACCGTGACGATTTGCAGCCTGTGGCCGACCCCCGGGTGCATGCCTTGCTCCTGATGGCGCCGCTGAGCCTGAAGTTCGGCCGTCACACCCTCGCGGATGTGCATGTGCCAGTGCTGCTTTATAGCGGTGATGGCGACAAATTGGTGGCCTTCGATAAAAACGCCGCTGCACTGGCGCGCAAACTGCCAACCGCACCGGACTTCAAATTACTGGCCGGGGCAGGGCACTTCGTGTTCATGGCGCCGTGCAATGAAGAGCAGATTCGTGCGATGCCGGCGCTGTGCACCGATGCTGACGGCGTGGATCGCGAAGACATCCACCGCAACCTGATCTCCGAAGCCGGGCAGTTCTTCTCGCGGACGCTGGGCAAGCCGAGCCGGGCGGGGATGCAGACCGCGGATCAATAAAAGACGCAATTCCCCTGTGGGAGCGGGCTTGCTCGCGAATGCGGTGGGCCAGTCAATCTAGATAGCGACTGATCCACCGCATTCGCGAGCAAGCCCGCTCCCACAGTGATTTGTACGAAGTTTCAGGACATCGCCCGGCGCTTGAGCAATACCGTCAATCCCAGCCCGGTCACCGACAACAGCGCTGCACTGAAGAATATCCACGCATAGCCCAGATTCAACGCCACAGCACCCATCAACGGCCCGGCAATCGCCAGCGCCAGATCAAAGAACACCGCATAGGCCCCCAACCCCGAGCCACGGCTGGAACTGGGCACCTGCTTGATCGCCTCGACCCCCAGTGCCGGATACACCAGCGATAAACCAAACCCGGCGAGTCCCGCGCCGATCAAGGCAAACGCGGTAGACGGCGCCAGCCACAGCAGCACCAGCCCAACGGTTTCGATGCTCATGCAGGCAATGGCCGAATTGAAGCCGCCAAAACGGCTGATCGCCGAAATAAACAGCAGCCGCGACACGATGAAGCACACGCCGAAGACCGTCAGGCAATACGCGGCGCCGCTCCAGCCACGGTTGAGGTAATAAAGAGTAATGAAGGTGGTCAGTGTGCCGTAACCGATGGACGCCAGGCTCAAGCTGGCCCCATACGGTGCAATCCGCCCGAAGACTGCCCAAAAAGGCAGCCGTTCGCCGCGCACCACCGGCACCGAAGGTTTATTGCGGATCAATACCAAAGCGCCCGCAGCCAATACCGAAAGGGCGATGCCCAGGCTGGCAAAGCCGTAGTCGGCGACCATGACCACGCCCAGTGGCGCGCCAATCGCAATCGCGCCGTAGGAGGCAATGCCGTTCCAGCCGATTGATCTTGCCGTGTGTTCGACCCCGACCTGGCCCATGCACCAACTGATGGTGCCGACCCCGATCAAGCCCTGTGCCACGCCGAGCAGCAGGCGCCCGACGATCAGAATCATCAGGCTCGGCAACGGAAAATCCTGCAACAGCGTCGAAATCAGCGTCAGTAGCCCGCTGAGGACAATCCCGCACAAGCCATAGACAATCGCCCGTTTGGTGCCCAGCGTATCCGACATGCGCCCGGCCATCGGCCGACTGAGCAGGGTGGCCAGATACTGCGAGCCGATCACCAGACCGGCAACGATCGCGCTGAACCCCAGTTGTTCATGCACATAACCGGGCAACACCGCGATTGGCAGGCCGATGCACAGGAAGGCGACAAAGGTGTAGAAAACGATGGAGGCGATCTGCAGGGTGATCGTCAGGGAGCTTTGCGGAGGCTGTTGCTGCGCAGACATGTGAACTCGTTCGCGGGCGGCGGTGGGAGAGTCGGCATCATGGCGTGGCGTTGAAATAAAAGGAAGCAGGCTAACTATTTTTCCTGGTCCGGGAGTGAGGCGTTGCTGACGGCCTCATCGCGAGCAGGCTCACTCCTACAGTTGAAATGCGTCCCTCCTGTAGGAGTGAGCCTGCTCGCGATGGTGTCGGTACCCGCATGAATACTGGCGCTGGAATGCAAAAAGCCCCGTCACATGGATAGGGCCTTAGCTTGAAGCTAGCAACTCAACACTCGAAGCTGCTCTTAGAACACCACACCCTGACTACGCAGGTAGTCATCGTAGGTGCCGCTGAAGTCGGTCACGCCATTCGGGCTCAACTCGATGATGCGCGTGGCCAGGGACGATACGAACTCACGGTCGTGGCTGACGAAAATCAGCGTGCCCGGGTAGTTTTCCAGCGCCAGGTTCAGCGCCTCGATCGATTCCATGTCCAGGTGGTTGGTTGGTTCGTCCATGATCAGCACGTTCGGCTTTTGCAGGATCAGCTTGCCGAACAGCATGCGACCTTGCTCACCACCGGAAATCACTTTGACCGACTTGAGGATCTCATCGTTGGAGAACAGCATGCGGCCCAAGGTACCGCGAATCATCTGCTCGCCCTGCGTCCACTGACCCATCCAGTCGAACAGCGTGACGTCGTCTTCAAAGTCGTGCGCGTGGTCCTGAGCGTAGTAGCCCAGTTCCGCGGCGTCGGTCCACTTGACGCTACCGGCATCCGGGGTCAGTTCGTTGACCAGGGTGCGCAGCAGGGTGGTCTTGCCGATGCCGTTCGGGCCGATGATCGCTACGCGCTCGCCCGCTTCAACCTGGAAGCTGAAGTCTTTGAACAGTGGCTTGCCGTCGAAACCTTTGGCCATCTTTTCGACCATGACGGCCTGACGGTGCAGCTTTTTGTTCTGCTCGAAGCGGATGAACGGGCTCACGCGACTGGAAGGCTTGACCTCGGCCAGCTGGATCTTGTCGATCGCCTTGGCGCGGGAAGTGGCCTGTTTGGCTTTCGAGGCGTTGGCCGAGAAGCGGCTGACGAACGATTGCAGCTCGGAAATCTGCGCTTTCTTCTTGGCGTTGTCCGACAGCAGTTGCTCGCGGGACTGGGTCGCCACGGTCATGTACTCGTCGTAGTTGCCCGGGAACAGGCGCAATTCGCCGTAATCCAGGTCAGCCATGTGGGTGCACACGCTGTTCAGGAAGTGACGGTCGTGAGAGATGATGATCATCAGGCTGTTACGCTGAGTCAGAACGTTTTCCAGCCAGCGAATGGTGTTGATGTCCAGGTGGTTGGTCGGTTCGTCGAGCAACAGCACTTCCGGATCGGAGAACAGCGCCTGAGCCAGCAATACGCGCAGTTTCCAGCCTGGCGAGACTTCGCTCATCGGGCCGAAATGCTGTTCCAGCGGAATACCCAGGCCCAGCAACAGTTCACCCGCGCGGGATTCGGCGGTGTAGCCATCCATCTCGGCGAACTCGGTTTCCAGCTCGGCCACGGCCATGCCGTCTTCTTCCGACATTTCTGCCAGCGAGTAGATGCGGTCGCGCTCGGCCTTGACCTTCCACAGCTCTTCGTGACCCATGATCACGGTGTCGATCACGGTGAATTCTTCGTAGGCGAACTGGTCCTGGCGCAATTTACCCAGGCGCACGTTCGGCTCGAGCATGACCTGACCGCCGGACGGGTCGAGGTCGCCACCGAGGATTTTCATGAAGGTCGACTTGCCGCAACCGTTGGCGCCGATCAGACCGTAGCGGTTACCCGCGCCGAATTTGACCGAAACGTTTTCGAAGAGCGGCTTGGCGCCGAACTGCATCGTGATGTTAGCTGTAGAAATCAAAGGTTTTTCCTGCGAAGCATTCTGAGTAGCGAGGGTGCGGCTGGAGCGCTTGGCCCGAGTCAAAGTGCGCTGAGGCGGGACATTCCCGTCATCAACCAAGGGGGCGCGTAAAGTTTGGCGGCGATTGTACTGGTCTGGCTCTTTAAACGATAGGGCGATGACGCCGCGTCTGCCGTTTGGCAGATTCAGCGGACAGTTTTTCACAGATCAGGTTCACCATTGGTTACAAAGTATGGCTAAAATGCCAGCCAGTTACCCAATAGCCGCTAACGGCAAGGGCTCAAGGAAGTGCCACCGGGATAGTATTTGTATTCATGCCACTGCATCAGACCCTGGGCCACCGGCCGGCAGGCGCGCAGTTTGTTCACTTTTGACGTGTGACGATTTCCGTGAAACTCATCATTGCTGCTATTTATGTCATTTCGATTGCATACGTTCACCTTCGTGGGCGCGTGCGTCACAAACTGGGCCGTCAGTTGAGCGATCACTCGACGTTCCTGGCGCCGATCAACTGCTTCCTGTACCTGTTTTCGAAGAAGCCGAACAAGCCGTATCTCGATCCTTCCGAATTTCCTGATCTGAGCCCTTTGCAGGCGCACTGGGAAGAAATTCGCCAGGAAGGGCAGAATCTGCTGCGCGCCGGTGAGATCAAACGCTCGAATCAGTACGATGACGTCGGTTTCAACTCGTTCTTCAAAAGTGGCTGGAAGCGTTTCTACCTCAAGTGGTATGGCGAGAGCCATCCGTCGGCCATGAAGTTGTGCCCGCGCACCACCGAGCTGGTGCAGAGCATCGGTTCGATCAAGGCAGCGATGTTCGCCGAGCTGCCGCCGGGTTCGAAACTGGTCCGTCACCGTGATCCTTATGCCGGTTCGTATCGCTACCACCTGGGTCTCGACACGCCGAACGACGCGGGTTGCTACATCAATGTCGACGGTGAGAGCTATCACTGGCGCGACGGTGAGGCGGTGATGTTCGATGAAACCTACATTCACTACGCCGAAAACACCACCGACAAAAACCGCATCATTCTGTTCTGCGACATCGAGCGGCCGATGAAGTATCGCTGGGCAGCGGCGTTCAATGCCTGGTTCAGCCGCACCGTGATGTCGGCGGCAGGTGCGCCAAACGATGCGGGCGATCGTGTCGGTGGGATCAACCGACTGTTTACCAAAATCTACAAAGTCCGACTGCGTGGCAAAGAGCTGAAAAAGCGCAATCGCACGCGTTATTACATGGAAAAGTGGGCGATCTTCGGCGGTTTGCTGGCGGTGTTCATTCTGATCTGACAGCATTGCCAGCCTGCTGGCGATGAGTCTCTCAAAACCAACCTGTCAGCTTCCTGACAGGAGCCGGATCTGATTACGCCCCCGAGGCCTTTTTGGTCTTTCTCGCGGGGGCTGCCTTGCTGGCAGGCTTCGCTTTTGCCTTCGGTTTGGTCGTGGCCTTGCCGCCCAGACTGCGTTTAAGCAGCTCGGTCAGGTCGATCACATCCGCGGACTTGCGCTCTTCCTCGCCACCCACCGTCTCGACATCCTCGATCTTGCCTTCATGAGCCTTTTTCTCGACCAGCGCCATGATCTTGTCTTCAAACTCGTCCTTGTAATCCTCCGGACTCCAGTCGCCGCTCATGTCCTGCACCAGACGTTTGGCCATGTCCAGCTCACCCTTGGCCAACTGTGGCTTGGTCACTTCGCTGCCCAGCTCCAATTCGTCGAGGCCGCGCACTTCCTGCGGCCAGCGCAGCTTGACCAGCACCAGCGCCGATTCCAGCGGCATCAGTGCCGCCAGATATTGCCGAGTGTGCAGGACGACGCGGGCGAGGGCGACCTTGTTGGTTTTGCTCAATGTTTCACGCAGCAGCGCATAGACCTTGCCGCCGCGCTTGTCCGGCGCGAGGTAATATGGCGTGTCGATGTTTTGTAGCGGAATCTGCTCGGCATCGACGAATGAAAAGATGTCGATGGTCTGGGTCGACACGGGGTGCGCCGAACGAATTTCTTCCTCGCTGAGCACCACGTAGCGGCCCTTTTCATAAGCCACACCTTTAACGATGTTCTCTTTGGTGACTTCCTTGCCCGTGACTTTGTTAACCCGTTTATAACCGACCGGGTCCATGCTGCGGCTATCGAGCCAGTCGAAGTCGACGCCTTGCGAGGACGTTGCCGACACCAGCGCGACGGGGATGTGTACCAGTCCGAAGCTGATCGCGCCTTTCCAGATTGCCCGAGCCATGGTGAGTTCTCCGAGTGATGATCAGGTGACCCGCGTCCCGGCTCGAAAGTTTCCAGCGTTTGCATGGGCTCGCAGCAATGCCGGTCAAGTCGTGTTACATCTTGTTTAAGGCCCATGGGTTAACAAATCCGAACCCAGGGCGTAGCGTGGACTCGAAGGCTCTATCCCCTGCGCATCGAGAGGCCGCGCCATGAACCGAATTCCGTTAGGCATCATCGTTCTGTTCCTTGGGGCGGGGTTGGCGCATGCCGAAGTCGGGCCGCCGTCCGCGCCGCTGCTGCTGGCACAGAGTCCCACCGGTACCGACAACAACCCTTACAACAGCCCGATCCGCCGCGCCAATCCCAACAGCATGCAGGGCACACAGCCCAGTGCGCCGATTATTCGCGGGCCGAACACGGTGCCGGTACCCAGTTCGCCAACCGTCGGTAATGGCGGCATCGGCAATGGTCAGCAACAACGTTCGGTGCCGAGTACACCACCAAAATTCATTCCCAACCCACCTTCACGCGATGGAGACAGCAACCGTTGAACGGCAGGACTGAGCGCCTGTCAGCCTTTCAAACGAACAAAAGGAATCGTGCATGTTGCGTAAAACCTTTCTAGCCACGCTGTGTGCCGGCGCGTTGATCAGCGCTCCCGCTTTCGCCGCTGCCCCCAAAGAGCTCAAAAGCGAGCAGGGCACCCTTGAAGTCACCACGATTACCCAAGGACTCGAGCACCCTTGGGCGCTGGCGTTTCTGCCGGATCGGCAGGGCATGCTGGTGACCGAGCGTCCAGGCAACCTGCGGGTGATCAGTGCCGAAGGCAAGCGCTCTGAACCGATCAGCGGCGTACCGAAAGTCTGGGCCAAGGGCCAGGGTGGATTGCTCGATGTGGTGCTGTCGCCGGACTTCAAACAGGATCGGCTGGTCTACCTGTCCTATGCCGAGGGCGGTGGTGCCGGGGACAAGGCCGGGACGGCGGTGGGGCGCGGTCGTCTGTCGGACGACTTGCGCAGTCTGAGTGATTTCAAAGTGATCTTCCGTCAGGAACCGAAGCTTTCGACCGGTAACCACTTCGGTTCACGGCTGGTGTTCGACCGCGACGGCTACCTGTTTGTCACGCTTGGCGAAAACAACGAGCGGCCCACCGCGCAGGATCTCGACAAGCTGCAAGGCAAGGTCGTGCGGATCTTCCCTGATGGCAAGGTGCCGGATGACAACCCTTTCGTGGGCCAGTCCGGCGTGCGGCCGGAAATCTGGTCTTATGGCCATCGTAATCCGCAGGGCGCTGCGCTCAATCCGTGGAACGGCACAATCTGGGAGAACGAACACGGTCCCCGGGGTGGCGATGAGGTGAACATCATCGAACGCGGGAAAAACTACGGCTGGCCGTTGGCGACCCACGGCATCAATTATTCGCTGCAACCGATCCCGGAAGCCAAGGGCAAAAGTGTCGAAGGCGCCGTGGATCCGCATCATGTGTGGGAGAAGTCTCCCGGCGTCACCGGGATGGCGTTCTATGACGCTGATCGTTTCAAACCGTGGCAGCAGAACCTGTTCATCGGCGCGCTGGTCAGTCAGGAGCTGATCCGGCTGCAGTTCGATGGCGACAAGGTCGTGCATGAGGAGCGTTTGCTGGGCGATTTGAAACAGAGAATTCGTGATGTGCGGCAGGGGCCGGATGGGTATTTGTATGTGCTGACGGATGAGCAGGACGGTTCGCTCTACAAGATCGGCCTGAAGTAACCTCACTTCAAGTTTTCACAGATCTCCTGTGGCGAGGGAGCTTGCTCCCGCTGGGTTGCGCAGCAGCCCCAAAATTTTGTGAGCGCTACGCATTCATGCGGGAGCAAGCTCCCTCGCCACCAAAAAGCCTCTAGAGCCTAACGATAGTTGGCGTAGGGCGGTCATACAAAACCACCGCCGCCCGCAATTTCCCCCGCCCAAACCGGCTCATCTTCTCAAACTCCCCATGGCTGACCGGCACATGTTGGCAGTCCATCGGCTGGCGATGCTGGCTGTGATCGACGTCGGGATCGTGCAGGTACACAAAGTCTTCATCGCAATCGGTGACCACCACCCAGTGCGGTGATTTGGAGCGGGTCAGGCGATAGCTGCTGATCAGCACCAGAGGCTGACCGCCAGCCTCCAGCAGGCGCGGTAAATCCAGATGGATGCCAATCTTCCGCTCGATGTCGGTCTCTTGCATTTGAGCGGTGAACTCCTCATGCACCAGGCGCATGACATCTTTTTTATGCTCATCGCGCACACCGTCGAGAAACAATGGCCCGGCCATACTCAGCTGCAAACGCACCCGAAAACCCCGCCGCCAGGCCGCCAGTGCCAAACCCTGGGGGCTGCAGCCACCATGGCCGGAGGTCATGAACACCGTGGTCGCTTCACGCCAGATCTGCAATTCCTCACGCCGTTCCAGCAGGCGCGCAGGATGCAGCGCGCCCATGGCCATCAGCAGACAGGCCGGGCCACAGGTGAATTCGGTGGTTTGCGGGTAGTAGGGCACCTTGATACTGCGCGAGTCACGGTGCTGAACAATGCGCTTTTCCAGACGCAGTGCATCGGCATGGTCCTCGTAGTAATCGTGAATCAGCGCAAAACGCCGATAGCCGTTGCGCTCGTAAAGCCCGATGGCGGTGGGGTTATCGATACGTACTTCAAGGCGCAGGTATGCGCAGTCATGCTCAACGGCACAAGCCTCGATACGTTGCAGCAATTGTTTGCTCAGACCGGTGCCACGGGCTTCGCCGGCAATGGCGATGGAATACAGGCGCGCCAGTGATGTGCCGCGATGAAACAGCACCAGTGCATAGCCGAGCAATCGCCCGTCAAGCTCGGCGACCAGCAGTTGCGCATGGGCGCGGGTGATCATCCATTGAAAGCTGCGGCTGGTGAGCCGGTCGGTGGTGAAACATTGCATTTCCAGGGCCAGCAACGCTGGCAGATCTTCAACTACCGCCAAACGAAAAACAGCACTCATATGACCACCGTAAAAGTTGCGTAACGAAACGGGACTTTCGAAAAACTTCGTGCTTAATAGAAATGGTCTTGTTCTCCAACGGATCAATCTCTATGTCAGCGGTACAGGGTCATTGGCGCGAAGTATCCGAGCAAAGTTTGCCGACGGCAACTTTTTTAAATCCAGTCATCAGAACTTCCAGTCAAGTGTTGATCATCGTCGAACGCAAGGAAGACTGGGCCTCGTACTTTCCCAGCGAGGACATCGTCACGGCTCAGGAATACCTTGAGCAAACCCGTGACAGCGAACCTGGCAAACGGGTGCAGGTGATTAACCTGTGCCGCAGCTACAAGTACCTGGGGCACGGTTACTATTGCTCGCTGCTGGCAGAAGCCCGCGGCCACAAGGTGATTCCATCGGTCCGCACCATCAGCGAACTGACGAAGAAATCGCTTTACGGCCTGGCGCTGGACGACCTCGATAAAACCCTGGAAAAAGCCCTCAGCCATCATCTGTACAGCGATACCGAAGGTTTCACCCTGACACTTTACTTCGGCAAGACGCATATCGAGCCGCTGCAGGATCTGGCCCGGCAATTGTTTGAAGTGTTTCCGTGTCCGATTCTGCTAGTTGAGTTTCGCCGAACTAACGGCTGGCACATCGAGGGTATAAAGTCCGGCGCCCTGCACAAGTTGCGCGACGATCAGGAAGATCAGTTCGCCAATGCGCTGGACGGCTTTAGCCGTAAAGTCTGGCGAGTGCCGCGCTCGCCGCAAGTGGCGCGTTATGACTTGGCGATTCTGCACGATCCACAAGAAGCCTTGCCGCCGTCAAACGCCAAGGCACTGGAGAATTTCGTGCGGGTCGGCAAGCGTATGGGCATCGATGTCGAGCTGATCGAACGCAAGGACTACGCGCGGCTCGCCGAGTACGACGGCCTGTTGATTCGCGAGACTACCAGCGTCGACAACCACACCTATCGCTTCGCGAAAAAAGCCGAGAGCGAAGGGTTGGTGGTCATGGATGACCCGACGTCGATTCTGCGTTGCACCAACAAGGTCTATCTGACTGATCTGCTCAACAGCCATCAACTGGGTATGCCCGCTACGGAAATTCTCTACAAGGAACGACCGGAAGATTTCGAACGGGTCGGCGAACGCCTCGGTTTTCCGCTGGTGCTGAAGATCCCCGACGGCTGTTTTTCTCGCGGGGTGATCAAGGTTGAAAGCCAGCAGGCGCTGCTTGAGGCTACCGCTGAATTGTTCGAACACTCGGTATTGCTGTTGGCTCAGGAGTTTTTCTACACCGAGTACGACTGGCGCATCGGCGTGCTCAACCGCAAACCGATCTTCGCCTGCCAATACTTCATGTCCAAGGGCCACTGGCAAATCTACAACCACAAGGCCAAGGGCCAGGACATCAATGGCGAGTGCCGCACCCTGGCGGTTCACGAGGCACCGCGGGCAGTGGTGGAATTGGCGGTCAAAACCGCGAACCTGATTGGCGACGGCCTCTACGGCGTGGATCTGAAACAGGCTGGCGACAAAGTGGTGGTGATCGAGGTGAACGACAATCCGAACCTCGATGCCGGCATCGAAGACGCCTATTTGCAGGACGATCTGTATTCACTGGTGCTGGAGGAGTTTGTGCGACGGCTGGAACTCAAGCGTCGCGGCCAGGCCTGGTGAAGCGCCGATGATCAGCAGTTTCGCATTGAGTCACGGCGCGTTGCAGCGGGTGGAACGGCTGGATGCCGAGGTGATGCTGTTCAGCAATCCCGATGCTGCCGAGCGCGACTTGCTCCACACTCACTACAAGGTCGACGAACACGCGCTGGCCTCGGCGCTGGATCCGGACGAAGTCTCGCGAATCGAGTTTCACCCCGACCACTTGTTCCTGATCTGGAAGCGCCCGGAAAACTATTCCGGCGGTGGCAGCCTGGCGTTTGAAGTGTCGTCCTGCGGCCTGCTGTTTTCACCCGGTCAGTTGCTGGTGATCGCCACCGACGACACGCCATTGCATGGCATCGGCACGCGCCAGCCGCTCAATGCGCCGCTGGATGTGTTGCTCGATTTGCTGTTCAACAACATCCACCATTATCTTGGCCACCTGAAGGTGATCAAACTGGTCGCCCGTGAGCTTCAACAGAAGTTCAACACCTCGATGCAGAACCAGCATCTGGTGCAGATGTTCAACCTCAGCGAAAGCCTGATCTATTACATCAACGCCCTGCACAGCAACGGAGCAGTGCTGACGCGGCTGCGCAATCACGCGGAAAAACAGCACTTCGGCAGCGAGGCGATCGGGTTGATCGACGACCTGATCATCGAGAACAACCAGTGCTACAAACAGGCAGAGATCTACTCAACGGTGTTTTCCGGGCTGATCGATGCGCGCGGCAATCTGATGAACAACAGCATGAACAATCTGCTGCGCAAGCTGACGTTGATCAACGTGGTGTTTCTGCCGTTGAACCTGATTGCCAGTATTGGCGGGATGTCGGAGTTCAGCATGATGACGGCGGGGACGCCGTGGTGGATTTCCTACCCGGTGTTTCTGATGGTGATGTTGCTCGGGGCGGGGGGAATGTTGTTTGGGCTGCGGCGGTTGGCCCAGTGATCGGTGGTGACTTGGCCGACGCTGTCGCGAGCTAGGCTCACTCCTACAAATTGGAACGCGTTTCTCTGTAGGAGTGAGCCTGCTCGCGATGGCGTATTCAGCAATACCGGAAACCCGGATCAGCTCACCGGGTTCGCCGCTGCGAACTTCCGGCGCTCCCGAACCCCACGCACCACCAGATACAACAGTGGCCCAATCGACACAAATACTGCCGTCAGCAACAGATACGGCACCACCGACCAGACCGACATCCCTCGCGACTGTGCATCCTTGACCATCCACACCCCGGCCAGCGTCGCCAGCAGATACAGATCAATCACCACCTGCGCCGTGTCCGGACGCGACATCAGGCTGATACCGAAGTCGATCAACGACTGTTCGGCCTGGAGCATCACCGACACGGTGTAGCCAGTAAACGCAATCAACGCCGTGAGGGGCAGGGCGACAGGCATCATGTATTCCTTCCTTGGGGTGATGAGCAGAATCGCCAGCCTACCTTGGCATCCCCAAATAAGCCATTGACTCGCCGGCCGCCGCCGGGCTAATTTCAGGCCCATGACTTCCACCGTATTGCGCTGCCAGCCAAGCATTATTACCGCCATTCCTCATTTGGCGGGCTAGCTCACGACTGCAGCACCCAACCCGCCCTAGAGGCGGGTTTTCATTTTCTGTCTCCGGGGTTCTGATCAAAACGTCAGGAGACGACCATGCCGCACAGCCCTGTCCAACAAGCCCTGCTTGAGCAGTACGTGAAAAAGATCCTTGCCGCGCCGGTCTACGACATTGCTGTGCGCACCCCGTTGCAAGCGGCGCCGGCGCTGTCCGAGGCGCTGGGCAACCGGATCCTGCTCAAGCGCGAAGACTTGCAACCGACGTTCTCCTTCAAGATCCGTGGCGCCTACAACAAGCTGGTGCAATTGAGTGATGCGCAGAAAGCACGCGGCGTAATCACCGCGTCAGCGGGTAATCATGCCCAGGGCGTGGCCCTGGCGGCACGGGAACTGGGGATGGCGGCGACCATCGTCATGCCGTTGACCACGCCCGAACTGAAGGTGCTTGGGGTGCGAAGTCGGGGCGCCGAGGCGTTGCTGCACGGCGAAAGTTTTCCGTTTGCTCTTGCCCATGCGCTGCAACTGGCCGAGCAAACCGGGCGCACTTTCGTTTCACCGTTCGATGACCCGGACGTGATCGCCGGGCAAGGTACGGTGGCCATGGAAATCCTGCGTCAGCATCAGGGGCCGCTGGAGGCGATCTTCGTTCCGGTGGGCGGTGGCGGCCTGATCGCCGGTATCGCGGCATACGTCAAATACCTGCGGCCGGAGGTGCGCATCATCGGTGTTGAATCGGAGCACTCCGCCTGCTTGAAGGCAGCGTTGCAAGCGGATGCGCGTGTGATGTTGCCCAGTGTCGGGACGTTCGCCGATGGCGTGGCCGTGGCGCAGATCGGCGCGTATGGTTTCGAAGTGTGTCGGTTTTGCGTGGACGAGGTTGTCACCGTCAGCAATGACGAGCTCTGCGCCGCGATCAAGAACATCTACGACGATACCCGCTCGATCACCGAACCTTCCGGCGCGTTGGCGGTGGCCGGGATCAAACAATACGTGGCGCGCAACGGTGTTCGCGACCAGACCTTCGTCGCGATCGACTCGGGCGCCAACATCAATTTCGACAGCCTGCGCCACGTCGCCGAGCGCGTCGCGGTATGCGGCGTCCCGGCGTGATAACGCTCAGGGCAGTAGCGGGCGCAGAAAACTGCGCTCGTAGCTGACGATGAATTTTTTCTGCACCAGCGATTCCACCAGCGCCGTGCTTTCCGGATCGGTCAGCGCGATGTGCCGGTAGCTTTCATAATCGGCCAGCGATGGAAAGCTGAACAGGCAATAAGCGATGTTGCTCGCGCCCTCGGACGGCAGGAAGTAGCCGTGATGAGTACCGCCCAACCGCTCGACGATGCCCAGCCAGGCTTTGGCGTAGGCCTCGAACTCGGTCAGTTGGTACGGATCGATCACGTATCGCACATGGCAGGTAATCACATTTGGCGCTCCCGGTTCAGGTCATTCCGCGATGGCGGTGCCAACCTTGTCCGAAGCCGACCAGACGCGATAGCGCACTTCGACGTCTTTCGGGGCGTAGATCACCAGCGGCAGCTTGCTGTTGTAACGCAGCATGAAGCCATCACCGACGACCGGCACAAATGCGCGCTTTTTCTGAGTGCCAGGCGGGCACGCCATCAGTGTGCTCATCGGGCCGATGACTTTTTCCAGTCGGTAGAACGGGTAACCCCAGCCTTCGAGATTTTTCTCATCCAGGGCGCCGCCCAGACGCTGGCTATTGCAGTCGACTTCCAGGGTTTTGCCGGCAAGGACTTCAACCTGGAAATTCTCTTCCTGTTCTTGCTTGGGCAGGTAGATGACCTGACGGGTAAAGCCGTTTTCCGCCTTGGGGTAAGGCGCAACGTCTTCCAGTTTGGCCCCGTGGGCGAAGGTGGACAGGCCGGCAACGAGCAGACCGATTGTCGCGTGAACGCTTAAAGAACCCATGAAAGCCTCCTGGCGGGTGTAGGGTGGAGTGACCGGCATTCTCACTGTCATGGTCGATGAATGCAAACCGGCGTCGACGTGCATATTGCAGTGTCCAAGTGGGGCATTCTTGCAATTTGCAACTGGCCAATGACTGGCCACCGCGCCAAGTGCTTGATTTATCGAGGGTCAAAATGACCCGATGAAAGGCACGGTTTATGCGTCTACTTGGTGCAGCGCACCGCGTTCGGGCGCCTACACTCCAAGAAGCATTTCGCTGTACAACCGTTTGCCGCACCAGGGAATCAGCGGGGAAACACCCGTGAAGGGGCAGCAAAAGCGGTCAACGTGAAGAGTTGATTGGCAGTTTCATCAATAAGGAGAGGTTCACCATGTTTCTGTCTGCCTTGGAACTACGCAATATCATTGAAAGCAGTTTTCTGCCTAAACGCTGCCAGTGCACGCTGTCGCCAGACCTGTCGATGACCGTCAAGGTATTCGGTGACCACCAGACTGACCAGGTTGATTTGCACGTCAGCGGGATCGATGCCAGCCATCTCAATGGCTGCCGCGAGATCAACGAACTGATTGCCGGCCTGCGCTCGGATCTGGCGGATCAAACCACGCAACCGCATTACAGTCCTCGCTCCAGAGCGCTTTAACTCACCGTTTCACCCAGTTCGACCGTCACGCGCCGGGCCTGCACAAAGCCAAGGCCCAGCGCGAACTCGACCAGCACCGCGAGCAGAATCCCGGGACCGGCATGGCCGTTGAGCCATTCGCCGAAACCCAGCACCGCCAAACCAAAACAACCGACGATAAACCCGTTGCTCAGGGCATTGCGACCCAGTGATGGCGGAGCGCTGCGCACCAGATAAAACATCACCCCCAACGCCGCAAACAGCACCGCACTGCGCCGCGCAACAAAACCGGCAGCGGACGAATACTCAATGCTCCAGATCGCCAGCAACACCTCAGGGAAAAAGCCCCAGACCAGCGCCAGCACAAAACACAACGAAGAAGTGATGATCGACAACGTACGAAACGACAACTGCATGGCGAGTCCTTGCGGCAGTGTGGAGGGGCCCCGAGCATAACCCGCGAACCCTCCAGCGCCTACCGCAACCCCGCAAATCAGAGCCTTCTGTCAGTTCTGGTCACTGCAGGCGTCGGACATTTTCCGGTAGGTGATTTCCTCAGGCTTCCCGGCATTGTCGATGTACTTCATGTCAGCAGTAACGACTTTGCACTGACGAGTGGGTTGCTCGGTCATGGAGATCACTTTGTTCACATGCAACGGCATGCCGTACTGATAGGGGACAGGCTTGGTTGTGGCGGTGGTGTCATTGGCCTGAGCCACTCCGGCGAATGCGGTGCAGGCGAGGGCGGAGGTGAGCAGTAGCGTGCGAATGTTCATGGATCGGACTCCCGTGCGACGGAATGAGCGTTCGGCACCATGCCGGCCGAACCTGCCGCACTCGGCGCCAGCCAGCGGCTGAGGTGTGCGGTTCAGTACAGTCTTGGACTGCGGCGTTAAGTGATGGTTAACCTGGCTGAACGCCGGCTGTCTGGGAGAGGGATGATTTCTTTGGGATGCGGGGCCGATTCCTACAAGGATGGATGCTTTGTCTGCTTTCGGCGGCGGGAGCGGGGCGGGGATGGTTTGGCGTCGCTGCAAAATCAGCGATTCGGGTTTGGTCACCTGAGCACGACACCATTGCAGATGTGCCATCATTTGCGCTGCGGACTTCTATGTCTTTGCAGTGCGCTGTTATGGCGGCTGTGTGCAGGGCGCCTTCGGGCGAGCTGAGTTTTGGCGTTGTCTCAGTTGACCAATCCTGCATGCGGCCGCCTCCCACTGTTTGGTCACGGTACTGGCGGTTACTTTCTAAAATATCGAGTAATCAAAATGCCAATACTAAACCCGCTCCCAAACCGCTATCACCCGCTCAACAGCGGCGTCACCGACAGCGCGCCAATAGTCATCGACACCCAAGCCAACCCCCAAGACATCCTCGAGTCCGCCGTCCAGCGCATCCGCGCCTGCAGCGACCTGCTCGAAACCCTGCACTGCATGTGCTTCCGCCATGGCGATGTTCAGGACATTCCACACATTACCCATGCGCTGTACCTGCTGGCGCAGGACGGCAATGATTTGCTGCAAGTTGCGCAGCAGCAGATGCTGGATTGGAAGGCGCCGGTTTGATGCCTTGAATGCGAACGGGAGTATGGTCGCGTTGGGCGAACCTCACGCCATCTACTCCTCCCGTTTGTATGATTCTCGTGCCCTTGAATTCGAATAAAACAAGCTAACGGCTTAGTTTGTCAGGGAAGAAGGACAGGGGAGGGTGCATGGATATCCATTTTTCTGATTGCTCTTTAGCTTCCAATATTTGCGAAGGAGTCAACTTGGAAGCAATGAGGGGAAGCTTGTATTTAACATTTTCCTGCATTCCGCCCCCGCCATCCAAGCTACTTAGAGAAAAATAAGCGAGTATCCCTTTACAGGATCATACGGGAAGCCATAGGTGTAGGGCTCGTGAGCTAAATATGAACCGTATCCATATATGGACTCTGCGTAACCTGATACTGCAGCTTGCTCATTCCAATGTCGGAAGCCTTCAATATCTCCCTTCTCAAAAAGAATAGCAGCCAACTCCATCATTGATCTAGGGTTCCCGCCTTCAGCTGAAAGTTTGTACCATTTTTCAACTGCCTCACTTCGCTTTCATGGTAGCAAAAAACCCTCACCTTGCTTAAGTGAAGTGGCAAGCCAGTATTGTGCAAGAGCATTTCCTGAAGTTGCAGATCGTTCTAGCCAAGTATCATCTAGAGTGATTTCATACATTATGTACATCGCTTCTGCGTCGCCAGCATTTGCTTTTTGTTGGGCTAATTGTTTTGCTTGGTTTAACCAATCTATAGGTGCTTTCTGCGAAGCGGGACATTCGTTGGATATATCGCATAGGTCGTGTTCGATACGCCCTAACTGAACCATGGCATAAAGATAGTTTTGACCTGCAGACGCCTCGTACCATTTTCTGGCAGCTATATTCATGTAATGATTTTTCGCTCGGAGGGCTTCACCTAAATAATATTGGGCTTCTGCGTCGCCAGCCTCTGCTGCGATTGTCAAAAAGGAAATGGCTGAAGTGGCCGTATATTGGTTATAGAGTATAATGCCTTCGTTTTTAGCGATTTTCTGCTGTGCGTCCAGTTGGGCTTCCGCGTGAGAAGAAAGCATGAATAGCAGGGAAAAGGCCAAATAATTCATGGATTCTATCAGTTCAACTCGCCAGAAAAGAGATAATGCTAAGCTTGGTTTTCAACGACTTAGTTTGTCCGGGTAGAACGAAAGTGGTGCGTGAGTCGCCTTCCATTCTTTTGCAAATTTTTTACCTTCTGCAATTTGCTCAGCTGTCATCTTTGCTTCAATTTTCGGTAACTTACTCTCCACTCTTTCTTGTAAGCCTCCACCGCCGTCTAGCTCCTTCAAGGTGTAAACGAGGGCATAACCTTTAACGACATCGAATGGGAATCCATACGTGTCTGGCTCATGAGCAAGATCAGAACCGTAACCATAAACTGTTGTGGCGTAGCTTGCTAAAGCTGCTTGCTCATTCCAATGACGGAAACCTTCAATGTCACCTTTTTCATAAAGAAGGGCTCCGTATTCCATCATGGAGGGCGGGTACCCACTCTCAGCTGAAGCTTTGAATAATTTTTCAACCGCTTCCGAGCGTTTCCATGGAAGGAAAAAACCGTCTCCCTGATTGTAGCTCTTAGCTAATAAGTACTGTGAGATTTGGTGGTTTTTTGCGGCTGCTTTTTCTAGCCAAGTTGTATCGAGCGTTAATTCATACATTATGTACATGGCTTCTGCATTTCCATCTTCTGCCTTAGGCTGAGCGATGCTTGATGCTTGATTCAACCAGTCTGATGGTTTTTTTTCTGTGGCAGGGCAGTCGTCTGATAATTTACATAGATCATTTTTTACTCGCCCAAGCTGGATCATTGCATAAAGATCCCCTTGGTCAGCTGCCATTTCATACCACTTTTTAGCTTCAGGATTCATGTAGGTATTTTTTTGCCGTAATGACTCAGCTAGATAATATTGTGCCTCATGGTCTCCAGCCTCTGCCGCTATTCTCAGTAGAGGAGTTGCAGAGATAGTTTTAAACTGATTGTAAAGAATTATACCGCTGGACTTCATTGCAAGTTCGGAGTCGGTGAGTGCCAATGTAGTAGGGGCAAAAGTGACTAGCAAAAATCCTGCGATAGAAAGTTTCATCATGCTCAGCGGCTAAGTTTGTCAGGAAAGAAAGAGATGGGAGGGTGCGACGCAGCCCACTCTTTAGAAAACTTTTTGGCTGCTTCAATTTGTTCAGCGGTCATTTTTGCGGCGATTCGAGGTAGCGTGTATTCAACGTTTTCCTTCATGCCACCACCCCCGTCTAGCTCGGACAGCCAGTATATAAGTGCATAGCCTTTGATTAGGTCGAGGGGGTATCCGAATGTATCAGGCTCATGTGCTAAATCTGCACCATATCCGAAAACAGTAGTTGCGTACCCTGTAAGTGCTGTCTTTTCAACCCAACTACGATATCCTTCTACATCGCCTCGTTCATACAAAAGAGCAGCATAATTCATCATCGCCTTAGGGTAGCCACGTTCAGCCGAAAGCTTAAACCACTTTTCAACTGCTTCGCTTCGCTTCCAGGGCAGAAAAAAGCCGTCACCTTGCTTGATGGAGACCGCCATCCAGTACTGTGCAAGTGCATTTCCCGCAGATGCGGATTTTTCCAACCAAGCATCCTCTAGCGTAATCTCATACATTATGTACATCGCTTCCGCGTCGCCAGTATCTGCTTTTTCTTTCGCTATTTTTTTTGCCTGATTTAACCACTCTATTGCCGGCTTCTGCGAAGGAGAGCAGTCGTTAGAGATTTCGCACATGTCATGCTCAATGCGGCCCAATTGGATCATGGCATAGAGATCATCCTGGCCTGCTGACGCTTCATACCATTTCTTGGCGTCCTCGTTCATATAATGATTTTTCTTACGAAGAGCTTCTGCTAAATAATATTGAGCTTCGTGGTCGCCCGCTTCTGCTGCTGTTGTTAAAAACGGAATTGCAGAAGTGGCTTTGTATTGATTGTATAGATTTATGCCTTGTTGTTTTGCGGAGTCTTGGTTTGGCGTTATCTGGGAATTTGCTTGGCAGCCAAGTGGCAGCAGTAGTAATAAAGTGAAAATTATTCTGGTTGTCATGAGTATTCTGCGTGACATCTTATTTTGCTCCTTCAGGATCTCGGGTCGGAGCTGTATGGGTTGCTGAAAGGAGGCCATAAAAAAATAAGGATTGTAAGTTGGCAGAAATGCAGGCAGCCTACAACCCATAAGTATGTCGCCAAGTCTATAAATAATCTGAATTAATTGCCAAGCTTGTCTGGAAAAAAAGAAAGTGGTGGATGAGTGGCTTTCCAGTCCTTTGCCACTTTTAGTGACTCTTCAATTTGTTTTGGGGTCATTTTTTCGCGTATTTCTTCACTTTTTCTCTCAACATATCTCCCGATTCCGCCACTGTCCTCAAGCTCTTTAAGAAGCGTGAATAGCGCATAACCTTTGACCAAGTCTAGTGGGTAGCCTATTTTGTCTGGTGTATGCGCTATGTAGGCGCCGTAATTGCTTATGGCGGCTTGATCGCCAGTCGCTGCTGCAGTTTCAAGCCAGTGGCGCATGCCTATGACATCTCCTTCTTCGAATAAAACTTGTAGATAATCCATCATTGCTTTTGGGTGTCCGCCCTCAGATGAAAGTAGTAGCCATTTTTTGACAGAGGCCTCGCGTTTTCCAGGAATCAAGAAAAAACCTTCACCTTGGCGTTCGCTTACAGCCATCCAATATTGTGCAGTCGGATATCCTGCATTTGCGGATTTCTCTAGCCATTCACGATTAAGAGTGATCTCATACATCAGATACATGGATTCAGGATCACCTTGTTGTGCTCTTGGCAAAACTAGCTCATTAGCTAATTCAAACCATTCTGCTTGTGTTTTTTTTGATCGTGAGCAGTTGCGCATTTCCTGGCAGGTTTCACTTTTGAATCGCCCCAGTTGGATAATTGCATATACATCGTTATTTTCTGCTGCGGACTCATACCAGTGAAGTGCCTCTGGAGTCATGTAGCTGTTGCGCTTTCGAATAGCCTCGCCCAAGTAATATTGCGAGGTTGTATTTCCAGATTTTGCTTCTTTTTCTAATTCGGGAAAAGCTGCGTCAATTTTTAGTTGGTTATATAGGACTGCGCCCGGCGAGACTACTTGCTCTTGCTGTTTCAATGGGCTGGCTTTACAGATGGTAAAAAGTGAAGCTGCTAAGAGAAATGCTAACGCTTTCATCAAAATCAGCGGCTTAATTTGTCTGGAAAAAAAGAGAGTGGTGGATGTGAATTCTTCCATTGAGCAGCAAAATTCTCTGCTTCCTTTATTTGATCGGGAGTCATTTTCTCTGCTATTTCAGGCAGCACTTCCTCCACATATGACTGCATGCTTCCGCCTTCATTAAGCTCTTTGAGAAGAGATGTAAGTGCATATCCCTTTACTAAGTCAAGTTCAAATCCGAACCGTTCATAGGCATGAGCTAAATAAGCGCCATAGCTAGTAACTCCACTTTCATATCCTTTTTCGGCGGCAACTTTTATCCAGTGTCGTGCGACCTCAAGATCACCGCCGCTTTCATGTATATAGGCTGCATACTCCATCATTGCTCGCGGATTTCCGCCTTCGGCAGATGCTTTAAACCAGTTTCCGACCGATTCTTTTCGCTTCCATGGGAGAAAGAATCCTTCTCCCTGTCTGGTGCTGATTGCCATCCAAAATTGAGCGGTAGGATTGCCGGAATTTGCAGACTTTTCTAACCAATCACGATTCAATGTAATTTCATACATTACGTATATGGCCTCCGCGTCACCTTTTTCTGCCAAAAGTTCCGCAAGTGAACGTGCATTTTTTAGCCAGTCGACAGGAGGTTTACCGGAATCAGGGCAATTACTCATTACTCTGCAAAGATCGTTGCCACTCCGCCCCAACTGAATCATGGCATATAAATTTTCTTGCGCAGCAGCGGCCTCATACCATTCTTTAGCTTCTGAAGTCATGTAGCGATTGCGCTTTCGAAGAGCCTCTCCTAAATAGTATTGTGATTCCGAGATTCCCGACTGTGCTTCTTTTTTTAGTTCAGCTATAGCAGAGTCTATTTTTAGCTGGTTGTATAAAGTTATTCCCTTGGTCAATCCGTTTTCTTGTGCTGCGACTGCGCACGTTTCGGTGAGCGCAGAAATAACTATCGCTAAGATCCGAAAATATACGCTCACTAAAATTAATATCCTAGCTTGTCAGGGTAGAACGAGAGAGGCGGGTGGTTGGCCTTCCACGTTTTTGCGAGGTCTTTCGCTATTTCTATTTGCGCTTTTGACATGTTTTTTTCTATATCGGGCAAGGTGTCATTGACGTCTCGTATTACATTGCCTCCGCCATTAAGTTCCAGCAGGTTTGACAGTAAAGCATGTGATTTTATCGGGTCGAAGACGAAGCCGTATTTTGAGTTCTCTTCGCCTATGTAGGATGCATATCCAAATACACCTTCTACGAAGCTCGACTCAGCTGCTTTTTCGTTCCAGCTTCTGAACGAGGCTAAATCTTTTTTTTCGATCATGATCGCGGCTAACCCCATCATCGCAGGTGGGTAACCATTTTCCGCAGAGGCCTTCATCCATCGTTCGATAGCTTGGTTGCGCCTGGAGGGTAGTAAAAATGAACCACTTCCTTCTTGGTATTTAGTCGCCAGACGGAACTGTGCAAATGCGAATCCGTTCTCTGCTGATTTTTCCAACCAGTCATCGTTCCCTGTCATTTCATATAACAGGTACATCGATTCGCTATCTCCCTGCGTTGATCGTTGAATTGCAAGGCTTTTAGCTTTGATTACCCAACTGCTAGGAGATTCTTCACCCGGTGGACAGTTTTTCATGGTTGAACACAAGTCGTCTTCAATTCTCCCGAGGCGAATCATAGAGTAGATATTCCCCTTTCTTGCGGAACTTTCATATGCTTTTTTAGCTTCCGGAGTCATGAAGCGGTTGTTTTTTCTTAATGCCTCACCCAGATAATAAAGTGCTTCATCATCACCGCCTTCGGCCGCTATTTTGAGTGGTTCGATTGCAGAAATAGCCTTGTATTGATTGTAAAGCTCTATACCTTTTTTCTTTGCCTCCTGTTGTTGTGAAGTAAGCTCCGCATTCGCGTTTACGCACATTAAAAGAAAAACTGCAAAAAAAGGTGTGCGGATTAAGTTTGACTTTGTTTTCAATTTTATATGCTCGCAGGGGGCAAGTATTTTACGGATGTGCTCGGTATGTAACTGTTTTCACCCATTACAATTTTACAAGCTCCATCAATGCGCTGACCTAATATTTTTGAATTTTCCTTGTAGCGGGCTCTTGATTTATTTCCCCTTGGGTCGGTAAAACTGAGTACCGGATCACTCATGAAAGTATCGAGTAAATGACGGTTTTCACAATATTTTTGACCGATATCAACTGGTTCAATTCCAAACTTATTCATGCTTGCGCAGGCTAGTTCAAATTGTTTTTGAGCCTCTTCCAGTGCGTCCTTTTCTTTTGCGTTAGTGACTATGTGGTCAATAATTATCCCAATTGCTACCTGCTGAGTTAAATGTGCTTTGTCTTTTGGGTAGGTTTGCTTGCTGAAAGTTGGCGGCGTGTCACTTTCTTTTGTATTGGCGTTAATTGAGAAGTCTGCTGGGGTGGAGATAAGAGTCATTAAAATGGGGCCGAGTGCCGCCGGAGTGGCTTCCACAACCCATGCTTTTAGCTCTTCTGGATTTTGGTATTCAACAATGGCATGAGCAATTGGGCCGCCTTTTCCTCCGCTGGTCATTGCGTCATATAAGTCCATGACTAAATTCCAACCCATAAGATAGGACATTTCCACACTAAGTCCAGCTGCTCCTAATGCGTTCAGCGCGGATGCGAACTTTCCTGCTTCAGGTTCCATCCACTCTACCTTTCTGCCTTTCGCTTTGTGCAGCTCCTTGCGGTACAAGTTGATTAGGTCAACTACTGCCTCATAACCAACTTCGAATTTAAAGCTGCCGTTAGCACCAGGACCCAGCACTACCGCCGCTTTCAAGTTCAGAATAAAGCGCCCCTTATCCAGAGACACCTGCGCCGTTCCCTGGAATCCTGCGCCCAGCGCAACCCCCACAGACCCACTCAGCTTGGCAAGCGTCAACCATGGATTGGCTTTTTTCGCATCTTTATCGCTGCCGATACCCATTGTTGGAGCGGTGCGCAGGGCGACCAGTTCTTTAGGTGGTGCCCAGTTCAGTGCGCCGGTGAGTTCGATGGCGGCTTGCAAGCCTCCGAAAACATTGAAAGTCGCTTTCGCTCCGTTTTCGATCTGGACATTGGCGGCACGCCCGGTCAGCACTTGGTCTGTGCTTTTGGTGCTGGCAACGGTGCCGGATTTGGACTTGTGTTCAAGATCGGGAGTAGGGCTGTTGTCGCCGCTGTCGGCCTTGGCTTTCTTGGCCGCATCGTGATCTGCACGTTCTTCTTTGGCTGATGCGTCTTCACGCTGTGCGCGTTTGACCGGGCTGAGGGAGGCGCCGTATTTGACGTTGCCGAGGATGGGGCTCAACTCCACGCTGCCGGCTAGCAGCAACGATGCTCCGGCGTAGCCCCATGCCTTCACACCAAAGTGGAAGGAGAAGCGGCCGAAATTCATTTTTTGCGGGCTGCCGTCCAGGAAGTAATCAAGCGTGATGTCTTGAGCACTGGCTTTGGCAGGCATGTCGACTTTCAACAACTGAACTTCGCCACGGGCCAGGTCCAGGCTCAAGCCCATCTCGCCAGATATCTGGAAGCCCTCGGCGGCAGACATTTTTGGGCCTTCGAGCTTCACTTCACCGTGAATGCTTGGCTGTGGCGGCGTCAGGCAGCGGACGAATTGCGCCTGGGGACTGGCATCGAAGAGTCTTACTTTGCCGCGCACACTTTTCTTGAACACCAGTTGCTGAAGGTGCTTGCCCCAGTTAGTCAGCGCCGCGTCGTCCTCCAGCTCAGTGACCTTATAGCCTTGTTTTTTCAGGTAAGCATAAAAGTCTTTGGCTTTGAACCAGCCTTTTCCATCGAAACAGTCGCCGACTTGATCGCTGAACTTTATGGCGCCCTGATCTAGAAGCCATTGGCGGAAAGAATTGATTTCACTGTTTTTATCGGAGCCTTCAGTTGCGTCCGCGGGCAAACTTTGAGTGACCTTTTTTACTGAGCCGGCCGCTTTTTTTGAATCCTCTTTCATGATCTTTTTTGCGTCTTTCAGGTTCGCCATGCTGAACCAGCTCAAGGGCGTGCCTTTGGCGTCAGAAAGACTGACTTCACGCAGCGGAAAGCCCGGTTTCACCATGCGGTCCACCGGTTTTGGCTGGAACTCTTCCGGTTCCCAAACCAGAAAACGCCCTGGTTTGCTAGTGCTGACATTACTTTGGGCTGTGGCCTGAAGGTCGTCTTTTATTTTTTGCAGGCGATCCCATTCGGTACGTTCCGCATCAACCAGGCCTGCTGGCGCTTGGGCATTCTGGCCTGTTGCCTCGATCCAGCGCTTGTATTTCTCCTGAAGCTGAGCTGTAACTTCCGCCTGCTTTTTCTCGGTATCCAGGTAGAGTTTGAACTTCTCGATACCGGATGGCAGGCCGTCACTGATCAAAGCGAATTCTGGAAGTGCGATGCCGTACTCAGACGCTTTGATAATGGATTCAGTGTAGGCATGGTAATCAAGCGCATCGGCGTTTTTGATGAGCGTATAAACATAGCCGACGAGATCGGCGGTGCAGTCATTCATGCCGCTGCAGATGTTTTCGTAACTTTTCTTCTTTTCCGCCAAGGCTTTGGCAACGTCTTCCAGCGGAACCTGCTTGAAGTCTTTGTTGCCGAGGAGTTTTTTGCGGGCCTCCAGATAAGCTTGCACGCGTGCGCGCGCTTCGATCGCTTCTTTGGAGTAGAGAGAGCCGCTTTCGTAGGTGTAGCCTTCCAGCTTCGCAGCCGCTACCGCTTCTTTTTTCAGCGCATGCCACTCAGCCCTCCGCTTGTAAAAATCGGCATAGGCGTTGTGGACGTCTTGCTGAGTAGCCAGATCTGCGGTTAGACGGTCCAGACGCGATTGCGGGGTGTCCTCTAACGGGGTCTGCGCAGGAGCCGTTGCCGGTTTTTTTCCGTTGGCTTCGTTTTGCCTCTTTTTGGCGGTGGCGGGATCGATTTCGATCTCATCCCCCATCGCCTCAAATTCTTCCATACGTGTACGCTTCGCACCCGTGAGGAAGTTGCTCAACTTGGGCTCAAGGAAGTATTCCAGCAAACCCGATTCTTGCAGCCCGTTCAGGCGTGCATCACGTGGTTTGCTGGGGGCAATCATTTTATCCAGCGCGAACATCGACTCTTTGATGGCGGACTTTGCCCGCTCAGGGAGTAGCCAGAACTCTTGTTCCTCTGTCGCATAAATGGCGCTCGCAAAAGTCTTGGAGCAGGGTGGGGCGTGAGGCTTGAAGGTCTTTGAGGAACCATCGGGAGAGTCCTTGACCGGATCCAGTTCAACCAAGTCTTCCGCAGAGCACTGCGTTGCAGCATTCGGAGCTGTCTCGGCAGGCGCTTTAGGCGCAGCGGGTGTCGAAGCAGCGGGTGAAGCTGAGGCGGATTGCGCGCTTTTAGGGACGCTCAGGTTCCATCCGACCTTGACGTTGTTCGGATCGGTGATGAAGGGGTTGAGTTGGCGAAGTTGCGCCACGTTGCTGTTGTAGCGCGAGGCAATCTGGCTCAGGGTTTCGCCGGGCATGACAGCGTGATTCGTGATTTCCATGGTGATTCCGTTCTGTTGTCGCGTCGCCGTTAACGTTGGGCGACGGCGGCTGATTCCAGGAGCCGATCTACTTTGATAAACGACTCGTCCTTTGATTGCAGGATCGCCATGATCTCCGGCTGCGCTTCAAATAGCGGGCCGTTCACGGCATGACCAAGCTTGAGCAGGTGATCACCTTCATAGATGTTGCTCTTGAGCAGGAGGTCGAGGTTGTCGGCGATATCGTTCAGACGATCATCATTCGGCTCTTCAAAAGCTACGTATTCCTCATCAACCCAATACACCCAGCCGAGACGCGCTTGAACTTGCGCGGCTGCCTCCGGAAGGTTGAATGGTGCTTTGTCACCAGGCCATGTCGATTCTTTGTTGGCTATCCAGGCTAACCATGGACCACGCTGCTCGCCGAAGTTCTTTGGCGCCGGGGAGTAAACGGCGCTCCAGCAACCCAGTAACTGATCAAAGGTTTTATCGGCGGTGTAAGCCAATGCTGCCCACAGGCTCGGTTTGTGGAAGCTCAACAAACTCTGCCCTCCAGAACCGTCGTTGACTCTGAGGAGCCAGCGTGCGTGAGCCAGGGCTTTTTCCGGATCAGGTGTTGAGATCGCAATTCCCGAAAAGTGTTCCTCACAAAGTTTTGTCGCTTCAGCGGCCAGTTTGCTACCTCTGGGGGCGAGCAACCACAACGGCCCCTCAGGAATCTCTGCGAAGTCAGTACCGAAGAACAGCCCTTGGGAAACAACGGGTTCACCTACTCGGTAGAGCCGACTCAAGGCTTGCGGCTGGAGGCCCTGATCGATGATGAAGCACAGCGATTCGCTGGCAGCGGGCAGATCCGAGAAGTTGTAGCGAGACTCTGCCAGCAGAGCGCTCAGCGCTTTTACATGCATGTGCAATCCTTACGGCTGCAAGCGCCGTTACTCTGTTTGCCGCACAACGGTGTGATGCCTGATTCATTGAGACGAGCGGGGAGCGGTGCTTTGCCCGCCTTATCCGCATCCGCCACCTTCATCGGCCCCGGCAGCAACGGCGCGGCCGGCGTACCTACACCCGGTGCACCGCCGGTATTGACCTTCACCTCGGCGCCGCTGATGGTCACGCCACCGGCGTCGACCTTGACGAAGCTGCCGCCCGCTTTGGCGGTCAGTTCCATTGCGCCTTCGACGACGACTTTCTGGCCGGCGTAGTAATGGATTTCGCTGCCGGCTTCGACGAATTGCGCTGTGCCTACCTTGAGGTGCTGGGTGACTGCGACGGTCAGGTGATCATCTGCGCGCATCTCACTGACACGATTCAAATGAGTGATGCGGTGCTCTTCGACTTTGAATTCGCTGTAGGTGTTGGCCTCAACCGTGTCATGCCGCTCATTCCCCACGCGGATCTTCTGGTCGTGCTCGATGTTTTCATCCCAATCCCGCTGAGCATGGATGTAGATCTGCTCCGCGCCCTTTTTGTCTTCAATCCGAAATTCGTTGTAGCCCTTGCCGCCCGGGGAGCTGAGGGTTTTGAAGGTGCTGCGGGTCTTGTTTGCCGGCAGGTCGTAGGGGACGACGTTTTCCTTGTGGTACAGGCAGCCGGTGACGAGTGGCTGGTCGGGGTCGCCTTCGAGGAAGGTGACGAGGACTTCCATGCCGATGCGCGGGATGGCGATGCCGCCGTAGGCCGCGCCGGCCCAGCCGCTGGCGACGCGTAGCCAGCAGGTGGTTTTGTCGTCGGACTGGCCGTCGCGGTCCCAGTGGAACTGGACTTTGATGCGGCCGTACTGGTCGCAGTGGATCTCTTCGCCGGCCGGGCCGGTGACGACCGCGGTCTGGCTGCCGAGGACTTTTGGTTTCGGGTGTTCGAGGGCAGGGCGGTAGTGCGCGTCCCACGGGATGGCGAGGAAGCTGTTGCGGTAGCCCTGGTGGAAATCGCTTTTGTTGTCGGTGACGTCGCTGGTGACGTTTTCACCGAGCACTTGCGGTTGTTTGCCTTCGTGGAAGACTTCCAGCAGCAGCCACAGGTCGTTCCATTCAGCGCGCGGGTGTTCGGCCAGGGTCAGGAAGTGGCCGCTGGTCAGGGTCGGTTCGTCACCTTTGCCTTCGGCGAGTTTGTAGTCGCTACGATGGCGTTCGAGGGCGCGGGTCGAGAGGAATTTGCCGCGCTCGCGGGTGGTGAAGCGACCGGGGTAATCGTAGTCTTCGAGGTCCGGGGCGAACTCGGATTTGACCGCGCCTTCGGGCAGGATCTTCGGTTTTTCGAAGTCGTAGTCGCGGCGGCTGACGCGGGTGGTGCGGGTTTCCAGGCGCAGGTTGAAGCGTTTGATCACCGGTTTGTCGGCGCTCATGCCGGAGTCTTGCTGGTAGCTCACGGCTTTGAGTTTGCGGAACACTGTCTGATCGTCGCCGAACACCAGTTTGTGCCCGCTACTGCTGTGCTGGAAGTGGAAGTGGATGCCTTCCTCTTCGCACAGGCGCTGGATGAAATGCAGGTCGGACTCGTCGTACTGCACGCAGTAATCGCGTTGCGGGTACTCGGCGTTGAGCTGGAAGCTGTAGGCGTCGGCCAGAATGCCGCGATCTTCCAGCACTTGGGCGATGATCTTCGGCACCGTGAGGTTCTGGAAAATCTGCTGGTCATGGTTGTGCCGCAGATAGGCCAGTTGCGGCACCAGGCTGATGCTGTAACGGGTCAGCGTCTTGCCGGAATCGCCTTGCTCGATGCGGTACACCAGGCCGTGGATCTTGCCTTCGCCGGTGGCGCCGAAGGTCAGGACGCCGGGCTTGTGCAGCAGCTCTTCGAGTTTGAGGTCGGGGCGGGCGCTGACCAGTTCGAGGTCGAAACGGAAAGGCTCGTTGAGGGCTTCGCGACCGGTGAAGCTGAGCACTTGCAGGTCGGCGGAGGCGCCTTCGAGCGTAAGGGTAATGTGGGTAGCGTTGGCGTCCAGCATGCCTTGAATTCCGTCCATTGAATAAGCAGGTGACGGATGATGGAGGATTAAACCGCCCCGTTCAAGGCGCAAATGCCGTAGGGATGGGGTCTGCGACGTATAGGGAAAACCCTTAGATCGGCTTTTTGGCCCAATGAAACCGGGGACTTCGCAGTCGTGAGCCATTGGTCAGCACGCGGTTTTAGCCAATTGCAGGCCAAAGAATAGCCAGTCAGTTTCAGACTAAAGTCGCCTTCAGCGCGTAAAAGCCATCTGCCATCATTGCGGCTCACCCCTGCGTGTCCACTTCTTCCCGGCTGTTTTTGACCCGGGACGGGAGCTATTTTTCTGGCTGACTGCGCCCCGGCGCAAACGCTGTACTGTTGGAGTTTTTCATGCGTCCCCCATTTCCCCTCATCACCCCGCGCCACTCGTTTGGCTTCGGCGCCGTTGTGCTGTGCGCCGGTTTTGCCGCGCAGGCTCAGGCCAGCGGTTTTCTCGAAGACACCACGGCGAAAATCGAATCGCGCACGGTGTATTTCAACCGCGATTTCCGTGATGGGCACACCTCCAACGAGCAGGGCGCTTCCAAGCGTGAAGAGTCGGCTCAGGGCTTTATTCTCAATCTGCAATCGGGTTACACCGAGGGCACGGTGGGCTTCGGTATCGATGCGCTGGGCATGCTCGGCTTCCAGCTCGATTCCAGCCCTGATCGCAGCAACAGCGGCTTGCTGCCGTCCAGCGGCGAGAACCCGCGCGGCTCGAAAGGCCAATACGCAAAAATGGGCCTGACCGCCAAGGTCAAGATCTCGGACACGGTGTTGAAGTACGGCGCGTTGCTGCCGGATCTGCCGCTGCTCAAGTACAACGACGGCCGCTTGCTGCCGACCATGTTCAACGGCGCCATGCTGACCTCCAAGGAAGTGAAGGATCTGACCTTCATGGCCGCGCGTCTGGACAAGTACACCGCGCGCGATTCCACCGATTCGCAAGACATCCGCGTGCACTGTAAGAACAAGCGCTACGCCTGCAACACCACCGCCGATCATTTCGACATGTACGGCATCGATTACAAGATCAACGATCGCCTGACCGCGCAGTATCACTACGCGGAACTGGAAGACATCTACCGTCAGCACTTCATTGGTTTGCTGGGCAATCAGCCGTTGGGCGACGGCGTGCTGAAGGCCGATCTGCGCGTGATCAAGAGTGCCGACAGCGGTGCTGAGCGTGCCGGTTCGATCGACAACCGCGCCTTGAGCGGCATGCTTTCCTATGGCATCAGCGGCCACACCTTCAGTGCCGGCTGGCAGCGCATGAACGGCGACAACTCGATACCGTACCTCGATGGCAGCAACCCGTATCTGGTCAACTACGTGCAGGTCAACGACTTCGCCGCGGCTCAGGAGCGTTCCTGGCAGCTGCGTTATGGCTATGACTTCAAGGCCATCGGCATCAACGGCCTGAGCTTCCTGACCCGCTATGTGAACGGTGACCACATCAAGGTCCCGGGCAGCGATCAGGAAGGCAAAGAGTGGGAACGCGACAGCGAGCTGAAGTATGTGATCCAGACGGGCACGTTCAAGGATGTGAGCCTGCGTCTGCGCAATGCGACGTACCGCACCAACTATGAAAAGTTTGCGCGGGATGTGGATGAGACCCGGTTGATTGTGAGTTACAACTTTTCGGTGTTGTAACGGTTAGAGCTGCAGTGGCTGGTTGAGCGCTTTCGCGAGCAAGCCCGCTCCCACATTGGATCATCCGTGAACACAGATTTTGTGCTCCGCGCTGATCCCCTGTGGGAGCGGGCTTGCTCGCGAAGGCGTCTTTGCAGGCACCACTACAACCAATGCCAGAGCCGGCTCCAGAAGCCGCGATTCAGATCGTCCTTGCACCCGGCATACTGCCGCGCATACACGTCGGAGCGCGCTTGCACCTTGCGTGCAGTCGGCATCAGCCAGGCCTTGCTGGCGTAGGTCTTGTTGCGGAAACCGCCCCAGCCTTCGTGGTAGTTCAGGTATTGGTTGTAGGCGTCGTATTTGTACACGCCGTTGATCGAAGTGGTCTTGTCCATGTACCAGCCGACGAAGTCGATGGCGTCATCGAAGTCTTCGCGATCGGCGCCGTGTCTGCCGGTGCTTTTCTGGTAGTCGGACCAGACTTCATCCTTGGCCTGGGCGTAGCCCGACGCGGTGGTGACCCGGCCCCACGGGATCACCCACAGCAGGTATTTGCGCGGCGTCTTGGCGTCGTAGCGATAGCCGGACTCCTGGTACATGATCGCGAAGGGCACCTGGATCGGCACGCCCCAGCGCTTTTGCGTGACTTGCGCGGCGTCGTACCAGTCGCTTTTTTCGCGGAAGATTGCGCAGATGTCTTCCGGCGAACGCGGCGGCGAGGTGCCGCAGCCGCTGAGTAATCCTGCCAGTATCAAAAGTCCCGCCGTCCGCCCCGAAATCAAACCGTCATCCCCATGCGCGCAAAAAGGGCGACAGTCTACGCGCTCAGGTCAACTGGTGACGATAGGGCAAATCCGGACCCGTTTTGCTGCAGGTCAGGGCGGCCGCCTGTACGGCAAACCTGAGCATCGTGTCGATCTGCTCGCGGCTGAGTGCTTGAACCCCTTCGACCGAGTCCAGCCCCTGTTCAGTCAAACAGGTGATCAGCGCCGCTTGAAAGGTATCGCCGGCGCCGACGGTATCGGCGATTTTCACTGAAACCGCTGGTACCGACCATGAACCGTGAGTGCGGCTGAATACCGTTGCGCCTTCGCCGCCACGGGTCAGGAACACCAACTGGCAGCGATGCTGCAGCCAGCCTTCGATGACGCGCTGTGGATCCTGTTCCGGGTAGAGCAGGCTCAGGTCTTCGTCGCTGACCTTGATCATGTCGGCCAGTTGCACCAGGGTCGCCACGCGCTCGCGCCACAGGTCGATGTTCGGTTCCGGGTTGAGGCGCACGTTGGGGTCGAGGGTGATCAACCGCTTGCCGCTTTCACGCTGCACCAGCGTCAGCAAGGTGTCGGCGATCGGCTGCACCACCAGCGAGAACGAGCCGATGTGCAGGCCGCGTACTTCGGTGCTCAACTGCGGCAGATGGGCGAGGCTCAACTGGCGATCGGCGCAGCCCTCGCCGCGAAAGCTGTAATGCGGCGAACCGTTGGCGCCGACCGCGACCATCGCCAGCGTGGTTGGCGCGGCGAAGTCGATCAGGTAGTCCGCACGCACGCCTTCATCCTGCAGCACCTGCTGCAAACGCCGGCCGAGATAGTCGGTAGACAGCCCGGCAAACAGCGCCGAATCCACGCCCAAACGGCGCAAGCCGACCGCGACGTTGAACGGCGAGCCGCCGGCAATCGCCTTGAAATTGACCTTCGAGGCCAGGCCGCTGGCATCGTCTTCGCTGAAGAAATCGAACAGAGCTTCGCCACACACCAAATACATAATTGTTTGCTCTTTATAGGGTTGCGACATGCTGTTGATAGCGTTCATAGGCCTGCTGGAACGCCGCGACATTGGCGGCAATCGGCAGGGTTTCACTGTGCAGATCGAGCTTCACGCAGCGCTGGCACAGATCGGCCAAAGTGTCCTCGTGGCCGTTCGACCATGATTTGCACCACGCCGCCTGAATCGCCGCGCCAAGGGCTGCGGCTTCGCTGTGTTCGGTGCAGATCACCGGGGTGTTCATGATGTCGGCGACGATCTGCCGCCACACCGCACTTTTCGAACCGCCGCCGATCAGGCAAATGCTGCGGCTTTGTAAACCATTGTGGCGCAACAGATCCAGTCCATAACGCAAACCGAAGGTGGTGCCCTCGACCACGGCGCGACACAGGTTGGCCTGGGTCAGGTTGTTCAGGGTCAAGCCGTGCAGGCTGCCGGTGGCATGGGGCAGGGCGGGGACGCGTTCGCCGTTGAGGAACGGCAGCATGCTCACGCCTTCGGCACCGATCGGCGCCTGGGCCACGAGTTGATTGAATTGCTCCAGGTCGAGGTCGAACAGTTCGCGGATTGCGCCGGTGGCGTTGGTCAGGTTCATGGTGCAGATCAGCGGCAGCCAGCCGCCGCTGGACGAACAGAACGTGGCGACTGAGGCATCCGCGCTGACCTTCGGCGCTGCGGCGTAGGCGTACACCGTGCCGGAGGAACCGAGGCTCATGGTGATCGCTCCCGGCTGAATGTTGCCGGTGCCGATGGCGCCCATCATGTTGTCGCCACCGCCGCTGGAGACCTGTGCATTCGGGTTGAGGCCGAGCTGTTCGGCAATCGAAGGCAGCAGCGTACCGACCGCCTGATGCGCGTCGATCAGCTCCGGCAGCGCCGCTTGCAGGCGACCCGTGGCGTCGATGTCGCGCAGCAGTTGCAAGTCCCACTGGCGGCTGCGCACATTGAAATAGCCGGTGCCGGAGGCGTCGCCGTATTCGCTGCACGCGCGGCCGGTGAGCCAGTAATTCAGATAATCGTGGGGCAGCAGAATGCGCGCGATACGCGAGAACACCTCCGGGTATTGTTCTTTGGTCCAGAGCAGTTTCGACACGGTGTAGCCCGGCGCGATGACCACACCGAGGCGTTCCAGTGAGCCTTTTTCGCCGCCGAGGTGTTTGAGCAAACGGTCATTTTCATCAGTGGTTTCGGTGTCGCACCACAGCTTGGCCGGGCGCAGCACCTGGCCCTGATCGTCGAGCAGCACCAGGCCGTGTTGCTGACCGGAGACGCCGATGCCGAGAATCGCCTGACCGTCGATATTGGCGGCGAGCAAGGCGCGGCGGGTGGCGAGGGCGAAGGCGTCCAGCCACTGTTGAGTGTCCTGCTCGCGCCGGCCGTTGGCGCCGCTGATCATCGTGTGGGTAGCGGCGCCTTCGCCGAGCACCTGACCGCTGGCGGCATCAAGGATGATCGCCTTGGTGCCCTGGGTGCCGCAGTCGATGCCGAGGAAGAGTTGTCGGGTGGTCACAGTGAGGTCCTCAGGGTGTCAGGTTTGCCAGGGTGAGGCTGCCATTCGCGAGCAAGCCCGCTCCCACATTGTGAAACGCGTTCCCCTGTGGGAGCGAGCCTGCTCGCGAAGGTCAGGCCAAAACCCGCTCCAAAGTCCGCGAAACACCCACCTCACGCAAGCTGTTGCAGCACCACTCAAACGCCGCAACAAACGCCGCCGAACGCGGAATCGCCGTGCCGAAAATTTCCTCGACCGCCAGCAACCGCTGGGTAATCAGCGCATCATCCGCCACCAGCCCCTGACAAAATTCCGCCCGCGGATCAGGAATCGCATAGGTATCGCCGTTCTCGTCGACTCCCTTCAGATACAGCGCCCAAGCCGCCACCACCAGCGCCGCACGCCTGGTTTCCTGACCATCGGCAATCAAGCGGTTGATCGTCGGAACGGTGAATTTGGGAAACTTCGACGAGCCATCCGAACACACCCGCTCCAGCTGATCGGCAATCGCCTGATTAGAGAAGCGCGCGACCAGCGTATTTTTGTAGTCGGTCAGATCGATGCCCGGTACCGGCGCCAGTTGTGGGGTGACGTCGAGGTCCATGTACGCACGCATGTAGCGCACGAACAGCGGGTCGTTCATGGTTTCGTGAACGAAGCGGTAGCCCTTCAGAAAACCCAGATACGTCAGCGCCAAGTGGCTGCCGTTGAGCAGTTTGATCTTCATTTCTTCGTAGGGCGAAACGTCATCGGTGAACTGCACGCCGACCTGTTCCCAGGCCGGGCGACCGTTGACGAATTTGTCTTCCAACACCCATTGCACAAACGGCTCGCAGACCACTGGCCAGGCATCGTCAACCGCGTGTCTGTCGGCCAGTTGCAGGCGATGCGCGGTGCTGGTCATCGGCGTGATGCGATCAACCATGGCGTTGGGAAAACTGACGTTCTGCTCGATCCAGTCGCGCAGCCCCTGGTCACGCAGGGTGGCGAAGGCGAGCAGGGCTTTGCGGGTGACCGCGCCGTTGTGCGGCAGGTTATCGCAGGACATGAGGGTGAACGCCGGCGTGCCCGCGCCACGACGTTTTTCCAGCGCGGCGCAGAGGAAACCGAACACGGTTTTCGGCGTTTGCGGATTTGTCAGATCGTGCTGAATCTGTGGCAGGTGCGCCATGAACTCGCCGTTGCTGTCGTCGATGCAGTAGCCGCCCTCGGTGATGGTCAGCGAGACGATGCGGATCTGCGGATCGGCGAGTTTGTCGATCAGCGCCTGCGCGCCGTCTTCGGCCAGGAGCATGTCGCGGATCGCGCCGATCACCCGCACCTCGGTGTCGTCGCTGTCACCGAGCTCGAACAGGGTGAACAGGTAGTCCTGTTCCTTCAGGTCGTCACGGGCGCGGCGGTCTTCGGCGCGCAGGCCGACGCCGCAGATCGCCCAGTCCAGCGCCTGACCGGTGTTCATCAGTGCATCGGTGTAGTACGCCTGATGCGCGCGGTGAAAGCCGCCGACGCCAATGTGTGCGATGCCCTGGCGGGTGTCGCTGAGGTTGTAGGCCGGCAGTTGCACCTCGGGGGCGAGGCGATGCAGGTTTTGTTTATTCAGTTTCATCGGGCGAGTCTCGAAATTCAGGCCGCCGCACGCAGCGGGCGGGTCAGCGCCACGCCATTGGCGTCGAACAGGTGGCAATGGCTGGCGTCCAGGTGCAGGTTCAGTTGTTCGCCGTAGCGGCTCGCGAGGTCACCGCGCACGCGCATGGTCAGGGCTTCGCCGGCGCTGGTGGTGACGTGGCAGAAGGTGTCGCTGCCCAGACGTTCACTGACGTCGGCGGTGACTTGCAGGGTGCAGTCGCCTGGTTGCGCCAGTTCCAGATGTTCCGGGCGAATGCCCAGGGTCACGGCGCTGCCGATACTCAGGTTGGCGGCGTTGAACGGCAGGGTGATGCGCGTGCCGGCATCCAGCGAGACTTCGCAGGTCTGGCTGTCGACACGGGCGATTTTGCCCTTGAGGAAACCCATTTTCGGCGTGCCGAGAAAACCGGCGACGAACAGGTTGGCCGGGTTGTGATAGAGGTCCAGCGGTGAGCCGACCTGTTCGATCTTGCCGCCATTGAGCACCACCACCTTGTCGGCCATGGTCATCGCTTCGACCTGATCGTGGGTCACGTAGATCATTGTCGCTTGCAGGTCCTTGTGCAGACGCAGCAACTCCAGACGCATCTGCACGCGCAGCGCGGCGTCGAGGTTGGACAGCGGTTCGTCGAACAGGAAGATCTTCGGATTGCGCACGATGGCCCGGCCGATGGCGACCCGTTGCCGTTGGCCGCCGGACAGCTGTTTCGGCTTGCGCTCCAGCATCGGCCCGAGTTCGAGAATGCGCGCCGCTTCACCGACCTTTTTCTCGACTTCGGCTTTCGGTACGCCGGCCAGGTCGAGGGCGAACGACATGTTTTTCTTCACGGTCATGTGCGGATACAGCGCGTAGGTCTGGAACACCATCGCCAGATCGCGCTTGGCCGGGCTGACTTCGGTGATGTCGCGGCCATCGAGTTCGATGGTGCCACCACTGACTTCTTCCAGCCCGGCGATCAGCCGCAGCAGGGTCGATTTGCCGCAGCCGGACGGGCCGACGAAGACCACGAATTCCTTGTCGTTCACCTCAAGGTCGATGCCCTTGATGATGGAGAAACCTTCGAAGCCTTTTTGCAGATTCTTGATTTTCAGGTTGGCCATGGTGATGGGCCTCCAGGTGTTGTTATTCGTTTGAGCCAGACGGGCTTTTCTGTAGGAGTGAGCCTGCTCGCGATGGGGCCGTGTCAGTCGACATCATTCTTGAAAGACACTCCGCTATCGCGAGCAGGCTCACTCCTACAGGGGGTTGTGTGGGTTTGGTGAGATTCATTTCACGGCGCCGAACGACAAGCCGCGCACCAGTTGTTTCTGGCTGATCCAGCCGAAGATCAGGATCGGCGCGCAGGCCAGGGTCGAGACCGCCGACAACTTGGCCCAGAACAAGCCTTCAGGGCTTGAATACGAGGCGATCAACGCGGTCAAAGGCGCGGCTTTCGACGAGGTCAGGTTCAGCGACCAGAAGGCCTCGTTCCAGCACAGAATCAGCGACAGCAGCACGGTCGAAGCGAGCCCACCCTTGGCAATCGGCAGCAGCACGCGGACCATTTCCTGCCACAGGGTGGCGCCGTCCAGACGCGCGGCTTCGAGGATGTCCTTGGGGATGTCCTTGAAGTAGGTGTAAATCATCCAGACCACGATCGGCAGGTTGATCAGGGTGTAGATCACGATCAGTGCGATGCGTGTATCGAGCAGGCCAAAACTCTTGGCCAGCAGGTAGATCGGCATCAGCACGCCTACCGGCGGCAGCATCTTGGTCGAGAGCATCCACAGCAGCGTGCCCTTGGTGCGCTGGGTTTCGTAGAACGCCATCGAGTAGGCGGCGGGCACCGCGATCAGCAGGCACAGCGCCGTGGCACTGAAGGAAATCACCACCGAGTTCCAGGCGAAACTGAAGTAGTCGCTGCGCTCGTTGATGTGCAGATAGTTCTCCAGCGTTGGCGTGAAGATGAACTGCGGCGGCGTGGCGAAGGCGTCGATTTCGGTTTTGAAACTGGTCATCACCATCCAGAAGATCGGAAAGAAAATCACGATCGCGATGGCCCAGGCCAGGGTGCCGAGCAGCAGGCTTTGCAGCCGGCGGGATTGTTGAAGAGTCATGGCAGGCCTCAGGCTTTGTCAGTCAGGTTTTTGCCGATCATCCGCACCAGAATGATCGCGGCGATGTTGGCGATGACCACGGCAATCAAGCCGCCCGCCGAGGCCATGCCGACGTCGAACTGCACCAGCGCCTGGTTGTAGATCAGGTAGGCGAGGTTGGTCGAGGCGTAGCCGGGGCCGCCGTTGGTGGTGGTGAAAATCTCGGCGAACACCGACAGCAGGAAGATCGTTTCGATCATCACCACCACCGCAATCGGCCGCGCCAGGTGTGGCAGGGTCAGGTGCCAGAAGATCGCCACCGGACCGGCGCCATCGAGGCGCGCAGCTTCTTTCTGTTCCTGGTCGAGGGACTGCATGGCGGTCATCAGGATCAGGATCGCGAAGGGCAGCCATTGCCACGAGACAATGATGATGATCGACAGCAGCGGGTAGTGCGCCAGCCAGTCCACCGGCTCGGCGCCGAACAGCCGCCAGACGTAGGCGAGGATTCCCGACACCGGATGGAATATCAGGTTCTTCCAGATCAGCGCACCGACGGTGGGCATGATGAAGAACGGCGAAATCAGCATCACCCGCACGATGCCGCGTCCGAGAAATTCGCTGGCCTCAAGCAACGCGCTGATCAACACCCCGAACACCACGCTGATCAACAGCACGCTGCCCACCAGCAACAGGGTATTGGTGGCGCCGGGCAGGAAACCGGAGTCGGTCAGAAAGTAGGTGAAGTTCTCCAGCCCGACGAATTCGTTCACCCCCGGATCGAGCAGGTTGTAGCGAATCATCGAGAAGTAAATGGTCATGCCCAGCGGCACGATCATCCACAGCAGCAACAGGGCCACCGACGGGCTGACCAGAAACCAGCCAGGATTGCGTACGCGGACTTTGCGCTGGGGTTGCGACAGGTCGAGGTGGGCTTTGGCAGTTGAAGTATTCATGGTGATCACAACCGAGTCATACAGACCTATGGAGATCCCTTGTGGGAGCAGGCTTGCTCGCGAAGGCGCCGTGTCAGTCAATACACATGACACTGACCCACCGCTTTCGCGAGCAAGCCCGCTCCCACAGGAGGCAGGAGCAAGTCGTTCAGCGGTTACTTGGGATAACCGGCGCGCTTCATCTCGCGTTCGGTAGTCTGCTGCGCGGCGGCCAAGGCTTGATCCACTGTGGTCTGGCCGATCAGCGCCGCCGAGAACAGCTTGCCGACCTGGGTGCCCACACCCTGGAACTCAGGAATGGTGACCAGCTGAATGCCGATGTAGGGCACCGGTTTCAACGTCGGTTTGCTCGGATCCGCCGCTTTCAGCGACTCCAGCGTGACCTTGGCGAACGGCGCGGCGCTCATGTAAGCGTCGCTGTAGGTCGAAGCACGGGTGCCCGGTGGCACGTTGGCGATGCCATCGGTCTTGGCCACCAGTTCACCGTACTCCTTGGAGGTGGCCCAGGCACTGAACGCCTTGGCGGCGTCCTTGGCTTTGGAGCTGGTCGGAATTGCCAGCGCCCACGAATACAGCCATGCCGAGCCCTTATCGGTAACCTGATGCGGCGCGAAAGTGAAGCCGACGTGATCGGCGACCTTGCTCTGGGTCTTGTCGGTGACGAACGAGCCAGCGACGGAAGCGTCCACCCAGATTGCGCACTTGCCGCTGTTGAACAGCGCCAGGTTCTCGTTGAACCCGTTACTGGAGGCGCCCGGCGGGCCGGATTTCTTCATGGTGTCGACGTAGAAGTTCAGCGCGTTTTTCCACTCCGGACCGGTGAATTCCGGCTGCCATTTTTCATCGAACCAGCGCGCGCCATAAGCATTGGCGACAGTGGTGATCAGCGCCATGTTCTCGCCCCAGCCGGCCTTGCCGCGCAGGCAGATGCCGTACTGCTCTTTATCCTTGTTGGTGAGTTTTTCGGCGAAGCCGGCGATCTGTTCCCAGGTCGGGCGCTCGGGCATGCTCAGCCCGGCATCCTTGAACAGGTCGGTGCGGTAATAGGTGATCGAGCTTTCGGCGTAGAACGGCAGTGCGTATAGCGAACCCTTGACCGACAGGCCCTCGCGTACCGACGGGAACACGTCGTCGAGGGCATAAGTGGCCGGCAGATCCTTCATCGGTTCCAGCCAGCCCTTGGCGCCCCAGAGTGCCGCTTCGTACATGCCGATGGTCAACACATCGAACTGGCCACCCTGAGTGGCGATGTCGGTAGTCAGGCGCTGACGCAGGACGTTTTCTTCCAGCACCACCCAATTGAGCTTGATCTCCGGATGCTCGGCCTCGAAGGTTTTCGAGAGCTTTTGCATGCGAATCATGTCGCTATTGTTGACGGTGGCGATGGTCAGGGTCTGGGCGCCAAGGCTGACGCTGCTGAGGGTCATGCAGGTGAGGGCAAGCAGAGCTTTTGCAGTGGGTTGCATCGTGCACTCCTTTTCTGCGTCCGTTGGGAGGCAGAAGGACAGTTATTGTTTTTGTGTCTTCCTGTGCAGGAAGAATGTGCACTGATTACAGCCCTCAATCGACGGGCTGACAAATCATCCGTCGCACTCGAATCAATACTTTTTTGCACTGGGGTTTATTGCGGTAAATGCAGGGAAGGGGTTTTCAGCGGGGAGGGGCTATCGAATCAGTACAGGTTTCATCGCGTCGGATGCTTTTGTGGGAGCGGGCTTGCTCGCGAAAGCGCTGTGTCAGTTTGCCGATCAGTTGACTGATACAGCGCTTTCGCGAGCAGGCTCACTCCTGCAGGAGGCGGTGGTATCAGCCAAGGTTTTGTTCAGTCAGGCGCTGCACGGCGAGGCGTCGATAGTGTGACGGTGTCATGCCCTTGAGTTGCTGGAAGCGCCGATTGAAGTTGGAAATGTTGTTGAACCCCGACTCGAAGCACACGTCGGTCACCGGTTTGTCGCCATCGGCCAACAATTCGCAGGACTTGCTGATGCGCAAGCGATTGACGAATTCGATGAAGTTGCGCCCGGTGGCCTGTTTGAACACGCGACTGAAATAAGTCGGTTTCATCCCCAGATGCTCGGCGACTTCTTCCAGGGTCAGCTCGCGGGCGTAGTGGCTGAAGATGTAATCCACCGCGCGGTTGGTACGGTCGATATTGTGCTCGTCGGCCAGTTGTGTGTTGGTGGCACCGGACAGCAATTGATAGTCGTCAGTGGCTGCCAGCAGCTCCATCAGGATGAAAAAGTATCCGAGACGGGTAATGCCGCGTGTATCGGCAATCTGCTGCATCAGGGTCATGGCCTGGCGGATCGTGTCCTTGTCTCGAAACTCGATACCGTACTGCGCGCGTTCCAGCAGGGGGGTCAGGGTTTTGAGTTCGGCAAACACCAGATGCCCGCCTTCGAACAACTCGTCGGTGAAGTTCACCAGCATGTCGCGCTTTTCCACCACCTCGTCTTCGGCCACCTGGCTGATCCAGTTGTGCGGCAGATTGGGCCCGGTGAGGAACAGTGTTTGCGGGTAAAAGTTACCGATGTAGTCGCCAATGAATACTTTGCCGGAGCTGGCGACGATCAGGTGCAGTTCGTATTCCTTGTGGAAATGCCAGCGCACCAGCGGACAGGGAAAACCGTGCTGGCGGTAGATGATGGACAGGCCGTTATGGTCGTCCATCAACTCGTAGGAGGGATCAGTGATTCGGGTGGCCCGGGTCATGTCCGATGCATTCTGTTGTCATGTTGACGTCCATCATGCACGCACGCTCCGGCCAGTGCCAGCTTCTCAGCCCCGGGCCTTCCTGAGACCTTTGGCGTGGTTGATCTGCTGGCAATACTCGATCAGTGGCGTGCCACCGATGAAGTCGGCATTGATGATGCTGCACTTGGGCGCCCATCCCGAATCCGGGCCAAACCATTGATCGAGCTCGTTGGTAATTCGTTTGACGCCGGCCAGTTCGCCGTAACTGGTGGCGGACAATGACCACAAGGTGCCGGATCGCGGCGGGTTGGCCAGGGTTTTCGTGATGTGTTGCTTGAGTTGCTCGGGAGAGGTGATGTCACTGCCGCTCCATTCATGACGGATATTCGGCCAGTACAGCGGCGAATTGAAGTCGGGATGCCATTCACTGGCCAACACCACTCGTTGCAGTGAATCGGCTTGTTTAAGTTGCCCCAGCGTCAAGTGGCTGTTGCTCCGGGGAATCAGTCGCGGCGCCAGATGATTCATGATGACTTGATGGAAACCCTGATAATCAAAAGGCTTGTTGTCGACCCCCTTGAGTTCATGAATGTCGAGGACGACGAATTCGCCCGGGTGCTCATCGAGGAACACTTCCAGGCTCTTGATCAGTTCACTCAGGGAGCGCCCGCGGAACAGTTTCAGGCCGTGAAAGGTGTGAAACTTCTTGATGCCCAGCCAGTGTTCGTCCGAATGCAGGCGCAAGTCGAAGGCGCGCACACCTTCACTCAGTTGCTGAATGAACGGGCCATCCTGGCAGACGAACCAGTTTTTTGCGGGTTGGAGATAGGCCGGATACGAGAAGTCGTAATCCAGTCCGGCGTTATGTGCGCCAGGCCAGAGAACTTCGCCGAGGGTCAAGGCGTCGATGGCGGACGCAGTCGTCATCCAGTTTTTGTACGGGTAATTATTCATGGTGCATTCCGTTGCAGACAAAGTTGAGAGTTTACGACCCGAAAGATAGTTGCTTCAGTTCGAAAAACATTCTTTGGCTTGCTCGGAGAAAGTACAAGCCAACACTCTTTTCAAAGTGTTGAAGTACTTTTGTTTAATGCTGAAGAATTAACTGTTGTGGTTTTTTGCTTCGATCCATTGCGCCATGTATTGGGTGCTTTTGTGCAAGTGGTGACGCAACATGCTGCCGGTGAAGTTGGCGCGGCGCAGGGCCGGCAAGTTGTCGCGGCATTCTTGCAGACGTTCAATCAATGCCCGACCGTGGATGGCGTGCCGATAGCGCTCGTGCAACAACGTGACGCCGGCCTGTTGCGCGTCGGTCCAGCGCAACTTGTCTTCATGCAGTCTGACCGCCGCATCGGCCAGCGCCTGGGCCGACAGCGCCACCTCACCGGGCCACGGCAGCGCACCGCTCATGCCCTCAGCGCCGATGGGGGTGGTGACGTTCGGTGTGCCACAGAGCATGGCATCGACGATTTTGCCCTTGATCCCTGCACCGAAACGCAAGGGGGCCAGGCAAGCCCGGGCTTGCGACATCACTTGCAGCGCATCTTCGGCCCAGTTCATCACATGAAAACCCTGCGCCGCGTTGTGCAGTGCAGTGGCCTTGGGCGGGGTGTAGGCACCGTAGATATGCAACTGCGCACCGGGCAATTGCTGGCGGATCAGCGGCCAGACTGCGTTCTTCATCCACAGCACGGCGTCCCAGTTCGGCGCGTGACGGAAATTGCCGATACTCAGAAAGTGCGCTCGATCCTCGAAGGGCACGAACGCGCCGCTCGGTGGTTCGAGCATCAACGGGCACCAGTGCAACAGGTCCCGGGGCACCTGGAACTGTTCGATCAGCAACTGGATTTCCACTTCGGAAATCATCAGGTTGAGGTCACAGCGATACAGCGCGGCGATTTCCCGTTTGGCCAGGTCGGTGTCGGCCATCAACTCGAACTCTTCACCCAGCGCCGGGGCGAACAGTGCGCTGAAATCCTGATTATCCGGGTCGTCCTTCAAGCGCTCCTTGAGCCGCTGGTGACGGGCATGTCGCAGACTTTGCAGGTCGGAAGTCTCCAGCACCCGCAGGGCGTTCGGGCAATGTTTCTCGACGCGCCAGCCGAACTGTTCTTCCATCATGAACTGGTCGAACAGGACGATATCCGGGGCCAGTTCACTGACGAAAGCGTCAAAACTGCTGTTATTGAGTTCGATCGGTACTTCCCGAATCCCCAGCCCAGTCAGGTCAGCCTTGTGCTCGCCGGGCCCCGCCGGGCTGCTGAAGGTGATGTCCCAGCCTTGTTGCAGGAAGGTTTCGAGGATCTGCATCACATGCCCGCTGGCCGCCGAAGAGCGGGGTTCGGGCCAGACGTAGCCGATGACCAGAACTTTAGTGGCAGGCGATGCAGTCATTGACAGGTGTTCCTTACAGACAGGCGGACAAAAACGGGGCGCAATTAGACCACATCTGATGCCGGGTTTTACAGGCAGGAAGTTTTCCGACTTGAGGCGTTGGCGGAGTTACCTGACCGCAACAGCCAGTTTCTGAAAGTTTGAATGTTGTCGGGATGTTGGCAAAAGTTGCTAACGGAACTTCATTTAATATTTCTCTCTTATATCGGTATGTTCCTGCGGCTCGATACATTCAAGTCAGCATTGATTGCTGGCCCCATACCGGAAAGTTAACTGATGAAAATGGATGCAGATGTTTTTGATCTTGGTCAAGCCGCAAGCGAGAACTGCGGGTTATTGGCGCTGCTTGATCCCTGGGGCACGCAGAGCAACTTGAACGAACCTCGCGTAGAGGCGCTGACGCAGGTACCTGACGGAGAAGATCCGGCCGACTTCATTGATTCGGTGAATATCAAAGAGCTCGGCGACAAGATTGCCAGTCATTGTGCCGCCCTGACCGATCCTGCCAGTTTTCACCCGGCTTATTTCATCCGCACCCGCATCGAAGACACGGCGCATGCGTGGGTCACTGCACCCAAGGAACTGGCACAGATCACCTATGACGCGACGATTGCAGTCAAGTATCTGGAACATGACCCGGTCAATCGCAGCGATTCGCTGAAACCCGAAAAAGCACCGGCCAAATGGCGCCAGAAAAACTTCACCCTGGCCGAGATTTGCACCGATCATCATTTGGTGGTGCTGAAGGAACATGGTTACAAGGAGATCCTCTGGCCTGAGTTTTATCCCAAGGCGTTGATCGAGGCCTTTTCTGAGGCCAACTACCAGGACGATTTCAAACAGTACGTGAAGGACCATCTCTTGCCCGCCGGCGCCCGTGCGTTTGGCTACTATTTAAAGAGAACGGAACTGATCAAACTGGTGGTCGAATTCATCAAGGACGAGAAGCGCGCGCTCGACGACCGTCATATTGCCTTCGCGTTTCTCAGAGGGACTCTGCCAGCGCGCACGTTGCTGCTGCACAGTGACCCGAACCTGCTGGTGGATAACGCGGTGTTTATTGGTCCCGACAACCTGTCCAACGGCATTCTGTTCTTTCTGGGTGAAGACCGGCAGGCCATTGTCTTTCCGTCCGGACATGACGCGCGCGGGAAGTTTCTCGAAAACAATGCGCAACTGCAGACGTTGTTGCTCAAGCGCGTTCCGCTTCGGGCACAGCAGCAGGCACATGTCAGGGACTTCAAATATCGCGGCATGGAAATGCCGCTGTTCGCGACTCGGCCGCACTATCGGGAGCTGGTGTTCCGCACGAGCAACGACATCGGGCGCAGCCTGTATGAGCTGCAGGTCGAGCGCGCACTGGCGGATATCGACACCCTGGTGTCGACCTCGGAGGAGCGCATAACCGACCTGGCGCTCGAGGCCGCAGGGCATGTCCTGCAATGTCTGGCGCTGGCGGCTTCGATGCCCTGGGGCGGCAGCGGTGTGCTGGCCTCGACCTCGGTGAAGGTTCTGGTATCGATGCTGGTGGGCCTCGGTGCGGCGGCGACCGATCTGATCCGTGCGGAAATTGCCGACGACCCGGCCGAAACCGACCGCTTGCGCATCACTGCCGCGATAGGCGTACTGGCCGAGCTCGCGGGCCCGATCGGTGAGCGGCTGATCGGCAAAGCGTTGTCGGCCGCCGCGAAAAAACGCTTGAGCCAGCGCATTCTCAATACCCTGACCCAAGCGAACAGACCCTCACTGTTACGTCGACCGGGCGCAAGTCTGTCGCATCATTTGGCGAGTACGACTGGCAAGGAGATACCGGATCGGGCCAAAGGCGCGGTGGTCGCCGGTCAACTGCAAGAGCTGGCGGGCGGGCCGAGTGTCGCGCAAATGATCGCCGATCAAACCCAGCTCGTGCACCACGCGGGGCCGCAAAAGGGCTTTGTGTATCAAGGCTTCACCTTTCGCGGCGACACCCGTGATCCGTCGATTGTCTTCAAGGAGGGGTTTCGCCAGCGCACGCCCATCACTGACCTCAATCAGGTCAACGGTTTCAAGGGCGGTTACGGCGGCGCGCACGATGCGTTGGCACCGGACGGCGCAGGCATTTCAACGTCGGCATTTTACAAGAAGGATGGTGCTGGAGCCTTTGTCTACGGCGGCGACAAGGGCGGCCACACGTATTTCATCGATGCCCGGCAACTGGAGGGGTTTCATTTGTACGCCAACACCGAGCTGGCATTTCGGCCGAACACCGGGCTCAAGATGCTGCCTCCGCTGGAAATCAACTACGCCGTCGATATCTCGCCAAGGTTGATCCTCGGGGCATACGACAGTGCGGGTAAATTCATCCCCAATCCGCAGGCGCTGCGACTGGCGATCCAGGCGAGTCAGGACGGTGTCGGTCACGGATTCGGCCGGGATATTGCGAAAAAGGCCGGTAGCGGTGCGGATCCATTGATTCCAACGGATGGCGAGACCTACGGCAACGAGCTAAGGCTCGAAGCCGAATATGGAGGGGCTAAATTCAGCATAGGGTGACTTTAGCCCGCTTCACGGTTACTTCCGAGAGAGAATGCCCTTGACCTTGTCACGCAACTGATCGATCGAGAACGGTTTGCCGATGACGTGCATGTCAGCGGGTACGTCGATGTTTTCGGCGTAACCGCTGGCGAACAGCACGGGCAGGGTGGGGCGTAGTTCACGGGCTTTGCCGGCCAGTTCACTACCTTTCATGCCCGGCAGGCCGTAGTCGGTCATCATCAAGTCGATATCGTTGCTCTGATCCCCGAGAATCTTCAGCGCAGACTCGCCGTCGTCCGCCTCCAGCACATTGAACTCCAGCTCCTCCAGCACGTCGACGATGAGCATGCGCACGATGTTGTCGTCTTCTACTACAAGGATGGTGGACGCTGGGGTGGACATATTGGTGCTCTCAAGAAAGGAAATCGGGACGGCGACCGGTCGAAAATGCCGGGCTCTTGCATGAGTAAGTGGCGCATGGCCACAAGTTCCCGATTCGATGGAAAAAAGATTAGCTGCAATCCGCGGCGCAAGGATAACGGTTGGTTGCTCGAGAAGCGCAGCAAAATGTAGGAAATTGCTGCCAAAGCAGTCAGAAACATGGATCCATGCGGCCGTTTTCGGGCAAACTCCCGGGTTTCGACAGTTCGACAAGGCCGCCCCATGTCCACTCCGTCTTCGATTGATGAAACACGGTTTCGCAAACTCTTGACGCGCAACATCGGCTTGCCGCTGGGCGTTGGCGCGCTCAGCGCCGTGTTCTTTGTGTCTCTGATTACTTATCTGCTGTCGGTGATCCAATGGGTGGAACACACCGACCGGGTGATCAATAACGCCAACGAAGCGGTGAAACTCACCGTTGATCTGGAAACCGGCATGCGCGGTTTCCTGCTCAGCGGCGACGAACACTTCCTCGACCCGTATGAAACCGCCAAGCCGCGGATCAACGTCGCGCTCAATACCCTGCTGGAACTGACCGCCGACAACCCGGTGCAGACCGATCGGCTGCGGCGTCTGCAGGCATTGCAGATCGAGTGGGCCAACTACGCGCAATCGATGATCGATCTGCAGCGCTCCAGCGGTGATTACCGGGGCGCGGTCAAGGCGGGGCGTGGCAAGCGCCTGACCGACGAGATCCGCAAGCAATTCGAAGATGTGATCGATATGGAGCAGCAGTTGCGCACCACGCGCAACGAAGACGTGCGCCGCACCACGATCTGGAGCATCACCCTGTACCTGCTGTTTATCGCCGGGATCAGCGGCTTGCTGGCCTATGTCGGTCGCCGCGATCTGATTCGCCTGTCTGACAGCTACAGCGCCAACCTCGCCGCGCAACAGGCCAGCGCCGAGCGTCTGGAGCGCCAGGCGTGGATGCGCAGCGGCCAGACCGAACTGGCAGAGCAGGTGCTGGGGCAACTGACGCTGAACCTGCTGGGGCGCAACATTCTGCAGTTCTGCGCGCAATATCTGGGCACCGCCGTGGCGGCGTTGTACGTGCGCGAAGAACACGGCGGCCTCAAGCGTGTGGCGTCCTACGGCTTCTCCCGCGAGCAGGAAGAACTGGATCAGCAGATCTATAGCGGCGAAGGCATCGTTGGTCAGGTTGCCCAGCAGGGGCAACTGATTCGTCTGGACTCGGTACCGGCCGACTACTTCAAAGTCAGCTCGGGCCTGGGCCAAGGCCTGCCACGCAGCGTGCTGGTGGTGCCGACGACTAATGATGACCAGGTCAACGGCGTGATCGAATTGGGCTTTTTACGGCCACTCACCGAGCGCGATATCGAATTGCTGGAACTGATTGCCGGCAACATCGGCACTTCGATCGAAGCGGCGCGTTATCGTCAGCGCCTGCAGGAAGTGCTGGCCGAAACCCAGCAGCTCAACGAAGAGTTGCAGGTGCAGCAGGAAGAGCTGAAAACCGCCAACGAAGAACTCGAAGAGCAGTCGCGGATTCTCAAGGAGTCGCAGGCGCATCTGGAGACCCAGCAGGTCGAGCTGGAGCAGACCAACGAGCAATTGGCCGAGCAGGCAAAGACCCTGGCCGAGCAACGCGATGCGATGGATCAGAAGAACACCGAACTCAATCACGCCCAGGTGCAGCTCGAAGAGCGCGCCGAAGAGCTGCAGCGCTCGAGCAAGTACAAGTCCGAATTCCTCGCCAACATGTCCCACGAACTGCGCACGCCGCTGAACAGTTCGCTGATCCTCGCCAAGTTGCTGGCCGAGAACCCGCAGGACAATCTATCGGCCGAACAGGTCAAGTTCGCCGAATCGATCTATTCGGCGGGCAACGATCTGCTGAATCTGATTAACGACATTCTCGACATTTCCAAGGTCGAGGCCGGCAAGCTGGAAGTGATCCCGGAAAACACCAGCGTCGCGCGTCTGGCCGATGGCCTGCGCAGCGTGTTCGAACCGCTGGCAGCGGAGAAGCAACTGTCTTTCAGCGTCGAGTTGCAGGCGGATGCGCCGATCATGCTGTACACCGACCGCCAGCGTCTGGAACAGGTGATCAAAAACCTGCTGTCCAATGCCGTGAAGTTCACCGAACACGGCGCGGTCAGCCTGACCATCGCCAGTCAGCCGGACGAGCGCATTTCGTTCATCGTGCGCGATTCCGGGATCGGTATTGCCGCGGATCAGCAGGAAAGCATCTTCGAAGCATTCCGTCAGGCCGACGGCACGACCAACCGCAAGTACGGCGGCACCGGTCTGGGCCTGTCGATCTCGCGGGATCTGGCGGCATTGCTCGGCGGTTCCATCAGCGTCAGCAGCGCGCCGGGGCAGGGCAGTGTGTTCACTCTGGTGTTGCCGCAGCAATACAGCGAGCCGGGTGACAGCCCCGCGGCCCCGTTGACCTTCACTGCGCCGGCATCGATTCCGGTGCCGGTTGCACTGCCACCGGCAAGCGTTTCGCCAATGGCGCCGGTGCATATCCCGCGCTTTGCCGATGACCGTGGCAAGGCACCGTTCGCCACCCGCTGCATCCTGGTGGTTGAAGACGAGCCGAATTTTGCCCACATCCTCTACGACCTCGCCCACGAACTGGGTTACCAGTGCCTGGTGGCCCACGGTGCGGACGAAGGGTATGACCTGGCCCGCGAGTTCGTGCCGGATGCGATCCTGCTCGATATGCGCCTGCCGGATCATTCCGGTCTGACCGTGTTGCAGCGTTTGAAAGAACGCGCCGAAACCCGGCACATCCCGGTGCACGTGATCTCGGTTGAAGACCGCGTTGAGGCCGCGATGCACATGGGCGCGATCGGTTATGCGGTCAAGCCGACCACCCGTGAAGAGCTCAAGGACGTGTTCGCCCGCCTCGAAGCCAAGCTGACCCAGAAGGTCAAGCGCGTGCTGCTGGTCGAAGATGACGATCTGCAGCGCGAAAGCATTGCCCGCCTGATCGGCGACGATGACATCGAGATCACCGCCGTCGGTCTGGCGCAGGACGCGCTGGAGAAACTGCGCACGACGATCTACGACTGCATGGTGATCGACCTGAAATTGCCGGACATGCTCGGCAACGATCTGCTCAAGCGCATGTCTACCGAGGACATCTGCTCGTTCCCGCCGGTGATTGTCTACACCGGACGCAACCTGACCCGCGATGAAGAAGCCGAGCTGCGCAAGTATTCGCGCTCGATCATCATCAAGGGCGCACGTTCGCCGGAACGTCTGCTCGATGAAGTGACACTCTTTCTGCACAAAGTCGAATCGCAGTTGTCCCATGAGCGGCAGAAGATGCTCAAGACTGCCCGCAGCCGCGACAAGGTTTTTGAGGGGCGCAAGGTGCTGCTGGTGGACGATGATGTGCGCAACATCTTCGCGCTGACCAGCGCGCTGGAGCATAAGGGCGCAGTCGTGGTGATCGGCCGGAATGGTCGTGAGGCGATTGATAAGTTGAATGAAGTCGAGGACATCGATCTGGTGCTGATGGACGTGATGATGCCGGAAATGGATGGTTTTGAAGCCACCATTGAAATCCGCAAGGACCCGCGCTGGCGCAAGCTGCCGATCATTGCGGTGACGGCCAAGGCCATGAAGGACGATCAGGAGCGCTGCCTGCAGGCGGGCGTGAACGATTACCTGGCCAAGCCCATTGACCTGGATCGCCTGTTCTCGTTGATTCGCGTGTGGTTACCGAAGATGGAACGCATTTAGTGGATAGCAATCACTCCGCGGAGCGCAACAGCGAAATCGAATTGCGGTTGTTGATCGAGGCTATCTACCTCAAGTACAGCTACGATTTTCGCGATTACTCCGGCGCTTCGATCAAGCGCCGGGTGCAGCACGCCTTGAACCAGTTCGAATGCGCAACCATTTCGGCCTTGCAGGAGAAAGTCCTGCACGATCCGACCGCGTTCATGCAGTTGCTGCAGTTGTTGACGATCCCGGTCAGCGAGATGTTTCGCGATCCATCGCACTTTCTGGCGATCCGCAAGGAAGTGGTGCCGCTGCTGCGCACCTATCCGTCGCTGAAGATCTGGATCGCCGGGTGCAGCACGGGTGAGGAGGTGTATTCGATGGCGATTCTGCTGCGCGAGGAAGGCCTGCTCGACCGCACGATCATCTACGCCACTGACATCAACCCGCGCTCGCTGGACAAAGCCAAGCAGGGGATTTTCTCCATGGAGAACGTCCGCGCCTACACCGCCAATTACCAGCAGGCCGGCGGCCAGCGCTCCTTTGCCGATTACTACACCGCTGCTTACGGCTACGCGATCTTCGACAAGAGCCTGTGCGAGAACGTGACCTTCGCCGACCACAGTCTCGCGACTGATAGCGTGTTCTCCGAAACGCAGCTGATTTCCTGCCGCAACGTACTGATTTACTTCAACAAGAAACTTCAGGACCGTGCCTTCGGTCTGTTTCACGAATCGCTGTGCCACCGTGGCTTTCTGGTGTTGGGCAGCAAGGAAACGTTGGATTTTTCCAACTACTCGAATCAGTTCGAACCGCTGGTCAAACAAGAACGGATCTACCGCAAATTATGAACGATGCCGTGGAGTTGCCTCGCGTCGAGGCCATCGTGGTCGGTGCTTCAGCCGGTGGGGTCGAGGCACTGCTGACGCTGCTCGCGCCGCTGCGCAAGGGCTACGTGTTGCCGATCATTGTCGTGTTGCATCTGCCGGAAGAGCGCCGCAGCCTGTTGGCAGAGGTGTTTGAGCGGCGGCTGATGCTGCCGGTGCAGGAGGCGACGGACAAGCAGGACATCGTCCCCGGCACGGTTTACTTCGCTACACCCGGTTATCACCTGTCGGTCGAGCAGGATCGCAGTCTGTCGCTGAGCCTTGAAGACCGCGTGCACCATTCCCGACCGTCGATTGACTACCTGTTCGAATCCGCCGCCGACGCTTACGGCGAAACACTGGCTGCCGTGTTGCTGACCGGCGCCAATCACGATGGCGCTCGCGGCCTGGCGCAAGTCAAGCGGCGCGGCGGACTGACCATCGTTCAAGACCCAAAAGATGCACAGGTCGCCACCATGCCTCAGGCTGCACTGAAGCTTCAGCAGCCCGACCATGTCCTAACCATTCACGGCATCGGCCGTCTGCTTGTCGAGCTGGAACGAATCGCATGCTGAGTAATATCCAGGCCAAATTGCTGATCGTCGACGATCTGCCGGAAAACCTGCTGGCCCTCGAAGCGCTGATCAAGCGCGAGGACCGCACCGTCTACAAGGCGCTGTCGGCGGATGAAGCACTTTCGCTGCTGCTGCAACACGAGTTCGCCATGGCCATCCTCGACGTACAGATGCCGGGCATGAACGGCTTCGAACTCGCCGAGTTGATGCGCGGCACCGAGAAAACCAAGAACATCCCGATCATTTTCGTCAGCGCCGCCGGCCGCGAATTGAACTACGCGTTCAAGGGCTATGAAAGTGGTGCGGTGGACTTCCTGCACAAGCCGCTGGATATCCACGCGGTGAAGAGCAAGGTCAACGTATTCGTCGACCTGTACCGCCAGAGCAAGGCCATGAAGCAACAGGTCGAAGCCCTTGAGCAGGCGCGCCGCGAGCAGGAAGCGCTGCTGCAGCAACTGCAGAGCACGCAATTGGAGCTGGAGCAGGCGGTGCGGATGCGCGATGACTTCATGTCAATCGTCGCCCACGAAGTGCGCACGCCGCTCAATGGCCTGATACTCGAGACCCAATTGCGCAAGATGCATCTGGCGCGGGACAACGCCGCTGCGTTCACTCTCGACAAAATGCACGCGATGGTCGATCGCGACGAGCGGCAGATCAAAAGCCTGATCCGGCTGATCGAAGACATGCTCGACGTTTCGCGCATCCGCACCGGCAAGCTGTCGATCCGGCCGAATCGTTTCGATTTGTCGCAACTGGTGGGCAACCTGCTGCAGAATTTCGCGCAGCAGATGGAGGCCGCCGAGACTGAAGTCAGCTTCACCGCGCCGGAGCCGGTGGTGGGTCATTGGGACGAGTTCCGTATCGAACAGGTGGTGTCCAACCTGCTGACCAATGCCTTGCGCTACGGTGGCCGCAGTCCGATTCAGGTGCGCGTGTACCGGGAGGGCGACGAGGCGCGGATCGAGGTTCAGGACCATGGCATCGGTATCAGTGAAGAGAACCAGAAGCGTATTTTCCAACAGTTCGAACGGGTTTCCGCCAAGACGGTAGTGGCTGGTCTCGGGCTGGGTCTGTTCATTTCCGAGCAGATCGTCGCCGCCCATGGCGGCTCCATCGCCGTCGAGAGTCAAATCAACGAAGGCGCCCTGTTTCGCGTTTGTCTGCCAATCCAGGAAAACGGCACATCCGACGCAACCTCTGAGTGACCGCACGGTCGTATCAGCAGCTATTGACCGAACAAAGGCTTCCCATGAGCGTAGATGCACAAGATGTAGTACTCGTCGTCGAGGACGAACCGGTTATCTTGATGGTGCTGACAGATTATCTGTCGGGGCAGGGGTATCGCGTGTTGCAGGCCGAAAACGGCGAGCAGGCGTTCGAGATTCTCGCGAGCAAGCCGCATCTGGACATGTTGATCACCGACTTCCGCCTGCCGGGCGGTATTTCCGGCGTGCAGATCGCCGAGCCTGCAGTAAAACTGCGCCCGGATCTGAAAGTGATCTTCATCAGCGGCTACCCGCAGGAAATCCGCGAGACCGGCAGCCCGATCACGCGCAAGGCGCCGATCCTGGAAAAACCGTTCGATCTGGATGTGCTGCAGGAAAAAATTCAGGAACTGCTGGCCTGATCTGAATACACCGAAACGCCCCTGTAGGAGCTGCCACAGGCTGCGATCTCTTGATCCTGAAAATCAGATCAAAAGATCGCAGCCTGCGGCAGCTCCTACTGTTGTTTTGGGGGATCAGTTCTTGATCATCTCGCGAACCTTGGCGGTCAGCAGATCGAAGGTGAACGGTTTGGTGATCATCTGCATCCCCGAGTCGAGGAAGCCACCGCGCACGGCAGCGTGCTCGGCATAACCGGTGATGAACAACACCTTCAACCCGGGCCGGTACTGCCGGCCGATTTCCGCCAGTTGCCGACCATTCATGCCTGGCAGGCCGACGTCACTGATCAGCAGATCGATGCGCTGCGCCGAGTTGAGGATCGGCACGGCGCCGTCGGCATCGCCGGCTTCGACAAACGCATAACCCAATTCACTGAGCACCGCGCTGACCAGCACGCGCACGGCAGGGTCGTCTTCGACGATCAACACGGTTTCTCCATCCAGCGCCTCCGGGGCCTGCTGAACAGCGGACACCGGATGCTCCAGCTCTTCGCCGCGAAAGCGTGGCAGGTACAGTTTGACCGTGGTGCCCTGATCGATTTCGCTTTCAATCGTGACGTGACCACGGGACTGTTTGCTGAAGCCGTAAATCATCGACAGACCCAGCCCCGTACCCTGACCGATGGGCTTGGTGGTGAAAAACGGATCGAACGCGCGGTTGATCACGCTCTGCGGCATGCCGCTGCCGTTGTCGGTGACGCTGAGCATCACGTAATCGCCAGGCTCGAGATTCGGGTAGGCCTCGGTGAATTCCCGTTCAAGCACCTGGTTGCTGGTCTCGACCACCAGTTTTCCGCCTTCGGGCATCGCGTCGCGGGCGTTGAGCACCAGATTGAGCAGGGCGCTTTCCAGTTGATTGGGGTCGGCTTCGGCGATCCACAGCTGGTCGTTGAGGCGCATGTCCAGCTGAATGCTTTCGTTGAGGCTGCGTTGCAACAGCTCGCCCATCGATAGCACCAGTGTGTTCATCTGCACGGCTTTGGAGTCCAGCGATTGCCGGCGCGAGAACGCCAGCAAGCGGTGAGTCAGTCCGGCCGCGCGGTTGGCTGAAGTCACGCCAAGATCGATCAGGCTGTCGAGGTCTTCGGTGCGCCCGCGAGCCAGCCGTCGACGCAGCAGCTCGAGACTGCCGATGATCCCGGTGAGCATGTTGTTGAAGTCGTGGGCGATGCCGCCTGTGAGCTGGCCGACCGCTTCCATTTTCTGCGACTGGCGCAAGGCTTCTTCGTTGTGGCGAAGTTGCGCGGTGCGCTCCTCGACCTGTTGCTCAAGGGTTTCCAGGGTCGATTGCAGGCGCCGTTCGCTTTCACTCAAATCGATCAGGCGATCGCGGGCGTCGTACTGTCGTCGTCGTCCGCGCAGGGCGGTGGAGACCAGGCTGACCAGGGTCGCCGGATGGAACGGGCGCTCCAGGAACGTGACGTTGCCCAGCAGTTTGCTCAGGCGTGAGGAGGGGCCCGGTTCCGGGCCTCCGTGGTGGGTCAGCAAGACGATCGGCAGATCCGACCAGGCCGGTTGCTGTTCGAGAAAATTCAGCAGGGTTTCCAGCTCGGGGCCGTGCAGGGCTTCGGTGGCAATCAGCAACAGCCCGGCGCCGGGTTCCAGTTGCGTACACAGTTCGCCCAGATCCGGCGTGATCACCCCGCCGTAACCCGCCTCATTGAGGATCATCAGCGCCACCTGGCTGTCACGACCCATGGGCGCCAGAATCAGCGCCCGTTCCGCCAGCGTTACGGTAACCGTCACAAGGTTTCTTCCTGCAACAGCGGTTTGCTCGCGCCGAGGTAAGTTGGTACGCCACGCAATACACCCTGGAAGGCCTCCAGCGGTTCACCGATGGTCATGCCGTGCGTGGAAATACGGTATTCACGGATGGTCGATTCGTGGCTGCCGGTACGTTTCTTGATGATCGAAATCGCCCGGCGGACCTTGCCGATGGCTTCGAAGTAGCGGAGCAGGATCACCGTGTCGGCCAGGTAAGTGATGTCCACCGGTGCCTGCATGTCGCCGACCAGACCGTGCTGGGCAACGGTCATGAAAGTCGCCGCGCCTTTGCGGTTGAGGTACAGCAGCAACTCGTGCATGTGCAGCACCAGTGCATTCTCTTCCGGCATCGCGGCTTGATAGCCGTTGATACTGTCGATCACCACGGTCTTGATGTTGCGCTCGTCAACGCAGCGACGTACCCGGTGGGAGAACTCGCCGGGGGACAGTTCGGCAGCATCCACTTGTTCGATCAGCAGGTTGCCGGTGGCTTGCAGCGCCTTGAGGTCGATGCCGATGTTGTTCATACGCTCAAACAGCAGACCCAGTTCTTCATCGAAGATGAACAGGGCGGCTTTCTCGCCGCGAGACACGGCGGAGGCGGCGAAGATCATCGAGATCAGCGATTTGCCGGTACCGGCCGGGCCAAGGATCAGCGTGCTGGAGCCGGTTTCGACCCCGCCGCCGAGCAGGGCGTCCATTTCCTGGATGCCGCTGCTCAGTTGCAGGCGTGGGTAGTCGCTGCGGTGTTCGGCGGCGACCAGGCGTGGGAACACATGCACGCCGTCGCCCATGATGGTGAAGTCGTGGTAACCGCCACGGTACTTCTGGCCGCGATACTTGACGATGCGCACGCGTCGGCGCTCGGCGCCGTAATTGGGGGTCAGTTCTTCGAGGCGGATTACCCCGTGGGCGACACTGTGTACGGTCTTGTCGAGGGACTCGGTGGTCAGGTCGTCAAGCAGCAGGACAGTGGCGTCATAACGTACGAAGTAGTGTTTGATCGCCAGAATCTGCCGACGATAGCGCAGCGAACTCTGCGCCAGCAGGCGGATCTCCGACAGGCTGTCGAGTACCACGCGAGTCGGCTTGAAACGCTCGACCACTTCGAAAATCTGCTTGGTGGCTTCGCCCAGTTCCAGGTCGGAGGAGTACAGCAGGCTTTGCTGATGCTCGGCATTGAGCAGGCTTTCGGGTGGCGTCAGCTCGAAGATCTCGATGTTCTCGTTGAGCTCCCAACCGTGAGACAGCGCGCCCTGGCGCAGTTCACGTTCGGTTTCCGACAGCGTGATGTACAGACAACGTTCGCCGGCACGGGCGCCCGCCATCAAGAAATGCAACGCGACGGTGGTTTTGCCTGTACCGGGTTCACCTTCGAGCAAAAACACATGCCCTCGGGACAAACCGCCGGCCAGGATGTCATCCAGGCCGACGATGCCGGTGGCGGCTTTTGCACTGATCAACTCGTTGGACGTAGACAAAGAATGCCCTCTCATGACTAGGGGAATCGAGGCAGCAGGCTGTATCAGCCGTTGTGCACTACCTGATTACTTGACCGCTGCCAGTCATGACGGTTCCGAGGTTTCGATATCAAAACGTCATTGAATTAACGAGTAAAGGCTCAAAGTCCTTGCTGCAAGGCCGGGTCGTCAGGGTTCATCTGTTCCAGTTGTGCCAGCAGAATCTGCACGTTCTGCAACTGCCCGCTTTCCTTCCAGTAATTGATCAGCAACACCCGCGCCTTGCGATCGGCAGGATGGCGCTGCACCACTTCCTGCAACTGTTTTTGCGCCGCTTCCAGCTCTTCGGCGGCGTGCAGGGTGGTGGCGAGGTCGTAGCGGTAGTCCTTGTTGTCGGGCTCGAGTTCCACCGCTTTGGACAAACCGAGCAGGGCGAACTCACGCTGGTCGTGGTGCAGCAACCACAGCCCCAACGCGTGTTGCAGGTAGGCGGAATCCGGTTGGGCCTGCAGCTGTCTGGCCAGCAACTGGCGGGCGGCGTCGCTTTGGCCCTGACGGTCGAGGACATCGATTTGCATGACCAGCGCCGGCAGGTTGTTTGGTTCCAGGCGCAGGGTATTGTCGAGCGCTTGCTGGGCTTGTTTGAGTTCGGCGTTGTGCAGATACAGGCGCGCCAGTTGCGCATAGGTGGCGGCGTTTTCCGGTTGCTCCTTGAGCACTTGCTCCCAGCCATCGATCGCTTGCTGCAGCGGCGCGAAATACAGACCCAGTTCATCCGGCGTCAGGCCCAGCAAGGCGTTGATCGCAGCGAACCGCACACTTTGGTCTTCATCGTCGAGCATTGGCCCGAGCAACAGACTGCGCTGCCCGCCGGGCACCAGTCCCACCACACTTTGAATCGCCGCCAGTCGCACTTCGGGCGCTTCATTTTGCAGATGGGCGTCGGCCAGTTTCAGCGCTTGTGGGCTTGGATAGTTGGGCAGCTCCGCCAGCAGCCAGGCACTGCGTTTGGGCGACAGATCCGGGCGCCCCAACTGCTGATACAACTGCCGCGCTGCTCCCGGCTGCCCTGAACGGGCCGCCGTGAGGGCTTCGCTGTAGCCGCGCTTGATCGCTTCTGGCACCACCGGGGTGGTGCTGCGCAGCGATAACCAGGCGATGACGATAACCAGCACAAGGCCAAGGCTGATGAACAGGTAGCGGCGGGACTGAGGCATGCAGGATTCCGTGAACGGGCGTTCTTTGGCAGAGGGGGCAAGCTTCGGTCAGCATGGCCGTTGAGTCAAATTCCCACACCGATCAATTGTGAGAACAGGCACAAAAAAGCCCCGCGACCGAATGATACGCGGGGCAAAAAATTGGTTGGTTGCGGCCAACCAAAGGAGCTCTGTAGAAATGCTTACTTGCTGGCGACGGTTTCCGGCTGCCAGCCACCACCCAGGGCCTTGTAGATCGCGACGATGCCGCGATACAGATCGACTTCAGCCTGGGCCTGGCTGTCTTCGGCATTCAGACGTTCCCGCTGAGCGTCGAGCAGCACGAGGAAGTCGGTAGTGCCTTCGCGGTAGCGGATCTCCGCCAGATCGGCTGCCTTGCGGCTCGATTCACTCTGGCGGATCAGCGAGATCAGCCGTTGCTGACGCTTGCCGTAATCGCTGAAGGCGTTTTCCGATTCTTCCAGCGCCAGCAGCACTTGTTGCTCGTAGGTCGCGAGCGCGCCTTCGGCATCGGCATCGGCGCCGCGCAGACGGGCACGCACGCTGCCCAGATCAAACGCTGCCCAGGTGATGCTTGGGCCCAGTGCCCAGGCGTTGGCGGCCGAGGAACCGATCTGCGAACCACGCCCGGCCGTCCAGCCAAGGAACCCGCTGAGACTGACCCGTGGGAACAGATCAGCTTTCGCCACGCCGATTCGCGCGGTGGCCGAGGCCAGTTTGCGTTCGGCGCTGAGGATGTCCGGACGGCGTTGCAGCAGCTCCCCCGGATCGCCGATCGGCAAGGCCTTGGCAATCGCCGGCAATTCTTTCGGGCTCAGATCCACGGTCAGTTTGTCCGGACGCTCACCCAGCAGGGTGGCGATGCGGTTTTTCTGTCGAACCTGTTCCGCCTGCAGTTGCGGCACGCTGGCTTCGACCGAGGCCAGACGCGCATCGGCACGTTCGACGTCGAGCTGATCGCCCACGCCGGCGTCACGCAGGCTGATGGTGATCTTGCGTGACTCCTGCTGGTTTTCCAGGTTGGCCACGGCGATTTTCTCGCGCAGTTGTGCACCGCGCAGCTGACCGTAGGCATCCACCAGTTCGGCAATCATGGTGACTTGCAGTTGGTACAGATCGGCTTCCGCTGCCTGCTGGTCGGCGTCGCTGGCTTCCAGATTGCGCTGGATACGCCCGAACAGGTCGAGTTCCCAGGCCATGTCCAGCCCCAGATCGTAGCGTTCGCTGTTGACCCGTTTGGTGGTCTGGCCGGGGATTTGTCCCTTGGCCAGATCGCTGCTCGCGCGGCTGGTGATGGTCGGCATCGCATCGTTGCTGACGTCGTCGCGGATCGCCCGGGCGGCTTTCCAGCGGGCGAACGCCACGCGCAGTTGACGGTTGCCTTGCAGCGATTGAGTCACCAACTGGTTGAGGGTCGGATCGTCGAATTGCTGCCACCAGATGCCTTCGAATTTCGAACGGTCAAAGTTCTTCTGACCGGCAGCGCCGTCGGTGGCGGTCGTGATGTTGGCCGCCTCCGTCGCCGGGGTCTTGTAGTCAGGGCCGACGGCGCAGGCGCTCAACGCCAGCACCAGCAGACTCGGCAGGAAGACTTTCAGACTCATTATTGCGCCTCCAGTGGCTTTTGCAGAGCGTGTGCCTTGGCCGCTTTGCGGGCTTCGCCACGCTCGACGAAATTACGGATCAAAACGTAGAACACTGGCGTCAGCAACAGACCGAAGAAGGTCACCCCGAGCATCCCGGAGAACACCGCCACACCCATGGCATGACGCATCTCGGCACCGGCACCGCTGGAGAACACCAGAGGCACCACACCCATGATGAACGCGAAGGAGGTCATCAGGATCGGCCGCAGACGCAGACGGCAGGCTTCCAGAACCGCCGCCAGCGGATCGAGACCTTCCAGCTGTTTGTCCTTGGCGAACTCGACGATCAGAATCGCGTTCTTGCACGCAAGCCCCACCAGTACGATCAAGCCAATCTGGGTGAAGATGTTGTTGTCGCTGCCAGAGATGATCACACCGGTGATGGCCGACAGCAGGGTCATCGGTACGATCAGGATCACCGCCAGTGGCAGGCTCCAGCTTTCGTACTGAGCGGCGAGTACCAGGAACGCCAGCAGGACGCAGAGCGGGAACACGAACAGCGCGGTGTTGCCGGACAGAATCTGCTGGTAAGTCAGGTCGGTCCACTCGTAGGTCATGCCGTTCGGCAGTTCATCCTTGAGCAGTTTCTCGATGGCTTTTTCCGCTTGGCCGGAGCTGTAGCCGGGGGCTGCCGCACCGTTGATTTCCGCGGTGATGAAGCCGTTGTAGTGCATCACGCGATCCGGGCCCGAGGTGTCGCTGACCTTGATGAAGGTCGCCAGCGGGATCATTTCGCCTTTGTTGTTGCGCACTTTCAGCTGACCGATCTGGTCGGATTCGAGGCGGAACTGCTGTTCAGCCTGAACGTTGACCTGATAGGTGCGCCCGAAGCGGTTGAAGTCGTTTGCATACAGCGAACCCAGGTAGATCTGCAGGGTATCGAAGATGTCGCTGACGGCCACGCCGTGGGTCTTGGCTTTTTCGCGGTCGATGGCAGCGTCGACCTGCGGCACGTTCACGGTGTAGCTGGTGAACAGCCCGGCCAGTTCCGGCACGTTGTGGCTCTTGGCGATGATGTTCATGGTTTCCTTGTACAGCTCGTCGTAGCCCAGGTTGCCCCGGTCTTCGATTTGCAGGCGGAAACCACCAATGGTGCCCAGGCCTTGTACCGGCGGTGGCGGGAAGATCGCCATGTACGCTTCCTGAATGTTCGCGTACTGACCGTTCAAGGCTCCGGCGATTGCTCCGGCGGACATGCTTGGGTCTTTACGTTCGTCGAACGGTTTCAGGGTCACGAACACGATGCCGGCGTTCGGGCTGTTGGTGAAGCCGTTGATCGACAGGCCCGGGAACGCTACGGCGCTTTCCACGCCCGGCTGCTTCAGTGCCAGGTCGGACATGCGCTTGATCACGTCTTCGGTACGATCCAGGCTCGCGGCGTCCGGCAGTTGCGCGAAGGCCACCAGGTATTGCTTGTCCTGGCCGGGGACGAAACCGGTCGGGGTGTTGGCAAAACCGAAGAACGTCAGCACCATCAGGCCTGCGTACAGCAGCAGGGCGATACCGCTGCTGCGGATAACTCGGCGCACGGTGCCGACATAACCATGGCTGGCACGGTCGAAGAAGCGGTTGAACGGACGGAACAGCCAGCCACCGAAGATCTTGTCGAGCACTTTGGAGAAGCGGTCTTTCGGCGCGTCATGCCCTTTGAGCAACACCGCAGCCAGTGCCGGCGACAGGGTCAGCGAGTTGAACGCGGAGATCACGGTCGAAATTGCAATGGTCAACGCAAACTGCTTGTAGAACTGCCCGGTGAGGCCGGAGATGAACGCGGCCGGTACGAATACCGCACACAACACCAGCGCCGTGGCGATGATCGGGCCGGTCACTTCACGCATCGCCCGCTTGGTCGCTTCGACCGGGGTCAGTCCGAGCTCGATGTTCCGTTCGACGTTCTCCACCACCACGATGGCGTCGTCGACCACGATCCCGATCGCCAGAACCAGGCCGAACAGCGACAGGGCGTTGAGCGAGAAGCCGAACAGGTGCATGACTGCAAACGTACCGATCAACGATACCGGCACCGCCACCAACGGAATGATCGAGGCACGCCAGGTCTGCAGGAACAGGATCACCACCAGCACCACAAGGATCAGTGCTTCGAAGAGGGTGTGAACCACCGCTTCGATCGAGCCGCGCACGAAGATCGTCGGGTCGTATACGATGCTGTAGTCCATGCCTTGCGGGAAGCTTTTCTTCAGTTCTTCCATCTTGCCGCGAACTTCGTTCGAGATCTCGATGGCGTTGGAGCCTGGACGCTGGAAGATCGGGATCGCTACAGCAGGCTGGTTGTTCAGCAATGAACGCAGGGCGTACTGGCTGGAACCCAGCTCGACGCGAGCGATGTCCTTGAGACGAGTGATTTCACCGTTGTCGCCTGCGCGAATGATGATGTTCTCGAACTCTTCTTCGGAGACCAGACGGCCCTGCGTGTTGACCGACAGCTGGAAGCTTTGGGCATTCGGGGCAGGGGGCGCGCCGAGCTGACCGGCAGCGACCTGACGGTTCTGCTCACGAATCGCCGTCACCACGTCGGTGGCGGTCAGGTTGCGCGAAGCGGTCTTGTTCGGATCCAGCCAGACCCGCAGCGAGTAGTCGCCCATGCCGAATAGCTGCACGTCACCGACACCACCCAGGCGAGCCAGCTCATCCTTGATGTTGAGGATCGCGTAGTTGGACAGGTAGAGCATGTCGTAGCGTTTGTCCGGCGAGGTCAAGTGCACAACCATGGTCAGGTCGGGCGAGGCCTTGTCGACGGTGATACCGATGCGCGTCACTTCCTCGGGAAGTTTCGGTTCGGTACGGGTCACCCGGTTTTGCACCTGCACCTGCGCGTTGTCCAGGTCGGTGCCCAGGGCGAAGGTGATGGTCAGGGTGATCTTGCCGTCAGCGGTGGACTGCGAGGACATGTACAGCATGTTCTCGACGCCGGTGATGGCTTGCTCCAGCGGAGCGGCCACGGTTTCACCGATGACTTTGGGGTTGGCGCCCGGGAAGTTGGCACGCACCACCACGGTGGGCGGCACGACTTCCGGGTATTCGCTGATCGGTAGCTGGAACAGCGAGATCGCACCGGCGATCAGGATCAACAGCGAGAGCACCGCTGCGAAGATCGGCCGTGAAATGAAGAATTGGGAAAAATTCATCGGAGTTGTCGTCCCTTAACCGCGTGGGGTCGCAGCGGCGAGCTTCACAGCCGTACCCTGTGCACCTTTGGCGGGTGCGACTTTGGGCAGGTTGCTGGCTTCCAGCGCTTGTCGTTGTTGAGCCAGAGCGGCAATGGTCTGCTCGCTGGCCATCGGGATCACTTCAGGGGTAACCGGCGAACCCGGACGTACCCGCTGCAAGCCCTTGACGATGATCGTGTCGTCCTTGTTCAGGCCGCTGCGCACGATGCGCAGGCCTTCGATCTTCGGCCCGAGTTCAACGGGACGGTAGGCGGTCTTGTTGTCGGCATCCATCACCAGCACGAACTTTTTGCCCAGATCGGTGCCGACCGCTTCGTCGTTGATCAGCATGGCGTTGTAGGTGCCGCTGCCGACCAGTTTCAGCCGTGCGTACAGGCCTGGGGTGTAGGTGCCGTCGCTGTTGTCGAACACCGCACGACCACGGATGGTGCCGGTTTTCGGGTTGACCTGGTTGTCGACGAAGTTCATTTGACCGAGGTGCGGGTTGCCGTCTTCGTTCGACAGGCCCATGTACACCGGAGTGGTCGCGCCGCGCTGACCGTTACGGGCGAGTTGGGTGTATTTGAGGAACACACGCTCGTCGGCGTCGAAGTAGGCGTAGACCTTGTCGGTGGAGACCACGCTGGTGAGCGGGGTGGTGTCGGCGGTCACCAGGTTGCCCGCAGTGATTTCGGCACGGCTGACGCGACCGCTGATTGGCGCGGTGACGCGGGTGAAGCTCAGGTTCAGCTTGGCCAGATCCAGCTGCGCTTGCAGTGCGCCAACGGCGGCGCGGGCTTCCTGTGCAGCACTGGTGCGCGAGTCGGCCAGTTCCGCGGAGATCGCGTTGCTGGCACGCAGGCGTTCGCCACGACCGGCTTCGTTTTCACTGCGGGTGGCGTTGGCACGCGCTTGAGCTACCAGGGCTTCGAGGCGGCGAACCTCAGCCTGGAAAGGGCGCGGGTCGATTTGGAACAGCAGGTCGCCTTTCTTGACCAGCGCGCCTTCGGTGAAAGCGACCTCGTCGATCTGGCCAGAGACCCGGGGACGGATTTCAACGGTTTCCGGCGCTTCGAGGCGCCCGGTGAATTCGTCCCACTCGTTGACCGGTTGTTCCAGCACCTTCGCCACGCTGACTTTGGCAGCGGGCAGGGTGGCGGCAGTCTCCGGAGTCTTGCCGCAAGCGCTCATCACCAGCACGGCCAACAGGGCCAAGGGGAAGCGCAAATGTTTGAGTGACTGTTCCATGGAATCATCCGCCAATGTATTGAAGATGGGCGGATGATGCTCGGCGGGGGTGTGATGGCACGAATCGAATGAAGCAAAGGTAACTATCATTCGGAATGATATAAGACCGATTCGAGCCCTCTAGCATGCACCTTTCGTTAGGGGGCTATCAATCTGTTTGATGACAAATCTATGTTGCGCCGCGAGTAAAGATCCAGCGGCGTTTCAGATTCATGTCGTACAAACAAAGAGACGGCCATGAAGGCCGTCTCGTTCAACGTGCTGCGGGGTGATTCAGTTGTTGCCTTTGCGGTTCGGCCCGAAACGGTTTGGCCCCGGCTGGCTGTCTTGCACCAGGAACACCAGGTTGACGATCGGCAGCAGCAACCACCAGCCGCTACGGTCGGTGTCGTGCATGCGGCGCGCACCGGCGGCAATGCTCGGCAGGAACATCGCCAGGCTGTACAGGTTGTAGAGCACGCCCTTGGTGTTGAGCATTGCATCGAGAACGCCCATGACAATGCAGATACCCAGGTTGATCAGCACGAACATCCAGTATTCGCGGCGAGTGGCGCGGCCTTTGAATTCGGCGTAATTCTTCAGCGCTTCCACGTAAGGGTTGCCCGTGGTGATCGCGGGACCGCTTGCATAGGACTGTTGAGTTGCCTGAGGTGCACCGCACTGTGGGCAGGCCACAGCCAGACTACTAATCTCCTTGGCGCAACCACGGCAGAAAACCAAGCTCATATTTTTTCCCTAAAATTATTCAATCGATAGACAGGACAAAACGAACGCGGCAAGGCCTGACAAAACAATGCCGGCAATCGCGAGGTTTCTTCCTGGGTGTTTTTGGTTGATACAGACAATGCCGCAAGTGAGGCCCGCAAGGCTGAGAATGCCCACACCGACAATCGCATCCCTGTCCCATTCGGAATCATCAAACAGGGTAAGTGCGCTGATTATTCCGAGGATCAACGAAACGATGGCCAGCCAGGGTATTGCAGCTTGCGTTTGCGGCACGCAGGCCTGTTGGGCAGCCCCGCATTGGGGGCAGGTGAGCGCCGTTTCGTGTAGCTCCCTGGCGCAAGCACGACAATAGACCATTGCCATCGTTTTCCTTAACTGAGTGCGAATGCCCGACCCTCCATCGGTCGGGGCGGCGGTAAGTTAATAGTTATTGCAAGATTTGTCATGCAGCGTTTGTATAACCAGCCTCTGAATGTTTAATCCGAGAGAAAGTAAGCGGGTATTACCATTGGCTGTTCATTTTGAGATCCCTGAAGTTTTCTGGCGCTTTTTGAGGTGTACTTTCGCAGATAGCGTCAAGATGTCAGGGTTATTGATATTCCCTATGATTGAGCTGTTGAATTTCAATTTTGCCGGCTCGAACGGGCTGCATAGACTGCCTGACAGCGGATGTCTGCTCGATTGACAGTCGCGCGGCAGATTTGCGCAAATACAAGCCGCCGTCGTTCATGCAAGCATTGCCGGGCAGATCCAGTCAGTGGGGGATTGGCTGTGAAAATGAACGCCGGGTACCTGCTGATCTCTATCGTCCAGAAAAAAAAGAATGGTGTGGCAGGCATACATTGCGTTCGCGACGTCGATTCTCCTTCCAGTGTTTTGCGTTGAGGAAGGTGCGGCGTTCTGTATTCCTCGAGCCCGACAGAAGTGATCATCATGAGGGAACAAGATGACCGGGGGTTTTTCGAATAATCACTCTACGCATTGGGAACATGAAGTTCTCGACAGTGCAGGGACGCTGCAAGCTTTCATAAATAAGGCTGCGCCATTGAAGGTCGATATGGTGCTGGAAGGCGAAACCGGCACCGGCAAGGACACGCTGGCCCGACGTATTCATCAATTGTCCTGTCGCGAGGGACCGCTGATTGCACTCAACTGTGCAGCGGTGCCCGAACAACTGGCCGAGAGTGAATTGTTCGGGGTCATGGCCGGCGCCTATACCGGCGCGTCAAAGTCCCGGGCGGGCTACATCGAAGCCTCCAACCACGGCACGCTGTATCTCGACGAAATCGACAGCATGCCGTTGCTGCTCCAGGCCAAGTTGCTGCGTGTGCTGGAGATGCGCGGTATCGAGCGCCTTGGCTCGACGCGCTTTGTGCCGCTGGATCTGCGGGTAATCGTCGCCACCCAGACCCCCCTGGAAAAACTGGTGGAAGAGGGAAAGTTTCGCCGCGACCTGTTTTTTCGCCTCAATGTGATCAAGATCCAGCTCCCCACCTTGCGCTCGGGCCTGCAACACATCCAGCCGTTGTTTCAGCGCTTCGTCAATGAAGCCGCCGTGCGTCACCATCAACCGATTCCGCAACCCGACCCCGACCTGCTCAAGCGTCTGCTCAGCCATCGCTGGCCGGGCAACATCCGAGAACTCAAATGCGCTGCCGAGCGTTTTGTGCTGGGCATGCCTGCGTTGCAGATGGATGCACCTTTCGGTGATTGCCAGTCCGGCGTGCCGCTCAAAAGCCATTTGCGCCTGTTCGAGAAAACCCTGATCCAGGATTGCCTCAGCCGTCACGACAAGTGCATTGACGCGGTGATCAGCGAACTGGGGATCCCCCGACGCACCCTTTACCACCGCATGAAAAGCCTGAGCATCGATTCCCCCGAGCTCTGATCTCGGGTTTGTGCGCATCGATTTGCCGACCTCATGGAACCGCTTCCGAGAATCGACCACTCACTGTTCGAACACCATTGGGGTGTTCAAACAACCTTCGATTATCAGGAGTAACACTATGGCCGGTACCGCATCCCTTGGCGCTTCGATGGCTGCCATGACGCAGATGGACGCCACTGCTGCAGCAACCACCACCATGAACGCCCAGGCTCAGTCCAACAAGATGATGACCGATACCGTCAACGGTATCGCCAGCGCCTATCAGGACTCTGCCACCAAAGCGCAGAACGCTGCCCAGCAGACCGGCAAGGCGATCAACTACTAAGTGGTCGTGGGCCCTCTCGACTCTGGTCGAGAGGGCCATGACTTGCGCAGTCAAGCAGGAGCACATCTATGTTTTCCACTTCGATAAGCATGCCCCAGACCACCTCGTTCCAGGGCGGTTTCAATACGTCCGGCCTGGGCAATCTGCAGAGCAACTCCGACAGCGGCGCCGGGCAGATCGCCTCGTTGCTGGGCGAGGCACTGTTCGAGAAAAACGGCAGCGGCGCGAACATCCGTGATGCGAAAAACCCGCTGCTGGGGATGATCGCCGACTACATGGACAAGAACCCGGACAAATTCGGCAAGCCCGACGATGCCAACGGCAAGGTTCGCAGCTGGCGTGATGAGCTGAGTGAGGACAACTACCTCAACAAAGAGGAGAAACAGGCCTTCACCCAAGGTCTGGAAGGTCTGATCAAGGACATCCTCGGCGGCGGCACCCAGAACGGCGGCAACGTCGGTGGCAGCAATGGCGGCTGGAATCCGGGCGCCGGCAATACCGGCAACAGCCAGGGCAGTGGCGGTATCCAGGACTTGCTGTCGTCGTTGCTGGGCAATCTGGGCGAAGAAAAACTCGACAACCTGCTCAAGCCAACCGGCAACCCCGTGCGTGACGCGAAGGGCGAAATGGCTTTCTCCAACGACGACAAGGACGTGCTCAAGGAAGTCGCGCGTTTCATGGACATGCACCCGGAAGAGTTCGGCAAACCGGACGGCAAATCCAAGGACTGGATGGGCGAGTTGTCCGAGGGCGATCTGTTCATGTCCAAGGGCGAGAGCAAGCAGTTCCAGAAAGCCATCGACATGATCAAGGGTGAGGTCAAGGGCAGTGCCCAAGGCAATTCACTGGGCGGACTGTTCCCCAATGCCGAGCAGAACTTCCTTAACGGCGGTGCCGGTAACACCCTGAAAACCGACGCCAGCATCGCGGCCGGCAACGTCTTGTCGGTGCTGGTACAGCAAAGCTCCACCAGCTATCGCGGCTGATTGTAAACCTTCGTCCCGGCAGGAGAGCATGAATGGCGATTACAGGGGTAACAGCTAACCACTCGGGTCTATCCGTTACCGAAGGGCTGCCGCTCAGGCCGCCTGCCGAGGCGGACATTGCCTGGTTTAACTCACAGATGCAGCAGGCCGCTGCCCGGCCACCGCGCGAGGAGGCGGCAGATTCGCCGATCGCCCGCGCTTCGACGGCCCTGCAAAAGGATGCCGACAAGGCCGATCGAGACTTGCAGCGAGCATCGCGCTCCACCGATCCGCAGCAGGCGTTGCAGGCCAACCGGTCCTTGTCCTCGTTTTATCTGGAGAGCCTGCTCAGCGCCAAACTGGTGAGCAAGGCTGCTCAGAGCGTAGAAAAACTCACCAGTCTTCAATAAGGCCAGACCATGCATTTCAAGGCATTCAGGCGGCTTGTGCCGGCGCTGATGATCCTGCTGCTGTGCGGTTGTGGCGAGCGTATGGAGCTGCATCGCGACCTCTCCGAACAGGACGCCAACGAAGTGCTGGCGGAACTGGCCGGCAAGCACATCGATGCGCAGAAGCGGCTGGACAAGAACGGCGTCGCGGTGCTGGTGGCGACCCGTGACATTTCCCGGGCGGTGCGGGCGCTCGAAGCCGTGGGGTTGCCGCGTCGCTCGCGCTCCAGCCTGGGTGAAGTGTTTCGCAAGGAAGGGGTGATTTCCTCGCCGCTGGAAGAGCGCGCGCGGTACCTCTATGCCTTGTCCCAGGAGCTGGAGCAGACCCTGTCGCAGATCGACGGTGTGGTGGTGGCCCGGGTTCACGTGGTGCTGCCGGAACGGGTGGCGCCGGGCGAACCGGTGCAACCGGCGTCGGCAGCGGTGTTCATCAAACACCGCGCGGAACTCGATCCGGACAGTGTACTGCCACGCATCCGGCGCATGGTTGCCAGCAGCATTCCGGGAATCAGCGGCGCCGATGACAAGAAACTCGCGGTGATCTTCGTGCCCGCCCAGAGCTATCAGGAGGCCGAGGAACAGGTGAGTATCGGCCCGCTGCGCATGACTCAGGAACGCTGGCAGTTCTGGCAGTGGCTTGCCGGGCTGTGTGCGCTGGCGGCGTTATTGCTGGCGGGCGGATTGCTGGTGCTCAACCCGCAATGGCGTCAGCGCCTTGGCAAAGCGGTAGGCGGGGCGAGACCGACGCCGTCGGATCCGCGATGAGTGTGCCGGCGGTTTCTCCGGAGCAAGCGCTGGCCTGGGTGCGCTGGTGGGTGCAGGGCGCACGGCAAGCCGAGGCTGATTGGGCTTTGGGCGAGCAGAACGTTGCAACACACTGCCTGGCGTTTTTACGCAGTCATTCGGGGCCGTGGCTGGATGCGCATCTGGGCATGAGCGCCGAGTGGCCCGCCACACCCAACCCCGTTCTGTTGCCGTTGCTCAGCCTGGATCGTGAGCAATGGCGGCGGGTGTTGAACCTGGTGGCAACGGTCTGCGCGGGCAGCCAGACCCCGCAACCACCGGGCTTGAGCCAGCCCGAGCTGATCTGGTGTCGACGTCTGGGCAAGGCGCTGCAACCGGGAAACTGGTTGCCGCCGACAGCGTTGGCCGACACTGCCGAGATTCGCGGCCTGCGCCTGTTGCGGGCGTGGGTGGGGGAGTCGGTCTGGTCTCGCTTGCGACTGACGTTTGCCCGTTCGCGCGTGGTCGATGCCGAACGTGTGAGTTTCGCTTCGCTGCCGGGGCAACGCCTGACGAGCCTGTGGCAGGCCGTCAGCTGGTACGCCCTTACTGTCCCGAATGAACAAGGAACGCCCCATGTTGACTCGCCGCTGTCTGACGTTCAGTGATCCTCAGGCGTTGCCCGACGGCCCGGTTCTGCGCCGTGAAGTCCTCGAACAAAATCTGTTGGCCAGCCAACTGCTGGAGGCTGCCCGCAGCAATGCCGAAAGCATCCTCGCTCAGGCACGCCGGCAGTCGGCGCAACTGGCCGACGAGGCCCGTGAGCAGGCACGGGCCGAGGTCTGGCGTCAGGCGGACGCGCTGCTCAACGAATGGCAGCAGCAGCGGCAACAGATGTGGACGGACATTATCGCCAGTGCCGAAACATTGGTCAGCGAGGCCATGCAGTGTCTGTTGGGCGAAACGGTGCAACCGCAGCGTATCAAGGCGCTGTTGCGCCAGCTCGCCGCAGCTCAGCCCTCGGATGAAGCTGGCGTGCTGCACTGTCATCCTGCAGAGCTGGATGCCGTCAGCCACCAGTTGCAGACGACGCAAGCGCTGTGGAGTGTCCGCGCCGACCCGCAACTGCCGCCGGACAGCCTGTGCCTGAGAACGGCGCTGGGGGATTTCAGCCTGTCGTGGGGCGCCCTGGTCGCCCAGGTCTGGCCATTGCCGCAAGTCCCGGCGCAATCAGTGCGATAACGCATGGAACCAAACTCGAAGGCTGACCACTCAGTGGGCAGTTTTCGGACCTGGAGTCTCACCATGCTGTCTTCTGATGCACTGCGCCGCCGTCTCGACAACACCTTCGAACACACGCAAAAGGATCTGGATTCCGCGGCTTTGTCACTGGATGCGTTTTCCCCGGATGACTGGCACGCGTTCAACTCGGCGATCCGCCAGTCCTCCACCGCCAGTTGGGCGGCCAATCAGGAAATTGTCGTCAAGCACAACCTGGCCAAGGCAATCATCAATGAAATCCGCTGAGCTGAGCGTCACCGTGCAACGCTGGCTGGACAGTGGTGAGGGCGAGCTGACGCTGCTGATCGATCAGCAATCGGTGCGCCTGCAACGGCGACCCGCCGGAGTGCTGTGTTGTGCCGGATTGAGTGTCGCCTGGCGCGGTGGCGACGCCGACCTTGAAGCGGCTCTGCGTTTGTCCGGCCCCAGTCTCGGACGCTTCAGCGCCGCCCTGGCGCTGGACCCGCAGGAGCGGCGTCTGTGTCTGGTGCGCTATCTGCCATTCGACGGAGTCAGCCCGATCATCGCCGCGCTGGAAGCCTTGGCCAATCAGCGTGAAGTCTGGGAAGCGATGCTGGCCCATACCCCGGCACCGGTGCGCCCTCGGCATCACGCTCTACCTTTGGGGCACCGTTATGTTTAAGCATTTGTGCGGGATGTCCCTGCTGCTGGCACTGTCGTTGCCGACCCTGGCTGCGGTTCCCGCTGACTGGGGGCAATCGGCCTACGCCTACGAAGCCACACAAACTCCGCTGGACACCGTGCTCAGGGATTTCGCCAATGCCTTTGGGGTCGGCCTGAGTGTGACCGGTGTCAGCGGTATGCTCGACGTCAAATTGCGCGCGACCAATGCCGTGGAATTTCTCGATCGACTGGCGCTGGAACACCAGTTTCAGTGGTTCGTCTACAACGGCAAGTTGTACATCAGCCCCCAATCGGCCCAGGTTGCGCAGCGTCTCGAAGTGTCGGCCGATGCCGCGCCGGATCTGAAACAGGCGCTGACCGATATCGGCCTGCTGGACAAGCGTTTCGGCTGGGGCGAATTGCCCGATGAAGGTGTGGTGCTGGTCAGCGGGCCGGCGCGTTATGTCGAGCTGATCCGCAGCTTCAGCAAGGAGAAGATCAAGCCGGACGAGAAGCAGCAGGTGATGATGTTTCCTCTGCGTTTTGCGGCCGTCGCCGACCGGCAGATTCAGTACCGCGAGCAAACCGTGAGCATTCCCGGCGTGGCGGCGATTCTCGAAGGGCTGCTGGAAAACCAGCGCTCCACGACGCCTTCAGCGCTGGACCCCAAGGCCAATATCAATGCGCTGCAGAGCATGGCTGATACTGCCCGGGGCAAGATCGTGCGTTTGGCCACGGAGCGGGTCAGCGGCCGTGCCGAGGTCAAGTCCAACGCCAGTGGACAGCGGCGCGTTGCCGCTGATGTGCGCAACAACGCCGTGCTGATTTACGACAACCCGGACAAGCGCGGGCAATACCAGCAACTGATCGAGCAGCTGGATCTGCCGAGCAAACTGGTGGAGATCGACGCGATCATCCTTGATATCGACCGCAGTCAGTTGACCACCCTGGAGTCGCGCTGGTCGGCCCGTGCTGGCAGCGTCACGGCGGGTAGCTCGCTGCTCGGCAGTGGCTCGTCGACCTTGTTCATACGCGACTTCGACCGATTCTTCGCCGAGATTCAGGCACTGGAGGGGCAGGGCGTGGCCTCGGTGATTGCCCGTCCCTCGGTGCTGACCCTGGAAAATCAGCCGGCAGTGATCGACTTCAGCCGCACGCAGTACATCACCGCCACCGGCGAGCGCGTAGCGACGATTGAACCGGTTACGGCCGGCACCAGCCTGCAAGTGATTCCGCGCACCATTGCCGGCGGTGGCGACAATCGTTTTCAGTTGATCGTCGATATCGAAGATGGCCAGCTGGAGCAGGTTCGCGACCAACAGACGCCGACCGTCAAACGCGGCACGGTAAGCACTCAGGCGGTGATCGCCGAAAACCGTTCGCTGGTGATCGGTGGTTTCCACGTCGATGAGCGTGGCGACCAGCAGCAACAGGTTCCGGTGCTCGGACAGATTCCGTTCCTGGGGCCACTGTTTTCCTCCAACAAGCGCCAGACGTCGCGGCGCGAGCGCTTGTTCATCCTGACACCACGCCTGATTGGCGACCAGGTAGACCCGGCGCGCTATGTGGCCAGTGAAAACCGCGGGCAACTCGACCGGGCGCTGGCGTCCGGCCGTGAACCGGGAAAACCTGCGATTTTGCGTGCAGCGATAGCCGCGACTTTTGCCGGTCTGGTCAAGGGCGCTATCCCGGGTGATATCAAACAGTCATCATCTGGTGCGGCCTTGGGCGACCTGTGTAAAGTGCCAGCGACGCTCACGCTGGATCGGCAGCGGATGCAGTGGTTCAACGCAACGGATTATCGGGTGGCGGTCGGCGTGGTGAAAAACACCAGTGCCACACCGCAGCGCATTGACCCGGCAGCTTGTTCAGGATCACAGACATTGGCCGTAACAGTTGCGCCCAAGTTCCTGTTGCAACCTGGTGAATCAACTGAGATTTTCGTGGCTTTACGACCGACGGCGACTGCAACGCCTGCGGCAACACCGGCACGGATATCGATGTTGCCCCCACAGTGATGGGGGTTATAAAAAATAACGAGACCTGCATCGTTTTTTCGCCGTCCTGCCCAATGGGTGGCCGGGAACGGATGTAGCGTCCGACAAGGAAGGTGACGAGATGAAGTTGTACCAGGCCATTATTGTGGCAGCGAGTCTGCTTTTGTTGAGCGCTTGTACTTTAATTCCAGAAGCTTCATGTGGTTCAGGTGATTGTCAGCAACTTGGCGCCAATAATGCCGAGTTGAATGTCTGGTGGTCTCCCGCACTACGGGATGGCGGCGGCGAATACAGTACGGTGTCTCTGAATGACTGAAACGATTTTGCAAAGTACCGATCAACAGGATTTTCTTGCGCGCATCGGCGAGAAGCAGGCCAGTGCCTGGCAATGGGCTCCGGGCATTGAGTTCGTGTGTCGCAAGGAGAGCCTGGGCTGGGGCCTGGCGCTGAATATCCAGCGTCAGGCACAACGTCCCGATTTGTTTTCGGACGCGCTTAAACGGCGTTTCGAAAATGTTGAATCCTACGACGGTTACTACATTTGCCTGGATAGCCAGCACACTTTCGTGGTCTGGCATGAACTCAACAATGAATATCAAGGAGAACAACTACAGGCGTTACTTGCTCAACTCTTGTCGCTGGCCGGGTTGAAACACTGATTTCGCAATGTTTGTTCTGAACGGAACTCCTCGTCGTTGTTTTTCCACTCATGTTTCGTACCGGCAGCTGTCCGGCGAAATCAACTACAGGAAAAGCAATGGCGAACTCCGAGTCCATCATCCAGCGTTTAATTGCCCAGTTGGCCAGCCAATTGGGTACGCCACTTACCTTTCAGCGCGGCGTCTGTGCGTTATATGACCGCGACCATCTTCAAGCGGCTGTCATTGAGTTGCCGGAACACAGCGAAACCGTGGTTTTGCATTGTCGCCTGGGCACTGCGCAACCCGGGGCGGACAACCTGCAACGTCTGCTGAGCATGAACTTCGATGTCGCGACTTTGCGCGGCTGCTGGCTGGCCCTGGATCAGGGCGACGTGCGCCTGTGTACTTCCCGTGAACTGGCTCGACTCGATGAAGACACCTTCGGTGGGCTGGTGCAGGGCTTTATTGCCCAGGTACGGGAAACCCGTGTGAGTCTGGCCCGTCTGCTCAATTGATCGACGAAGGAACTGCCTGTCAGCGCCGGCCACACAGAGGGCGTGTCGCCGCACAGTGCTGCGGCGAGCACGGTGGATCGGAGGCCATCCCGGCCTCGATCCGGACTCTCTCAGCAACGGGGTACGATGCAGATGGCAGATTTCAGTGTTTTTTCAGGGCTTTCACAGAGTGGGTCGGTGGCCGGTTTGTCGCTGGATCAGAGCACGCTGCCAGGCCAGAACGCGCCGTCCGGTGCTTCCGGGTTGCATGATCTGGCCAGCATGCTGGCCGAGATGTTGTTGGGCTCATCGTCGGGCAAGGAAGCCGGCGCCTCCGACCAGAGCGCCGGCGATGATTTGCTGCAGAAGCTGCAAGGGTCGGGCAAGGACGGGCAAACCGCCACCGAGGGCAGTGGCGGCGAGTCGTCCAAAGAGTTGCTGACTCAGGTCTTGATGGCACTGTTCGAGAAGATCCTCGGCGGCGACGGTGCTCAGGGCGGTGACGGCGCACAGGCCAAGGGTGTGGGGGGCACGCAAGGGGCTGGCGCTGGTTCGAGCCCCGAGGATCTGGTCAATACGCTGATGAAGAGCCTTGGCGAAGGCTCCCTGAACAGCGCAATCAGTCCGACTGCAGAGGGCGGCGGACAAGTGTCCGGCGACGATCGACTCAAGGAACTGCTGGAGATGATCGCCCAGTTCATGGACAGCCACCCCGATACCTTTGGCACGCCGGTAACCGGCAACACTGTGCCGGTGCCGGACGCTGGTGTCAGTCCGAACCCGGAAGCTGGGGCACCGGTTCTGGACAACAGCGGTGCAGCGCCGGTGACGTTCCCGACCGCTTCGAGCAACCCGACCGTGGTCAACAGCACCATCAAGGTCGGACCGGGCGAAGTGTTCGACGGCGGCGGCAAGACCTTCACTGCCGGTGCCGCACTGGGCGACGGTGGTCAGGGCGAGTCGCAGAAACCGCTGTTCGAACTGGCTGAAGGCGCCACTTTGAAAAACGTGATCATCGGCGAAAACGGCGCTGATGGCGTGCACGTCAAGGCAAACGGCGAGGAGCCAGTCAACGTGGATAACGTGCACTGGACCAATGTCGGCGAAGATGCCCTGACGGTGAAGGACGGCGGCGCCAAGACCACCCACCTGAACATCACCAACAGCAGTGCCCAGGGCGCGGCGGACAAGATCTTCCAGCTCAATGCCGATGCCAACGTCAATGTCGACAACTTCAAGGCCAAGGACTTTGGCACCTTCATGCGCACCAACGGTGGTCAGCAGGGCAACTGGAACCTCAATCTGAGCAACATCAGCGCCGAAAACGGCAAGTTCTCCTTCGTCAAAAGCGACAGCGAGGGTTTGAACATCAGCACTCACAACATCGACCTGAAAAACGTGCAGAACGCTTACAGCAAGCTGCCCGAGTCGACCCGGTTCCAGGAGGTCTGACATGAGCGCCCAGCCTTCAATCCCGAGCAGTTGGAAGGCGCTGGTTCATGGCAATGGCGAGCTGGATGCCCGTCAGCGTCAGGCGTTCGAACAGGCCATCGCTCTGGTCAGTCAGAGCTTGCGGGCGAGCCTCGAAAAACCGGCGATTCGCCGCAGCGAGCGCTTCAGCCTGCCGCGTTACATCGACAGCCTGGAACAGGATTTCCAGCCGCATGGCGCAACGGATCAATTACAGCAGGCAGCCGCGTTGACGGCCTACTGGATTGTCCGTTTGCTGGCTGAGCGTTTGCAGGAAGCGAACGCTCAGCCGCGCCGCTAACGGCCACCATAAACAACGGGCACCTGGTGACAGGCGCCCGTTGTTTATTGCGCTTCAGTGCCGACCCTGCAGGCGTGCCTGCTCGAATTCCAGATAAAGGATCGTGCGCGGTGCATCGCTGGCATTGACCACAAAATGATCCTGCGAGCCGTCGAAGATCACCGCCGTGCCGCAGCGATGCTGATAAAACTCGCCGGCAACGTTCAGGTAGGCGTAGTTGCGTTCGGCGGCCGCGCCCAGGGTCAGGTGCATTTGCAGCAGGCCTTCCTCGCAGACCTCGGGATGACGGTGAGTGCTGAGCCAGGCGTGAGGCTCCAGTCGAGCGAGGGCGGCGACCTTGAGCCCGGCCAGGGTTTCGAGCAGCGCCACCGTGCGCGGCAGTGCCGCCCGGGCGGGAGGCAGTACCTGATCGCGGAACAGCAGCGGGTATTGCACCCAGTCGCGGTTACCGCCGGCCTCGCCCCAGCCTTTGAGCCAGCCATAGTCGCCGCCCTGTTGCAGGTGCGTGGTGACTTCGTGGTGAATCTGTTCATGAGCCTTGTCAGTACGGTCGATGTCGAGCACCGGCGCTTGCAACGTCAGCACCTCGTGCTGCATCAACGGCCATTGCGCGGCCAGTTCGGCCAGTGGCGGAAAATCGTCGAGGGGATAAAACGCAGGACGCATGTGGCCTCCTTGGAGAGTCTGGATAACCGCTTGGGGAAAAAGCCGTGGCCACGCGGGCCACGGCGAAGGCAGGCAGGTTCAGCTCTTTAGTTGCAGGCCGTCTTTCTTCAAGGCGTCCACCGTGGCCTTGAGCGAAGCCCCAGGCCTCGAGAGTTCGCCGTCGAGGAAGTAACTCTTGGGGGTGTCCTGATCCTGGCCATAGCTGAAGTTGATCTTGCCCAGCGTCTTGTTGACGTTGAGCGAAGCACTGCTGCTGTAGCTGACCAAGGGCAGCGGCGAGGTGAAGCTCTCGGGCTGGTTGACGCTCTGGAACACGGTGATGGCCTTGATCCGCATGTTGTCGCGGTCGCTGAGCAGCGCCGCCAGTTCCTTCTGCGACAGATCGCCTCGGCGGCTGCCTTCATCGATGCGGTCCTGCACCGAGTCCTTGAGTTCAAGGCGCACTCGCGCCAGGGTGCCCGGCGTGCCTTGCAGATCCTTGACCAGGGCCTTGAGCGTCGGGTCCTGGCCGAGCAACGCGGAGACGCGCTCAGCGTTGCTCGGCGAGTGCATCGGGCTGACCAGACTCATGACCTTGGACACCACGCCTTGCTCGTCCAGACGCGAGAGGTTGGTGTAGGAGCTTTCAAAGCGTCCGCCGTCGAGCAGGCTGTGTCTGGCCTCCGCCGCCTGTTGCTGCACGCCGGCCCGCTTGAGCGCGCGCAGGGCTGCGTATTGCTCGTCGTTTTCCGCCGGTTTGTCGGAGAAGTGTCGCTGCAGACCGTCCAGTTGCTTTTGCAGTTTTTCCTTGGGGCCGAGGCCTGCGTAGTCGGCATGTGCGGTATCGGCCAGTCGCGTCAGTATCTGTTGTGACGCCGGATCCTTGAACGCGGCGCCGAGGCTGCCACCGAGTTTGCTCAGGTTGGCACTGGTCAGCGGTTCGGCTTCCTTGAAGGTGAATTTGACGCGTTTGCTGGTCTTGTTGTCGACGTTGACGGTCGCACTGCCACCCAGTGGCGCGACCACGCCCTGCGAGGCGCCGGACGGCTGGGCATTGCTGCCGGCGAGCTGGGCGCGGGCGAACAGTGAACCGCCGAAGCTGTTGAGCGCGCGCGGACGGTTGCGGCTGCTTTCCTGCAACTCGCCCTTGTTGCTGTGCTGGTCGAGGGAGTAGTTGGTGTAGTTGAGCAGGTTGACGTTGACCGTGCCGCCGACACCGACCCGTGCGGCGGCGGATAACGGCGAGCTGTCCTTGTCGCTGATGCCAAGGGCGACGCGCATCTCGGCGCTGGCGCTGGCATTGACGTCGACGTTGAAACGCAGGCCTTTCTGGGTTTCGTGATCGACGCCTTTTTTCATCACTTCAAGCGGACTCATCTTGCCGCTGAACAGGTTGTCGACGAACTGATCGATGCCTTCGTCAGGCACGGTGAACACCACGCCGTCACGCTGAGTGCGGGTGGCGGTGCCGGTGACGTCCACGCCCAGGCGAAACGCCGGGGTCAGTTGTCGATCATTGCCGATATCAACCTTGGTGAACTTGTCCACTTCGCCGGCCTTGAAGAACCCCGGCCAGTAGTCCTTGCCGCCACCCACGCCACCGCTGGCCATCCCCGAGCCTTCACGTTGCAGGTACACGGTCACGCCTTTGTCGCCACGCTCGGCGTTGAGGTTGTAATTGCGCCCGCCACCCACCGCACCGCTGGGCCACGGGCCCATGCCCTTGTTGGCCAGCGACACGAACGGCGTGCTGAGGTTGAGTCCGTAGCTGCGTTGCAGGGCAATTTCGTCGTCGGGGTGTTCGAGTTGCTTGAGCGCCGACTTGAGCTGGTCCGCCAGTTCCGCCTGGGTCTTGCTGCCGGTTGCGGCCCGCAGGTTGACGCTGGTGGCGTGGTCTTCCTTCTTGAACCCGTTGAGGAAGGCCTTGATGCCGTCGTAGGACGCTTCGAGGTTGGCGTGATCGGTGAAACCCATGTCGGTGATCTGCTTCACCGGATGTTCACCGTAGGTCTTGTCCCGCAAATCGCTGAATTGCTTTTTCAACTGCGCCAGCTGCTGGCTGTTGTCGGCGTCGGGGCGGAGCATTTCCACCCTGCCCAGCAGGTCGCCGAGGTCCTTCAGCGTCACCACGTCCAGCGCCAGCCGGGCTTTGGTCAGTCCTTGGCTGTCACTGGCGTCACGGCGTTGCCCGAGGGGAATATCGGCCTTTTGATGAGAGAGCTTCATGCCGTTGTCCTGCAGGGTCTTGAGCAGGGTGCCGGTGGGATTGTCCGCTGACGGTGCAACCTGCTTGAGTGCGCCTTGCACCTCCTTGAGCAGGTCATGACCTGAGCTGGCGATATTGAGTTTTTGCCCGAGGTTTTCCAGTTTCATGCTCAGTTGCGTGCGTCGTGATGCCGGCGCCAGTTCGCCGTGGATGTTCAGCAAACCCTCCTTTTGCTGCAGCAGTTTCGACTTGCCGTGCTGCTGGCCCAGATGCCGGGTGGCCCGCAGGCTGTTGTCCTCCAGCTCGCCGCGCAGGGATTCGAGATCCTGCAGCAGGTCGGCGCCTTGCGGGCCAAGATCGAGCTGACTGATCCGCGACTTCAGATCGCGCCCCGGCGGCGCGGCGGGCTGATCGTGATTGAGTATTTCCAGACGCTTGAACAGCTCGCCTTCGGACTTGTACAGCGGACGCAAACCTTCGCGGCCGTGGTGGTGGTGCTGGATGTGGTTGCCGATATTTTTCAGTACCCGCGGGGTTTCCAGCGTCGGTTTGAAAATGTTGGCGCGGATGAATTCACGGGTGGGTGCACGGTTGGAATTTTCCACGTTGCCACGGCCCATGAAGTTGGCATTCAGGCGGGCGGTGAGGCCGGTACCGGGAATTCTTGCGGTTTTCTCGCCGCCGCGCACTCGCGTGAACAAGTCGCTGAGGGCGTTATGGTCGGCCGGGCGCGGTGTCACGGGCTGCCAGGTCTGGCCCTTGAGCTGCAAGGGTGGTTGCTCGGGGTTGTCCCTGACGGTTACGTTCAAGCGATTGTCATCGCCGGTGCGGATACTTTGCAGCCGTTGCCCGGCCGGCAGCGGCACGGGTTTCCAGCTGGCCTCAGGGCGCGGCTGGTCGGGCTTGGCCTGCCAGTCATCCTTGGCCAGAGTGAACAGTTTGCCTTCGGTGGTCAGCGCATGCAGGTTGTGATTTTCGTCCAGTGCCAGCGAGGCCACGGTGCCTTCCAGATCGAGGCGGCTGAGGTCGCTGCTGGTGCCGTCGGGATGATGCGCGGTCAGGCGCTGGTTGCTGTCCTGGGCGACAAACTGCTTGTCGTTGAGCATCGCGAATGCAGTGATATGGCGTTCTTCAAGGCCGGCCAGCGGCTCGCCCAGTGCAACCTTGGTTGAGCGCGGCGGCTGGTTCAGGGTGTGGCTGCCGCCGACGTTGACGGTGTTGTAATGGGGGCTGACATCGAGCTTTTTCAGCTGCCCGTCCTGCAGCAAATAAGCTTTGCTGTCGATACCGCGCTGCAACTGCTCGACGTCCTTGATGCCGGTGTCCTTCCAGTCCTGACTGGTGGAGTCCCAGCGCTGCACACGCTGATCGCTCAGGCCCACCCGGCCCAGCCGATCAAGGTCGAAGGTCTGCGCCGGCGTTGGCGCGGCACTGCCGGGCAGGCCGCGCTTGTTGTCCAGCACCAGCGCGTCACTGAGATTCCAGCCATCCTTGAGGCGCAGATTGGGCTCGTCCAGCGCATGGGTGTGGGTCTGCCCGGCGCGATCGCTGAGCAACACCTGCAAACCGCCCTGATTGTCATGGAGCAAACCGCTGACCTGATGTTTGCCGCCCAGGCGTTCACCTTCGGGGTGGAAGTGCTCCTCGGGCATCAGTTGCAGGGTCGACGATTCGGCATCGATTTCTGCACGCTTGACGCTGTACAGACGACCTTCAGTGTCGCTGACGAACAAGCGCTCAGGGCTCAGGCCGATGTGCCTGGCTTCGGCCAGGCCACCATTGAGGATCAGCGTCTTGCCGGCGCCGGTGGCCGGGGTTTCCTGTGCCAGATCGAACAGGTGCAGGGTGCGGTTCTGCTCGCCACTCAGGGTCGCGACATGCTGATCGACGCCGACTGAAAAGGCCTTGAGTTGCGGAATTTCAACGTGCGGTACATCGCGGCTGGTGAGGTCCACCAGATGATCGCCGATCTGTCCATACAACTTGCCGTTGCCCTGACTCGACAGATGGCTGAACTGCATGTCTTCGCTGCCCGGCGGCGTGCTCCAGGTGCGGCTGGCGTGATCGAATTCGTAAAGCTTTTCTTCGTGCAGACGCAGGGGCTGACCGTCGCGATCCTGATGGATTCCGGTCAGATGGCCGAGATGCGCGCGGCCAATCGTGTCCAGTGCGTTGCCGGTGTTGACGCGTGCTTGCTGGTCTTGCAGGACCAGTGTCGGTGACTGACCTTTGCCGGTTTCCTGCGGGCCGGCCGGCTGGCTGCTGCGCAGCATTGTCACGGCGGTCGGCGTCTGTTTGATGTGCAGCAAATGGCCTTGGGGCTCCAGCAGCAGATGGTCCTCGCCATTGCGGTCACTGGCGCTGGCCTGATAGTGCTGCCCGGATCGGGTCAAGGTGCTGTGCAGCAGATCGGCCACCGCAGCGGGTTTGAAATCACTGAATTGCGGCTGGCCCTTGGCATCCAGATGTATCTCCGGCGACTTTTCGTCGCTCGGCGTGCGGCGCTGAATGCGCTCTTCCTGACCATTGAAGTGCGCGGCGTTGTTGCGGCTCAGTCGCGGCGTTTGCCCGGTGTTGCCGGCGCTCGAAGACGAGGCCTGCGGTTCGCTTTCCAGTGCCGCCGACGGATTGGCGTTGCTGGCCGAGGAGGAGGGGGCCGACAGGCGAGGCGTCGCCTGGGTGTCCTGTTTGACATGGCCGACCAGGTTCAGCAGGCGTCGACCCAGATCTCTCAAGGTGTGACTGCTGCGCTGGGTCGGTGCCTGCGGCTGTTGTTCCAGGCCCAGCGGGTTGTGGGTGGTCTGCGGGAGGGGCGCCAGCGTCGGCGACGCCGTCCGTTGAATCGATGACTCCATGGGAGAGCTCCAGGTCATGGACTGACACGGCGGGGTCGTTACGTCCGCCTTGGGCGTTCAGGAAAAATTCCTTTGCCCTGAGTGGCCGGCGCCGAGAGCTGGTTCCTTGGTGGTTCAGTAGGGTGTGCCGGGCATTTCAATGGTCTGCTCCTGCAGCTGATCGTCGAGTTCACGCAGCAGGCGATAGACCTGAGCCACCGCTTGCAGGGTTTCACGCGGGATGAACTGGCCGACTTCGCTGCGATACAGCGTGCGCGCCAGCCACACGTAACGAATCACCGGCACACCGGCCGCCCGGGCGCGCTCGATCAGCTCCCGCGCCTCGGCATCGTGGCCCTTGCCGATGATGCGTGGCAGCGGGGTTTGCTGCGGGCGATAGAACAACGCCACGGCATAGTGGGTCGGGTTGACCAGCAGCAAATCGGCTTCTTCCAACGGCGCCTTGGCCGCAGCCGCGCCGGCCGGCTGCTGGAGCATTTCCCGGGCCAGTGACTTGCGGTGCGACTTCATGTGCGGGTCGCCTTCCATTTGCTTGAATTCCTTGCGCAGGTCTTCGTGGCTCATGCGCTGACCCTTGATGAAAAAGTACTTCTGCAGGGCGAAGTCCACCACCGCCAGCACCAGCAGCAAACCCAGGCAGATACGCGAGAGGCGGCGAAACAGGGCGATCATGGCTTGCCAGTAAGTGTCCAGGTCAGCACTGGCCAGACCGATCAGATCGCCCAGCGCCGGCGGCAACACCAGGTACAGGACCACACCGATCAGCAACGCCTTGCACAGGCTGTTGAGCAGGTTGAACAACTGGCGCGAAGAGAACATCTGCTTGAACTGATTCAGTGGATTGAGCCGCTCGAAATCCAGCTTGAGCGCTTCGGGCGCGAACAGCGGCCCGAACTGCACCCAGCCACCGATCAGGCGCATGGCCACGGCAATCCCCAGCACTGGCAGCATGAACAGCAGCAAGTCCCAGCCGGCCTTGGTCAACACCTCGCCGACGCCGGCGCCGAACGGCCGGCCGATCTGCTGCAGGGGCAGGTTCATCAGCGCCTTGAGCCTGGCGATGCCGCCGTCGGCCAGCCCCAGGATCAGCTCGAGCAGTGCGCCGAAGATCAGCAGTTTGGGCACGTCCTGGCTTTGGCCTACCTGACCTTTCTTGCGGGCATCGGCGAGTTTTTTCTGCGTCGGCTGCTCGGTTTTTTCGCTCATGGCGTGACCTTGAGCAGCAAGGGCAGCAGGTGTTTGAAGTCGCCGAACTGCGCCAACTGGCCCTGGCCGAGCCAGCACAGCATCGGCAGATAGAGCACCAGAAAGCCCAGACCGACCAGGCTTTTTGCCGGCATCGCCAGCGTCGACACCTGCAACTGGGGGCTGTACAGGCTGAGAATCGCCATGCCGAACTCGATCAGCAACAACAAGCCCACCAGCGGCGCGGCGTACAGCACCATGCAGCGAAAGGTGCTGGCGAGCAGTTTCAGGTAAAGATCCCAGCCATCCGTAGCGGGCATTGGCAGCCAGTGATTGGCCGGCCACACCGCGTAGCTGTCCCAGATCACCTGCGTCAGCGCGGCATAACCGCCGCCGAGGATCAGCAACAGAATCAACAGTTGCTTGAACATGTGCCCCAGTTCCGAGGTGTTGTCGCCCAATGCCGGGTTGATCTGGCCGCCGATCAGCGCACCGCGCTGGTTGTCGAACAGGCAGCCGATGGACTCAAACATCCAGAACGGCATCGCCAGCAGCAGGCCCAGCAGCAGGCCGATCAGGCTCTCTTTCAAGACCAGCCCACCAAGGTCGATCCAACCCAGGTCGTGACCGGCCAGACTGGCGCGGATGCCTGGCATCGGCACCAGCGCCAACGCCAGGACGATGGCGTGGCGCAGCATGCCCTTGATCTCGCGAAAGGCGAACGCCGGCACCAGAAACAGGCAGGGATAGAGGCGCGCCATGCCTAACGTCAGAGCGAGGATGGATTCGGAGACTTCAGTGAAGGCCGGCTGGAACATTTCAGGCCCTCGTCTGCGCGATCATGCTGAATGCCAGGTTGGCCAATTGCATCAACTCGACGCCAATCCAGCGCCCGGTCAACGCCAGAGCGATGCCCACGGCGACCAGTTTGATCGCGAACGGCAGGGTCTGGTCCTGCAACTGCATGACCGCTTGCAGCAACGAGGTCAGCACGCCGACGATCACCGCCACGATCAACGGCGGCGCCGACAGCACCACCACCAGCAACATTGCCTGCTTGAACAGCGTCAATGTATCCATGGCGCCCTCACAGGTAGCTGTAGAAAAGGCCATCGAGCAGGCGTGTCCAGCCATCGACCAGCACGAACAGCAGGATCTTCAACGGCAGGGAAATGGTCATCGGCGCCACCATTTGCATGCCCAGCGCGAGCAGGATGTTGGAGACGATCAGGTCGATCACGATGAAGGGCACGTAGATCAGAAAACCGATCTGGAACCCGGCCTGCAATTCCGAGAGCACGAACGCCGGGACAATCAGCAGCAGGTCGTCGCGGCTGGCCTTGGCCGCCATCGGCGCCGGCCACATGCGCTGAGTGTTTTCCAGCAGATGGGTCTGGATGTCGGGATCGACATTGCGTGACATGAACAGGCGCAACGGCTCCAGCACCTGGGTGCCGGCGCTTTGCATGGCGCTGAAGTTGTCCATGCGTTGCGGCAACTGCCGGAAGCGCTGGCCCATGTCGTTGAACACCGGCGCCATGATGAACAGCGTCGCCGCCAGCGCGATGCCGTACAGCGCCATGTTCGGCGGTGCCTGCTGCACACCGATGGCGTTGCGGGTAATCAGCAGCACCATGGAAATCTTCAGGAACGCGGTGCAGATCATCATCAGCAGCGGCACCAGCGACAGGGCGCCGAGGAATAGGGCGAGGGTCAGCGGGTCGACATCCTGCACATTCACAGGCGCGGCTCCAGCCGGGTGATCTGCAAGCCCAGACGGCCTTCGATGTCGACCAGTTCACCCTGCGCCAGCACCCGCTCGCCGTGACATAACGTGGCTTCCCCCGGGGTGCAGCCGTTGAATCGCAGCACCGAGCCGACCCCCAGATTACGCAACTGGCCGAGGCTCAGGTGGAGGCTGCCGGCACGCAAGGTCAGGGCCAGCGGCAGGTCGTCAAAGCGCGTGGATTCTGCACCCGGCGCTGAGGGCTGTACCTCGCTGGGCACGGGTTGATCGGCGAGGGCGAAGTGATCCAGAGAGGCATTCATCGTCAGGTCTTCCAGTTCGGTGAGGGTGAAGTGCAGGGCAGTGCCCGGCAGTTGACGCAGGTGCAGACGGCAGGTGCCGATCTGCAGGCTGCCCTGGCCGTCGGCGCTGAACAGGGCCTGGTGGATGAGCAGAACATCACCCGGTTGCAGGCCGAGTAATTCGCCGCGACTCAGGCTGCAATGTCCCAGCAGCAACGGGATATGCACGGGCCAGATCGGCTCGTTATCGTTGCCGGCATTGCTTTGCCAGGCCGCGTTTTCGAGCCAGCGCAGCAAGGTCTCGGCGCTGATTCGCAGACGGCTGGTGTGGGTGCCCAGCGTCGCGCCGCGCAGCTCCAGCAGACAGTCCAGCCCCGGCACGGGCGGTGCAATGACCGTTTGCAACGGGCTCCATATCGCCTGTAGTTCAGGGGCCAGATACTGGTTGTACAGCGGCCAGTACCAGGAGCATTGCGTGCTGGCAGTCAGTGGGTCGGCAAGGATCGCCGGGCATGCGGAGATCGCACTCAGCAGTGGTTCTGCGTTGTCCAGCCAGAACCGGCCGCAAACTGATTCGAGCGCTGTGGTGGGCTCGCTATTGAAGGCGGTCGGGGCCAGCCGTAGATGAAGGGACGTGGGCGCCGGTTGCGTCAGGTTCAGACACAGGCCCGCGCCCAGGCGCTCGCGCACCTGGGCTTCGGCCGACGACAGGTTGCGCAGGCGCAACGCTTGCACGGTCATGTCAAACGCCCTCCCGGTGCAACCGCAGGCGCACCGCGCGTCCCAATTGCCGGGCAAGCCACGCCGCGCTGGTCTGTTGCAGCGGCTCGACCTGGCGCCACGCATCCGGAGCCATGTGCACGGCGATTTCCAGCGCCGCGCCGTGGTGGATGACATTGACCTTGACCGGGCCAAGGTTGGGCAGCTCCAGATGCGCTTCGAGTACGCCGGGTTGCGGATCATCCAGATGCTGCTCCAGACGTTCCAGCAGTGCTTGCCACCAATCGATGTCGCGCTGCTCCGGTGCCGCCGCACTGTCTGTGGAGGAACCGGAATTCTGCTGCTGCGGCTCCTGAAAACCGGCTCCGCCAAAGTCGGCCAGCAGGCCTCGGTCGAGGTTGCCCAGGGTGTCCAGCAAGTGTTCGAAATGCTCGCTCTCGTCACGAATTTCACCGCGCAGATCCTGCCGCCGTTCGGTTCTGGCGGGCCAGGTCGAGGCCGTGGTTTCCTGACGTGGGCGCAGGGCTTCGGGCATACGCGGTGGCGGTTTGAGTGTGGCGTGGCGCGGATTCATGAGGCATCCCGTGCAAGGTCGCGCAAATAGTCGAGTTTCTCCACATCGCGCTGGCGCCGCCGCAATTGCTGCTCGCTGTCCGCCGTCCATTGCTGCTGTTGCCGATGTTCGTCCTGCAAGGCCTGATAGCTTTGCTCGACCCGCTCGATTTTGCGCAGAGCCTGCTGTTCGCCGACCAGCCACTGGTTCATCTCGGTGAGCAGCAGACGCCGATTGACGTGGGCGTCGCGTTGGTCAATGCGACCTTGCTGGTGTTGGTCACGCAGCTCGCGCAGCTCACCGGCCAATTGTTCGAGCCGGCCGTGCAAGGCGCTGAGCACCGAGCGTTGGCGTTGCCAGGCTTGTTCGGCCATGGTCAAACGGTGGCGGCGGATCGGCAGTAGCAGATCGAGCGTCGGTGTCAGGTCGGCATTGGCCGGGGTCTGGTAATCGGAATCAGACTGGAGCATGGGCGGTTACCTGCAGAAGGTGATCCAGGGTTTCATCGAGCGTCACCGGCTCGCGCAGCGATTGCTGGAGGAAGGCCTCGATGCGGGCGCGAGCGTCCACGGCGCAATCGGTCAGCGGGTCGTTGCCAGGCTGGTACTCGCCGAGCTTGATGAGCATTTCCACTTGCTGATAAGCCGCCATCAGTCGGCGCAACTGTGTGGCCCCGTGTTGCTGTTCGGTTCCCACCACATTGCTCATTGTCCGGCTCAGGCTGGCGAGAATGTCCACCGCCGGGTAATGCCCGCGTTCGGCCAGGCGCCGGGACAGCACGATGTGGCCGTCGAGCAGCGAGCGCACCTCGTCGGCGACCGGATCGTTCATCGAGTCCTGTTCGATCAGCACCGAATACAGCGCGGTGATGACGCCGTCGTGGGTGCGCCCGGCGCGTTCCACCAGACGCGGCAACAGGCTGTAGACCGACGGCGGCAAGCCACCGCGCCCGGCCGGCTCACCGCTGGCCAGACCGATCTCGCGCTGGGCACGGGCAAAGCGGGTCAGCGAGTCAATGATCAGCAGCGTCGATTTGCCCTGCTGGCGGAAGCCCTCGGCAATCGCCGTGGCAGTGAACGCAGCGCGGGCGCGCTCCATGCTGCTGCGGTCGGAGGTGGCGCAGACCAGCACGGTGCGGCTGCGCAGTTCGGCATCCAGTTCATGGTCGAGAAACTCACGCAGCTCGCGTCCGCGCTCGCCGATCAAGCCAAACACGATGGCCTGACACGGGGTATTGCGCGCCAGTTCGGCGAGCAGGGTGGTCTTGCCGCAGCCGGCGCCGGCGAATATCCCCACCCGCTGGCCTTCACCCAGCGTCAGCAGACCGTCGATGGCGCGCAGCCCGGTGGCCAGCGGTGCTTCGATTCGCGGGCGCTCGCTGGCGGCAGGGGCATCGCGAATCACCGGCAGCGCGCCAACCGCCCCGGCCTCGGCAAACGCCTGCGGGCCTTCGCCGTTGAGCGCGCGGCCAAAGCCGTCGAGCACGCAGCCTAAAAGGTGATCGCCGACCAGCAGACTGTGCGGCTGGAACAGTGGTGTGACTCGCGCGCCAATGGCTATCCCGTCCAGCGCGCCGAGGGCCGCCAGCAACGTGTGTTCACGGTCGAACCCGACGATTTCGGCCATCACCTCGCTGCCGTCGGCACGCTGGATCTGGCACAGATCGCCGATCCGCGCCCGGGGCATGCGGCTGTGCAGCAAAATGCCGCTGACCCCGGTGATGCGCCCGTGGATCGCTACCGGTGCGCAGTGTTCGATCCGTTGCCGATGTTGCCCGCACCATTGCTGCAACTGCGCGATGCCATCCTGCATCACCAGCTCACCTCGATGCGCCGATCACCTTCGAACACCACTTGATGTTCGCTGATGCCGACCAGCCGCACGCCAGCCACTTCGTCGCCGAGAAACAAGCGCCGGCCATCGCTGGTCAACACGTTGGGCAAGCGCGCCAGACTGATCTGGACAATGCTGAACGGCAGCAGCGGGGTGGCTTCGGGCAGGTCGCTGAGCACCTGCAACGGGCTGCGATACTGCTGCTCGAAACGCAGCAGCATGCGTTCGGTCGATTGCAGCAGATCGTCCTCGTCGAAACGGCCTTTGAGCAGGATTTTGCCCGGTTGCTCGACGAGGCTGATCCGGCTCTGCAACTCACGCTCCTTGAGCATGTCTTGCAGAACCTGACGGACTTCGGCGGCATCCTTGAGCCCAGTTCGGCCCGGGACTGGCAGCGGCGTCGGCGGTTGCGCCGGGGTGTTGATGCCCCAGATCAATGTGGCGAGAAACAGCAACAGCGCACCCAGCAGCAGCAATGGGCCGAGCAGCGAACGCGAGCGTGTCGGGGCGGCTATGTCAGCGTCGCGCTCCGCATTCATGGGCGGCAATGGGGTTTCTGTCGATGCCGGCGGCTGATCTTCAGGCTCGTCCTCGGCGGGCCATTCGGTGTTGGCACTGACCACCGACAACCAGACACCATTGAGGGCAAACGGCGTGCCCGGTTGAAGGGTGGCGATGGCATCGACCTTGTGCCCCTCGCTGTCGGTGACCGGGCCGTCCTTGCGGGCCAGCGACCAGGTGTCGTCGACCAGCCGCAGCAGGCAGTGGCGATCCTTGATGCCGGGGTCGTACAACGCCAGGTCGGCGCTCTGGGCCGAACCGATGCACCATTCGCCACCGCTCAACGGCAGCGCCGCCCCCCGGTGCAAACCGGTGAGCACGCGCAGCTCATACATCATCTCGGGTTTCATCGCATCACTCCGTCAGGCCATCAAGGCATGGGCTTCTTGCAGATCGAGGCGTCCCAGCACCTGTACCTGCACCGAGGACAGCAACTCGGCGAAGGACAGCACCGGAACATGGTTGAATTCATCCCTGAGCAAACCGTGCAACGGGCTGCGTAGGTCCTGCGCCACCAGCAGCACCGGCGCCGGTCGCGAGCGCAGCGGGAAAGCGTGGCGCAGTTGTTCGAGCAGGGCATTGCCCAGTTCCGGTTCGAGGGCAAACCAGGCTTCGTTCTGGCTCTGGCGCAGGGCGTCGCGCAGCAGCACTTCGGTTTCCGGGGTGATCAGCCACGCATTGAGCGCACCTTGTTCGGTGTGCTGGTGGCAGATTTGTGCCTTGAGGGCGATGCGCACGTAATCGGTGAGGGCGTTCAGGTCGCGTTCGTGTTGCCCTTGTTCGATCAGCGTCTCGGCAATCGGCCGCACCGAGCGCAGCGACACCAGCTCGGCGGACAGCCGTTGCAGCACGGCGGCGAAACGCGCCAGGGGCAGGGTACGTTGCAGCTCCTGCGCCAGCTCCGGCTGTTCGCTTTCGAGCCAGCCGAGGATCGCCTTGCTTTCCTGCAGGCCAATGAACTGCGGGCCAGTGGCCTGGAAGGCGCGGCTCATGCGTTCGAGGATCAGTTCCTCGGCACTGACCGGCTCGACACTGCTCATGCGCAACAGCGCATGGTCGGGGGCAAACCACACCCATTCACTTTCATCACGCTCCGCGCGCCCCGGCTCGCCGTCGTGCAGCTCCCCGCACTGGCGCAGATGCACGGCTTGCAGGGTTTCACTCCAGGTGGCGCGAATCAGCGGCACTTCGTAGACGCAGAATCGAAATTCGTCTTCGGCGCAATCCTCGCTGAACTCCAGATCGAACGAAGGCAAGGTCAGGCCGAAACGGTGCACCAGGGTGTTACGTCGCTGGCGAATGCCGTGCAGCAAACGCTCCAGCGCCGCACTGCCTTTGTGGGCGGGATGGAACTGCAACAAATACGCGCGGGACGGATTGAAGCGGCGGATGTCTTCGCGGCCATTGAGCTCGGGCGCGCCATTGCGGGTGGCGCCGTCGTGATCCTGGAGAATCTGCTTCTGGCGAATGCGCCACAGCTGAATCAGGCCACTGAACAGGCAAATCAGGCTGATGCTGATGAACACCAGACTGGGCATGCCGGGGATCGCGGCAAAGCCGAGCATGCCGATCGAGGAAAACACCCAGGCCTTGGGCTGACTGGTCAATTGTTCGGCGATTTCATGGCCGATGTTGGCGTCGCCGGCCTGACTGTCCGGCGCCACCCGGGTGATGATCATGCCGGCAGTCAGGGAAATCAGCAGCGCGGGAATCTGCGCGATCAGGCCGTCGCCGATGGTCAGCACCGAGTACAGGTGCATGGCGTCGGAGGCCTGCATGCCGTTTTGCAGCACGCCGATGGAGAAGCCGCCGATCAGGTTGATAAAGACGATCACCAGACCGGCGATGGCGTCACCTTTGACGAATTTCATCGCACCGTCCATGGCACCGAACAACTGACTTTCCTTGGACAGTTGCTCGCGCCGCTGACGGGCTTCACGCACGTTGATCAGATTGGCGCGCAGGTCGCTGTCGATCGACATCTGTTTGCCGGGCATGGCATCCAGGGTGAAGCGCGCGGCGACTTCGGCCACCCGTTCCGAGCCCTTGGTGATCACCAGAAAGTTGACGATGGTCAGGATCAGGAAAATCACCAGACCCACCGCCAGATTGCCGCCCACCACGAAACTGCCGAAGGCTTCGACGATGTGCCCCGCATCCTGTTGCAGCAGGATCAGGCGGGTGGTGGCGATCGACAGCGACAGCCGAAACATGGTGGTCAGCAATAGCACCGCCGGAAACGTCGAGAACGCCAGCGGTCGCGGCAGGTACATGGCCAGCACGATCAGCAGCGAAGAGATGCAGATGTTCAGCGCAATCAGCACGTCGACCAATGCGGTGGGCAGCGGCAGGATCATCATGAACACGATGGCCATGACCATCACGGCGCCGACAATTTCGGTGCGGCGCATCACCGCCAGCGCCAGGCGGTTGAGGGCGTGGATCAGGCGATTCATTGCAGACCTCGCCCCGGCTCGACCAGCCCCATGGCCTGGCGTTCTTGCCGGGCCAGTTGCTCCATCAGGTTATGCAACAGGCGCAGGCCGTTTTGCCGGGTCTTGAGGTCCTTCCACAACACCAGCGGGAGGTTTTGCAGCAGTGGATAGAGCCCGTTGAAATACAGCGGCTGCAAGTGCGGAGCGTTGTCCAGAGTGTCATCGCTGAGTAGCGTCAGGTCGCGGGCGAAGAAACCGTTGGCACAAAAGCGCAGCAGCCGTTTGCTCATGGCCAGCGGCGTCATGCTTTCGCGGCGTTGTTTCTGGCTCAAACGCTGCAACAGGTCGTGGCAAGCCTTGATCAGATTGTTGAGCTGCCCGCAGGAGCCCAAGCCGCGCAACATCGAGCCGAGAACGTTACCGGGCAACGAGGGCGAAAGGGCGGCGATGTCGTCCGCCAGCGCTCGTTGCAAGGTGCGCAGGCCTCGGGCGAATTGCTCTTCACTGAAGTGTTCGAGCAGGGCTTCGAGCAGACTGGCCAAGGGTTGCTGGCCGACGATGGCTTTGTAGTAGAGCCGACGCATCGCCGCCCGTTGCTGCGGGTCGCGGCTGAACAGGGCGATGGCGCTGGCGGTATTGAAGCCCGCTCGGATTTTGTCACCGTGCACCAGACGCAATTCGTCGATCAGCTCGCGCGTGTTCTGCGCCTCGCCGTCCAGACCTTCAGCCAATGACAGGCGCATCGCCTGTTGCAGCAGGATGTCGGTGCGCGCCGGATCGTTGTCCGCGACGCTCAGCGCCGCCTGCAGCGACGGCTGCTGTTGCAGTTGCTGCTGCATGCGCCGCGCCTGTTGTTCGAGGCTCGGCTGGTCGCCGTGATCAAGCAGGCGATAGAGCTCGACGAGCTTCTCGATGCGCTCCACGCGCTGCCCTCGGGAAGCATCGCTGATGTGGCGCTCGTCGAGGCTCTTGCTGTGGCGCTCGATGCTTTCGCTGAACTTCAGGGCCACCTCTTCCATGGAGTCGATCAGCGGGTTCTTCGCCGTGGCCGCAGTGGCTTCGGTGCCAAACAGCGGACGCGGCAGCAAGTCCAGTGGCAGGGCATCGTTGTAGTTGGAAATTTTCATGGAGGCGCACGTTCCACCGCTATTCAGGTGTGCAGTGAGTGGCGTTTGCCGGCGTCCGGTTCCCTGGGCGCGAAGCGGCCCGTTTGACTGTGCAAGAACTGGCACAGGCATTTTGTCGAAAGTGCAACAAATGGCAAAAAACGCGCTTTTCGTTTTTTAAAAGTGTTCAAAAACAACAAGTTGGAAAAGTACCAAGGTTGGTACGCTCGCTGCTCTCTATCCCTCCCGCCACTGTCGGCATAGCGTGAGTGATGAGGGAACAAGCGTGGAATCGAGTAGTGTTCAAACGGAAGCGAAAGTCATTGCCGCCATCGAACTGGACCTGGGCGGACTGGCACACAGCAGCGAGAAAAAGCTGCGCGGTTTCATCAATAAGCGAGTGTTCAACCCGGCCGATGTCGATGACCTGATGCAGATGACTTATCTGGAAGCCTGGCGCAACCAGCACAAGTACACCGGGGCGTCGAAACCGGAAACCTGGCTGTTCGGCATTGCCACTAACCTGGTCAGCAATCACTTCAAGAACTTCTATCGCCGGCCGCAGTGCGCGGTGCTGGAAGAGGCGGGCATCGAAAGTCTGGAATATGGCCACGACCCGAGCCAGGTCAGCGAGCACCAGCGTCTGCTCAGGCGCACGCTGGAGGCCATCGACGACTTGTCGGTGGACATGCGCGCGGTGATCGATCTGGTGGTGGATTCCGACATCAGCTATCAGGACGCCGCGCAGCAACTGGGCGTGCCCATCGGCACGGTGCGTTCACGTCTGGCCAGGGCCCGGGGCCAGTTGAAGTCCAGTGTCTACACCGGGAGGGCCAGCGCATGAACGGATTTCGTCATAGCCAACCCATGACCCTGCCACGCGGTGTGCGTGAGTCCTGCGATGCCGACCTGCCGGCGATGATGGAGATCTTCAACGAAACCGCCGGCACGGGTGCCAACTCGCCAGTGACCCGGCCGATGACGCTTGAGGAAGTGACTTTCTATATCAATCTGTACAAGCGCGATGGCCTGCCCGTCTACGTGCTTGAACGCGGCGGCGAAGTGGTCGGCTGGCTGTCGATCAACCGCTTCAGTTGGGGCACCCAGGCCTGCCGCAACACCGGCGAAACCGCCATTTATGTGCGCGCCGACCGCTACGGCAGTGGCATCGGCGTGCGCCTGGGCCATGCGACGGTGATCCTCGGGCGTCAGTTCGGCCTGGAAACCCTGGTCGCCTGGATCATGGCCGCCAACGTGCCTAGCCAGCACATCGTGCAATCCATCGGCGCGGTACTCTGGGCCCGCTTGCCAGGTATCGCCCGGTTTGGCGAGGAGCGGGCGGACGTGTTGCTGTTTGGTCTACCGTTGTTTGAGGATGGGCCGGACTGAGGCAGATGTGCATCTGCTGCTGTGCAGCGGTGACTCGCGTCGCCGCTGCCGAGGGCAGCCTCGGCAGCGGCGCTGGTTACTTCCTAGACATGGTCGAGCGCTTCACCGGTCCTTTGCTGCTCAAGATCCGTCGTGCTGCGTGCACGGCGCGCTCGGAGAGCATTTCCATGCGCGGTGATTGCAGCGCCCACGCATGCCAGTACAGCTCGACATCGGTGAAATGCCCCGGCGCCACATCCACCAGTTCGCGACTTTTCAGCAAATCGCTGACCTGCATATACGGCACCATGCCGTAGCCGAGTCCGCGGCGAATGGCTTTCAGACGAGCCTCTGGCAGTGACAGGTAGTGCGTGGGGTAAGCGTCTGCGTGCAGGCCGAAGCGTGACTGCATGAACTCCGACTGCAAGGTGTCTTTGCGCGAATAGGCAAATACCGGCGCCTTGCGTGCCGCCGCGCGGGTCAGGCCTTTGGCAAACCAGCGCTGCTGAAACTCTGGCGATGCGACCAACTGGTAACGCACCGGACCCAGCAGCTCAGCGAAACAACCGCGCATAGGCTGCGAACGCGTGCCGATGCAGCCGATGACCTGGCCGCTTTCCAGCAAGGCATAGGTGTGATCCTGATCGTCGACCACGACGTCGAGCAAAATATTCTCGCTGACGAATATCTCGGCCAGTGCCGGAAAGAACCATGTCGCCAGCGTGTCGCCATTGACGGCAATGACCACGCGCAGGTGATCCTGTTCATCGCCGGTCAGCTCGTTCAGCAGTTCTTCTTCGAGCACGGTTGCACGACGCAGATAGAGCATCAGTTTTCTGCCCGCCAGCGTCGGCTCGCACGGGCGACCGCGCACCACCACCGAGCTGCCCAGGCGAACTTCAAGGGCGTGTATGCGTTGCGACACCGCCGACGGCGTCACGTTAAGACGTTCCGCAGCCTTCTCGAAACTGCCGCTGTCGACCACGGCGAGGAACGCCTGCATCTGTTTTGCGTCGAGTTGCATGGCTGTCGCTCTGGTTAAGTATTTCTAATCGTTACTGAAAGATACTGCGTTTTTCTTCACTTAAACATAGCGCTGCTCAATCATTGCTCGGCGGCGACAGTGAGCGGTTACAGCCCGCGCAACACACTGCACCGGGTGTCATCCGATTTTCCGAATGACAGCAATGAGGCTTTATTCACAGAGAAAGGTGGGCGTGATGAGCATTCAAATATGCAGCGTCCGATACTTGCCATGAAACTCAATATGATCATCGCTGTGAGCGCCATTGCATTGGTCGGCAACTATGTCTGGCAATCCCACGACCTGAAACTCGGTCCTTATGAGTATCAGGTCTCGGCAAAAACACAGCCGTCCCGCCACACTCATTCCGAGGCCCGTCGGATGGCGCTTAGCGGCGCCGGGAAGAAGTGCGCTTCGCTCGGCAAGCAGATCGACGTGTTTGACGTGCAATCGCGCTTGCCGCTCGATCCCGGGAATGACGTGGCTAACGTGACATTCGTCTGCAAGTGATCGCTGTTTCGGCGATTCGAACCAGCCAGAAACATTGCAACTTTTAATCTATCGGCGGTACACACCATGAAGTTATTGATGATTGCGTTGCTTGCGACGCTGTTGAGCGCCTGTGTGACATCTGTGCATGACTGGTCCAGGCCCGGCGCGAGTGCCGCTGATATCCAGCACGACAAAGCTGAATGCCAGTATCAGGCCAAGGCCGCGACCGCCAGCTACCATTCAAGCCCTGCTGCAAACGATACAACTCACGGCATGGGCAGTGCCGTGGGTGACGGGATCGTCATTGCGGAAAAACAGATCGACCTGACGAATGATTGCATGCGCGTCAAAGGCTACTCAGGGCAATGAGCGGGGCAGATGGTTTCATTCAAGACCTCGCCTTATTGACCGATGCATACCGTGTTGGACTTGGTTCGTGTGGTTTGGCCATCGGCTGACGCGTCACCCTGAACGTCGACGCTTTCGGTGGTATTACATTCCTGCATGGCGGGTTTCGCGGTTTTCTGTTGCCACTCCCGATCTTGCTGGGCTTGCCAGTCGGCAACGGCTTTCTTGCGTTTCTGGTCGGAGATCATCATGCAGTTTGCAAACTCGGTAGAGCCTTGTACGTAGCCGTAACCGGCGCATGTCTGACGGTCTTCAGCCGCTTGTTGTTCAGCGCTCATGCAACCGCTTAACGTGGCGGCAGCGCTGAATGTCAGGAAAAGGAGGGGAATGACGCGTGCAGCGCAGGTATGAGGCGTTTTCATGGGGATTTCCAGGAAGTGAGGTCATACATTCAGGGGCTGCACGTCCTGGTCCGCTGGCCTGATGCCTGTGCTTGAGGGATCGAGGGACACTCGAAAGTGAACGTCGAGTGCTTCAACCCGTTGGACAAGTCACCAAATCTTTATAGTACAGTCGTCATCGAACCACCTGTCGTATGAGGCTTTTCGGCAATGGGTGTACTAAAAAACCGACAGATGGGCACGGATCGCATGCGTACAATTACGCACGATCATCGAAGAGTAATACGACGTTTAAATGAGTGATTCTACGGCGACAAACAACGGCAACTGGTACGCAGTGATTGCCCTGGCACTGGCTGCGTTTGTGTTCAACACCACCGAGTTTGTACCGGTCGGTCTGTTGAGTTCGATCGGCAGCAGCTTCGACATGTCGACCGCGCAGGTTGGCCTGATGTTGACTATCTATGCGTGGGTGGTGTCTTTGACGTCGCTGCCGATCATGCTGCTGACACGCAACGTCGAGCGCCGACGGCTGTTGATCGTGCTGTTTGGAATGTTTATCGCCAGTCACATTCTGTCGAGTCTGGCGACCAGCTTCGGTGTGTTGCTGGTGAGCCGGATCGGTGTGGCGCTGTCGCATGCGCTGTTCTGGTCGATCACCGCGTCTCTGGCCGTACGCCTCGCGCCGCCGGGCAAACAGGTTCAGGCCTTGGGTTTGCTGGCAACCGGTACTTCGCTGGCGATGGTGCTGGGCATTCCCCTCGGCCGCTTGTTGGGCGAGGCCATGGGCTGGCGCACCACGTTCATCGTGATCGCCGGCTTTGCGGCGGCGCTGGTGTTCTGTCTGGCAAAGGTGCTGCCGTTGTTGCCCAGTCAGAACTCCGGCTCGCTCAAGAGTCTGCCCGTGTTGTTGAAGCGGCCGGCACTGGTGGCCATCTATGTGCTGACGGCGCTGGTCGTGACGGCACAGTTCACCGCCTACAGCTACATCGAACCGTTCGTTCTGACCGTAGCGGGCATGAGCGGCGATGTGGTGACGCTCCTGCTGTTGTTGTTCGGTGGCGCCGGCATTTTCGGCTCGCTGTTGTTCAGCTACCTGCACAGCTATAACCCGCAGCGCTTTCTGATCATCTGCGTGTCGTTGCTCGCCTTGTGCCTGGTTTCGCTGTTGCCGTTGAGCGGCAACGTCTCATACCTCGGCGTGCTGAGTGTGTTCTGGGGGATGGCGATCATGGGCTTCGGGCTGGCGTTACAGTCGAAAGTCCTGGTGCTGGCTCCGGACGCTACCGACGTGGCGATGGCGTTGTTTTCAGGGATCTACAACATCGGTATCGGCGGCGGGGCACTGGTGGGGAGTTGGGTGGGGAGTCAGTTTGGCTTTGCTTACATTGGGGTGGTGGGCGGGATGCTGGCGGCGTCGGCGCTGGCGTTTTACTGCCTGTCGCTGTATCGCCTGGCCCGGTCCGTGGCTTGAATTCAAGGACTACAAGCCGCCGCCGGGCGCATTTCATTTAAAACGTTGCCTGCTTAATGCGCAGGCAACTCGAGACTGTCCGGGTCGCCGAAGAACATCTGAATCCGCGACCGTAACCAACGCTCCCCGGGATCATTATCCTGCGACCCGCGCCACGCCATGTGCAGCTCAAACGTGCGCGTCGGCAACGGCGGGTCTTCCGCCCGCACGCCACCGGCAGCCGTCAACGCATCGGCGGTGTAATCCGGTACGGTGGCGACGATGTCGGTGCCGGCGAGCAACGTACTCAAACCGTTGAATTGCGGCACGGCCAGCACCACATGACGCTTGCGCCCGAGCTTCTCCAGTTCCTCATCAATAAAACCACTGAGGTCGCCGGCGAACGACACTAGCGCATGCGGGCGCGCGCAGTAGTCATCCAGGCTCAGCGGGCCGGGCACGGTGTCGGCGCGCAGCAGTTTCGGCTGGCTGCGACGCAGTACCTTGCGTTTGGCGTTGGCCGGCAGGTCAGTGGTGTAGCTGACGCCGATGGAGATTTCGCCAGAAGCCAGCAGCCCCGGCATCAATATGTAGTTGACCCGACGCACGACCAGCACGATGCCCGGTGCTTCGGCGCGCAGACGTTTGAGCAACATTGGCAGCAGGGCGAATTCGACGTCGTCGGACAGGCCGATACGGAATACCGAAGTGCTGGTGGCCGGATCGAACTCAGCCGCACGGCTGACGGCGGTGGAAATCGAGTCGAGCGCCGGGGAGAGCAGGGCGAAGATCTCCACCGCGCGGGCGGAGGGTTCCATGCTGCGCCCGGTGCGCACGAACAACGGGTCATCGAACAGGCTGCGCAGGCGCGAGAGCGCCGCACTGATTGCCGGCTGGCCAAGAAAAAGCTTCTCGGCGGCGCGGGTCACGCTGCGTTCGTGCATCAGAGTTTCGAATACGATCAACAGGTTCAGGTCGACACGACGCAGGTCATTACGATTCATCTGGAGTCCTGGCAGAGTCATCAAGCTTGACGAGAGCGGCCATATGAGAACAATGGCCGGCATGAATATTACGGGGAAAGGCTGGTACTCTGCACCGCTAAATTCAGCTTTACCGAGCCGGTTGCGGTATTTTTTTCATCGATTTTGCCAATGCCGTCCATACTGCGGAATCAATGACAGGCATGTCGACTATTAATAGCCACTGATAGTCTTGGGTCAAAAGCCCAGATAGAGTTCAGGGCATTAGAGGTTACTTTGACGAGGTTTGCGATGTCCCGCACGATCCGTTTTCACAAGTTTGGTCCGGCCGAGGTGCTCAAATGCGAAGAGCATGCGGCCGCTCAGCCAGGTCCCGGCGAAGTGCAGGTGCGTGTCGAAGCGATCGGCATCAGCTGGTACGACATTCTCTGGCGTCAGAACCTGGCCTCGTCCCAGGCGCGCCTGCCGTCCGGTCTCGGCCATGAAATGGCCGGTGTAGTGACCGCCGTCGGCGACGGTATCGGCGATCTGTCGGTTGGCGACAAGGTGGCCAGTTTCCCGGCGCAAAGTCCGAACGACTATCCGGTGTATGGCGAGCAGATCGTGCTGCCACGCACCGCGCTGACCCGCTATCCGGATGTGCTCAGCCCGGTCGAAGCCAGCGTGCATTACACACCGCTGTTGATCGCCTATTTCGCTTATGCCGATCTGGCACGGGTCAAACCCGGGCAGTTTGCCCTGGTCACTGACGCCAGCCATTGTGCAGGCCCGTCCTTTGTCCAGTTGGGCAAAGCCCTGGGTGTGCGGGTGATCGCGGCGACGAAAACCGCTGAAGAGCGCGAATACCTGCTGTCGCTGGGTGCCGAGAAAGTCATCGTCACCGAGGAAGAAGATCTGTTGATGCGCATCAACAAGATCACCGACAGCCGTGGTGTCGACGTGGTATTCGATGGTCTCGGCGGCCCGCAGATGTCGTTGCTCGGCGATGTGCTCGCGCCACGTGGCAGCCTGGTTCTGTACGGTCTGCAGGGTGGTAACCAGACACCATTCCCGGCGTGTGCGGCGTTCCAGAAAAACATTCAGTTCTTCGTACACTGCATCGGTAACTTCACCGGTAAGCCCGAGCTGGGCATCACCCAGGACCACGTCGCCTTGCAGCGTGCCCTGCGTGACATCAATCAGCTCACCGCCGACCGCGTACTGCTGCCACTCAAGACTCGGGTCTTCCCGTTCAACGAGTTCGTCGAAGCACATCGCTACATGGACGAATGCCCATGCCGCGAACGGGTCGCCCTTCAGGTCGAACCTGCGTAACGCCCTCCAAACAGAGTCCGTGGCCCCACGGACTCTTGCGTTGTACCCCTCGCCAATAATCAGACATGCCGGACAGGGTGTGTGGCCGGTTGCGTATCTGAACCGGTTTTTGTCCGCTATCTGTATCTTCTAATCGGCATTTAAGCCCTGATAATTGAATGATTACTTTCATCTCAAGGAATGAGCCATGTCTGTGCATTCTGTTTTGTTTGCCGTGTTTAATATTTCCTCCTGTGGGCGATATACCGGTTTCTGTTTAATGGCTGTAGGTTATTTCCTATTGTCGTTCTGCTTTTCTTGTACTCAATGTTCGTGGGACGCTGTAAGAAGTTTCCTCAGATATTTTTCACTCAGGGAAAACTCAATGGTGACGGGGGTTTGCGTCACCTAGAGCGGTGAAGATATCGACTTCCATGCGTCAAGTGTTTCAAATAACTTCAAAAGCATAAGTGTTAGTATTTGATCGTCTATTACTTATTGATGAATTTATTGCGCCAGCTTCACTGCTGATGCGCGATATGAATTTTTTACGCCGGGTAAAGTACTGATGAGCACGATCCATGATCAGGCAATGAACTATGTCTATCAGCAAGTATTGCAGCGTCTGCTGAGCTTCTTTTCCAGAGCCGAACGCACAGCATTGCAATTGCTGATTCAGCGGCTGGTGGTCGCCGCCGGTGGAATGGAGCGCATGGGTGAATACAAGGTCATGGTGACGCCGTCCGGTACCCGTGACAGTTGCTATACCCTGGCGTTGCTGCGCGCCGCGCAACTGAGTATCGCTGGTCGAGCGCCGGCCACTTTTCAGTTGCGTGTGGCCACGTTGCGCTGGAGCGGAGCGGGGGCAGCGCCCGGAAATATGCACCGCAGCTTCGCCGCCCTGTTTCTGTACGACGATCCCCGGGTCGAGTTGCTGATGGTGGATCATCGTCAGGTGTTGCCATTCAATCACCTGGCGCCACCCGACAAGGACAGTACGGAAGCCAATCGCACCAACCTTCTGATGATGGGGCATCGACGGGCCTCGGACGAAAAGCTTGAGTTGTGGGATGACGCATGCCTGGCCTGGGCGGAGTTTTGCGGCCAGATCGCCCGCTGGGGCAATGGTGTCGACGCCTGGGTTGCCAGCGAGTCGCCGCGTCGACAAAAGCAATTCATCGATAACCTCGATCGGGCGGTGCAAAAGGCGGGTCTCGGTGCGCTGCCGCCCAATGCCGGAACATTCGATGAGCTGTTCGCCTTGCTCGACGGATTGGGAGGGGACTTATATCGTGGTTTTTACGCCGAATCCGAGCGCCGCTGCTGGCGTCCGGAAGACGGGTTCGAGTCATGCCGTCGCACAACGTTTGTCGACATTCACGACATGGCGGTGGGCAACCTGGAAGAACGCTGGCCGCTGCTCAGCGAGTTTCTCGGGTTTCAGGCAGAGGAGTGGGTGTTCCACCAAGGCGAGGGCGAATACGCCGACCCGTTGATCGAAGCCCATTTGCGCGGCCTGGAGGCGGAGTTCCTCGACGGCCGCAGCTATGAAACCGGGTTTTCCCAACATGTTCAGCACATGCTGGCGACCATGCAGCAGCAACGGGTGCCGGAACCGGTATGCGAGCAGATGATTGCCAGATTGGGGCAACAGCCGGCGCTGGATGAACTGCGCGAGGCCGCGGCGAATTGCATTCACGCGACCTATGACTTGAATGAAACCCAATGGATCTGCCTGTTGTTCACGCCGTTCATTGACCGTGGTGCCGGCCTCGAGCGGTTCCTGCGCCGTTGTCATCCCGGCATGTTGGTGGCGATGCCCGATTTGCATCGTGCCATGCAGGGGCTGCACGGCCCGGAGCAAGTGCTGCAATGGATGACGGATGTCAGTGGTTTGCCGGTCAGGCTGATCAGTCGTCTCTACGCCATGGAGTCATTGCCGGTGCGTGGCGCCGCCCCGCACGCAGCAGACGCCGCACACCAAACGGCTATCGACGCCAGCGTGGGTGAGCGATCAGTGGAACGTTGAGGTGAGCGCTCCATTCTTCGGCGCATCTGTGTCAACGGTATTGGGCCCATGAAGACTGCGCGGGAGCCCGGTTTTGCTTATCAGGCGGTCTATCGCTACCTGATGCGGCTGATAGCGGAGTCGGCCGGCGACGGCAACGCCAGGCTGCCGTCGTTGCGCCAGTTGGCCAATCGTCTGAACGTATCGATCTCGACCATTCAATACGCTTATTCGTTGCTGGAGAAGGAAGGCAGGATCTATTCAGTCGCCAAGTCCGGGTACTACGCCCGGGCGGTGGCGCAGGTTACGCAGCCAGCGTTTGGCAATGATCTGCTCGAAACGGTCTACGTCAATGCGCGGCGCCCGGGGATGCGATTGTTGAGTGCCGAAGATCCGGTTTCACTCCAATCGCTGGACAGCCCGTTGCTGTTGATGGAGCGCGAACTGCTGCGGCAGTACCCTCGGCAGCCACTGTTGCTCGGCCAGCCCTGTGGTGACTCTGAGTTGCGCGCTGCGCTGGCGGCCCGCTACACCACCTCGCCGAGGCAATGCTGGCATGCCGAGGATGTCTACATCGGTGCGGATCTGCGCGGGGTACTGGAAATCCTGGTTGCCGTTCTGCAACTCAAACACGCAACCGTTCTGGTCGAGTCGCCGTGTGACTGGTTGATACTGCGGTTGCTGCAGGCGGCAGAGGTGCGCGTGATCGAGCTGCCGTTGCTGGCGTGTGGCGGGCTGGAGCCGCAACTTCTGGAAACACTGCTCAAGACTGAAAGCGTGCGGCTGATTCTCCTGTCGTCGGGCCTGAGCATGCCCCGTGGCACGCAGGTTCCTGCGGATAACCGCGACATCATTGCCGGACTGCTTCGCGAGCATGGCACCTGGGTGCTGGAAAATGATTGCTATGGCGAGCTTGGCGAGGGAGTGGACGGCGAGCGCTTGCGTGATCGGCTGGATCCTGACCGGCTGTTGATCTTCTCCTCCTTCGAGAAAATCATTGGCATCGAGGCCCCTTACGGGTTCGTATTATCGCGCCAATGGAAAAACGAAATGCTGCGGCATTTTCTGATGCGATCGTTCCGACTGTCCCCGATCCGTCAGAAAGCCATTGCCCGACTGTTTGGAAACGGCCGGATCGACCAGCACCTGCACGTACTTCGCAGGCTCCTCAGGGAGTGTCGGGCCCCGATGATTCACTTGCTGCGCGAGCGTTTGGGCGATGCACTTCAGGTCGTCGAACCGCAAGGCGGCGCGACCGTCTGGGTGCGGGCACTGCGTCCGGTGGACATGCGCGATGTGTTTCAGCGCCTGCTCCGGCAACAGATATTGATTGCGCCGGGCGAACTGTTCAGTTTGCAGGGATTGCACCGTCGTCATCTGCGCCTGAACCTGCTGGATCATAGTGACACCGGCTTGGCGGGGACGATTGCGCTGCTGGGCGATGCACTGCGGTTGGCACCTCTTGAATGAACGTTGAAATCTGTCGGATAGATCCCGTCGCGCTGTGGTCAAACTGCCAGTAAACTGCGCTGTATTTCCTGAACCACTCTATTTCAGAGGTTTTGCATGACTATCAGTCCTTTTGCGGGCAAACCGGCACCGGCAGAATTGTTGGTCGACATCCCGCGACTGGTAACGGCTTATTACACCGGCCAACCGGACGCTTCGATTTCCACCCAGCGTGTGGCGTTTGGTACTTCCGGGCACCGCGGCAGCTCCTTCGACCTGAGTTTCAATGAGTGGCACGTTCTGGCAATCAGCCAGGCGATCTGCCTGTACCGCGAAGCCCAAGGCATCGATGGCCCGTTGTTTGTGGGCATTGATACTCACGCTCTGTCGACCCCGGCCGGGGCCAGCGCGCTGGAAGTGCTGGCGGCCAACGGCGTGACCGTGATGATCGCCGAAGGTGACGAATACACGCCAACCCCGGCGATTTCGCACGCCATTCTCTGCTACAACCGTGGCCGCACTTCGGGCCTGGCGGATGGCATCGTGATTACGCCGTCGCACAACCCGCCGCAAAGCGGTGGCTACAAATACAACCCTACCAACGGTGGCCCGGCCGATACCCACATCACCAAGTGGATCGAAGCCAAGGCCAACGAACTGCTCGTCAACAAACTGGCCGGCGTCAAACGCATCAGCTACGAGCAGGCGCTCAAGGCCAGCACCACTCACCGTCACGACTACCTCAACACTTACGTCGCTGACCTGATCAACGTGATCGACTTCGATGCCATTCGTGACGCCAAGCTGCGTCTGGGTGTCGATCCGCTGGGCGGAGCAGGGGTGCGCTACTGGTCGGCGATTGCCGAGCATTACCGTCTTGATCTGGACGTGGTGAACAAGCAGGTCGATCCGACTTTCCGTTTCATGACGGTCGATTGGGACGGGCAGATCCGCATGGACCCATCGTCCAGCCATGCCATGCAAGGTTTGATCGGTCTCAAGGAACGTTACGACGTGGCCTTCGCCTGCGACCCGGATCACGACCGTCATGGCATCGTCACCCCTTCGGGTGGTCTGCTGGCGCCGAACAACTACCTGGCGGTGTCCATCGACTACCTGTTCCAGAATCGTCCGCAATGGCGCGCCGATGCCGCCGTGGGTAAAACCGTGGTCAGCAGCGGTCTGATCGATCGCGTGGCCAAGCGTCTGGGACGTCGTCTGTACGAAGTACCGGTCGGTTTCAAATGGTTTGCAGATGGCCTGTTTGACGGCTCGCTGGGTTTTGGTGGCGAGGAGAGTGCTGGCGCTTCGTTCCTGCGCAAGGATGGCGGCGTCTGGAGCACCGACAAGGACGGTTTGATTCCGGCGTTGTTGGCGGCTGAAATGACCGCCCGTACCGGCCGTGATCCAAGCCAGGCCTATCGCGCCCTGACCGATGAACTGGGCGAACCGTTCTCGGTGCGCGTCGATGCCAAAGCCAACCCTGAGCAGAAAGCGCTGCTGAGCAAGCTGTCGCCGGAGCAAGTGACTTCGACCGAGCTGGCAGGCGAGAAGATTCAGAGCATTCTCAGCCACGCGCCGGGCAACGATCAGGCCATTGGTGGCCTGAAGGTGATGACCGAAAACGGCTGGTTCGCCGCGCGCCCTTCGGGTACTGAAGACATCTACAAGATCTACGCCGAAAGCTTCATTGGCGACGATCACCTCAAGCAACTGGTGGCCGAAGCGCAAACGCTGGTGGATGGCGCAATCAGCACCCAGTGATCTTCAGGGAGGTGAGTTCTTTCTGTGGTGAGGGGATTCATCCCCGATGGACTGCGTAGCAGTCCGCTCCAACGGTAAAGAAGGGCCGCTTCGCGGCCAATCGGGGATGAATCCCCTCGCCACAAAGGTTACAAAAAAGGGGCGACCATGACGGTCGCCCCTTTTTTTCGCCTGCAGTTCAGGCCATCAAGCCAGATCCACCAACACGATTTCGCTGTCTTCGAGCGCGGTCACGGTCAGCACCGACTCATGTTCCACAGCAACACCGTCTCGAGCTTGCGCACGCAAGCCATTGACTTCAATCAAACCGGTGGCAGGCACCAGATAGGCTCGGCGTCCGGCATCCAGGCGATATTCAGCCGTTTCCCCAGCCTTGATATTCGCCGCGACCAGCCGCGCATCGGCGCGAATGCGCAGGCTCTGGTCGTCACCGTCCTTGCCGCTGGCCAGGGTCACGAACCCTTCGCGCTGGCCTTTGGGGAACGGTTTGGCGCCCCACGATGGTGGCGCGCCGGTTTCGGTTGGAAGAATCCAGATCTGGAAAATCCGCGTTTCCTGGTCTTCCAGGTTGTACTCGCTGTGAGCGATGCCCGTACCGGCGCTCATGACCTGTACGTCGCCAGCCTCGGTACGGCCCTTGTTGCCAAGGTTGTCCTGGTGGGTAATCGCACCTTCACGTACGTAAGTGATGATTTCCATGTCACGGTGCGGGTGTTGTGGGAACCCGGTGCCGGCGGCGATCACATCATCGTTCCACACCCGCAGATTGCCCCAGTTCATGCGCTGCGGGTCGTAGTATTCGGCGAACGAAAAGTGGTGATGGGCATCCAACCAGCCGTGATGAGCGCCGCCCAGCGTGTTGAAAGGTCTGAGTTCAAGCATGATCGTCTCCTCAAAAGGTTCGTCATGGGGCGCAACGCCAGAGCCACGAAGCGAGACCGTTGGTTAATGACGGGCATCATCCTTCAGTCAATCATCGAGAAAAAGCGTAAAAAGTGCGGCATTGTCATCGAATCTGTTGATGGGAAGCAGGCTCGAAACGATCTCACCCAACTTTCAGTTCATCGCCTAAACCAATGACCTGTAAGCATTTCGCTAGAACTCATGGGCAAATAAAGACACCATAGCCCCCAACAGCCTCACACACTGGAGCCCATCAGCGTGGCGCAACACACTCCCGATCTTCCTCCCGAACTTCGTCCGTTGGCCGAGATGCCTTGGTTCAAACGTCTGGCCGCGCGCTTCTTCGGCCATGGCCTGACGCGTTTGCGCGCCCAGCACCGTGCCTCTTGGCTGCACGGTCAGGCTGACGGGTTTCGCAGCGGGCACACCGCGGGTGTGGAGTACGGATTCAAAGAAGGAAAACTCGAAGGGCTGGAGGAAGGTCGCCAGGTCCTGCTGATTCGTGACAGCCGCAGCACCGAGCATCGTCCGCCGAGCGTCGACAACCATCTGTTCGATGATTGGCGTCTGCCACTCAGCGCCGAACTGAAAAAACGCATGAAGGCCGATGTGGCACGCCTGCTGCCCGAGCACGCCCAGCCAAGCGTCGCGCAATGGAAGATGATTTTCAGTGATACACCCTCAACCTCGGTGATTGCCGGGGCCGGTGCGGGTAAATCGACGACGCTGGTGCTGCGTATTCTGTTGCTCACGCATTATCTGGGCTTTGAACTCGACTCGATGACCGTGGTGACCTTCACTCGCGAGTCACGCAAGGATTTCATCAATAAATTGATCGAGATGTTCGCGCTCTGGGGCCAGAAATTGAGTCTGAAACAGGCGCGGGAACTGGTGCGGACCTTTCACTCACGCATTCTGCCGATGGTTCGCAGCCTGCCGGGCTTCGAGCGCTTGCAGGCTTTTGAAAACCTCAGCAATCGACCACAAGGGGCTGACGAGGACGTCGACAGCAACCCGTTCGATCTGCGGATCAACGATGCCCAGCGCCAGCAGCTCAACGCCTGCTACCACCGGTTATTCAATGAAGACGAGCGTTTTCGCCCGTTGATTCAGCCGTTGGCCAAGGCTGCCTTGCAGTTGAAGGAACTGGAGCGCGATCACCCGGACGTACAGAAGCGCATGGCGGTGACTGAACTGGCGTCCAAACGCGACGAAGAACTGTGCGACGCCATCGAAGACCTGTGGTTTCGCGCCGGTGCCTGGCCGATCAAAGGCATTGAGCCCAACCGGCAGACGTTCGAGATCAACGGTTCGACCTTTCATTGTCATGGCTACATCCCCAGCCTCGATGCCTGGGTGGTGCTTGGCTTCGATCCCCGGGAAAACCCGCAGATCTGCCGGCCCAACGCCAAGCTCAGCGTGCGCGCCGAGTGGGCTGTAAAACGCACTCTGTTTCAAGCTTTCTGTCGTAAGCCATTGATTTGGCTGGATAGTTATGAAATGTCAAAGCGGGTTCTGTCGACGTTGGCCGGCGATGCGAGTGCGGGTCCCGGGTTCGATTACAAGGTCAAAGGTGAGCTGGTCTCAGCGCCGCTGCTGGACTGTTTTGTCGCGGCGGCCGGTTTCATCGAAAACCTCGGGCTGGATGTGCCGGACGCTGTCGGTCGTATGAGTTTTGCCAAGGATGATCCGGATCGGTTTTTCTTCGAGGCGCTGAGCCTGTTCTGGCGTGCCCTGGAAGATCATTTGCTCGATCAGAAGCCGCCGGTGATGACCTACAACCGGATGTTCGCGCTGTTCAGCGAACACTCCCCGGAAAATCTCAAGCTGCTGAGTGATGAGCTGCTGCGGCCCATGTCGCACTTGATGATCGACGAGTTTCAGGACGTATCGCCGCAAATCGTCTCGTGGATCCGCGCCAGCCTTGCGGAAATCCGCAGTCGTGGCCCGGCCATGCATGTCGGGCGGGGCGCACAGCGTTCGTCGTTGCTGTGCGTGGGTGACGACTGGCAGTCGATCTACGGCTGGCGGGGCAGTTCGCCGAGTTACTTCATGGAGTTCAACAAGGAGTTCCCGTCGCCGAGCACCACGCGGGTAATGCTCAGTGACAATTACCGCAGCCATCAGCACATCATCGATGCTGCCGAACACATCGTCCGCGCCGCGCCGGCAATTCCGGGCAAGAAGGCCAAGGCCAGTGGCGCAGCCAAGGCATTGCAGCCGGTGAATGTGCTCGAGCGCGATGATCAGGCTTTGGGTCAGCGCCTGGCCGAACACTACAATCGCGGTGATTCAATCTTGATGCTTTATCGAAAAGGCAGTGATAAGTCATTGATAGAGCAGCATATACAGCCTGTAGTTAATGTGGATTCGAGCTTGCCGTACGAGGCTCGACGTCTGAAGCAACTGACCTATCACAGCGCCAAAGGTCTGCAAGCCGACGCCGTGTTCCTGCTCGGTGATTGCCAGCACCTGACCAGTTCGCCGTACAAGAATCAGGTGTACCGCATGGCCGGGCTGGGCAAGGCCGGTGACAGCGAGCCTTATGACACGGCGCAAAAGGACGAGATCCTGCGTCTGGCTTATGTCGGCATCACTCGGGCGGTCAGCCATTGCTATTGGTACGTCGAGCCGCAGGACAACCAGGCAGTAAACATGCCGAGGGCGTCCGATCGGGTCGCGCAAGGCAAGGCGTTCTTTGTCGATCACCGCTCGCAAGCAAAAACCGGGTAACCGCCGCGCACAAAAAAGCCCGCATTTACGGCGGGCTTTTTTAATTAAAACAACAACTTATGCGTAACTCCTGAAAGATTCCGGAGGAATAAATGCCTCCAGCTCATCCTCTACGGCCTCGATAATGCGCTCGACATCGGCCGCGTTCATCACCGTGGCACATGGAATGCCGGCGATAGCGATCATGGTTTCGCCGCTGGCACGATCAAACAGACGGGCAATCATGCTGCCCGGTGCATCCATCGTTGCTTCGAAACCCATGGGATGAAAGTGCCAGCGCATCAGTTGGCACGCGTTGGGAAAGGTGACTTTGCTCGAAGCTTTATTCATGTGTTGCCCGCCTTCTTCATCGAGCGCTTCCTTTTGCTCATGTTAGGTGGGAAGAGTCTTCATTGGCTCAACCGGTCAGTGACGTTAAAAGTAGCATCCGGATGTGAAATCTCTGTGAGATTTTTCAGTTCATTTTGCGATTGCTTCGCGTTTTTTGATGTAAGTCACGCCCTGATCAGTGATCGCCAAAAGGCCACTACCGTTTGCTCGTTGATCGTTTTCATGAAGTTGGGCAAGCTCGGTTCTTTTGCGCCGAGCCCTTTATGCACGCCGACGATGACGGCCCCGAACAGACCCCGGCCACGGCCGCCACGGTCATGCGCTATCACCTGAGCTGGAAACACCGCGATCTGGACAGCGTCATGGCGCTGTATCACCCGGACGTTCAGTACAACGATTTCTTTCAGAACCGGGTCCTCGGCCTCGACGAACTGCGCGAGTACGTGCGCGTGAGCATGCCGCGAGAATCCGACGAAGCGCTGGAGCATTGCGACCGGATCCGCGTGGATGGCAACACTGCGTTCATTCAGTACGAAGTGACCCTGCGCGGCGGCGACGGGCTGGTGTCATTCCGCTCCAGCGAAGCGATCACGGTCAAGGACGGGTTGATCTGGCGGGTCAACGAATACGCTTCACTGGTCCGTGCGCAAACCAACGGTGCCGTTGCACCCAGTCAGCGCCCGGCGGTGAGTCGCCTGGGCTTGTCGCCGCGCCAGATCAGTTTCATGGCCGAGGATCTGCAGCAGTATTTCGAACGCCAGCAGCCGTACCTCGATCCGGAACTGGACCTGCAACGAGTGGCGAAGGAGTGCGGGTACAGCCGCAATCAGATTTCCTATCTGCTCAATCAGGTGTTGGGCCAGAGCTTCTATCGCTACGTCAACCAGGCACGCTTGCAGCACTTGCTCAAGTCACTGGATCAGGCCACGCCGCCGCTGCGTATCGACGAGCTGGCGTTTGCGGCCGGTTTCAACTCGCTGTCAGCGTTCTACAGCTGTTTCCGCCAGCACACCGGCCAATCCCCCAAGGCTTACGCCAAACAAATTTCTTTGCGGGCACGCGCGCAAGACATTCGCTGAAGGCACGCACTAGGATCGGCGCCATCGAAGGTTTTCAGTGGCGGAGTCTTGCATGCCGGCGTGGCGCACTATCAGTTTGTGGATGGATCAACTCGACGAGCCGCTTACCGCGCGGCCAGCGCTGGAGCAGGATCTGGATGTCGACGTGGCAATCATCGGCGCTGGTTATACCGGGCTGTGGACCGCGTACTACCTGAAAAAACTCGCTCCCGGTCTGGATATCGCCATCGTCGAGGCGCAAACCGCCGGTTTCGGGGCGTCCGGGCGCAATGGTGGCTGGCTGATGGGCAACCTGCTGGGCGAGGATCGACTGCTTGCCGGGCTCTCGCCACAACAACGCCGCGCTTCGTTTGATCTGCTGCACAGCATTCCGGATGAAGTGGAAGTTGTGCTCGAACGTGAGGGCATCGACTGCGATTACCGCAAAGGCGGGGTGCTGTACTGCGCCGCACGCTATCCGGAGCAGGAAACCAGCCTGCGTGAATACCTGGACAAACTGCGTGCTCAGGGCCTGACCGACAACGATTATCGCTGGCTCAGCCCCGAGCAACTGGCGCAACAGATTCGCGTGGCAAAACCCTACGGCGGGATTTATGCGCCGCATGTGGCGACCATTCACCCGGCGAAACTGGTGCGCGGTCTGGCGCGCACCGTGCAGAACATGGGCGTGAAAATCTACGAAAACAGCCCGGTCACGCACTGGCAGTCCGGCAGTTTGCGCACGGCCAAGGCCAGTGTGCGCAGTCGCTGGATCGTGCCAGCCGTCGAAGGTTATTCGGTGACGTTGCCGCCGCTGGGCCGCTATCAGTTGCCGGTGCAAAGCCTGATTGTCGCCACCGAACCGTTGTCGGCAGCGACCTGGGATGAAATCGGCCTCAACCGTGGCCAGGCTTTCAGTGAGTTCAGCCGTCAGGTCACTTATGGCCAGCGCAGCGCCGATAACCGCCTGATCTTCGGCGCCCGCGGCGGTTATCAGTTCGCCGGCAAACTGCGCCACAACTTCGATCTGACCCGTGATGAAGTCGAGCTGCGCCGCTATCTGTTCGGCGAACTGTTCCCACAGCTGAAAAACGTGCAGATCACCCACGCCTGGGGCGGCAACCTCGGCATGTCCCGGCATTTCAAGCCGCACATGCTCTGCGATCGCGCCAATGGCATTGCGCTGTCCGGCGGTTATGGCGGGGAGGGTGTGGGTGCCAGCAATCTCGGCGGCCGCACCCTGGCCGATCTGATTCTTGAGCGTGATACCGAACTGGTGCATCAGCCGTGGGTGCTGCCGGACGGCGGAATTCATGCGCTACGCGCCTGGGAGCCGGAGCCGTGCCGCTGGCTCGGTTACAACGCGATCATCAAAAGTTTCGTCCACGAAGACCAGACCCTGGCCAACCCGGCCAGCGCACCGTGGCGGCGCAAGCTGGCCAGTCAGGTCGCTGGGTTCATGGAAGGTTTCATGCACTAACCGCCGTTTTCTTCACAAGACAGGTCTCACCATGAGCATTACGCAGTTCAAGAACACCGCCACTCTGCAACTGGACGAGTCCAACCCGGTCGCCGTGCCACTCGGTGAGCCGGTCGCGATTGCCTCGACCACCAGCGTCGAGCGCGACGACGGCGTCGAAACCGGCGTCTGGGAATGCACCCCGGGGCGCTGGCGTCGGCAGATCACCGCGCAGGAATTCTGCCATTTCATTTCTGGCCGCTGCACGTTCACCCCGGACGACGGCGGCGCAACCCTGCACATACAAGGTGGCGACGCACTGATGTTGCCGGCCAATACGCTCGGCATCTGGGATATCCAGGAGACCGTGCGCAAGACCTACGTGCTGATTTTCTGATTGTTTGATCCTTTGATTGCCTGCCAACAAAAATAGCCACTACAGGAATCACCTCATGATCCAGAAAACCCTCGCTCTGGCGCCGCTGCTGCTGGCCGCCTCCATCAGCCATGCCGCCGAGACGGTCAAGGTTTACAACTGGTCCGATTACATCGCGCCGGACACCACGAAAAGCTTTCAGAAAGACACCGGCATCGGCGTCACCTATGACGTCTACGACAGCAATGAGACCCTCGACGGCAAGTTGATGACCGGTAAATCCGGTTATGACGTGGTGTTCCCGTCCAACCACTTCATGGCCCGGCAGATCCAGGGCGGGGCGCTGAAGAAGCTCGACAAGAGCCAGTTGCCGAACTGGAAGAACCTCAACCCGGTATTGCTCAAGGCCTTGCAGGTCAACGACCCGAACAACGAGCACGGTTTCCCGTACCTGTGGGGCAGCACGGGTATCGGCTACAACATCGCCAAGGTCAAAGCGGTGCTGGGTGACAACGCGCCAGTGGACTCCTGGGATCTGATCTTCAAGCCCGAGTACATGGAAAAACTGCAGAAGTGCGGCGTGGCGATCCTCGATAACGGCCCGGAATTGCTGCCGGCGGCGCTCAACTATCTCGGCTTGCCGCCGCACAGCAAGAACCCCGAGGACTACAAGAAAGCCGAAGCGCTGCTGATGAAAGTGCGGCCGTATGTCAGCTACTTCCATTCCTCGAAATACACCAGTGACCTGGCCAACGGTGACATCTGCGTGGCGGTCGGTTTCTCCGGCGACATCCTGCAAGCGGAAAACCGCGCCAAGGAAGCGAAGAACGGCATCGACATCGGCTACGCGATTCCCAAGGAAGGCGCGGCGATCTGGTTCGACATGGTCGCCATGCCGGCCGATGCGCCGGACGAGAAGGCCGGTTACGCGTTCATGAACTACCTGCTGCGCCCGGACGTGATGGCCGGCATCAGCAATTACGTGCACTACGCCAACGGCAACGAGCAGGCTGACACTCTGATCGACCCGGCTATCAAGAGCGACACCAAGGTCTATCCGAGCCCGGAGATGATGGGCAAGCTGTTTGCGCTGGAGGCGATGCCGCTAAACATCGACCGGATTCGTACGCGGGTGTGGAACAAGATTCGAACGGGTAGTTGATTCACTTCATTCCTGTGGGAGCGGGCTTGCTCGCGAATGCGTCCGTTCAGTCAGCAATTATGTTGATTGATAAGCCGCATTCGCGAGCAAGCCCGCTCCCACAATGTGTTTTCAGCGCAGCATTTTATTTGATATCAATACACTGGCATTGCACTAATAGAGTGCAGGAAAGTGAGACGCGTCTAACAAAAAACAACTTACCAATATTTAATATTTAAATAGAAAATCGTCAGACAATTGGGCGTGGTGATGCCCGGTAAAACAATCTTTCGACCCCGCAGGCTTTGTTTTCGGCAGTTTTACGCAACAGTTCAATTTGATCTCAAAAAAACGCTAGACGACAGATTTCAAATTGTGTCAGGTTTCTTACGCCTTCATTGGGCGAGTGATAGGACGATCTCGCCAGGGATTGTCGCTATCTGACAAAAACTGTTCCATTGCTAAACAAGGAAGTGTGTTTATGTCGAAAGTAAAAGCTAACGCTATTGATATCACCGCAGATACATTCGTACCTGTCGGCGCAGCGCAGTCTCTGGCTGCATCCAGCTCCGCCTGGAACCAGATCAATAGCTTCAGCCATCAGTACGATCGTGGCGGCAACCTCACGGTCAATGGCAAACCCTCCTTCTCGGTGGATCAAGCCGCTACTCAACTGTTGCGTGACGGTGCTTCCTGGCACGATCTCGACAACAGCGGCAAGATCGAACTGACTTACACCTTTCTGACCGCCAAAACCGCCAACTTCAGCGGCCTGGGTGTCACCGGTTTCAGTCAGTTCAGTGCCCTGCAAAAAGCTCAGGCCGTGCTCGCCATGCAATCCTGGGCTGACGTCGCCAATGTCACGTTTACCGAGGCTGCTAAAGGTGGCGACGGTCACATGACCTTCGGTAACTACAGCGGTGGCCAGGAAGGTGCGGCGGCGTTTGCTTTCCTGCCAGGCACCGAGCCTGGTTATGACGGTCAATCCTGGTATCTGACCGGCAGTGGCTACGACGTCAACAAAACCCCGGGGGTGAACAATTACGGGCGTCAGACCCTGACGCACGAAATCGGCCACACATTGGGGCTGTCTCACCCTGGCGACTATAACGCCGGCGAAGGCAACCCGACCTACAAGGATGCGTCCTACGGTCAGGACACCCGCGGTTACAGCCTCATGAGCTACTGGAGCGAAAGCAACACCGCCCAGAACTTCAGCAAGGGCGGTGTGGAAGCCTATGCCTCCGGCCCGTTGATGGATGACATTGCGGCGATCCAGAAGCTGTACGGCGCCAATATGAGCACCCGTGCCGGTGACACCACCTACGGCTTCAACTCCAACGCCGGGCGCGATTTCCTCAGCGCCTCGTCGTCGAGCGACAAGCTGGTGTTCTCGGTGTGGGACGCGGGCGGCAAGGACACCTTCGACTTCTCGGGTTTCACCCAGAACCAGAAGATCAACCTCAATGAAGCCTCGTTCTCCGACGTTGGTGGCATGGTGGGTAACGTGTCCATCGCCAAGGGCGTGACCATCGAAAACGCCATCGGCGGTTCGGGCAACGACCTGCTGATCGGTAACAGTGCGTCCAACGAGCTGAAGGGCGGTGCCGGCAACGACATCATCTACGGCGCCGGTGGTGCGGACAAACTGTGGGGCGGCGCAGGTTCGGACACTTTCGTGTTCGCCGCCAGTTCCGACTCCAAGCCGGGTGCCATCGATCAGATCCTCGATTTCGTCAGCGGTCTGGACAAAATCGACCTGAGCGCTATCACCGGCGGTTCCGGCCTGCACTTCGTCAACAGCTTCACCGGTGCAGCCGGCGACGCGATCCTGACTTCGTCGGGCGGCAACAGCCTGTTGTCGGTGGACTTCTCCGGGCACGGCGTGGCGGACTTCCAGGTCAGCACCGTTGGCCAGGCAGCGACCAGCGACATCGTGGCGTGATGTGAAACGGGAAAGCGGCGCTCGATGCGCCGCTTTCTTTACTTGCATCGTCCTGGCCGCTGGGCAAGGCTACGTGCCGGAGAGAATATTCTCATGATCTATAAAGCTTTTACCTACAAGGCAATGGCGTGGCTTTCGGCGGCGTTCATCATGATTTCTGGAGAAACAACCATGGCAAGCAGCCTCAGACTTGAAGATCCATCGGTTTTTGCCGGGCAATGGCAGGCGACGTTGAGCGCCAACAATGATGCGCCCGAAGCGCAAAAGCTGCAGGACAAGCCTTCGAACACTTGTGCTCTCGAGTTGCAAGCCAATCAGACCGTTGGCAAGGGCGCTGAATGCCTGGGCGCATGGCTGGAAGATTCGCCCATCGGCTGGTTTCCGGAACCCGACGGAATTTCTGTGACCGGCAAGGAAGGTTCAAGAATCGTGTTTTTCAGCCGACAAAGTGACGGGCGCTATTCCAGTACTTTGAAGTCGGGCCTGATTGTTACACTCCAACGCGCGGCGAAATAAACACTCAACTAAGCCAGATTGAATATAAGGCAGTGCTTGAACGTTATAAATGATCGTGGCAGTTGTTGTTGAATTGTAAACGGGTACTTGCAAAACATCTTCGCAGGTAAGCGGAACATTAATTGAGCGCTCGCCGAAGTCTGGCGGGATCTATCATTTCAGGAAGAATCAATGAAGATGGCGAAGGCCCCAGCCACCGCTCCCTTATTCAAGGCTTTGGGTGACTATAAAGGCATTCTGATCAGCGTCGGGTGCTTTACTGCACTGATTAACGTGCTGATGCTGGTGCCCTCGATTTATATGCTGCAGGTCTACGACCGCGTACTGTCTTCGCAGAACGAAACCACCCTGGCGATGCTGTCCTTGATGGTCGTTGGATTCTTTGCGTTCATCGGCATGCTGGAGGTAGTGCGCAGTTTCATCGTGATCCGTATCGGCAGCCAACTGGAGCGCCGCTTCAACCTGCGGGTCTATCAGGCGGCGTTCGAACGCAACCTGTTCAAGGGCGAGGGTAACGCCGGGCAATCGCTGGGCGACCTGACCCATATTCGCCAATTCGTCACCGGACCGGCGCTGTTTGCGTTTTTCGACGCTCCGTGGTTTCCGGTCTATCTGTTCGTCATCTACCTGTTCAACGTCTGGCTGGGCGTGCTCGCCACCGCTGGGGCGCTGCTGCTGATCGCGCTGGCGTGCCTCAACGAATACATGACCAAGAAGCCGCTGGGCGAAGCTGCCGGTTACTCGCAGAAGTCCAGCCAACTGGCGACCAGCCACCTGCATAACGCCGAAACCATTCAGGCCATGGGCATGCTTGGCGCGTTGCGCAAGCGCTGGTTTGGTGTGCATTCGCGCTTCCTTGGCCTGCAGAATCAGGCCAGCGACACTGGCGCGGTAATCAGCTCGATCAGTAAGACCCTGCGTCTGTGCCTGCAATCGCTGGTGCTCGGCCTGGGTGCGTTGCTGGTGATCAAGGGCGACATGACCGCCGGGATGATGATCGCCGGTTCGATCCTGATGGGCCGGGTGCTGAGCCCGATCGACCAGTTGATCGCCGTGTGGAAACAGTGGAGCGGGGCGAAGCTGGCCTACCGTCGTCTGGACTCGTTGCTGCAGGCGTTTCCGCCGAGCGATGACGCCATGGCGTTGCCGGCGCCAAAAGGCCAGATTGCCTTTGAGCAAGTCAGTGCCGGCCCTCCGGGGCAGCGCGCGGCGACCCTGCAGATGGTCAACTTCAGCATCGGCGCGGGCGAAGTGCTGGGCGTGCTCGGCGCCTCTGGTTCCGGCAAGTCGACCCTGGCCCGGGTACTCGTCGGCGTGTGGCCGACCCTTGGCGGGACTGTGCGTCTGGACGGTGCGGACATCCATCGCTGGAACCGCGACGAACTCGGTCCGTACATCGGCTACCTGCCACAGGACATCGAACTGTTCAGCGGCAGCATCGCCGAGAACATCGCCCGTTTCAGCGAAGCCAATCCGGAGAAGGTCGTGGCTGCCGCGCAACAGGCCGGTGTCCACGAGATGATTCTGCGTATGCCACAGGGCTACGACACGCAACTGGGCGAGGACGGCAGTGGTCTGTCCGGTGGTCAGAAGCAGCGCGTCGCTCTGGCTCGGGCCATGTATGGCGATCCGAGTCTGGTGGTGCTGGATGAGCCGAACTCCAACCTCGATACCGTTGGTGAAGCCGCGCTGGCTAGCGCCATCGCCCAGCTCAAGGCCAAGGGCACCACCGTGGTGCTGGTCACGCACCGCTCTTCGGTACTGGCCCAGGCCGACAAGTTGCTGGTGCTCAACGACGGTCGTTTGCAGGCATTCGGTAACAGTCAGGATGTCCTCAAGGCGCTGTCCGGCGCCCAGGAACAACAACGGGAAAAATCTGCGCAGGCACCGGGCGGGCTCAGCATGAGCCGGCAGTACCAGCCCACGACAAGGAATTCGGGTGTATGAGCAGCGCCAGCATGAACACTGAAAACGAAGCCTCCATGGAACACGCGTACGTCACCGAGCGCCCGGAGCGCGATGCGAAATTCTTCGCGCGCATGGGCTGGATTCTGGCCATCGTCGGCGCCGGCAGCTTCTTCACCTGGGCCGCACTGGCGCCGCTGGATCAAGGCATTCCAGTGCAGGGCACCGTGGTGGTGTCGGGCAAGCGCAAGGCTGTGCAGTCGATGAGCAGCGGCGTGGTCAGCCGGATTCTGGTACGTGAAGGCGAAATCGTGAAGCAGGGGCAACCGTTGTTCCGCCTCGATCAGACCCAGGTCGCCGCCGACGTGCAGTCGCTGCAGGCGCAATACCGCATGGCGTGGGCCAGCCTCGCACGCTGGCAGGCCGAACGCGACAACCTCAAAGAAATCACCTTTCCCGCCGAGCTGAGCAACGACCCGGACCCGCGTCTGGCACTGGTGCTGGAAGGTCAGCGTCAACTGTTCAGCAGCCGCCGCGAAGCGTTCTACCGCGAGCAGGCCGGGCTGCGCGCCAGCATCGAAGGTGCCACCGCGCAACTGGCCGGCATGCGACGCGCGCGCACCGACCTCAATGCCCAGGCCGATTCGCTGCAACAGCAACTGAGCAACCTGCAACCGCTGGCGGACAACGGCTACATCCCGCGCAACCGCTTGATGGAGTACCAGCGGCAGCTGTCGCAAGTGCAACAGCAACTGGCGGAAAACACCGGTGAAAGCGGCCGGGTCGAGCAGGGCATTCTCGAGTCGCGCCTGAAACTGCAACAGCATGGCGAGGAATACCAGAAGGAAGTGCGCACGCAACTGGCCGACGCGCAGCTGAAAAGCGTGACCCTGTCCGAACAACTGACTTCTGCCGGTTTCGACCTGCAACACAGCGAGATCCTTGCCACCGCCGATGGTGTGGCGGTGAACCTCGGCGTGCACACCGAAGGCGCCGTGGTGCGTCAGGGCGAAACGCTGCTGGAGATCGTCCCGCAAGGCACCACCTTGGAAGTCGAAGGGCACTTGCCGATCAACCTGATCGACAAGGTCGGCACGCATCTGCCGGTCGATATCCTCTTCACCGCGTTCAACCAGAGCAAGACCCCGCGTGTGCCGGGTGAGGTCAGTCTGATTTCCGCCGACCAGATGGTCGACGAGAAAACCGGCGTGCCGTACTACGTGTTGCGCAGCAGCGTCAGTGATCAGGCCATGGAGAAGCTTCACGGTCTGGTGATCAAGCCCGGTATGCCGGCGGAAATGTTCGTGCGCACTGGCGAACGCTCACTGCTCAACTACCTGTTCAAACCGCTGCTCGATCGGGCCGGCTCCGCGTTGACCGAAGAATAAGGATGTTCGGCTGTATGAATAAGCTTTCGATGTTGGGAGCAGCGTTCGCGCTGCTCGCAGGAAACAGCGCGCTGGCGGCCATGGGGCCATTCGAGATCTACGAGCAGGCATTGCGCAACGACCCGGTGTTCCTCGGCGCGATCAAGGAGCGCGACGCGGGCCTGGAAAACCGCATCATCGGCCGCGCCGGGCTATTGCCGAGACTGGGTTACAACTACAACCGTGGTCATAACACCTCCAAGGCCACGCAACTGACCAATCGCGGCAGCCTCACCGAAGACCGCAACTACAACAGCTACGGCTCGACTCTGACCTTGCAGCAACCGTTGCTCGACTACGAAGCCTATGCGGCGTATCGCAAAGGCGTGGCCCAGTCGCTGTTCGCCGACGAGGCGTTTCGCGGCAAGAGTCAAGAGCTGTTGGTGCGGGTGCTGGATAACTACACCAAAGCCTTGTTCGCCCAGGATCAGATCGACATCGCCCAGGCCAAGAAGAAAGCCTACGAGCAGCAGTTCCAGCAGAACGAACACATGTTCAAGCAGGGCGAGGGCACACGCACCGACATCCTTGAAGCCGAGTCGCGGTATGAGCTGGCGACCGCCGAGGAGATCGAGGCGCGCAACGAGCAGGACGCGGCGCTGCGTGAGCTGGGTGCGCTGGTCGGCGTGCCGACGGTGGACATCAGCGAGCTGGCACCACTGGATCAGAATTTCCAGACCTTCGCCCTGATGCCAGCCAACTACGACACCTGGCACGAGCTGGCGATCAGTAACAACCCGAACCTGGCGTCGCAGCGTCAGGCGGTAGAAGTGGCCAAGTACGAAGTGGAGCGCAACCGCGCCGGGCACCTGCCCAAAGTCAGTGCCTATGCTTCGATCCGCCAGACTGAATCGGACAGCGGCAACACCTATAACCAGCGCTATGACACCAATACCATCGGTTTTGAAGTCAACGTGCCGCTGTATGCCGGTGGCGGGGTGTCGGCTTCGACCCGTCAGGCCAGCCGCAGCATGGAGCAGGCAGAATACGAACTCGACGGCAAGACCCGCGAAACCTTGATCGAATTGCGCCGCCAGTTCAGCGCCTGCCTGTCGGGTGTCAACAAGCTGCGCGCGTACCAGAAGGCCTTGGCCTCGGCTGAAGCGCTGGTGGTGTCGACCAAGCAAAGCATTCTCGGCGGCGAGCGGACCAATCTCGATGCGTTGAATGCCGAACAACAACTATTTACCACCCGCCGCGATCTGGCTCAGGCACGCTACGACTACTTGATGGCCTGGACCAAGCTGCATTACTACGCGGGGACCTTGAACGAACAGGATCTGGCGCGGGTGGATGAGGCGTTCGGACAAGGCCCGAAAAGCAACCCGCGTTAATGCTTGGCACCGAACCTGTGGCGAGGGAGCTTGCTCCCGCTTGAGTGCGTAGCGCTCACAAGATTTTGGGCTGCTGCGCAGCCAGCGGGAGCAAGCTCCCTCGCCACAAATAGACTCGCTCGATATTTCAAGAAGTGCTCGCCCGGCGAAACGGGTCATAACAAAAACATAAGAAAAGTGAGTGGTGAACATGGACGTACGCATCAAGCCGGCAGCGGTCGGCACTCTGTTGCTCGCAGTTTCCATTGCGCAAGCCAACGCGCAGTACCTTGAAACCGGCAAGCCCGGCGATCCCGCCAGTTGGCGCAGCGCCGAATTCCAGCGCGACTGGGGCCTGGCGCGGATGCAGGCGGATCAGGCCTACGCCGCCGGCATCACCGGTAAAGGCGTGAAGATCGGCGCTCTCGACTCCGGCTTCGATGCCACCCATCCCGAGTTCGCCAGCGACCGCTATCACCCGGTGCTGGCCTCCGGCAGTTACGTCGATGGTTCGCTGTTCAGTGTCAACGGCACCCTCAACCCCAACAACGATTCCCACGGCACTCACGTGGTCGGCACCATGGGCGCGAGTCGTGACGGCACCGGCATGCACGGCGTGGCGTACAACGCACAAATCTACGTCGGCAACACCAACAACAACGACAGCTTCCTCTTCGGCCCGAAACCCGATCCGCGCTATTTCAAAGCGGCCTACGACGCCCTGGCCGCTGCCGGCGTGCGCGCGATCAACAACAGTTGGGGCAGTCAGCCGCCGGATGTCAGCTATCGCACCCTGGCCGATCTGCATGCCGCTTATGCCCAACACTGGAATCAGGGCACCTGGCTCGATGCAGCGGCGGACGTCTCGCGCCGTGGCGTGATCAACGTGTTCAGCGCCGGCAACAGCGGCTATCCGAACGCCAGCGTGCGCTCGGCATTGCCGTACTTTCAGCCGGATCTCGAAGGCCACTGGCTGGCGGTCTCGGGGCTGGATCAGAGTAATCAGCAGAAGTACAACCAGTGCGGCATCGCCAAATACTGGTGCATTACCACACCGGGGGCGAAGATCGACAGCACCATTCCGGGTGGCGATTACGCGATCAAGTCCGGCACCTCGATGGCCGCGCCGCACGCCACCGGGGCACTGGCGCTGGTGATGGAACGCTATCCGTACATGAACAATCAGCAGGCGCTCGAAGTGCTGCTGACCACCGCCACGCAACTCGACGGCTCGGTCACCGATGCACCCACCGAGCGGGTCGGCTGGGGCGTGGCCAACCTGAATCGGGCGATGCGCGGGCCGGGGCAGTTGCTTGGCGCGTTCGATGCCAACCTGGCGGCCGGGCAAAGCGATGTCTGGAGCAATGACATCTCCGACAAGGCACTGATTCAGCGTCAGCGCGAAGACCTCGCCGAACACAGCGCCTGGCAGCAAACCCTGCAGGACAAGGGCTGGCAGAACGGCATTGCGGCCGGCGCCAGTCAGCAGGATCAGACCGACTACGCGGTCGGTATGGCGCGCGATGCCGCAGCAGCGACGCGGGTCTATCAGGGCAGCCTGATCAAGTCCGGAGCAGGGCGTTTGCTGCTGACCGGCGACAACACCTTCCGCGGCCCGACCACGGTCAATGGCGGTTTGTTGAGCGTCAACGGTTCGCTGGCGTCGGCGGTGACGGTCAACGACAGCGGCACCCTGGGCGGCTCCGGGCGCATCGGCGCGTTGCTCGCCAACAGCGGCGGCCGTGTGGCGCCCGGCAACTCCATCGGCACCTTGAACGTGACCAGTGACGTGACCTTCGCCCCGGGCTCGACCTACGCGGTGGAGCTGTCACCGACCAGCAGCGACCGCATCGTCGCCGGCGGCGTCGTGAGCATCAACGGTGCCACCGTCAGCCTGTGGCTGGAAAACAGCCCGACTCTGCTCAGCACCACTGAAACCCGCAGCCTGCTCGGCCACTCGTACGACATTTTGCAAGCGGCTGGCGGCATTCAGGGCCGGTTCGGAGCGGTGCTGCCGGACTACCTGTTCATCGGTGGCAACCTCGACTACGCGGCCAACGCGATTCAGCTCGACATCCAGCGCAATGCAACCTCGTTCGCCAGCGTCGGGCAAACCCCGAATCAGCGCGCCGTAGCGGCTGCCGTCGAAGGTTTGGGTGCTGGCAATTCGGTGTACGAAAGCCTGTTGCTCTCAGCGTCTGCTGCCTCGGCGCAGCAAGCTTTCCAGCAACTGAGTGGGGAGATCTACCCGGCAATTGGTTCGATGCTGATCAATGACAGCCGCCAGTTGCGCGACGCGGTGGGCGAACGTCTGCACGATGCCAGCGCCTCACAAAGCAATGGCTGGATCAAGGCACTCGGTGCCTGGGGTTCGACCGACTCCGCTAACGACACGGCGCGCTACAGCACTTCGATCGGTGGCTTGCTCGCCGGTGTTGACGGTGCGCTGGACGAGCAAACGCGCATCGGTCTGGTCACCGGTTACAGCGACAGCTCGCTGAACATGGGCTCGGACACGCACTCGTCAGCCAAGGTCGACAGCTATCACCTCGGCGCTTACGCCGGTCATGAAATCGGCGCGTGGCGCCTGAGCACCGGCGCGGCCTACAGCTGGCATCGCGCCGATGTGAAGCGCGATCTGCAATACGGCGAGGTCAGCGCCAAACAGAAAGCCAAGGTCGATGCGACCACCACTCAGGTCTTCGGTGAAGCGGCTTACCGGCTGAACCTGCAACCGCTGGCACTGGAGCCGTTCGCCAACCTCGCTTACGTGCATCTGGACACTGACGGCTTCACCGAAAAGGGTGACGCGGCAGCGCTGAAAAGCTCTGGCGACCAGCGTGATGCGGTGCTCAGTACGCTCGGTGTGCGGGCGGTCAAGCGCTTCAACCTGTCGAATCAGCAGGCGCTGGACCTGAGCGGGCATCTCGGCTGGCAGCACAGCCTCAGCGACATCGAATCTGAACAACATCTGCGTTTTGCCAGCGGCAGCACGCCGTACTCGGTCGAGAGTTCGCCACTGGTGCGTGATGCGGCGCTGGTCGGTGTGCAAGCCAGCCTGGTCTTGAGCAAGGACGTGCGAGTGAACCTTGATTACAACGGGCAACTGGCCAATCGCGAGAAGAGCCATGGGGTTGGGTTGAGCCTGAATTGGCAATTTTGACGGACGGTGTACGCGTCTCCCTGTAGGAGCACATAACTGTGGCGAGGGAGCTTGCTCCCGCTCGGCTGCGCAGCAGTCGCAAATTCGCCAGACCGGGTTCGACTGGAAACATGCAGGGGGCCGCTTCGCGCCCCAGCGGGAGCAAGCTCCCGCGCCACAAAAAACAGCATTCATGAGATTGAAATAGACGGATTTTTCGCAACAACACTAAGGAAGGTCGCTGGATGAATAACAACAAAACCCCCGCGCAAACGGGCGGTCGCTTCGCCATGAAAACGCTCAATTGCGCCGTGATTTGCGCGCTGACCACTTGGGGCAGCGCACACGCGGCGCCTTATGTGGAAAGCGGCCGCACTGGCGATCCCGCCAGTTGGCGCAGCACCGAATTCAAGGCTGACTGGGGCCTGGGCGCCATCGGCGCGGATTACGCCTACGCCGCCGGTTATACCGGTAAAGGCGTGAAACTGGGGATCTTCGACCAGCCGGTGTACGCCGCGCACCCGGAGTTTTCCGGCGCTAACAAAGTCATCACCCTGGTCACCAGCGGGATCCGCGAATACACCGACCCGTACATCCCGGTCAAAGCCGGGGACGCGTTCCGCTATGACGGTTCGCCCTCGGTCGGTTCCAACGGCAAGCTCGGCGCCCACGGCACCCACGTCGGCGGTATTGCCGCCGGTAGCCGCGACGGCGGGCCGATGCACGGGGTGGCGTTCGGTGCGCAGATCATCAGCGCCGACAACGGTGACCCGGGCCCGGAAGACGGTATCGTCCGTGGCAACGACGGCGCGGTGTACAAGGCCGGTTGGGATGCGCTGATCGCCAGCGGCGCGCGGATCATCAACAACAGCTGGGGCATCGGCATCACCGACCGTTTCGACCTCGGCGGCCGCAACCCGGCGTATCCGCACTTCACCGTCAACGACGCGCAATTGCAGTTCAACGAAATCCGCACACTGCTCGGCACCAAGCCCGGCGGTGCCTACGACGGCGCCATCGCCGCCGCCCGCAGCGGTATCGTGACGATCTTCGCTGCTGGTAACGATTACAACCTGAACAACCCGGACGCCATCGCCGGCCTCGGTTACTTCGTGCCGGACATCGCGCCGAACTGGATCACCGTCGCCGCGTTGCAGAAGAACCCGGACCTGGCCAGCGCCAATCCGTACATCATGAGCACGTTCTCTTCGCGTTGCGGCTACACCGCGAGCTTCTGCGTCTCGGCGCCGGGGACGCAGATCTACAGCTCGATCATCAGCGGCACCAACGCTGACAACCTGACCACTGGCTACGCCAACTACAACGGCACCTCGATGGCCGCGCCACACGTGGCCGGCTCGATGGCGGTGTTGATGGAGCGCTTCCCGTACATGACTGGCGATCAGGTCGCCACGGTGTTGCGTACCACCGCGACCGACCTCGGCGCACCGGGCATCGACGCCTTGTACGGCTGGGGCATGATCAACCTGCGCAAGGGCATCGATGGTCCGGCGATGTTCGTCACCGAGAAAGACATCCCGGAAGAATTTCGCATCCAGGGTGCCTACGGTTCCGGGCAGTTCGTCGCGGACTTGCCGGGCATTGGCGCGATCATCGACAAGGGCAAACCGACCGAGCGCCTGTGCACCGACATCACCTGCGGCCTCGACACCTGGCGCAACGACATTTCCGGTCACGGCGGCCTGACCAAGCAAGGTATCGGCACCCTGGTGATGACCGGCAACAACACCTACAGCGGCCCGACCCTGGTCAATCAGGGGCGTCTGGCGATCAACGGCTCGCTGGCTTCGGCGGTCACGGTCAACGACAGCGGGATCCTCGGCGGTAACGGCCGCATCGGCGCACTAACCGCGAAAAGCGGCGGTACCGTCGCGCCGGGCAACTCGATCGGCACGCTGAACGTCGCCGGTGACGTGACCTTTGAACCGGGTTCGACCTACGCGGTAGAAGTATCGCCGACCAGCAGCGACAAGATCGTTGCCGGCGGCAAAGCGGTGATCGATGGCGCCACGGTCAGTCTGTCGCTGGAAAACAGCCCGACCTTGCTGACCACCACTGAAGTGCAGAGCCTGCTCGGCATGCAGTTCAACATCCTGCAAGCGGCCGGTGGAATTCAAGGGCAGTTCGGGCAAGTGCTGCCGAACTACGCGTTCCTCGGCGGCACCCTGGCGTACTCGGCGAGCGGCGTACAACTGGAGGTGGGGCGCAATGGCGCGTCGTTCGCCAGTGTCGGTCTGACGCCGAACCAGCGTGCGGTCGGCGCGGCTGCCGAGCGTCTGGGCGCGGGCAATGCGCTGTTCGAAACCCTGCTGTTGTCGCCGAACGCGGCGTCTGCGCAACAAGCGTTCCAGCAACTGTCCGGCGAGATCCATCCAGCCATCGGCACGCTGCTGATCAACGACAGCCGCTACCTGCGTGAAGCCGTGGGCGAGCGTTTGCGTGAGCGTGATCTGTTCAATGCCAACGCGCCGACCGACGATCGCAGCAACGCCTGGGTCAAGGTCCTGGGTTCGTGGGGCAAGAGCGATGGCGGGCATGAAAATGCCGACTCCAACAGCTCCATCAGCGGGCTGCTGGCTGGCGTCGACGGCTTGATTGCTGAAGATACGCGTCTGGGTTTCGTTACCGGTTATAGCGACAGCTCGTTGGGGATGGGCGGCGGCACGCATTCGTCGGCCTCGGTCGACAGCTACCACCTGGGTGCGTACCTGGGGCATCAGATCGATGCGCTGCGTCTGACCGCCGGTGCGGCCTACAGCTGGCATCGCGTGGATGTGAAACGTGACCTGCAATTCGGTGACGTCAGCGGTAAACAGAAAACCAGGCACGATGCGGCGACTACCCAAGTGTTCACCGAAGCGGCTTATGATCTGCGCCTGCAACCGATGAATCTGGAGCCGTTCGCCAATCTGTCGTACGTGCACTTGAACACCGACAGCTTCACCGAGAAGGGTGATGCGGCGGCGCTCAAGGGCGGTGAAGACAACCGCGATGTGGTGCTGTCGACCCTTGGCGTACGCGCCAAGCGCACCTTCGCGCTGTCGGACAAACATCAGCTGGAACTGGGCGCGACCCTGGGCTGGCAGCACAACCTGAGCAGTGTCGATGCTGACAGTCATCTGGCGTTTGCCAATGGCAACAGCGCGTTCACCGTGCAGAGTGTGTCGATGGATCGTGATGCTGCCGTGGTCGGTGTACGCGCCGGGCTGGCGCTCAATCGCGATGTCCGGGTTAACCTGGACTATAACGGACTGATCGGTAACAACGAGAAGGATCACGGAGTGGGTCTGACGCTCGACTGGCAGTTCTAAAGGCAATGCCGGCAGTTCCTTGGGGGCTGCCGGTTTTGAAGGAAGAGAGAGCACAACATGGGACTGTTCGATTACAAGAATGCCGATGGCAAAGCGTTGTACAGCGACGCTATCGCGCTGACGCTGTATGCCTACACCCCGACCGGGCAAGCATTGCCGGGCACGGCCTGGAAACCGCTCAGTGCGACAGCGCTGGGCTATCAGGGCAAGGTCGGGGCGCAGGGTACGTTCTTTGGCGAGAAGGACGGCTTCACCAGCGCCGAAGCCGAAGTGCTTGGCAAATACGACGCAACAGGCAAGCTGACCGGTATCGGTGTGGCCTTTCGTGGCACCGGCGGGCTTGGTTTCAGCGACACTTTCGGCGACTTGAAAAACAACCTGCTGGCCGCCATCGGGCCAGCGGATTACGCGAGCAACTACGCGAAAAATGCCTTCGATAATCTGCTCAAGGCTGTCGTCGCGTTCGCGGTATCACACGGCATTGCCGCCAAAGATGTACTGATCAGCGGTCACAGCCTTGGCGGGCTCGGGGTCAACAGCGTGGCCGAGTTAAGCGCCAGCAACTGGGGCGGGTTCTTCAAGGACGCCAACTACATTGCGTTCGCTTCGCCGACCCAGAGCAGCACCGGCAACAATGTGCTGAACATCGGTTACGAAAACGATCCGGTGTTCCGTGTGCTCGATGGCACCACCTTCAGCAGCAGCTCAATGGGCAAGCACGACAAGCCGCATGAGTCGACCACCGACAACATCGTCAACTTCAATGACCATTACGCGTCCACCGCGCAGAACCTGGTGCCGTTCAGCATTGCCAATCCGCTGAGCTGGTCGGCCCACGGCTCGTTGGGCTATGCCGATGGCTTGAATCGGGTGATCGACTCGAAGTTCTACAACCTGACGCACAAGGACTCGACCATCATCGTCTCCAACCTTGAGGAAGCGTCCCGGGGCAAGACCTGGGTCGAGGATCTGGGGCGCAGTGGCGAGCCACACACCGGCAGCACTTTCATCATTGGCACGCAGAGCAACGACTGGCTCAAGGGCGGGGCGGGTAACGACTTCCTCGAAGGCTTGGGCGGCGATGACCGTTTCCGTGATGACGGGGGTTTCAACATCCTCCTCGGCGGTCAGGGCCACAACACCTTCGAGCTGCAGAAACCGCTGCAGAACTTCAGCTTTGCCAACGACGGAGACGGCACGCTGTACGTGCGCGACGCCTACGGCGGTATCAGCATGACCCGCGACATCGGCGCGCTGGTGAGCAAGGAGTCGGGGTCGTGGTGGGGCAGCAAGGAGATCACCTGGGGCGTCACGGCCAAGGGTTTGACCAATGGCAACGAACTGACCCAGTACACCCATTCGCTCAACGGCGATGCGTACGGTAATGCGCTGCACGCCAGTGCCGAGGGGGACTGGCTGTTCGGGCTGGGCGGCGATGACAAGCTGATCAGCGACAAGGGCCACGTGACCTTCGTCGGCGGCGCCGGCAATGACGTGATGACGACGGTGGGTGGCAACAACACCTTCCTGTTCAGTGGCGCGTTCGGTTTCGACGCGATCAATGGCTACCAGGGCAGCGACAAACTGGTGTTCATGGGCGTCGAAGGCGCGGGGCAGGGCTACGACTACAAGCAGCATGCGGCACAGTCGGGGGCTGATACGGTGCTGAAGATTGGCGAGTATGCCGTGACCCTGATCGGGGTTGGGGTGGCTAACCTGTCGGACTCGTCTTTCGTGTTTGCCTAGTCACTCGTCGGGAGAAACCCTGTAGGAGTGAGCCTGCTCGCGATAGCGGTGAGTCAGTCTCCATCCATGTTGCCTGACACGGCCTCATCGCGAGCAGGCTCACTCCTACCGTTAAAAGCAACGCAAGTAGTACTGAAATGCTCCGGGGCGTGCCCGCGAGGGGCGCCCTGGCTGTGAGCTATCTCTGACAATTCCAACAAAAGAGAGGCAATAGCAATGGGTGTGTATGACTACAAGAACTTCGGCACAGCCGATTCCAAGGCGCTGTTCAGCGATGCCATGGCGATCACGCTGTATTCCTACCACAACCTCGATAACGGCTTTGCCGCCGGTTATCAGCACAACGGCTTCGGTCTCGGCCTGCCCGCCACGTTGGTGACTGCGCTGCTCGGCGGTACTGATTCGCAAGGGGTGATTCCCGGTATTCCGTGGAATCCCGACTCTGAAAAACTCGCCCTCGACGCGGTGAAAAAGGCTGGCTGGACACCGATCACCGCCTCGCAACTGGGCTACGACGGCAAGACCGACGCGCGCGGAACCTTCTTCGGCGAGAAGGCCGGTTACACCACCGCCCAAGTGGAAATCCTCGGCAAGTACGACGCCCAGGGCCATCTCACGGAAATCGGCATCGCCTTTCGCGGCACCAGCGGCCCGCGGGAAAACCTGATCCTCGACTCCATCGGCGATGTGATCAACGACCTGCTGGCAGCCTTCGGTCCCAAGGACTATGCCAAGAATTACGTCGGCGAAGCGTTCGGCAATCTGCTCAATGACGTGGTGGCGTTCGCCAAGGCCAACGGCCTCAGCGGCAAGGACGTGCTGGTCAGCGGCCACAGCCTCGGCGGTCTGGCGGTCAACAGCATGGCCGACCTCAGCGGCGGCAAGTGGGGCGGGTTCTTCGCCGATTCCAACTACATTGCCTACGCCTCGCCGACCCAGAGCGGCACCGACAAGGTGCTCAACGTCGGCTACGAAAACGATCCGGTGTTCCGCGCCCTCGACGGCTCGACTTTTACCGGCGCCTCGGTTGGCGTGCACGACGCGCCCAAGGAATCGGCTACCGACAACATCGTCAGTTTCAACGATCACTACGCCTCGACCGCGTGGAATCTGCTGCCGTTCTCCATCCTCAACATCCCGACCTGGATCTCGCACCTGCCGACTGCTTACGGCGACGGCATGAACCGGATCATCGAGTCGACGTTCTACGATCTGACCAGCAAGGACTCGACGATCATCGTCGCCAACCTGTCGGACCCGGCGCGAGCCAACACCTGGGTGCAGGACCTGAACCGCAACGCTGAAACCCACAAGGGCAGCACGTTCATCATCGGCAGCGACAGCAACGACCTGATCCAGGGCGGCAGCGGCAACGACTACCTCGAAGGTCGCGCCGGCAACGACACCTTCCGTGACAGTGGCGGCTACAACGTCATTCTCGGCGGCGCCGGCAACAACACCCTCGACTTGCAGCAGTCAGTGAACAAGTTCGACTTCGCCAACGACGGCGCCGGCAACCTGTACATCCGCGATGCCAAGGGCGGGATCAGCATCACCCGCGACATCGGCAGCATCGTCACCAAGGAGCCGGGCTTCCTCTGGGGCCTGTTCAAGGACGACGTGACCCACAGCGTGACGGCCAGCGGCCTGAAGGTCGGCAACAACGTCACGCAGTACGCGTCCAGCGTCAAAGGCACCAGCGGCGCCGATACGCTCAAGGCCCACGCCAGTGGTGATTGGTTGTTCGGTCTGGACGGCAACGACCATTTGATCGGTGGTGCCGGCAACGACGTGTTTGTCGGTGGCGCCGGCAATGACCTGATGGAGTCGGGCGGCGGGGCGGATACGTTCCTGTTCAACGGCGCATTTGGTCAGGATCGGGTGGTGGGTTTTACGGCCAACGACAAACTGGTGTTCCTTGGCGTGCAGGGCGTGTTGCCCAATGACGACTCCCGCGCGCATGCCTCGATGGTGGGGCAGGACACGGTGCTGAAGTTTGGCGCTGACTCGGTGACGCTGGTTGGAGTGGCGCTGAATAGCCTCAGTGCCGATGGAATTGTGATCGCCTGATGCACCCGTAACCTGTGGCGAGGGAGCTTGCTCCCGCTGGGTCGCGAAGCGGCCCTGAAGACTTTGTGCGCGCTACGCGCTCAAGCGGGAGCAAGCTCCCTCGCCACAACCCAGTATCAAAAGTGACTCGATAGCCACACCCTGACTCAAAAGCTCTGCAAACAGCAAAAGCGGCCTAAAGCCAGCACGTGCCCACACGTTCTATAGCTAGCCGCCATCGAGTACAGGAGATTCACACGTGAGAAGGTTCAAGGGGTATGTCGGGATTGTCGGACTGGCGCTGTTATCGGCCAATGCCTGGGCCGATCTGCCGCCAACCTCGATTCTGAGCCGTTACGGGATCAGTACCGATCAACTGCCGAAACCGGAAAAGACCGAAGTGGTCGAGCCGGTGGAAGAGAAAAGCCTGTTTCAGATTCAGCCCGAACAGCCGTTCGTGACGTTCCTGCCGGGTGACGGCAAACAAGCGCAAGCCACTGGCAACCTGAGCATTGACCGCATGACCCAGCTGGATCTGGAACGCTGCCGGCGTCTGCAAGCCGAGCTGGCGCGGCGCGGTGAGCAGCATTTCAGTTGCGATCACAGCATTGTGGGCCTGCCTGCTTTCGAGTAACACACACGCATAACACTTCCCCTGTAGGAGCTGCCGCAGGCTGCGATCTTTTGACTTTGTTTTTCAAGATCAAAATCAATAGATCGCAGCCTGCGGCAGCTCCTGCACGTACAGCAGGGTGTCAGTCTTCCTTGCGCACCGTCGCGACCTCGTCGCCGCGGACTCTCACCTTGGTCCCGGAAATATCCTCGAATTCATAGAAGCCATCCTTGTTCTTGGTTTTCGGCATGTCCTTGGTCAAATACTGGGTGCCGTTCTGCAAGGTGACCACCGTCGGCGTCGAGCAGCCGCCCAATGTCAGCAGGGCCGCTACCGCCAGGGGAATACCCAGAGTCTTGATCTTCATACCCACCTCAAATACCTCATTCCATATCAATTGACCGACTTCGGTCTCTAACGCGGTTGGTGCCATCCAACCGGGAAAAGTTCGATGGCACCCTGAAAAAATTCCGATTGCCGCTGCCACTGATCTTTTTCCGTTTGCACGCGACGGGGCAGAGCTGGTATCTGTACGCATAACCAGTATTCGCTCGCCATGGCCCTGAATTCCCGTGACTGCCAACCCGCTCGACGATCCGTTCTATTACCTCAACAACTTCCGGCAAGTGCTTGATTGGCTTGAGCTGCGCTATGCCGATGTGATGAGCGAATCCGAGCACGGCTTTATCCGCGACTTCAAGGCTTTGCCACGCGCCTCACAGGGTTTGCTGGTGCGCATGGTAATGCGCAAGGGCGTGCATTTCCGCCTCGGCAAACTCAACTACCCGGAAATCGGGGACATCAGCGACGCCGCGCAGCCGTTGCTGAGTCACGGCTGGCTCGACGATCAGGCGTTGTTGAGCGTGGCCGAAGTGTTCGACGTGTTGCTCAAGGCCGAACTCCTGCAAGCGTTCGGTGCTTTTATCGAACAACCCAAGGGGCGCAAGGACGACTGGCTGCCGGCGCTCGCGGAGCAGTTCAGTGCATCGCGCAGCCTGTCCGACTGGGCGCCGACGCTCGGCGACTGCTTGCTCAGCCTGACCATCATGGACCTGTGCGACCGCCTGCGCCTGATGTTCTTCGGCAACCTGTACCAGGACTGGTCGGAATTCGTCCTCGCCGACCTCGGCATCTTTACCTACGAAAAAGTCGAGTTCTGCGCCGATTCCCGTGGCCTGCGCAGCCGTGAAGACGTTGACGCCTGCCTGTTCCTGCATCAGTGCCAGCAACGCTTCGAGGCCGGTGAACCGTTGGAAACCATTGTCGAGCAGGTCAGCGCACTGCAGTTCGACAACCCGTGGCTGCAACGGCGACGCGGCAAGGTGCTGTTCCAGATCGGCCAGTATTGCGAGCGCATCACGGAGTTCGCCCTGGCGCTGAGCATTTACCGCGATTGCGCCTACCCCGGCGCCCGCCAGCGAATGATTCGGGTGCTGGAGCGCTGCGGCGAATACGCACTGGCGCTGGAGCTTGCCACTCTCGCCGAACAGGCGCCGGAAAGCGCCGCCGAACAGCAGAGTCTGCAGCGGATGCTGCCCCGGCTGCGGCGCAAGCTCGGCGGGCCACCGCTCAAGCGCGCAACGCCGCGCCCGGTCGAGCGCCTCGATCTGCAATTACCGCGCACCGATCCGTCGCTGTCGGTGGAGTTTTATGTGCAGGCGCATCTGCACGAAGACAGCGGCCCGGTGCATTACGTCGAGAACAGCCTGATCAACTCGCTGTTCGGCCTGCTGTGCTGGCCGGCGATTTTTGCGCCGCTGCCGGGGGCGTTTTTTCATCCGTTTCAGCGCGGGCCGGTGGATCTGCTCAACGAAGACTTCCAGCAACGCCGCGCCGAACTGTTCCAGGCCTGCCTCGACCAACTCGACGATGGCCGTTATACGGCGACCATTCGTGAGCGCTTCGTCGCCAAATGGGGCGTGCAGTCGCCGTTCGTGTTCTGGGGCGCCTTGAATGAGCAACTGCTGGAGCAGGCGCTGGCGTGCTTGCCGGCCGAACATCTCAAGCACTGGTTCAATCGCCTGCTGCTCGACATCAAGGCCAACCGCGCCGGTATGCCCGATCTGATCCAGTTCTGGCCGCAGCACAAGACCTACCGGATGATCGAAGTCAAAGGCCCCGGTGACCGCCTGCAGGACAATCAATTGCGCTGGCTGGAGTTCTGCCACCAACACCAGATGCCGGTCGCCGTGTGCTACGTGCAATGGGCGGAGCAGAGCGCTTGAGCTACAGCATTGCCGTCCGCGCGTTGTGCGAGTTCACCGCCAAGACCGGCGACCTCGACCTGCGGTTTACCCCTTCGCCGACTGCGCTCGAAGGCATGCTCGGGCACCGCACCGTGGCCTCGCGGCGCAGCGACAAGTACCAGAGCGAGGTGGCGCTGGAAGGCGAGTTTCTGCAATTGAAAGTCAGGGGCAGGGCGGACGGCTACGACCCGGCGCAGAACTGTCTGGAAGAAGTCAAAACCTATCGCGGTGACCTGAGCAAGCAGCCGGCCAACCATCGTCAGCTGCATTGGGCGCAGGCAAAAGTCTACGGCTGGCTGATGTGCCGCAAGCTCGAGCTTGAGCGGATCAATCTGGCGCTGGTGTATTTCGACATCGTCAGCGAGAAGGAAACCTGTGTGGTCGAGGCCTTCACTGCGCCAGTCTTGCAAGACTTTTTCGAACAACAATGCCGGTTGTTCCTGAACTGGGCCGAGCAGGAAATGGCCCATCGCGAGGCGCGCAATCGGGCCGCGCAGCAATTGAGCTTTCCCCACGCCGATTTTCGCCCCGGCCAGCGGCATCTGGCCGAATCGGTGTTCAAAGCGGTCAGCACCGGCCGTTGCCTGATGGCCCAGGCACCGACCGGGATCGGCAAAACCCTCGGCACGCTGTTCCCGATGCTCAAGGCTTTGGCGCCGCAGCAACTGGACAAGGTGTTGTTCCTGACCGCCAAGACCCCGGGGCGCAAACTGGCGCTGGACGCCAGTCAGGTGTTGTTCGATCAGTCTGAACGCTTGCCGTTGCGGGTGCTGGAGATGGTCGCCCGCGACAAGGCCTGCGAACACCCGGACAAAGCCTGTCACGGCGAGTCCTGCCCGTTGGCCCAAGGCTTCTATGATCGCCTGCCCGCCGCCCGTGAAGCGGCCAGCCGGATCAATCTGCTGGATCAGGCGGCGATGCGCGAAGTGGCTCGCCAGCACACGGTTTGCCCGTACTACCTGAGCCAGGAAATGGCCCGTTGGGCCGACGTGGTGGTGGCGGACTACAACTATTACTTCGATTTCAGTGCGTTGCTGTTCGGTCTGGCCCAGCTCAATCAGTGGAAAGTCGCGGTGCTGGTGGATGAAGCGCACAACCTGGTCGAGCGCGGGCGCTCGATGTACAGCGCCAGTCTCGATCAGGCTGCGCTGGCCAGTGTGCGCAAGACGGCCCCCGAGGTCCTGAAAAAATCCCTGCAACGGGTCAACCGCGAATGGAACGCGCTGCATCAGCCGCAACTGGCGCCGTATCAGGCCTACGACAAGGCTCCGGAAAAACTGCTGCAAGCGGTGTCCCTGTGCAGCGCGGCCATTGGCGATTACCTCAACGACCATCCGCAGGGACTCGACAGCGCGCTGCAAACCTTCTACTTCGACATGCTGCAGTTCGGCCGGGTAGCGGAGCTGTTCGACGAGCATTACCTGTTTGACATCAGCAAACGTGACCTCGAGCGCAAACGGCCGCTGTCGCAGCTGTGCCTGCGCAATGTGGTGCCGGCAGCGTTCATCGGCCCGCGCCTGAAAGCGGCGCGCAGCAGCGTGCTGTTTTCCGCAACGCTGAGCCCGCGGCGCTATTACGCCGACCTGCTCGGTACGCCCGCCGACACGGTATGCATCGACGTCGAATCGCCGTTCAGCGCCGATCAGTTGCAGGTGCAGATCGTCAGCCGCATTTCCACGCGCTTCAATCATCGGCAGGCGTCGCTGGAACCGATCGTCGAGCTGATCGCCCGCCAGTTCAGCGAGCGCCCGGGCAATTACCTGGCGTTCTTCAGCAGCTTCGATTACCTGCAACAGGTGCTGACCCTGCTTGCCGAACGCCATCCGCAGATCAATCTGTGGCAGCAATCCCGGGGCATGGCTGAAGGGCAGCGTCAGGTATTTCTCGATCAGTTCACCGCCGACAGCCAGGGCATCGGCTTCGCCGTGTTGGGCGGTGCGTTCGGCGAGGGCATCGACCTGCCCGGCGCACGGCTGATCGGCGCGTTCATTGCGACCCTGGGGCTGGCCCAGCTCAACCCGGTCAACGAACAGTTGAAACGGCGTATGGCGGCGATTTTCGGTGCCGGTTACGATTACACCTATCTGTATCCGGGTGTGCAGAAAGTGGTGCAGGCCGCCGGGCGAGTAATCCGCACGCGGCAGGATCGCGGCGTGGTGATGCTGATCGATGACCGCTTCGCCGAACCGCGCATTCAGCAACTGTTGCCGCGCTGGTGGGCGCTCGGTACAGACCCGGCCTCAGATCAAAGCGTGAATTGAAGCGCGTTTGCACCTTCCCATGGCGCTGGATTGCCGCATACTTGCGCTAATGAAAACCAGCGGTGAACCTGATGAGTGACAACCCGAGCAAAACTGCCGCGATCGAGGAGATGCGTTTCCGTCTGCTGATCGATGCGGTGGTCGATTATGCGATTTACATGATCGACCCGGACGGCATCATCACCAGCTGGAACTCCGGTGCCAAACGCTTCAAGGGCTACGAAGAGGCGGAGATTCTCGGCGAGCATTTCTCGCGCTTCTATACCGCCGTTGATCGTGCGGCGGGCCTGCCGCAACGCGCGCTCGACACCGCGCTGCACGAAGGACGATTCGAAGGCGAGGGCTGGCGGGTGCGCAAGGATGGCACCAACTTCTGGTGTCACGTGGTCATCGATCCGATCATCGATCCCAACGGCAAACTGCTCGGCTACGCCAAGATCACCCGCGACCTGACTGATCGCAAGATGGCCGAGGAAACCCTCAGGCAAAGCGAGCAGCAGTTCCGCCTGTTGGTGCAGGGTGTCACCGATTATGCGATCTACATGCTCAGCCCCGAAGGTCGCGTGAGCAACTGGAATCAGGGCGCCCAGCGGATCAAGGGGTACAAGCCGGAAGAAATCATCGGCCAGCATTTTTCGATTTTCTACACCCCTGAAGACCGCATCGCCGGCGAACCGCAACGGGCGCTGGAGATTGCTACCCGCGAGGGTCGTTTCGAAAACAAGAGCTGGCGCATGCGCAAGGATGGCACGCGGTTTCTGGCCCACGTGGTGGTCGATGCCATTCGCGGCGAAACCGGCACGCTGCTCGGGTTTGCCAAGATCACCCGCGATGTCACCGAAGCCCATGAGTCGCAACTGGCCCTGGAGAAAACCCGTGAAGCGCTGTTCCAGGCACAGAAGATGCAGGCCATCGGTCAGCTCAGCGGCGGCATCGCCCATGACTTCAACAATTTGCTGACGGTGATTCTCGGCAATCTGGAGATTCTTCAGAAGCGCATCGGTGAAGACCCGAAAAACAGTCGGCTGCTGGAAAACGCCACTCAAGGCGCGCTGCGTGGCGTGTCGCTGACCCAGCGCATGCTGGCCTTTGCCCGACGGCAGGAACTCAAGACCGAACCGGTCGATATTCCGCAACTGGTGCAAGGCATCACCGGGCTGCTGCGCAGTTCGATTGGACCGGGGATTCGTATCGAAACGCGGTTTCCCGAGGATCTGCAACCGGTGCTGGCGGACAGCAACCAACTGGAACTGGCGCTGCTCAATCTGGCGACCAACGCCCGCGACGCGATGGGGGACGGGGGCAGCCTGACCATTACCGCGCAGCCGGAAGTGGTGCTTGAGCAAAGCCACTCTTCAATGGCCGCTGGGCGCTATGTGTGCCTGAGCGTGATCGACACGGGTGAAGGCATGGACGAAACCACGCTGGGTTCGGCCAGAGATCCGTTTTTCACCACCAAGGGCGTGGGCAAGGGCACCGGATTGGGCTTGTCAATGGTGCATGGCTTTATCGAACAACTCGGCGGCCGCTTCATCCTCAAGAGTGAAAAGGGCCGTGGCACCACCGCTGAACTATGGATACCGGTGGCGGTAGCCAGCGTGACGGCAAAAACCTTTTATCCGGCGGTCGAAGCGGTTCTGGTGCCACGCCTCAGCGTGCTGGTGGTCGACGACGACTCGCTGGTGATGACCAGCACCACGCTGCTGCTCGAAGATCTTGGCCATCGTGTGATCAGCGCGACATCCGGTACCAAGGCGCTGAAGCTGTTCGAGCAGGGTGAAGTCATCGACCTGATGATCACCGACATGGCCATGCCACAGATGAGCGGCGCGCAACTGGCCCATGCAGTACGTCTGCTCAAACCGGATCTGCCGATCATCCTCGCCACTGGTTACGCCGAACGACTGGAGGGGTTTGCCGCGAAGTTGCCGCGTCTGCCCAAGCCGTTCACCCAACTCAATCTGGTGGAAATCATCGCTCAGTCGATGAAATGAATCCGCCTGAACTTGTCCGTGGCGTGGGCCTTCTAAAAGGTTTCCCCGCCATGGAGTGCGCGTCCCTTGCCTCGCATACTGACCCAGCCCACCGCAGAAGAGCACCTGACCGAACACGACGCCAAGATGTTCGGCTCACCCAAGGAACGGCTGGATTTCTATCGCAAGGAAATCCAGTATGAAACCAGCATCCTCGCCAACCGCACTGACGCCTATCTGGCGGCGCAGTCGTTTCTGGTGATTGCCTTTGCCTCGTGCATGGCCAACCTCAACCCCGAGTGGGGCAAGCTGTTTACGCTGGTGGTGCCGCCGTTCCTCGCACTGCTCGGACTGCTCAGTTCGCTCAATGCCTGGCCGGGGATTCGTGCCGCGTACGACATCATCGATCACTGGCACTACAAACAGAGCGAGTTGTTGCGCAGCGAGCCGATCATGGGCATGGCGTACGACGAGTCGCCGCTGTTCAGTGAAATGGAATCCAGCCATAAGGGCTATCGCAAGTCGCTATTGTTTTCGGTGCGCACGCCGTGGATTTTCGCCACGTTCTGGATCCTGCTCGGGGCTTACGCGGTGTTCATTCAGGTGACCAACCCCGGCGGCTGAACGCCGCCCAAAGAAAAAGCCCGGACTTCGCAGCCGGGCTTTTTCTTGTGCGCTTTATTCGACGGTTTCAAGCTGCCGGCGCAACTCCTGCGAGTGATGCGGCGACATCGGAATCGGCGGGAAGTCCTCGTTGAGGACGCACAAGTGATCGATGGCTTCGGCGAACTTCGCATCGGCTTTGCGGCGCATGGCTCGATAGTGCTCAAACTGCTCAAGGTCCAGATTGTCCGCCTCCAGCAGCTCGTAAGCGGCGCGGTTGAGGGCGTGGGCGTCTTCGAACAGTTGACGATTGCGTTCCAGGGCCAAAGCCCTGCAAGCCTTGATTTGTGCCGGAGTCGAGCATTCTTTCATGACCGTGACCTTGTTATCCAAAGATTCCTTTTCATGGGCTGCAAGCCGCAGGGGAACCGAACCTGCCGGACCCCGCCGAGTGCTTACAGCGAGGGGTTATGGTTGTGACTGCCGGAATCTGCAGAGGGATCCATTTATTTACAGAAAAAACTTCGATGGATTGCCCAAGATATTTCCGCCGGAAAAATCAGTTTTTTCGTTTTTGCCGTTGTTCGTAGCGCGCCAGCAGTGGCTGGGTGCTGATGCCATGCAGCAAAATGCTCAGTGCCACCACGGACAGGGTGATGTTGGTGCACAACGCCGCGACCGAAGGACTCAGGCCGTGGTTCAAGGCATAAAACAGATAGAACAGGCTGCCGATCCCGCGGATGCCGAACCAGCCGATCAACAGGCGCTGGCCACCGTCAAGCAAGGTGCCCCATGGCATCAGTGCAACGCAGAGCGGGCGCACCACGCAGAACAGCACTGCGCCAATGACCAATGCCCGCCAGTCCCAATGCGGCACCAGCACCACGCCGAGCAGGGTCACCAGAAACACTTCCATGGCCCGTTCCACCAGACTGCCGAAGGAGAGCATGTCGCCCATCATGATCCCGGCAGCGACCTGACTGCTTTCCAGGCGTTCGGTATCACCGTGTACCGCGTGCTGCGGCTCGACGTTCTGATGGCCCACCACCGGTTGCACCAGATGTTCGGCGGGCGGCTGGCTGGCGCCGGTGGATTTGACTTCTTCCTGACGCAAGCCGAGGCCGGCGGCGAATACCGACAGAAAACCATAACCGCCAATCGCATCTGCGCCGACATAAGCCAGAGCAATCAGCGACAGCGCCAGATAATCATTCGGGCTCAGGGTGCTGTCGTCGTTGCGGATGCGCAACGACAGCGTCAACCGACCGATGCCGCGGCCCATCCAGTAACCGGTGAGCAAGCCGACCGGCACCGCCCAGAGCAAACCGTGCAGCACCCAATCGGTCAGCGCGCCGGGATGAGCATCGGCCTGCACCAGCAGCAAGCCGAGAATCACGAACGGGAACGCGATCCCGTCGTTCAGTCCGGCTTCACCGGAAAGACCAAAGCGCACGCTGTCGACATCCCGTGCGTCGTTGACCTGTACCAGCGCGGCCAGCACCGGGTCGGTCGGTGCGAGAATCGCGCCGATCAGCAGCGACGGTCCCCAAGGCAGTTGCAGGCCCCAATGCAGCAATACGCTGACCCCGGCGATGGTCAACACCATCACCGGGCCGGCCAGCCCGAAAGCAATCCGCCAGCGCTTGTCGCGCAGTGGCAAACGCAGCTTGAGGCCGCAGACAAACAGCGAAAACAGCACCGCCACTTCCGTAAGGTGTTCCATCCATACGGAAGCGTTTTCCAGTGACAGCTTCAGCAAATCCAGACCGCTCGGGCCGATGCCAATCCCCAACAACAGGCACACGGCCGAGGTGGTGACCGGCATCCAGCGCAGGTAGGACGAGGTCAGCGCAAGGGTCAGCAAGACGGCGCCCAGCACCGCGACCCATATGACAAAGCTCATGAGGCTTACAACATCGGCTTGCCGCCGGTGACGCCATAGCGCTGACCGGTGATGTAACTGGCTTCATCAGAGGCCAGCAGCACATAGATCGGCGCCACTTCCACCGGTTGTCCGGGGCGACCGAGCGGGGTTTCGCTGCCGAAATTCTGTACTTCTTCATCGGGCATGGTCGAGACGATCAGCGGCGTCCAGATCGGTCCGGGGGCCACGCAGTTCACGCGGATTTCTTTCGGCCCGAGTATCTGCGCCAGCCCGCCGGTGAAGTTGGCAATTGCGCCTTTGGTGGTGGCATAGGCGAGCAGGGTCGGTTTGGGCATGTCGGAGTTGATCGAGCTGGTGTTGATGATCGACGCACCGGGGCGCATGTGTTTGATCGCCGCCTGACACAGGCGGAAAATTGCGGTGATGTTGACGTCGAAGGTCATCACCCATTCGTCATCGGGGATTTCTTCGAAGGTCTCGTGGGTCATCTGGAACGCAGCGTTGTTGACCAGAATGTCGATGCGCCCGAAGCGTTCGACGGTCTTGTCTACCAGTTCCTGGCAATGGGCCTTGTGCGCGAGGTCGCCGGACAGCAACAGGCACTGGCGGCCTGCCTGTTCAACCCAGCGTGCGGTTTCTTTGGCGTCGTCATGTTCATTCAGATAAGCCACGACCACATCGGCGCCTTCACGGGCGAAGGCAATCGCCACCGCGCGACCGATGCCGCTGTCGGCACCGGTAATCAGCGCAATCTTGCCGGCCAGCCGCCCGGAACCGACGTAGCTTTGTTCGCCGCAATCGGGGTAGGGCTGCATTTTGCTTTGCAAACCCGGCACGGCTTGAGCTTGTGTGGGGAAGGGTGGTTTTGGGTAATCGGTCATCACAAATCTCCGAGGTCTCAGGGCAGGTATGGGCGGTTGACCCGGACGGTTTGCCGTGAGTTCGATCGGATTTTGGATGACCACAAAACCATTGTAGGAGTGAGCCTGCTCGCGATGGCGGTGTATCAGCCGACATTGATGTTGAATGTCAGTCAGCTATCGCGAGCAGGCTCACTCCTACAGATTGGTGGTGTTTTCAGGTATTGCGGTTGTTCAGGGCGCGCTCCATGCGAGCGATGCCTTCTTCCAGCAACGACCGTGGGCAGCCGAAGTTCAGGCGCACGAACTGTTGGTGTTGATCACCGAAATCCAACCCGGCGCTCAGACCGACCTTGGCCTGTTCGAGGAAGAACTGCTGAGGATTGTCCAGCTCCAGCGCCGAGCAATCGAGCCACGCCAGATACGTCCCTTGCGGCACATTGATGGTCACGCCCGGCAAGCGGCTGCGCACCGCGTCCACCAGCCAGTCGCGGTTGGCCTGCAGATAGGTTTTCAGTTCGGCCAGCCACGGCGCGCCTTCGCTGTAGGCGATGCGGGTGGCTTCCATGCCCAACGGATTGACGCTATCGACCATGCCACAACGTGCATGGTTGACGCGCTCGCGCAGGGCGGCGTCCTGGATGATCATGAACGAGGTTTTGAGGCCGGCGATGTTGTAGGCCTTGCTGGCGGACATCAGGGTGATGGTGCGCTTGGCGATTTCCGGACTGAGGGAGGCGGTCGGAACATGTACGCGGCCGTCGAAGCACAGCTCGGCGTGGATCTCGTCGGAGATGATCCAGGCGTCCTGTGCCGCACAGATGTCGGCCACGGCTTGCAGCTCTTCACGAGCAAACACTTTGCCGATCGGATTGTGCGGGTTGCTCAGGAGCAGGGCGCCGCCACCGTTCAGCGATTCGCGCAGGGTGTCCAGCGGCGTGGCGTAAGTGCCATTGGCCTGGGCGACAAACTCCAGCTCGACCTTGTTCAGGCTCCAATGCCCCGGCGCATGCCGCAGCGGCGGGTAGTTCGGTACCTGCACCACGACATTCTGCTGCGGCTGCACCAAGGCTTTCAAAGCCATGTTGAAACCGGATTCAACCCCGGGCAGGAAAATCAGTTCCTGTGGTTTGACCTTCCAGGCGAACTTGTTCCACAGGTCGGCGACGATGGCTTCACGCAGATTGTCCTGCGCCACGCTGTAACCCACCAACGGGTGCAACAGACGCTGCTGCAACGCCTCGATGATCACCGGAGGCGCGGCGAAATCCATATCAGCGACCCACATCGGCAACACATCGGCCGGGTAGCGGCTCCACTTGGTGCTGCCGGTGTTGTGGCGGTCGAATACCTGATCAAAATCGAAAGTCATGCGCGGTCTCGTGAAGGCGGGTTGTTCAGGGGCGTCATGATAAACCCATGACAGTTGGGGGATACACAAAACCTGTGGGAGCGAGCCTGCTCGCGAAGGCGGTGTGTCAGTCAATATTTGTCTCAACTGACAGGGCCTCTTCGCGAGCAGGCTCGCTCCCACAGGTTTTCCAGGGCATGACCGATTGTCGCCGACGGTCGGTTTTCACACAGAGTGTGTGGTCATTGTCTACAGTGAAAAAACCGGCAGTCATTCTGCCGTAACCGTGTTTGTCCAGAAAAAGCCCGGCTCAAGTACCGGGTTCCACCTGATCAGGAGTGCACGATGGATCTCAGCCGTCGTCAATTCTTCAAGGTCGCCGGTATCGGCCTTGCAGGCTCTAGCCTGGGCGCGTTGGGCATGGCCCCGACGCCGGCCTTCGCCGAGCAGGTGCGTCACTTCAAGCTTGCCCACACCCATGAAACCCGCAACACCTGCCCGTATTGCTCGGTCGGTTGCGGGTTGATCATGTACAGCCAGGGCGATGCCGCGAAGAACGTCGCGCAAAACATCATCCACATCGAGGGCGACGCCGACCACCCGGTCAACCGCGGCACCCTGTGTCCAAAAGGCGCAGGCCTGCTGGACTTCATTCACAGCCCGGGCCGTCTGCTGTATCCGCAAACGCGCAAGCCCGGCAGCAGCGAATGGACCCGGATCAGCTGGGATGAAGCGCTGGATCGCATCGCCGACCTGATGAAGGCCGACCGCGACGCCAACTTCATCGAGAAGAACGACAGCGGGCAAACGGTCAATCGCTGGCTGACCACCGGATTCCTCGCCGCGTCCGCAGCGTCCAACGAAGCGGGCTACATCACCCAGAAGGTGATTCGCAGTCTCGGCATGCTGGGGTTCGATAACCAGGCGCGTGTCTGACACGGCCCGACGGTGGCAAGTCTTGCCCCGACGTACGGCCGTGGTGCCATGACCAATACCTGGACCGATATCGCCAACGCGAATCTGATCCTGGTGATGGGCGGCAACGCAGCAGAAGCGCATCCGTGCGGCTTCAAATGGGTGACCGAGGCCAAGGCGCATAACGCTGCCCGGTTGATCGTGGTCGACCCGCGTTTTACCCGGACCGCTTCGGTGGCCGACTATTACGCGCCGATCCGCACCGGTACCGACATCGCCTTCATGGGCGGGTTGATCAATTACCTGCTGACCCAGGACAAGATCCAGCACGAATACGTGCGCAATTACACCGACGTCTCGTTCATCGTCAAAGCCGGCTATGGCTTTGAAGACGGCATCTTCAGCGGCTACGACGCAGCCAAGCGCAGCTACACCGACAAATCCGGCTGGGGTTACGAGCTGGGTGAGGATGGCTTCGTCAAGGTCGACCCGACCCTGCAGGATCCGCAGTGCGTCTATCAATTGATGAAGCAGCATTACAGCCGCTACAACATTGATCTGGCGAGCCAGATCTGCGGCATGCCGGTCGATGCCATGCAGAAAATCTGGGATGAGATTGCCACGTGCTCCACGCCCGGCAAGACCATGACCATTCTCTATGCGCTCGGCTGGACGCAGCATTCGATCGGCGCACAGATCATCCGCAGCGCGGCGATGGTGCAACTGCTGCTGGGCAACGTCGGCATGCCCGGCGGTGGCGTCAATGCCTTGCGCGGGCACTCGAACATTCAGGGCCTGACCGACCTCGGGTTGCTGTCCAACTCGTTGCCGGGTTATCTGACCCTGGGCAGCGATGGCGAGCAGGACTACAACGCCTTTATCAAAAAACGTACGCAAATGCCGTTGCGTCCGGGGCAACTGTCCTACTGGCAGAACTACAGCAAATTCCACGTCAGCCTGATGAAGTCGTGGTACGGCGCCAACGCCACGCTGGAGAACAACTGGAATTACGACTATCTGCCGAAACTCGACATCCCCAACTACGACGTTCTGAAGATGTTCGACCTGATGAGTCAGGGCAAGGTCAACGGCTACATGTGCCAAGGCTTCAACCCGATCGCCGCGTTGCCCGACAAGAACCGGGTGATGGGCGCGCTGGCCAAGCTCAAGTGGCTGGTGGTGATGGATCCGCTGGCCACCGAGACCTCGGAGTTCTGGCACAACGTCGGGCCATACAACGACGTGAAAAGTGCCGAGATCCAGACCGAAGTGATTCGCCTGCCGACCACCTGCTTTGCCGAGGAGGACGGCTCGCTGGTCAACAGCAGCCGTTGGCTGCAATGGCACTGGAAAGGCGCCGACGGCCCGGGCGAAGCGCAGACCGATATCCGCATCATGAGCGAATTGTTCCTGCGCCTGCGCAAGCGTTATCAGGCCGAGGGCGGCAAGTTCGCCGATCCGCTGCTGAAACTGTCGTGGCCGTACAAGATCCCGGACGAGCCTTCGCCGGAGGAACTGGCCAAGGAAATCAACGGCAGCGCCATGGCCGACTTTACCGACGCCAGCGGTGCGACGGTCAAGGCCGGCTCGCAACTGGCCGCGTTCGCTCAGCTCAAGGATGACGGCAGCACCGCCTCCGGCTGCTGGATCTTCGCCGGCAGCTGGACCGAGGCCGGTAACCAGATGGCCCGGCGCGACAACGCCGACCCGTATGGCATGCACCAGCATCTGGGCTGGGCCTGGGCGTGGCCGGCCAACCGGAGGATTCTCTATAACCGCGCTTCGGCGGATGTCTCGGGCAAACCGTGGGATCCGAAAAAGCGCCTCGTATGGTGGAACGGCAAGGCCTGGGGCGGCACCGATGTGCCGGACTACAAGGCCGATGTGCCGCCGGAAGCCGGGATGAACCCGTTCATCATGAACCCCGAAGGCGTGGCGCGGTTTTTCGCCGTCGACAAGATGAACGAGGGGCCATTCCCCGAGCATTACGAGCCGTTCGAAACGCCGATCGGCATCAACCCGCTGCACCCGCAAAACAAGAAAGCCACCAGCAACCCGGCGGCGCGGATCTTCGATTCGGTCTGGGAAAGCCTCGGCGAAGCCAAGGACTTCCCGTACGCCGGCACCAGTTACCGGCTGACCGAGCACTTCCACTTCTGGAGCAAGCATTGCAAGTTGAATGCGATTGCCCAGCCCGAGCAGTTCGTCGAAATCGGCGAAGTGCTGGCGAAGGAGAAGGGCATCGCGGCCGGAGATCGGGTGCGGGTCAGCTGCAAGCGCGGGTTCATCGAGGCGGTGGCGGTGGTGACCAAACGCATCCGGCCGCTGCAGGTCAACGGCCAGGTGGTGCATCAGATCGGCATCCCGCTGCACTGGGGATTCACCGGTCAGACGCGTCACGGCTACCTGACCAACACCCTGGTGCCGTTCCTCGGCGATGGCAACACCCAGACCCCGGAATCCAAGTCATTCCTGGTCAACGTGGAGAAACTGTAAATGGCCAGCCAAGACATCATTGCCCGCTCGGCCACCACCACGGTGCCGCCCTCGGTGAGAAATCAGCAGGAAGTCGCCAAGCTGATCGACACCACCAAATGCATCGGCTGCAAGGCCTGCCAGGTCGCCTGCTCGGAATGGAACGAGCTGCGCGACGAGGTCGGCCACAACCACGGCACCTACGACAACCCGCAAGACCTGAGCGCAGAAACCTGGACCCTGATGCGCTTCACCGAACACGAAACCGACGCCGGCAACCTGGAGTGGCTGATCCGCAAGGACGGCTGCATGCATTGCGCCGAACCGGGGTGCCTCGCGGCATGCCCAAGTCCCGGGGCGATCATCAAGCACGCCAACGGCATCGTCGATTTCGATCAGGATCACTGCATCGGTTGCGGCTATTGCATCACCGGTTGCCCGTTCAATATTCCGCGGATTTCGCAGAAGGATCACAAGGCTTATAAGTGCACCTTGTGTTCTGACCGCGTCGCGGTAGGGCTGGAACCGGCGTGCGTGAAAACCTGTCCGACCGGGGCCATCGTCTTCGGCAGCAAGGAAGACATGAAGGAACACGCCGCCGAACGCATCGTCGACCTGAAAAGCCGTGGCTTCGACAACGCCGGTCTGTACGACCCGGAAGGCGTCGGCGGCACTCATGTGATGTACGTGTTGCACCACGCCGACACGCCGAAGATCTACGCCGGGTTGCCGGATGCGCCGGCCATCAGTCCGCTGGTGGGCCTGTGGAAAGGCATCAGCAAACCGCTCGGCCTGCTGGCGATGGGCGCGGCGGTGCTGGCCGGGTTCTTCCACTACGTGCGCATCGGGCCGAACCGTACCGAAGAGGATGACCATCCGACGCCGCCCGATACCTCGGTGCATGTTGTCGATCCGGCGGTGCACACCTTCGATCCACGCGGGGAGGACCGGCCATGAGCAACAAGACGATCCTGCGCTACACCGCCAACCAGCGCACCAATCACTGGCTGGTGGCGATTCTGTTCTTCATGGCCGGGCTGTCCGGGCTGGCGTTGTTTCATCCATCGATGTTCTGGCTGACCAACCTGTTCGGCGGCGGGCCGTGGACGCGGATTCTGCACCCGTTCATGGGCGTGCTGATGTTCGTGTTGTTCCTCGGCCTGGTGTTCCGCTTCTGGCGCGCGAACTTCTTCATCGACAACGACTGGAAGTGGATGCGCCGCATCGATCGGGTGTTGGTCAACGACGAAGAGAGCGTCCCGCCGGTGGGCAAGTACAACGCCGGGCAGAAGATGCTGTTCTGGACTTTACTGCTGTGCATGCTCGGTTTGCTGTTCACCGGGCTGGTGATCTGGCGTGCGTATTTCAGTGCGTACTTCGGCATCACTGTGATCCGCTGGGCCATGCTCCTGCATGCGCTGGCCGGGTTTGTGCTGATCCTCAGCATCATTGTTCACATCTACGCCGGACTGTGGATCAAGGGTTCGGTGGACGCAATGCTGCATGGCTGGGTCAGCCGCGCCTGGGCGAAGAAGCACCACGAACTCTGGTATCGCGACATCACTCGCGATGAACGCAATCCGGACGTGCCGGAGCGACCGATCACCAAAAAGGGCTGACCTTTGGCAACCATTCTTGAACCCGGGGAAATCGAAGCGGCGGCCAGCTCGCCGCCGTTTCTGTACCTGCCACCGCACAACCTGTTTATTTTGCGCGCCCAGCGTCTGGAGCAATTGGCCGAAGGGCATCCGCTGGCCGATTACCTGCGACTGATCGCCGGATTGTGCCGGGCTCAGCAGCAGGTGATGGACGAGCCGCCCTTGACGGTGCCAATCGACGCGCAACGCCTTGAAGTCTGTCAGCGCCACGGCCTGCCGCCATTTGCCGCCGATACGCTGGTGCGCGAGGACGGCTGGCAGGCGTATCTGGATGCTTTGCTGCAACGCTATGTGCCATCGGAACAGCCGGCGGTGCTCGACGCGTTGGCCACGCTGCGGGAGGCCAGTGCCGGCCAGTTGCGTGCGTGGGCGGTGGCGCTGGTCAGCGGCCAGTATTCAATGGTGCCGGCGGCGCTGGTGCCGTTTCTCGGCGCCGGCCTGCAAGCGGCGTGGAGCCACTGGCTGCTCAGCGCAGCGAACCTGCAACTGAAACCCGGCGACAGCCTCAGCCAGTGCCCGGGCTGCGGTTCGCCGGCGATGGCCGGGGTGATCCGCCATCGCGGCAAACACAACGGCCTGCGCTATCTGGTGTGTTCGCTGTGCGCCTGCGAATGGCACGTGGTGCGGGTCAAGTGCGTGTATTGCGAGTCGAGCAAAGGCCTCGATTACCTGAGCCTGGAGGACGATCGCCACGCCGCCAATCAGGCGCCGATTCGCGCGGAGGTCTGCCCGGGCTGCAACAGCTACCTGAAACTGGTGTATCTGGAGAACGATGCCGAAGGCGAAGCGTTGTCGGCGGATCTCGGCAGCCTGCTGCTCGACATGCGTCTGGCGCAGGACGGTTTTCAGCGTCTGGCACCGAATCTGATGCTTGCCCCCTCGGATGCGGATACATAAGCAAAATTTGCGATGAAGAAGAGATGTAAGTGTTAGCCATGCAGAAAAAGAGGAGCAATATAAATCTAGGCACCATGAAGATCATGCCTCTAGGTGATGTCGTAGCAGAAAGCTTGGAAAATAATTTCGATGATGGCATGCTGCCACTCAGCCAGGGCATAGCTTCCCAAATCATATGCTATTAGCACTCCCATGGATTTGAGCATTCGAAATGGATTTGAGCCTAGAAAGTAGTGACTTTCTCGATGGGTTTGATCACCTAGAGAGTCACAAGATTAGTAAAAACACGATTGATATTTTTTCGTTAAAGATAAATGCAAATGAATTCAATTATTCTACATTGCAATGTAGTCTAATCGACCCGCTTATAAATTATTCATTGTCACGAAAGGTGAGAGAGGAATATCGCGGTAAGCCAGGAATGCTTTCTCGAAAGGCGAGAGACAAATTTCTAGATCACCTCCAGAATAAAGGGGAGTTGGGCGAGCTTTTGCTATATTGTTTTTTAGAGTCGCATCTAAAAGCTCCCAAAATTCTTTCAAAGCTAGAGTTAAAAACCTCTACAAGTCAGTATGTGAATGGAGCGGATGGTGTCCATTTTATAAGGCTTCCTGACGGTGATTTTCAGATAATTTTTGGCGAATCAAAAACAGAGACGGAACTTACTACGGCTCTTAGTCACGCATTTAAATCAGTGTACGAATTTAAGAATGAGATAAATTCTAAAGGTGCGGAAAAAAGCGGGCTGCCGTATGAGAAAGGTCTTATCAGTGATCATTTAGAAAAAGAGACGTTCAGCGATGATGAAAAGGCATTTATCAAAAGCATTATCTATCCTAAGCGCGTGAATACTTTTGAGGTGGATGACGCATTTGGCGTTTTTGTTGCTTATGAAATTACAATTCATGATGATGATAAGAAACTTTCAAATTCTGATTTTAGAAAAAAAATTCAAATTCAGATAAAAAGTGAAATAGCAAGCCGTCTTGCGCATATCGAGAGCAAAATAAACGAATTTGATCTCGTTGGGCATCATTTTTATATTTATGTACTGCCATTTACAGATCTTATAAAGCATAGGGGAGAGATCCAGAGGGAGATTACTAGATGAGACTGTTTGATGAGCTTTCGCAGCAAGCGTTAGGGGATGATTACTTTAAAGAACTTCTGGTTAAACTAGAGCTGCTATCAGCACATAGGTTTTTTGAGCTACCAGAATCTGATCTTGAACCCAAGGAGCTAACTGATGCGCTGAGATTTTCAGATATATTATCTCGATCTTCCGACCCTGAAGCTAAAAACAAAGCATACAAAATTGTTAGCCTTTTATCTGAAACAAACTGGGAGGACTCCACGTTTTTAAGTTTTGCGAAGCCCATTCTAGTTAGATTGGGGAATTTTCCTGCATTAAAATTCCTAGAGGATGCATCTAGTCAACAGATACGCTCGCCTAGAGAAGTGGTGTTTGAGCGAATAATAAAGGAGGTGTTTCACGCAATACCAAATAGCGAACACACCTTTACAGACTCTCAGTACGAAATTTATGAAAATTTAAAAAAGAATAACCACTACAGTTTTTCTGGTCCGACATCAATAGGAAAGTCTTTCATAATTAAGGCTTTTATACATCATCTTATTGAGGAGCATAGAGGTACTGACAATGTCGCTCTCCTTGTACCAACTAGGGCGCTGATCAATCAGGCTGCTAATCAAATAAAATCTGAGTTCTCTCAGTACTCCCAGTATAAGGTGCTCACTCACCCCATCATTCCTAGTGCATTCAAAAATGAAAGCACTCGATTTATATTTATCTTTACGCCGGAGCGATTGATTTCTTACCTTTCTGAGTCAGACAATCCGAAGATTGATTATCTCTTTGTTGATGAGGCTCACAAAATAGTTTCAGAAAAAGATACGCGAAGCCCACTCTACTATCACGCGGTTTTGCAGGCTGAGCGTAAGAGTGTAAAGTTGTATTTTGCATCGCCCAATATTCCAAACCCCGATATTTTCTTAAAGCTATTCGAAAAAAGTTCTGATGAGTCGCTTTGCATTAAAAGCTCACCAGTTTCTCAGAATAGATAGTTTCTTGATTTGGTCGAAAAGAAAAGTCTTCTTCTTTCTGATTCAGGTGTCGAATTATCGATTGATTTGAGTTTTGAAGATGTAAGTCTTAACTACTGGATTAGAAAGCTTTCTGGAGGGGAGAAGAGTATTATTTATTGCAATTCTAAGTCTGATACTATTGGTCTCGCGCTGGATTTTGCAGCAAATCTTCCACAGAAAAAGAACAAGGAAGTAGATGAGGTTATCAGTCTGATAGAAGAGCATCTTCATAAAAAATACTATTTAATCGACTGTCTAAAAAAGGGTGTGGCATTTCATTTTGGAAATTTGCCTCAGAGAATAAGAGAGCGGATTGAGTGGCTCTTTGAAAATAGAAAAATTGATTATATTTTTTGTACCTCTACTCTTCTTGAGGGAGTCAATCTTCCTGCAAAGAATATATTTATATTGAGTAATGCTATTGGTCTTACAAAATTTAGCGATATTGATTTTTGGAATTTGTGCGGTCGAGCTGGTCGATTAACCAAGGAGTTGTCGGGGAATATAATATGCACTAGGGCTGAAAAAAGAAAAAATAGGTGGGATAGACCTGAGATAGATTTAAATGTTGTGAGAAGAAAAGACATAAAAAAACTTGAGCCGCAGCTTATATCCGGGAAAGGAAATTTTTTTAAAAATATTGAGTCAGCACTTTCCGGCAAGGACTTTAGCACAAAAGCACCTGCGGCTGATCAGGTTAGAATATGGAAACATTATGCCAATATCGCATTGATACATGAGATAAGGGGGGAGGACTCTGTTCTTCGTTCTAATATGATTTCAAGTGCACAAACAGCGCAAGCTGTTTTACGGCAGAAAAGCTTGTCGAATTCGGTTCCCGAAAAAATACTAGAGGCATCTTCAGGAATTAAAGCTGAGTATCAAAATAGAATTTTTTGCGATCCAAATATAAAGTCGATTCTATCGGCGGATATAAATTATGATACAGCGCTTTTAGCATTGAATACGCTCAGTGCTCTCTATAATTGGGAAATGGAGGAGTCTTCCGGGAGAACTCCTCTGTACCGGTCCAGAGATACCTTAAAGTATTACGCGGTATTAATCGCTGACTGGGCTAACACCAAGCCTCTGCATTATATGATACAAGGCGCTCTTGAATATCATGAGAAAAAAGGCGAGGTTTGGGTTGTAGATAGAATGGAGCCATTCAATAAAAACGACAAGCGTCAATTGAATATAGTAATTAATGGTTTGATCTCTGATATTGATAATTTCATAAGGTTTAAGATAAGAAGTTATTTTGAGAACTACAACAATTTGTTGGAGGCTCGTTTCGGGGCGGAAGGTGCCGGGCCAAATTGGTCGGAATTTTTAGAGTATGGCACTACTGACTCGAGAATTATCGAGCTACAGAACTATGGTGTGCCCCGGCATCTTGCGCAGTTTTTAATTGCTAATTTTTCGAGTCTCATGAACTTCACCAATAAAGCAATTGTCCCTTTCAGCAAAGAAGAAGTTCTTTCTTTGATGGATGAGCAAAGTGATGAGTTTAGAGAGTTGAGTGATTTAAAACTATACGGCTGAAAGGTTGTTTGTAATTTGAAATAACGCATTTATCCGTGGATAGTTTTTTCATGACATTGTAAATGCCAAAGACGAAGCGTTGTCGGCAGATCTCGGCAGCCTGCTGCTCGACATGCGTCTGGCGCAGGACGGTATTCAGCGTCTGGCACCGAATCTGATGCTGGCGCCGGGAGACGAATGACCAGAGCGTCTACACTCCTGAAAAACCTGTGAGAGGGGTTTGCTCCCGAAGGGGCCGTGTCAGTCAGATCATTTGTGGCTGACTCACCGCATTCGCGAGCAAGCCCGCTCCCACAATTGGGGGCCGGTGTGCTGTATTTAGACGCGTTGCGTCAGGTCATGCCGGAGAGTCTTGTTTTCGGGAGTGGCTGATGTCTTCGAGTGTTGCCCTGCGGTTGCCTTCCATTGATGGTTTGTTGCGTCACCCGGCCTGTCTGCCGCTGGCCGAGCGTTATGGTCGTGAGGCGTTGCTGAGCGGCTTGCGGCAGTTGCTTGATGAGCTGCGGCTCAGCGTGTTGCAAGGTCAACTGTCTGCCATTGAAATCAGCCCCGAAGTGCTCGCCGGCCGCGTTGGCGAGCGCCTGGCCCAGCAACAGCGCAGCAACGTGCGGCGGGTGTTCAACCTGACCGGCACGGTGCTGCACACCAACCTCGGCCGCGCCTTGCTGCCCGAAGAGGCCATCGAAGCGGTGCAAATGGCCGCACGTTACCCGCTCAATCTGGAATTCGATCTGGCCAGCGGCAAGCGGGGAGATCGCGATGATCTGATCGAAGGCCTGATCCGCGAACTGACCGGCGCCGAAGCCGTCACCGTGGTCAACAACAATGCCGCTGCGGTGCTGCTGACCCTCAACAGCCTGGGCGCGCGCAAGGAAAGCATCATCTCGCGCGGCGAACTGATCGAAATCGGCGGCGCGTTCCGCATCCCCGACATCATGGCCCGCGCCGGCGTGCGCCTGCATGAAGTCGGCACCACCAACCGCACCCACGCCCGCGACTACGAAGCAGCGATCAGCCCACGCAGCGGCTTGATCATGCGCGTGCATGCGAGCAACTACAGCATCGAAGGCTTTACCGCTCGCGTACCCACCGCCGAGCTGGCCGAACTGGCTCATCGGCATGGCTTGCCGCTGCTGGAGGATCTCGGCAGCGGCAGTCTGTTGGACCTGACCCGTTGGGGCCTGCCAGCGGAACCCACGGTGCGTCAGGCGTTGCTGGAGGGTGCGGACATCGTCACTTTCAGCGGCGACAAATTGCTCGGCGGACCACAGGCTGGCTTGATTGTCGGGCGCAAAGACCTGATCGCGAAGATCAAGAAAAATCCGTTGAAGCGTGCTTTGCGGGTCGACAAAGTAACCCTGGCCGCACTGGAAGCGGTGCTGGGTTTGTATCGCGACCCGGATCGCCTCGCCGAACGTCTGCCGAGCCTGCGGCTGTTGACTCGCCCGCAAGCCGAGATCCTCGCCCAGGCCGAGCGCCTGCTACCGGCACTGGTACAGGTCATCGGCGAACCGTGGAATGTCAGTGCAGTGGAAGCGCTGGGCATGATCGGCAGCGGCAGCCAACCGGTGGCGCGTTTGCCGAGTGCAGCGCTTTGCCTGCGCCCGCAGGTATCGAAACGCTTGCGCGGACGCTTTCTGCTCAATCTGGAAGCGGCGTTGCGCAACTTGCCGATCCCGGTGCTCGGGCGCATTGACGACGATGCGCTGTGGCTCGATCTACGGCAACTCGACGATGAAGCGGCGTGGCTGGCGCAGTTGCCGCAGTTGCAGGTCGAGTCGTGATCGTCGGCACCGCCGGGCACATCGACCACGGCAAAACCTCGTTGCTGCAAGCCCTGACCGGACAAACCGGCGACCGCCGGCCGCAGGAGCGCGAGCGCGGAATGACCATCGACCTCGGTTATCTCTACGCGGAGCTGGAACCCGGTGCCGGGCTGACCGGGTTCATCGACGTGCCGGGCCACGAGAAATTCACCCACAACATGCTCGCCGGGGCGCAGGGTATCGATCTGGTGTTGCTGGTGGTGGCGGCGGACGATGGGGTGATGCCGCAGACCCGTGAGCATCTGGCAATTGTTCAGTTGCTGGGCATTCCCCGGGCGCTGGTGGCGATCACCAAATGCGATCGAGTCGAGACGGGCAGGGTGAAGCAGGTTCAGCGGCAGATTCTCGATCTGCTCGAAGCCGGGCCGTTTTCCGACGCGCTGATACTGGCGGTGTCGAGCGTGACCGGGCAGAGCGTCGATGAACTGCGCCAGACCTTGCTGCAGACCCAGGGTGATGTGCATCAGCGCAGCCGTGAAGGTGGTTTTCGCCTGGCCATCGATCGCGCCTTCAGCGTGGCGGGCGCCGGGATTGTGGTGACTGGCACGGCGTTGTCGGGGACGGTTTCCGTCGGGGACAAACTGACCCTCGGGCCATCCGGTAAAGCGCTGCGAGTGCGTGGCTTACATGCGCAAAACACAGTCGCTGAACAAGCCTTCGCCGGGCAACGTGTGGCATTGAATATCAGCGGCGAGCGACTGACATTGGAACAGATCCATCGCGGCCAATGGCTTTTGGCGGACTGGCTATACGCACCGACGCAACGCGTGGACATCGACTTTCAACTGTTGCCCGGCGAGCGTACCTTCGAACATTTCCACCCGGTTCACGTGCATCTCGGCACCCAGGACGTCATCGCCCGCGTCGCGTTGCTCGAAGGCACGCGCCTGCTACCTGGCGAGCGCATGTTCGCGCAACTGCTGATCAACACTCCGGTGCACGCGGTGAAGGGCGATCGCGTGATCCTGCGTGACCAGAGCGCGCAACGCACCCTCGGCGGAGGTCAGGTACTCGACCCGTTCGCCCCGGCCCGCCAGCGCCGCAGCCCGGAACGACTGGCGCAACTGCAAGCCCTGGCCCGCAGCGACACTCTTGAGCAGGCGCTGCCGGTGTTGCTCAACCACAGTGCTAGCGGCCTCGATCCGCAACGGCTGGAGCGTCAGTTTAATCGCCTGCGGGAGGGCTGGTCGCTACCGGCCAACGTGCGCTTGATCGACACCCGCCAAGGCCCGGTGCTGTTCAATCTGCAGCGCTGGGGACAACTGAAGTTCACCGTGCTGGAGCAACTGGCGAAGTTTCATGAGCTGGAGCCCGACCAGATGGGCCCGGATCGCGACCGCTTGCGGCGCTTCAGTGGTCTGGCGCTGGAGCGTTCGACTTTTGTCAGCCTGCTGGAAGAACTGCGTGCTGCCGGGTCGATCAACGCCAGCGGGCCGTGGCTGCATCTGCCCGATCATCAGGTGCGGTTGAACGCTGAAGACGAGACCCTGTGGCAGCAGATGCAACCGCTGTTCGAACAGGCCGGTTTCGATCCGCCATGGGTGCGCGACGTTGCCAAAGCGCTCGGTACGGAAGATGCCTTGGTGCGTCTGCTGCTGCGCAAACTGGCGCGGTTGGGGTTGATGCATCAGGTGGTGCGCGACCTGTTTCTGTCTGACGGGCAACGGCAGCGCATGGCCGACATTCTGTTGCAACTGGAGCAGGAAAATCCGTCGATTCAGGTGACAACGTTCCGCGATGCGCTAGGCTTGGGACGCAAACGTTGTATTCAGTACCTGGAATACTTCGACCGCCTCGGCCTGACCCGGCGCATCGGCGAATCCCGGGTGATCCGCCACGACAACGCGCTGGCCAGTGCCGACGCACCCTGAGTTCAAAGGAAGGCAATCGCGCCCGGTGGCGCGGCCGGGCTTCAAACCCGGTTGGGGACGGCATCCGTTCCCGGGCAGGTTCGACTCCGGCTGCCTTCCGCCAATTACGCAGCTTCACCCAATACCCTGTGGGAGCGGGCTTGCTCGCGAAAGCGGTATGTCATTCAACATCGATGTCGACTGGTCATCCGCCTTCGCGAGCAAGCCCGCTCCCACAGGGATTGGGTTTCAAATTTGAATGACAGAGTTACTAAACCACAGATCAAGCCGCGCCTCTTGACTCCATATTTCCTCGATTCCTTGTAGGCCTTCGCCTGCTCGCGATAGCGGCGTGTCATTGACATAAATATCGACTGACACACCGCTATCGCGAGCAGGCGAAGGCCTACAGGGGATATGGGTTACAGGCGGCCGTATTCGCGCGCTGTGCGATCTACCGCGATCCGAGTCTTGTCGACCAGTTCATCCAGTTCCGCCCGGGTGGCGATCAGCGCCGGGGCCATGATCATCCGCCCCAGCGTTGAGCGAATGATCAAGCCTTCCTCGAACCCGATGGTGCGGCAGCGCCAGGCGATGTCGTTCTCGTTAGCAAAGCGCTTGCGGGTGGCTTTGTCTTCGGCGAACTGCAATGCCGCCACCAGCCCGACACCCTGAACGTCACCCACCAGCGGATGGTTGCCGAACACCTCACGCAGGCAGTTCTGCAGGTACGGGCCGGTGTCGTTTTTCACCTGAGTGACCACGCCTTCATCGCGCAAGGCCTTGAGGTTGGCGATGGCCACCGCAGCCGCCACCGGGTGTCCGGAGTAGGTGAGGCCGTGGGCGAACACGCCGCCTTTTTCCACCAGTGCTTCAGCCATGCGCCGCGACAGGATCAGCCCGCCCATGGGGATGTAGCCGGAGGTCAGGCCTTTGGCGATGGACAGGGTGTCCGGTTCAAAACCGAAGGCCTGGTGCGCGAACCATTCGCCAGTGCGGCCGAAACCGCCGATGACTTCGTCGGCGCACAGCAGCACGTCGTACTTACGGCAGATACGCTGAATTTCCGGCCAATAGGTGGCGGGCGGAATAATCATGCCGCCAGCGCCCTGGAACGGTTCGGCGACAAACGCAGCGACTTTGTCGGCGCCCAGTTCGAGGATCTTGTCTTCCAGTTGCCGCGCCGCTTGCAGGCCGAACTCCTCCGGGCTGAGGTTGCCTTCGTGGGCGAACCAGTACGGTTCGTCGATGTGCGCGACGTCGGGGATGGTGCCGCCCATTTCGTGCATGAATTTCATGCCGCCCAGCGCCGTCGCGGCCAGGGTCGAGCCGTGGTAGCCGTTCCAGCGGCCGATCATGATTTTCTTCTCGGGCTGGCCCATCACCTGCCAGAACCTGCGCACGGTGCGGATCAGCACTTCGTTGGCTTCGGAGCCGGAGTTGGTATAGATCGCGTGGCTGTAGTGCTTGGGCAACAGGCTGAACAGCAGCTCGGAGAGCTCGATCACCTGCGGGTGAGTGGTGTGGAAGAACATGTTGTAGTAGGGCAGTTGTTGCAGCTGCGCGGTGGCAGCGGCGGCCAGATCCTTGCGCCCGTAACCGAGGTTGGTGCACCACAGGCCGGACATGCCGTCCAGATAGCGATTGCCGTCGTTGTCCCACAGCGCCAGGCGATCGCCGCTGACCATCACCCGCGGGCCTTCCTCGTTGAGAGCCTTCTGGTCGACGAACGCGTGAATGTGGTGGGCGGCGTCAGCGGCCTGGTAATCGCGGGTGCTGCGGGTCGGATCGAATTCGGCGGACATGGCGGTTCTCCAGAGAAACGGGGCAAGTGGGTGCGCGTTCATTCCAGCGGTGCACGGCCAATATTTGTCACTTAAAAATATTTTTGTAAAGAAAATATTTGTCGGTAAAAAAAGAAATCCGTAGGCTGACGCCCATCAGCAACACAGGACACCAGCACCATGAGCGGGCTCAGAGAACGGCAAAAGGAACAGCGCAGGGAAGTTATCGCGCAGGCAGCGCTGGAGCTGTTCATCAGCAACGGCTTCGGCGCCACCACGCTGGAGCAGATCGCCAATCAGGCCGGGGTTTCCGCGCCGACGGTGGTCAACTATTTCGGCGGCAAACAGGAGATTTTGCTGGCGTTGCTTAAGCAACCGGACGAGCAGGCGATGCGCGATGCTAGGGCCAATCTGGATGACGACAGCGATCCACTGGAGGCGTTGTGCGAGTTCGAAGGGCTGATGACCCGTTACCAGTTGCAGGCCATGCCGGCATCACTCTGGCGGGAACTGGCGCCGTTTCTGTTTTCCGGCGAACTGGCGCAGGCCCTGGAGCCGTGGAATGCGGCGGTTATCGAGGAAACCAAGGCGTTGCTGGTGCACTTCCAGACCCTCGGCAAAGTGCGCGAGTCGGTCGATATCGACGTGGCGGCAACGCTGTTCAATCAGTACGCGAACCTGGCGTTCATTCGTCTGGCGACCGAGCCTGAGCCGGATCGGGCTGCACACGCCGAACACATGCGCGGTGTTCTCAGCCTGCTGTGTCACGGCATGCTCGCGCATTGAATGCATCTTGGGAAAAGGCCTACAGACGCTAATCCCGCGCTCCCCTCAACGTTGCGCAATGGACGGAGGGTTCTACGAGCCTTTCGGCAACCACGGCTGCATCTGCTGCAGCAACCCGCGTCCGCCACGACGCAGTCCGGCCGCCAGGGTCAGCCACGACAGTTCGGTGATGATCACCTCAGAGGCGTGCAGCAAGCGCACTTCGCCAGCCGTGCCACCGGCCGTTCCGCCATCCGGCATGTACACCGTCATCCAGTCGCCGACGCTTTCCACCACCAGACACAGTCGCCAGCCTTGTTCCTCGGCAATCATGCCGACCTGCGCACCGTCGGGAGTCTCCATCCCCGCGAACCGCGCGGTGGTGTCCTTGAGCAACTGGTAGCCGGGCAGATTGCTTAACACCTTGTCGCCGGTGGCTTCAATCGCTCGTGCCGCCGTCGAAGTCCGGGCCAGCAGCCCGGCGAGAAAACACAGCACAATCAAGCCGAATAACGTAGCCAGCGTGATCAGGGTCACGCCGGCAATGTCGTGCCCGGCAAACATCGGCAGCAGTTTTTCCACGGGGCCACGCAACAGGTGAATGGCTTTTTCCAGCAGGACGAAAATCAGCACCAGAGGCAGAATGAACAGCAACCCGCCAATCACGGTGGTTTTGATGAACTTGAACATGGCAGCTCCTTGCCGAATTCCTTCAGTCACAGAAACCAAGGCTAGCTGATTAAAATGCCGAGGCTGACTGGCGACGAACAAGGAGCAGGGCGCATGAGCGCTGGCGCGACATATGGCTCGGTTGCATCCCGAACATGAGTGGATTCAACGATTGCAAACGACTGAAAAATACTCCCGACCCAACGAATGAACTGTGGCGAGGGAGCTTGCTCCCGCTGGGGCGCGAAGCGGCCCCGCTGTTGAGGAGGACTGCTGTGCAGTCCAGCGGGAGCAAGCTCCCTCGCCACAAAAAGCCACCTGGATGTTCAGGACTGATCAAGATCACTTCAGCGGGCCAATCCTTGCCCGGCCGACGGGGTATTGTCCGAGCATTCGATGTGCAGTTTGCCGTGGGTCATGATCCAGTGGATCAGGTCGGCGGTCGCAATCGAATGCACGTACTCCACCCATTGCGAATCAGTCGGGCCGTACTGTTCGAAATAGCGGCGCAGGACAACCCGGCTCTGGTCGTTGGCCAGCCCCAGGCAAAACTCCTGGAACAACAGCGGCGTATCCTGCTCAGGCGCGGTGGTGCGCTGGCTGAGAATCAACGGATAGCGGGCGTCGTGGCCCTCGGCGGTATAACGGTTGTGCAATGCGCTCATTGAATGCCCCCGGTTGTCGATGGCGTGCAGGGTGCCAAAGGGGTTTTGCCGCAGCATGTCCGCTTGATGTCCGGGGCGAAGGAATGTTGCTCGATTGAAATATATGACCCGCCCGCCAGAATAGTTTTAGATGCGTTCTTTTTTGGCCTGAGGATCCTGTGCCCGTGAGCAGACTGCTGATCGTCGACGATGACGTGGAAATTCTCGCCCTGCTGAAGAAGTTCTTCGTCCAGCACGCCTACGAGGTCGATGTCGCCGCCGACGGCGCAGCGATGTGGGCGGCGATTGCCCAGCAGCGCCCGGACACGATCATTCTCGACCTGATGCTGCCCGGCGAAGGTGGCCTGAGTCTGTGCCAGAAAGTGCGCGCGCAGATGGGCATTCCGATCATCATGCTGACCGCCATGGGCGAGTTGAGCGACCGGATTGTCGGCCTCGAACTGGGCGCCGATGACTACGTCACCAAACCGTTCGCCCCGCGTGAATTGCTGGCTCGCCTGCGCGCCGTGCAGCGTCGCGCCGGTGAGCAGGTCAGCCCCGCGAGCGAGCCGTCACGGCCGGTGATCGCCTTCGCCGGTTGGCATCTGGATATCACCTGTCGCGAGCTGCGCTCCCCGGAAAACGTGATGATTCCGCTGTCCGGTGGCGAGTTTGATCTGCTGGTGGTGTTTCTCGATCACCCGCAGCGCATCCTCACCCGCGAGCAACTGATCGACTTGTCTCGCGGTCAGGGCCACGACGCCTTTGATCGCAGCATCGACGTGCAGGTCAGCCGCCTGCGCCGCAAGATCGAACCGGACAGCAAGCGCCCGGATCTGATTCGCACGGTGCGCAACGGCGGTTATATGTTCACGGCCAAGGTTACTCGCGCATGATCCGCCGGCTCTTGCGGCGCGACCCACTGAGTCGGCGGATCGCTCTGACCATCGTTGCCGCCATGCTCGCTTCGCTGGCACTCAATTTCCTGTTCGTGGAGGTTGCCGGGACCTGGGCGCGACCACCGATTGAACGCACCGGGTTGCTGGAGCAGATTGCCGCAACCGTCAAGGTGATCGAGGCAGCCCCGGCGCCTTTGCGCGCGCAACTGGCGCAAGCGGCCAGCGGCCCGACGCAGGGTGTGCGGTGGAGTGCGCAACGCGCCGACCTCGGATTGCCCACAGGCGGTACGCCGCTCATCGCCGACAAGACGTCCGGGTTGCATCAGCTGTTGGGCGATGAGCGAGACATTCGGGTGTTCAATCCCGCTGACTGGCCGAGCGGCAGTCCGCTGGCCCGGTACGCGGCGCTGATTCAACTGCCGGATGCCAGCTGGCTGCTGTTCTCCTCGCCCGAGCGCTCCTGGGGCCTGGACATCGGCACGCGCATCGCAATCATCATCGCTCTAGGCCTGATCGCTACCGTGCTGGTGGCCTGGCTTGCCACGCAGCAACTGGCCAAGCCGCTGCAGCGTTTCGCCAGCGCCGCCCGCCGCTTTGGCGGTGATCTGCGCGCGCCGCCGATCAACGTCGAAGGCCCGGACGAGATCCGCCAGGCGATCATCGCGTTCAACACCATGCAGGCGCAGATTCAGCACTACATCAGCGAACGCACGCACATGCTGGCCTCGATTTCCCACGATTTGCGCGCACCGTTGACCCGCATGCGCCTGCGCAGCGAGTTCATGGAGGATCTCGATCATCAGGGCAAACTGATCCGCGACATCGAAGAAATGCAGTCGATGATCAACGCGGCACTGGCGTTCTTTCGTGAAGACACCCAGCCGGAGCAAGCCACCGCGTTCGACCTGTCGGAGTTGCTGCAGACCATCATCGACGACTACCGCGACCAGAACATCGCGATCGATTTCAACGGCCCGGCGCATCTGGTCTATGAGGGCCGGCCGCTGGGGATCAAGCGGGTGATCGTCAACCTGCTGGAAAACGCCGAGAAGTACGCGCAGCAGCCCGCCATCGCCCTGAGCAGCGACGGCTACAGCGTCTGCATCGACGTCAGCGACGATGGGCCGGGGATTCCCGAAGCGTCGTTGCAGCGAGTGTTCGATCCGTTTTTCCGCCTGGAAACTTCGCGCAACCGGGAAACCGGAGGTGTCGGGCTCGGGTTGTCGGCGGCGCGGGCAATCGTGCGCGAGCAGGGCGGCGAACTGACGTTGAGCAATCGCAGCAGCGGTGGCTTGCGAGCTCGAGTTGAATTGCCTTTGTAATATGTTGAAACATTTGGCCGTGACGAGCGGTCAACAGGACACATTCTCTGCAAGAAGCGTCCATGAAAACCCCACGGCCCTCCGCTCGTCTTGAACCGCTGTCGCAACTGCGCAATTTGAAAATGGCCCGCTCCGCCCACGCTTACGTTCGCGGCAGCACGGTGCAGTTTTACCAGTGGCTGCATAGCCAGCCCGGGCGTAGCCTGCCGCAGGGGCCGGCGGTGTGGATCTGCGGTGATTGTCACGCCGGAAATCTGGGGCCGACGGGGGATTTGAAGGGACGCATCGACATCCACATCCGCGACCTTGATCAAACGGTGATCGGCAACCCGGCGCATGATCTGGTGCGCCTGGCGCTGTCCCTCGCCACTGCCGCCCGAGGCTCGGACCTGCCCGGCGTCGCCACCGCGCGCATGTTGGAAGAGATGATGCGCGGCTACGAGCAGGCGTTTGAAGACGACGTCGATAAAGAGCCGCCAAGACCCGCGCAAGTGAAGGCCGGGATGCGCAGCGCCGTGCAGCGCACGTGGAAGCATCTGGCGCAGGAACGCATCGAGAACACCAAGCCGACCATTCCGCTGGGCAAGCATTTCTGGTCGCTGTCACGCGAAGAGCGCAGCGCGCTGAAGACCCTTAGCGCCACCCCGGACCTGCACACGCTGGTGACGTCATCGAAGGGCCGCTCCAAGGATGACAACGTGAAAATGTTCGATTCGGCCTATTGGGTCAAAGGCTGCAGCTCACTGGGGCTCAAGCGTTATGCGGTGTTGCTGGGCGTGGGCGAGGGCGACGATCAGGAATATTGTCTGCTGGATATCAAGGAGGCAGTTGCCGCCGCCGCACCTCGGGTAGCCCGAGCCGCGATGCCTCGTGACAACGGCAAACGCGTAGTCGAAGGTGCGCGCTTTCTCTCGCCAGGCCTGGGCAACCGGATGATCGCCACCCGGGTGCTCGACCATGGCTTCTTCATCCGCGAACTGCTGCCTCAGGACATGAAACTGGAACTCGACCAGTTGAGCCAGACCGACGCGATGCTCGCCGCCGGGTATCTGGCCCGAGTTGTGGGGCTGGCCCATGCCCGGCAGATGGACATGAGCACACGGGCCTCATGGATGCGTGAATTGCAGGCGTGTCGCTCGAAAACGCTGGATGCGCCGTCGTGGCTGTGGACCAGTGTCGTTCAGTTGGTCGGCAATCATGAAAAAGGCTATCTGGAGCATTGCCGGCGTTATGCGTTGCAGCATTGACCAGACCCACTGAAAACCTAACGGGCCAGCCCTTCCAGGGTGATTGTCACGGTGTTCGTTTGCCGAGGCCCGGCCAGCGGGGCATTGGTCTGACTGCGATAAGCGTTAGGGCTGCAGCCCAAATGCTTCTGAAAGGCTCGGCGCATGCGTTCTTCCCGGCCGAAGCCAACGGTTTCGGCGATTCGCTTGATCGGCTCGCGGGTGGTCTTGAGCAACCAGGTCGCCGCCTCCAGGCGCAGGTTCTCCACGGCTTGCGCCGGAGTCTCACCGGTCGCGGCGACATAGGCGCGAGCAAAGTGCCGCGGGCTCATGCCGAACTGCTCGGCCAGCCGCTCCACGCGCAAATCACCATTCAGATTCGCCGCAATCCAGCCATGCAAACGTGCCAGACGTACATCCGGATCGGTGCGCAGCGCCTTGGACTGGGCGTTGAGTGAAGCACTGAGTTGCGGTTGCTCGGCGCTGCGCCACAAAAACACCGTGAAGTAGCGCGCCAGCGCCAACGCCGCGTGGGCGCCCAGATCCTGTTCGACCAGGCCGAGCGCCAGGTCGATACCCGCCGTGGCGCCGCCGCAGGTCCAGAGGTTGCCGTCATGCAGATAAAGCGCGTCGGTCTGGCATTGCACCGACGGATAACGCGCCTGCAACTCGTCAGCGAACTTCCAGTGGGTCACGACCTTGCGACCATCCAGCAGTCCCGCGGCGGCAAGGGCAAAGCTGCCGGTACCGATCGAACAGAGCCGGCGGATGTGTGGAGCGCGACGGCGCAACCAGTCGCAGGCTTGCTGGTCGGCTTCCAGCGCGGCCATGCCCGGGCCGCCCGCGACGATCAACGTGTCGATCAACGCAGCCATCTGGTCGATCTGCTCAAGTGAACAGGTCGTCACGGTAATGCCCGAGATCGACATGACCTGGCCACCCTGCGGTGAAGCGACCAGCAACCGATAGGGCGGATTTGCCGTGAAGTCTCCGGCCAGCACTCGCGGTATCGCGGCAAACACCTCAAGCGGCCCCGCCGCATTGAGCAACAGCAGATCATCGAACGCCAATACCACGACGGTGCGCGGGATGTCCGACATGGCAGCAAAGGAGGGGTGTTTGGCATGGAGCTGCACGGCGGGCCTCGACATACTGAAATCAATGCACAAGTGAGAGCGCGACAATGCCGATAAAAACTGCTGCTGCCAAGCATCCGCTTACCGCGCGCCTGAAAGCGCTGCTGTGCTGCGCCGCGTTGTTGCTGACCCCGGCAGTTTCTGCCATCGCCGGGCCGTTGAAGATGGGTGATCAGAGCGGTTTGATTCAGGCATTGCTGCACGCGGCGGGCGAGGATCAGGATCTGGCCTACGGGTTGTCGTGGCATCCGTTTCTGGCCGGGACCACGCTGCTCGAAGCGTTGAGCGCCGGGGCGATTGACGTCGGTGTGGTGGGCAACGCGCCGCCAGTGTTTGCCCAGGCCGGCGGCTACGCGGTGCGGATCATCGGTGTGGCCAGCGGTGCGCAAAACAACAACGCGCTGTTGGTGCCCGAAGGCTCCGAGGTGCGCAGCGTGGCTGACCTCAGAGGCAAGCGAATCGCAGTCGCCAAAGGCACCAGCGGCCATTATCTGTTGTTGGCCGCGCTGCATCAGGCCGGCCTCACTCCGCGTGAGGTGAGCATTGCCTATGTCAGCCCGGTGGACGCGCAGAATGCTTTTGCCGGCGGCAAACTCGATGCCTGGTCGGTGTGGTATCCCTTCGTCGGTCAGGCGACTTCGCGGGGAGCGCGAATTCTGCTCGATGGCAGCGCCTGGTCGGAAACCGGTCTGAACTTCACCGTCGCCAGCCAGCCTGCACTGGATGATCCCGAGCGCGCAGGGCAGGTGAGTGATCTGCTGGCCAGGCTGGCCCGTGCTCAGAACTGGGCCACGGCCCATCCCGAAGACTGGGCCCGGGTGTTCGCGCAAACCACGCGGCTTCCCGTCGAACTGGTGCGTGAAATGCTCGATCATCAGAACCTGCGGTACGTGCGAATTGAGCCTTCAGTCATTGCCTCGCAGCAGCGTCTGGCGGACATGTTTGCCACCGAACGCCTGATCCCCCATCCGCTGCACGTCGAGCAAATGTTCGACGACCGCTTCAACCGCGTGCTGCCCACGCCCTGAATCCCTTTTTTCATGCCCCGTTCACCGTGCTGCTGCGCTGGCGGCCGGGGCTTACACGTCTGGAGAAAAGCTATGCCTGCTGTGCAAACCACCACGCTCAAACGCCAGAAGACCGGTCTGATCGCTGTCGATCATGCCCGCAGTGCCGGCGGCTATACCTTGTTCGCCCCGCAAACGGCGGACGGCCAAGTGTTTTTGATCGACCTTGACGGCGAGATCGTTCATCGCTGGAAACTGCCTCAGCGCCCGGGGCGCGACGCAGTGATCCTGCGCAACGGCAACCTTGGCTACAACGGCAACCATCCGGATTCGCCGGACCTGTTTCCGGGCTGGTCGGTGTGGCACGGCGGTGCGTTCAGCGAAGTCACCCCCGAAGGCGAGGTGGTCTGGGAGCACACCGATCTGCTGCATCACCACGACGCGCAATGGCTGGACAACGGCCACCTGCTGTACACCACCGCCGAGCCCTTGAGTGCGGATCTGGCCCGGCGTGTGCTCGGCGGCATTCCCGGCAGCGAGGCGCCGGGCGGGGTGATCTATGCCGATGTGGTCAAGGAGGTTGATCGTCAAGGCAACGTGGTCTGGGAGTGGCGCAGTTGGGAGCACCTGCGCCCCGAGGATTACCCGTTGCACGAATGCTTCGAGCGTCATCACTGGCCGATGACCAACGCCGTGACGCTGGGGCGCGACGGCAAGGTGATTCTCAGCCTGCGCAGCGTTTCCTCAGTGATTGCCGTGCAACGTGGCAGCGGTGAAGTGCTGTGGCGTCTGGGGCACGATCTGGTCGCGCAACAGCATTGCCCGAGCGAACTGGAAAACGGCAATGTTCTGGTGTTCGACAACGGCATCTTCCGCCCCCACATCAGCATGCCGCACTCGCGCATTGTTGAAATCAACCCGGCCACCCAACGCATCGAATGGCAATACGCCGACACGCCGGGCTACGCGTTCTTCACGCCGTTCATGGGCGGCGCGCAACGTCTGCACAACGGCAACACGCTGGTGACCGAGGCTAACTTCGGTCGGTTGTTCGAGGTCACCCAGGCCGGCGAAGTGGTGTGGGAATACGTCAATCCGCACTTCGCCAGCTACCCCGACGCGCCGTCGCGACGCTACTTGCCGGGCGAGAACAACGCGATATTCCGTGCGCACCGTTATCAGCGCCAGGACCTTCCCTGGCTGCGTGACTGAACACCCACTCAACCCACCGCAACGATCACGCTCACGCAAGCCACGCGCAGCGAAGTATCGACTCCTCTCGAAGAGCGGCTTGAGGCCGCTCCAGGAACCACCGATGAATCTTCTTTATTCGCGCACCTTTAACGCTGGCGCACTGAGCCTGTTCTCGCTGATGCCGTTTTTGCCGGCAACGGCCAATGACCTGCCGGCCAATTCCGATGTGCTGCAGCCGGTCACGGTTGAGGCCCGACGCCGCAGCGAAGATGCCCAGCAAGTGCCCACGGCGATGAGCGTGCTCGGCGCACAAACCCTCGAGGAACAGCGCCTGTATCGCTTGCAGGATTTGCAGCAGGCGATGCCCAGCGTCAACGTCGCGTTCATGCACGCGCGGCAATCGAGCCTGTCGATTCGCGGCTTGGGCAACAACCCGGCCAGCGACGGCCTGGAGGGCAGCGCCGGCATCTACCTGGACAACGTCTATCTCGGCCGTCCCGGCATGGCGGTGTTCGATCTGCTGGATGTCGAGCAGATCGAATTGCTGCGCGGCCCGCAAGGCACCTTGTTCGGCAAGAACACCACGGCCGGGGTGCTGAACATCACCACGCGCCGCCCATCGTTTACGCCGCAAGGCAGCCTCTCCACCTCGGTGGGCGAGGATGGCTACACGCAAAATCAGGCGAGTTTTTCCGGACCGATCAATGACACATTGGCGGGGCGCCTTGCGGTTTATCGCACTCATGAAAACGGCTACGTGAACAACGAATACGACGGGCACACGCTGGGCGGCGGCGTTCGTCAGGGCGCGCGTGGGCAGTTGCTGTTCCAACCCAACGAGGACTTCAATCTGCGCTGGCTGGCTGATTATCACGAAGAGGATTCCAGCGCCGGCACACGTTCTTTGTTCAGCACCGGGCCGACCATCAATGGCGTCAACCGCTACGAACAGCGTGCAGCGGCGGTCGGGGCAACGCTGGTCAGCGGTCGCCGGGTCAATCTGGACGCCGATCAGAGCGTCAAGGTGTTTCAGGGCGGGACTTCGCTGGAGGCGAACTGGAATCTGCCTGATGGCTACACGCTGACGTCGATCAGCGCTTATCGGTGGTGGGATTTCACCCCGCGCAATGATGACGAACTCAACGTTGATGTGATGCACAACGTCGGGCAGTCCGCTCGCGATAAACAGTACTCGCAGGAGCTGCGACTGGCCTCCCCGGTGGGGGAACATTTCGACTATGTGCTCGGTGCTTACTACTTCCGCCAGGAAATGAACAACAGCGTTTTCACCGACTACGGCCCTCTGGCAGATACCTGGAACGGCACCCCGCAAGGTGCATTGAACAACGTCACCAGCGTTGGGCATGGCTATGTCGATACCGACAGCTTCGCCACATTTGCTCAGGGCACTTGGCATTTGACCCCTCGCCTGGATTTCACTTTGGGCCTGCGCGGCACGTATGAGCGCAAGCTGGCGGAGGTCACCCGCAACGCGCCTTTGGGTGGCAGTCCGGTCAGCGGCGCCGCAGCGGGCGTCCGGGCCGGAAGGGTCGGCGCTTACGATTCCGGTGACTTGAGCCTGTACAGTTTCAGCCCATCGGCACTGGCAAGCCTCGCCTGGCATGTGAACGATCAGGTGCTGGGCTATGCGTCGCTGTCCCACGGCGAAAAGTCGGGTGGTGTGAACCTCAGCGTCGCCAGTGCCCCGGTCGCCGGTGCCGACTCATTGTTGATCGGCAGCGAAAGGGCCAACGACGCCGAACTGGGCATCAAAACCACCTTGCTCGATCAACGCCTGTTGCTCAACGCCAACCTGTTCTGGACGGTGGTGCATGGCTATCAGACCAATGCCTATGACGACGTCAATCTGACCAGCTATCTGACCAATGCCGGCTCGGTACGCAGTCGCGGGTTGGAACTCGACAGCAGTTGGCGCCCGCTGCGGGGCCTGACGATCAACCTCAATGGTTCATGGAACGATGTGCGTTATCTGTCTTACGAGGATGCCCCATGCCCGGCCGAGATCGCCTTGCGTCCGGGGGCTCCGGTGGCCTGCGATCTGAGCGGGCATGCCGTGGTGGGCGCGTCGAAATGGATCTTCAACAGCAACGCCGCGTACCAGTGGAATCTGGACGACGGCTTGCAGCCCTACGTCAGCGCTAGCTACGCGTGGCGTTCCCAGGCAGTCGGCACAGTGGATGACTCTGCGCAAGGTCAGTTGCCGGGATACGGCCTGGTGAACCTCTCCAGCGGTGTGCGCGGCGACTGGGGCAGGGGGCAGTGGGACGTTTCGCTGTGGCTGAAAAACGCCTTCGACAAGACGTACTACACGACGCTGTGGAACTCACCCAACGGTGCGTACACCGGCGTGCTGGGTACGCCGCGAACCCTGGGAATGACCGCGCGTTATGATTTCTGAATGACGTCTGCGGGCGCTGGTTTCAATCACAAATTGCCGACGCCGCCGTCCACCAGCAATTCGTTCCCGACCACGTAAGCCGATTCATCAGAGGCCAGGTAAACGGCGGCTTTGGCCAGTTCCCACGGGGTTCCCATACGGCCGATCGGCACCAGTTGGCGAATCCGCTCGCGCAACGCCTGCTGCTCTGCGGCAGGCAAGCCGAGTTTGTCCAGCGCCGCCGTTTCAGTAGGGCCGGGGCTGAGGCCATTGACGCGAATGCCTCGCTGGATCAGTTCGCCGGAAAGCGTGCGCGCCAGCGACAGCAGCCCGGCCTTGCTGGCGGCATACGCACTGCTTTGCGCGAGACCAATCCTGGCACTGACGGAACCGCAGAGGATCACCGACGACGGATTGGCCAGCAGCGGCATCAGCGCCTGGATCAGGAAGAACGGGCCTTTGAGATTGGTCTGCATGAGCTGATCCCATGCCGCTTCGTCCCAATCTTCGATAGAGCGGTGAGTGACGTCACCGGCGTTGACGAACAGCACGTCCAGCCGCGGCCAGATTCCGGCCAGTTGGCGTGCCAACGCCTGTTGGCCAACGCTGTCGCCAGCATCGCTCTGGATCGCCAGCACAGCACCGCCCAGTTCGTGCCTGACAGCCTGCAAGGCACTTGCGCTGCGTCCAGTGACTGCGACTGTCGCGCCTTCCAGCACAAACTGGCGTGCGGTTTCCAGGCCGATGCCGGAGGTGCCGCCAGTGATCAACGCGAATTTGTTTTTCAGCCTCGACATGTCTTTCGCCTCTGCAACGGGTTGGATAGCCATTCTCAGAGCATTAGTATCCTTTGACCAGTAGGCACCTTTTGCATACCAAGGGACGGACTTGATCCTCATGAACACTCAACAACCGCTGCCAGACACCACGGATTTGCCGCTGAAACCGCTCGCGGGTTGCCCGATGGTCGATTTCGTCAATCTGATTTCCGGCAAGTGGGCCATTCCGATCCTGTACCGGCTGATCGTGCTGGACTGCCCTGTGCGCTTCAGTGATCTGCAGCGTGCGGTGGCGCCCATCACCCAGAAGGAACTGACGCGCCAGTTGCGCCTGTTTGAACAACGCGGGCTGGTGACGCGGACGGTTTTCGCGCAGGTACCGCCCCGGGTGGAATACCGGATCACGGCTCTGGGGAGCACTCTGCAAGGGACGCTGGACTCGCTGGCGCAATGGATGCGCATCAATGCCGATCAGCTTCGCCATCCCCACTGCGAATAACGCGGATACCCAGGCGCTACGCTGCAAACAGGCCCCAGAACATGCCGATGACCACGACCGCCATCGCCGCCGTGCAACTCCAGCCCAGAACTTTAAGCCCGGGCGCAATGACAAAGGAGCCCATGATCTTCGGGTGCGATGCCATCAACATCATGATGAACATGATCGGCACTGCAATCACCCCGTTGACGACAGCGCTCCACAGCAACGCCTTGATCGGGTCAATCGGCGCAAAGCAGATCAACACACCCAATAAGGTCGACGCCGCGATGATGCTGTAAAACGCTTTGTTGGCCAGGGGTTTGGCCGACAGGCTGTTGCGCCAGTGAAATGTTCCGGCGACGGCGTACGCCGCAGAACCTGCCAGGACGGGAACCGCCAGTAGTCCTGTGCCAATGATGCCGGCGCTGAACAACCAGAAGGCGAACTCGCCGGCAATCGGTCGCAAGGCACTCGCGGCCTGCTCGGACGTCTGGATGTCCGTGAGGCCATGCAGGTTCAGGGTGACAGCGGTGGTCAGCATGATGAAAAACGCGACGATATTCGAGATCCCCATGCCGATCAGGGTGTCGGTGTTGATGCGGGTGAAGTTGGCTTTTGCCTGGTTTGGCGCATCGATCAGTGACTGCGCCTGCGGATCGGCCTCCAGTTCTTCGACTTCCTGAGATGCCTGCCAGAAAAACAGATAAGGGCTGATGGTCGTGCCAAAAATGGCCACCACGATGGTGATGTACGCCGGTTTCCACGACAGCTGAGGCCAGGCGGTGTGCTCAACGACCTGGCCCCAGGGAATGTGCACGGCAAACACGATCCCCACATAGGCCAGCAGCACCAGGGTCAGCCACTTGAGTACGCGCACGTAACGCTTATAGGGAATGAACACCTGCAGCAGCAGGGACACGACGCCGAAGCCAACGGCATAGAAGTGCGGCGATCCACCGATCAACAGCTTCAGTGCCGCCCCCATCGCGGCGATGTCCGCTGCAATATTGATGGTATTGGCAAACATCAACAGCGCGACGATCCCGAACAACAGCGGGCGAGGGTAATGCCTTCGAATATTGGTCGCCAGCCCATGCCCGCTGACGCGACCGATCCTGGCACTGATGATCTGAATGCCGACCATCAACGGAAACGTCAAAAACAGGGTCCAGAGGGTATTCAAGCCGAATTGTGCGCCGGCTTGCGAGTAGGTGGCGATCCCGCTGGGATCATCATCCGCCGCACCCGTGATAAGCCCGGGCCCGAGTTTTTTTACCCATGAACCGTGGCTGACAACCGCAGGCTTCTCGAAGGGCGTTTTATTGTTCATTTTTTTCTCAGGGAGAAGGACTGCCACACCTGTTTTGAATGACGTTTTTTTCAACAGGATTCAGAAACGCCTGAAGAGGCGTTGCCACGGGTTTGACTATAGACAGGATGTGCACCGGCCCGGGCAGGTTAAGCGGGAAATTTCCTACACAACGGAGTGACGAGTCCTACATTTTCGCCAGTGGCCGTCAGCGATGATTTTCAGCGGAACAAAGTGCTCGTCATTTTCTACGCCCTGAAAGATCCGCTGTCAGCATCGACCGTTACAAGTCAAACAATCGACGGTGTGTTTTCAATGTATTTCAGGTGCGAACTCAGAAGGGCGAGTAGTTGTTTCAAAAATAACTATCCCATCGAGATTCAGTCATGAAAAAGATTGTCGTTGTTACTGCCGCTACCGTTGTAATGGGTCTGGCTTCCCTGGCGAACGCCGCCACTCCGCCTACTGGCAACCCGGGCACTATTCGCTTCACCGGTGAGATCGTTTCCGGCGCGTGCGGTATCGATGCCAACTCCCTGGACCAGACCGTTCCACTGGGTCAGGTACCTGCCAACACCTTCAAGGCAATCGGCGATCGTTCGAGCCCTGAGAAGTTCGACATTGTCCTCACCGAGTGCGACACCTCGACCCAGAAAAACGCCCGTTTCACCTTCACCGGTGTGCAGGATCCAACCGTTCCAGAGCTGTTCGCCACCACCGGTCTGGCGCAGAACGTCGGCATCCGTCTGCAGGCCAGCGCCGGCGAAATGCTCGACAACGGTAAAGAGCAAGTGGCTCCGGTAGTTCTGCAGAACGGTAACAACACCGTTTCGTTTGCTGCCATGTACGAAGCGACGGCGGCCACCGTCACTACCGGTGAAGCTGACAGCGTTGCCAACTTCACCGTGGCTTACAACTGATACGCCCGTATCAGTGAGGTAAGAGAAAGGGGTGCAAACCCCTTTTTTTATTGCGCTTGAATCATTCGATAGGGTTTCTCCCTTGTATCGTCGCACTTTCATTCTGTCCTCTCTTTGGTTGGCAATCAGCCAGGCACAGGCTGTCGAGTTCAATTCGGACTTTCTGAATATTGATAACGACAAGAATGTCAGCCTCGGGCAGTTTGTGCATGCCGACTACACCGTGCCCGGCACATACTTGCTCGACATTGCTGTCAACCAACGGTACTTCGGCACGCGCTCGATTGAATTCAAACCCGGCGCTGACCCACAGCAGAGTTATGCCTGTCTGACGCTGGATCTGGTGCAGACCTTCGGCCTCAAGCCGCCACTGCTGGAAAGCTTGCCGCGTACGGCGAACGGGCAGTGCGTGGATCTGGCCAGCGTGCCCGGCGTGAGCATCAAATACCTGAAGAACCTGGCACGCCTGGCAATCAGCATTCCCCAGGCATCGTTCGAGTACGACGACCCCAACTACATTCCGCCGGCAGCCTGGAGCAATGGCTTGAATGGCGCGCTGCTCGATTACCGGGTGATCGCCAACTCGCGTCAGTCATCGGCGTCTGGCAATTCCACTCGTTCGAATTCGGTGCAGAGCTACGGCACGGCCGGTCTGAACTTCGATACCTGGCGCGTGCGTGCGGACTATCAGGCTCAAGTACGCAACGACAGCCAGGGTGATGACATCGGCGACAAGCCGTTTCAGCTGAACCGCTTGTACGCCTATCGCGCGCTGCCCTCGATCCGCTCGAAGCTGTCGGTGGGCGAGGACTACCTGAACTCGGACGTGTTCGATACCTTCGCCCTGCGTGGCGCGACCCTGAGCAGTGACGACCGTATGTTGCCGCCCAATCTGCGCGGCTATGCACCGTTGATCAGTGGTCTGGCACGCACCAATGCCACCGTCACGGTTTCCCAGCAGGGGCGCGTGCTGTATTCCACCACCGTGACCCCGGGCGCGTTCAGCATTCAGGACTTGAACAGCAGCGCCCAGGGCACGCTGGACGTCACTGTGCGCGAAGAGGACGGTACCGAGCAGAAATTTACCGTATCCACCGCAGCGGTGCCGTTCCTCGCCCGTGAAGGCGAGTTGCGCTACAAGCTGTCCGGCGGCCAGCCACGGCTGGACGGCGCGCGCGGGATCGAACCGGGTTTTGTCGCCTCGGAACTGGCGTACGGCTTGCCCCATGACTGGACCGCGTATGGCGGCGTCCTCGCTTCCTCGGGTTATCTGGCTCATGCCGTCGGGCTGGGCAAGGATCTGGGCGCGTTCGGCGCCTTGTCGGCCGACGTCACCACCTCCCGCGCCAAGTTGCGCTGGAACGGTGAGCAAGTCACCGGTAACTCGTACCGCATCAACTATTCCAAGCACTTCGATGGCATTGGCACCGATCTGCGCTTCCTCGGTTATCGCTTTTCCGACAAGACCTTCACCAACTTTTCGCAGTTTATCGGTGACCCCGACTCCTACTCGATGAACGCCGGCAAGCAGCGCTATTCGGTGATCCTCGCCAAGAGTTTCCCGTGGTTGTCCACCAGCCTGTCCTTCGACCATTCCACCTATTGGGATGCGCCGGATGCCGATCGGGTTGGCGTGTCGCTGGCGCGCAGTTTTTCCCTGGGCAACGTCAAGAACATCAACGTCAACCTGTCGGCGTACCAGACGCGCAATGCCTTGCAGAACGACTCGCAGATCTACCTCGGAGTGACCATTCCGCTGGGCGGCAATTCGACGATGTCGAGCAACATCCAGCACAGCGGTTCCGGTGGCTATGCCGGCAATGTCGGTTACAGCCACGACACTGGCGAGGGCGTGAACTATCAGGTTTACGGCGGCGTCGGCGACAACCGCTACGTCAATGCCTACGTCGGCAAACGCACCTCGACGTATCGCGCCAATGCCTCGGTCACCACCGATGGCAGTACCTACAGCTCGGCCACCGGTGAAATTGATAGCTCGCTGGTGGTGACCCGCTATGGCGTGGCGGCCCACGGCAACGGCTCGAACGGCGATACCCGATTGCTGGTGTCCACCGACGGCGTGCCGGACGTGGCGTTTGCCGGTCGTGCCCGAACCAACCAGGACGGTTACGCCGTCATGGATGGCCTGCCGTCGTTTCAGGCCTACGAGGCCCGGGTCAACATGGAAAAGCTGCCGCTCAACACTGAAGTCAGCAACCCTATTCAACGGCTGGCGCTGACCGAAGGCGCGATCGGCTACGTGAATTTCCCCGCGGGGCAGGGGCACAACGCGTTCGTCACGCTGCTGTTGGCAGATGGCAGTGCAGTGCCGTTCGGGGCCTCGATTCAGGACAGCAATACCAACAAGGAAGTGGGCATCGTCGGCGAGGACGGAGTGACGTACCTCTTGGGCGTGAAAACCGACGCTCGCCTTGTGGCGCGTTGGGACGACAGCAAAAGCTGCGCCCTGGCCGAACTGCCCGTCGAAGACATCGTGACCAATGTCTCGCATCCCTTGCGCTGCCTGTAGGGCGGCGCCCTGACTTTCTGGAGATTTCCTATGAATTGCCAACCCAACTTGCAGCGCTGTAAATCGCTGCTCCTGACGCTGTCCATGAGTCTGCCGCTACTGGCCAACGCCGCGGTGGTGCCGGATCGGACCCGGGTGATTTTCGAAGAAGGCGCGCCGTCGGTGAGTGTCACCGTCGGTAATCGCAGCCCGGAACTGCCCTTCGTCATTCAGTCATGGATCGAGGATGAAAGCGGCAAGAAAATCAGCTCGCCATTCATGGTGCTGCCGCCGCTGCAACGGATCGAGGCCAAGGAAAGCACCATTCTGCGCATCGTCAAACTGCCCGATACAGTGTTGCCCACGGATCGCGAATCGGTGTTCTACCTGAACATCCGCGAGATTCCGCCCAAGACTCAGGCGGTCAACGCGATGCAGATTGCGCTGCAATCGAAAATCAAACTGTTCTACCGTCCCAGCGGGGTGAAGAGAGAGCGGGGCGCCGATCTGGCGTTGGGGCTGAACATCAGGATCGACCCGGCCGCCAAGGCGTTGCTGGTGGATAATCCGACGCCGTTTCACATCACCATCGTCGGATTGCAGGCTGGCCCCGAGAAGACCGCGATGCCGATCGACACAGTGATGCTCAAACCGATGAGCAATACCCGTTTTGCGCTGAGTCAAACCGGGTTCAACACCTTGCGTGTGCTGAACATGAACGACTTCGGTGGTCAGACTGATTCGCTGTTCCAGTGCGCCGCCAACGTGTGCAAGGGCGTGCAGAAATGACGGGCTGGCTGCGCCGGCATCGACGCAAGGCGCTGCAAGTGTGCGTCGCGTCGTTGCTGTTGGGGTTTTCCCAGGCGTCGATGGCGCTGTTCTGCAAGTCGATGACCAATGGCGACTATCTGAGCGAATACATCGGCCCGGTCTCGGTGCCCGACAGTGTGCCTGACGGCACGATTATCTGGCGTTCAAGAACCCAGGTGGTGCCGGCGCAGTGCTGGAAACCGCGCGATATACACTTTGCCGAAGATGATCCGATCTATTTCTACGGCAACCCGGCGCGCCTGGACGCCACACCATGGGGCATCGAGTTCGGTCTGGTGTACCGAGGCGTCACGGCGTGGGACGGCGACTGGAGTTCCAACCCGGCGATGGGCGTGAATACCGGGTTCGTGTCTCCGGGATGTCCGACGGCGGGCACCGCCGATGAGGTTAAAGCCTGTTCGATGGTCTACCCCAACATCGCGTTTCAGGTGGTGATCCGCAAACGCGGACTGCTACCGTTGCAGCGTCCGACGCAGGATACCTACGACGTGTTCCAGTTCGACGGTCTATACGGTCTGAACGGCGGGCCGTCCAACCCGTTCGGCAACTTCCGTTATCAGCTCAGCGGTTTGCAGAACATCGTCGGCACTGCCTGCACGGTTGATGTCACCGTGACGCCGGAGCCGGGCATCGTCGACTTCGGCGTGGTGCAGAAAACCAGCACCGGTTTCTCGCCGCCCAACCCGACCAAGCCGTTCAGCCTGGCGCTGGACAAGCATTGCAGCACGCCGGTCAATATCGGTGCGACGTTCGTGACGGCCAACCAGCAGGGCGCATACAACATTCTGCCCGCGGCGGACAGCCAGTTCGCGATCCAGATCCGCGATGCGAAAAACAACTTGCTGCCGATCAACGAACCGTTCGACCTGGCCAGTTTTGCCGCGGACGTGAGCCATATCGACGTGCCATTGAGCGCGTCCATGGTGTCGCTGGGTGACCCGCAGGTCGGGCCGTTCAATGCCATCGTGGTGGTGCAGGTCGTGTATCACTGATCTCGACGGCTCGGGCACAGAGGACGCCGGAACAAGTCTTGGGAAATTTCCTACATGACGCAGGGATAAATCCTTCCTCGAAAGGCCCGCCTAACCGCCATCATTGTGCCTTCAGGTTTGCAAAATAATGGAGGTGACGATGACCACCCCACGTGTTCTGGTGATGGAAAAACATGGGTTCGAGCGCAATATTCTGGGCAGGATGTTGCGCCAACTCGGCATACATGACGTGCTGCAAGCCGAAGATGCCGAGCAGGCGATGATCGCCATGCAACGCAGCGGCGGCGTCGATATCGTTCTGTGTGACCTCGGGGGCAAGGGGCTCGACTGCCTGGAGCTGTTGCGTTATGCCAGTCCGATCGGACTGGTCAAAGCCGTGGCCCTGTTCAGCGAACACCAGCCCGAATTGCGTCGTGCGGTGGGGCAGATGGCGAGTCTTTCGGGCCTGCAATTGCTCGGTGTTCTCGATGTGCCGTTGCAATTGGGTGCGTTGAGCCGGCTGCTCAAGCGTTACCGTTGTCCGCCGCCGCCTCTATTGCAGGCGTTGGCCGTCACCGAGTTGCCCAGCGAGGAAGAGGTGCGCCGGGGCCTGGCCATGGGCGAGTTCCGTGGCTGGTTCCAGCCCAAGCGTGTGATGAGGGACGGCCGGCTGGCCGGTGCCGAGGCATTGGTGCGCTGGGAACATCCTGAAAAAGGACTGTTGTTACCCAAGGACTTTCTCGCTGCGGTGCTGGCCTACGACTTGATTGACGAGATGTTCAAGCAGTTGTTCGAGCAAGGGCTGAACATTCTCGGCATTTTGCGCCGACAGGGAATTGCCCTGGAACTGGCGTTCAACCTGCACGCTTCGCAATTGTCCAGCCCGAGTCTGATCGAGCACATTCAGCGCACCTTGCAGCGTCATGGCATTTGCGGGTCGGCCCTGATGTTCGAGCTGGCGGAGAACGGTCTGCTGGATCTGCATGCCCAGGTTCAGGAGAACCTGCTGCACATGCGCATGCTGGGGTGTGGTCTGTCGATCGATGATTTCGGCTCGGGTTTCTCGTCACTGAAGCTGTTGTGCCAACTGCCATTCAACCAGATCAAGCTCGATGGCCAGTTCGTGCATAACTTGAGTGAACCGCGAAATCGCGCCATGGTGGCCAGCACACTGGCACTGGCCCGGTCGCTGGACATGACCCTGGTGATCGAAGGTGTCAGCAGCCGGCAAATTCGTGATGCACTGGTCGCCATGGGCTGCCAGATTGGCCAGGGTTTTTACCTGGCCAAGCCGATGTCCGGGCACGACCTGCTGCAATGGTTGCACCAGGCAGCATTCGAGGCGCAGAACGTGCCCTCAGATTAGGCGGACGCTTTCCAGAAATTTCCTACAATTCAGTCGGGTTCGTGTACTTTTGTTGAGCTATCGACTGGCCGACGGGTTCATCGTTGCACCATGGACGTCTTGTCACCGGAGTCATCCGGCGTGTCTTACAGGGGTTTACATGTATAAAGCTTTGATTGTGGATGACCATCCGTTCATTCGCTCTTCGGTCAAGATGCTGTTGCAGCACGAGCAGTTCGAAGTGGTCGCCGAGGCTGACAACGGTGCCGACGCCGTGCAACTGGCCCGCGAACACTTGCCGGATCTGATCATTCTCGACATCGCCATCCCAAGGCTTGATGGGCTTGAAGTGCTCAGCCGTATCGCCGCATTGCGCCTGCCCAGCAAGATTCTGGTGCTGACCTCGCAGTCAGCGCTGTTCTATTCGATGCGCTGCATGAAGGCCGGCGCCGCCGGTTTCATTTCCAAGACCAATGAGCTGGATGAGTTGGTCAAGGCGATCAAGACTGTGATGGACGGCTACACCTTCTTCCCCAATCTGGCCAACAGCTCGGTGCGCCGCAGCGATGTCGAAGCGACCGATCTGGAGTTGATCCAAAGTCTGTCGGACCGCGAGCTGGTGATTCTGCAGCAACTCTCCATGGGGCTGACCAACAAGGAAATCGGTGACGCGATGCTGATCAGCAACAAGACCGTGAGCACTTACAAAACCCGCCTGATCGAAAAGCTCAACGTCAAGTCGGTGGTGTACCTGGCTGACTTCGCCAAGCGTAACAACCTCATCTGAATGAACAGACTTCTGAAACGTTGCCTGGCAGGTGCGGTGCTGTTCTGTTCGCTGGCCGGCGGCCTGGCCTGGGCAGATCCGCCACAAACCCTGCACCTGCTCGGACGCTCCAGCGTGGACGATTACAGCGTAGGCCTGGATGAGGCCGACTGGAGCTGGCTGCGCAGCAAAGGCGTATTGGTGTTGGGGTCAGCCGCGCCGGATTATCTGCCCTTCAGCATCACCAGCAACGGTCGTGATTACGAAGGCGTCACGGCCGACTATGCGCATCTGCTCGGCGAGCTGTTGCACGTCAAAGTCAAAGTCCAGCGCTACAAATCCCGGGCCGAGGTGTTGGCGGCGCTCAAGTCAGGCGAGATCGATCTGCTGGGCAACTCCAACGAATTTGAAGCCGCCGACCCCGAACTGGTGCTGTCCGAGGCCTACGCCGAAGATCAGCCGACGCTGGTCACCCGGGTGGGCGATAGCCAGAACCTTGATCCGGAACTGGCCGACAAGCGTGTCGCCATGCTCTATCACTACTTGCCGCCAGAGACCGTCGAAGCCTTTTATCCAAAAGCGAAGCTGCAGCTGTATCCGTCAACGCTCAGTGCTCTTGGTGCGGTGGCATTCGGGCAGGCTGATGTGTACCTCGGCGATGCGATCAGTGCCAATTACCTGATCAACAAGAACTACCTGAACAACGTACAACTGGCCGACTTTTCGCGGATGGAAGTGAGCAACTTCTCGTTCGCCCTGAGCCGCAACAACCCGCGTCTGCTGCGTATCATCAACGCCGCGCTGCTGGAGATTCCGGTCACCGAACGCATGACCATCCTGCGGCGCTGGAGCGCCGGCGGCGCAAGCATGCCGGGCCAGCATCAGTTGCATTTCAGCGTCAGCGAACAGCGCTGGCTGGACAAGCATCCGCGGTTGCGCGTGGTCGTCAATGACAGCTTTCTGCCGTTGTCCTTTTATACCGAGGAAGGCGAGTTTCGCGGGATCAGCGCTGACGTGCTGTCCAAGGTTTCGTTGCGCACCGGGTTGAAGTTCGATGTGCAGCGGGTGAACTCGGTCGGCGAAATGATCGAGTCTGTGGTCAGCAACAAGGCTGACCTGCTGATTACCTTGACGCCCAGCGCCGAGCGCGAAAATATCCTGCGTTTCACCCGACCGTATCTGGCCACGCCATTTGTGCTTGTCAGCCGCACGACGCCCGGCAGCCCGAGCACCCTGGATGACATGGCGGGCAAACGTCTGGCGGTGATCACCGGTAATGCCACGCGCGACATGCTTACCGAGCAATACCCGAACATCCACCTGGTCGATGCCGATAACGCTCAGGACGCGATGGCCATGGTGGTCAACGGCGAGGCCGATGCGGCCGTCAATTCGCTGATTACCGCGCGTTACATGATTTCCCGCCAGTACCGTGATCGCCTGCGCATTACCAGCACGGTGGGGGTGATCAATGCCCGCGTGTCCTTCGCTACCGCCCGCGGTTCACTGGAGCTGTATTCGATTCTGGACAAGGCCTTGCTGAGTATCGCCCCGGAAGAAATGGACGAATTGACCAACCGCTGGCGCAGTGAAGTGGTGGTGGGCGACAGCTATTGGCTGCGTAATCGCACGGCGATCATTCAGGGCTTTGTCGCGGCTGCCGCACTGTTGTTGATTGCGCTGGGCTGGATCGCCTACCTGCGGATGCTGATGCGCAAGCGCAAGCAGGCCGAGCAGGCGTTGAACGATCAGGTCGAGTTCATGCGGGTACTGATCGACGGCACGCCGCATCCGATCTACGTGCGTGATCGTGACGGGCGCTTGTTGATCTGCAACACCGGTTATCTGCAGGTGTTCGGTGTCGAGCGCGAGCAGGTGATCGGCAAGACGGTACTTGAAGGCGTGCTGGGCAATCCGGATGAAGCGGCGACCTATCACCGCGATTACCAGCAGGTCATGCAGGATGGCTTGCCGCAGATTCAGGATCGCAGCCTGAGCATGGTCGACGGTCGGGTGCTGACCATTTACCACTGGATGCTGCCGTATCGCAGCAGCAATGGCGACGTCAGCGGGATGATTGCCGGCTGGATCGACGTCAGCGAGCGCCAGCGTCTGCTCGCCGAGTTGCGCGAAGCCAAGGAGGGCGCCGACGACGCCAACCGCGCCAAGACTACGTTCCTCGCGACCATGAGCCATGAAATCCGTACACCAATGAATGCGGTGATCGGCATGCTGGAACTGGCGCTGAAAAAAGCCGATCAAGGGGTGATGGATCGCTTTGCCATCGAAGTCGCCTCCGGCGCGGCCCGCGGCTTGCTCGATTTGATCGGCGATATCCTCGACATTGCCCGCATCGAATCCGGGCGCCTGTCGCTGGCGCCGGAGCGCGCCAACTTGCGCGAGTTGCTCGAATCGGTGGTGCGCATTTTCGAAGGGCTGGCGCGGCAGAAGCATCTGCAACTGCAACTGGATCTGGATGCGCGGGCCAATCGTGATGTGCTGGTCGATCCCTTGCGCTTCAAGCAGATCATTTCCAACCTGTTGAGCAACGCCATCAAGTTCACCGCCGAAGGGCAGGTGCGCCTGAGCGTGCGGGTCGAGCCTCAAGCCGATGATCAGCACCTGAGTGTGGTCATCCGGGTCGAAGATACCGGGCACGGGATCAGCGAAGAGGATCAGAAACGCCTGTTCAGTCCGTTCACCCAGGCCGCCAACCACAACCAGTCCGCACGCAGCGGTTCTGGCCTGGGGCTGATGATCAGCCGCACGCTGTGCGAAATGATGGGCGGCCAGTTGACCCTGACCAGTGCGTTGCACAAGGGCACGCAGATCGAAGTCACGCTGGATCTGACCACCCTCGAACCGCTGGCGGAACTGCCGCCGGCAGAAACCGAGAACCGTGGATCCGGGCAAAGCCTGAATATTCTGGTGATCGACGATTACCCGGCCAACCGTCTGTTGCTGTCACAGCAATTGAGTTATCTGGGGCATCGGGTGGTTGACGCCGAAGACGGTGCTCACGGTCTTCGGGCCTGGCGCAATGGCAACTTCGATGTGGTCATCACCGACTGCAACATGCCGATCATGAATGGCTACGACCTGGCCCGGGCCATCCGTGACGATGAAGCCGCGCGAGGGTTAAAGCCAAAATTGATTCTCGGTTTCACGGCTAATGCACAGCCGGAGGAAAAGGATCGCTGCCGCGAGGCGGGGATGGATGATTGCCTGTTCAAACCCATCAGCCTGAAGAACCTCACTGCGCGGCTGAGCCAGGTGATGGGCGCCGAAACGCCAGTGGAGGTCAGTGCCGAGCCGGTGCCCGAATCCACCGAGGTGATGGATCTTGCCAGCCTGGAGCAACTGACCCGTGGCGACGTGGCGTCGATCAAGAGTCTGTTGGGCGATCTGGCCAGCAGCAACAGCGAAGACATGGCGCGACTGATGCAGTTGTTCAGCAAACATGATTTGCCGGGGCTGGCCGACCTGGCCCATCGGGTCAAGGGCGGGGCACGCATCATCAAGGCCCACGCGCTGATCCACAGTTGCGAGGCGCTGGAAACCGCCTGCAACGGCGCGGACTCCGTGCAGGTGACCGAGGCCGTGGATGCCTTGCATCAACACATGGATCGCCTGGCCGAGCACCTCGAAGACTATCTCGCCTGATCCATCGTAACGCCAAGGGCGGCGGGCCATTGCCTGTCCCCGCGTTCTGTACTTCCCAGCACTTTCCCCTCAAAACACCGGCCTTATGCCTGAGGCCGGTTTGGGGCAGTCCTGCGCGCAAATTTTTTGTTTTTCAAAGCGTTGCTTGGGAAACGTCCTACAGAACGGCTTGCAGCCTTCGGATAGTTTGTCGGCACTGACTGTGCACAGGCAGTTCCACAAGCATCAATCCGCAGGGGAGAGGTTGCCCCGGGATTACTTTTTCAGGCTGGAGCAGTAGATGACGAATACACAACGGGTAGGTACGTGGGCAGCGTTGCTGGCACTGGTCGCTGCGCTGAGTGCCTGCGCCAGCGCGCCGGCACCGGACGATCAGATCGTTCTGGCGAAAAACGCTGTCAATCGTGCCGTTTCGGCAGACGCCACGCAGTACGCGCCGCTGCAAATGAAAGCCGCTCAGGACAAGCTGTTCCTGATGGAACGGGCCATGGGCGAACGTAACTTCGTACAGGCGCGGACTCTGGCCGAACAGATTGAGGTCGACGCTAACCTGGCTGAACGCCAGGCGCGTGCGGTGAAGTGGCAGCAACAATTGCAGCAGTCCCGCGCCGGCATCCAGGTGCTCAAACAGGAAATGCTGCAGGCCCCGGATACGGGTTTCACCCCATCGGCCAATGCCGGCGAATAAGGAAAAAAACATGCGACATTCAGTACGTATTCCTGCCGTTTCGCTTTTCGCAGTCTTGATGGCCGGTTGCGCCGCACCACCGCTCAACAGTCATCTGCAACAGGCGCACGCGCAGTTCAGCGCGCTGCAAGCGAAGCCGCAATCGAACACGTTGGCCGCACTGGAAACCAAAGACGCGTTCATCGCCCTGAACAAGGCGGACGCCGCGTCGAACAACGATCGTCGTGATCCGGCCATTGATCAGTTGGCGTATCTGGCCAGTCAGAAAATCGAGTTGGCCGAGCAGACCATCCTCGGTCGCGAAGCCGAAGCGAGCCTGAAGAACATCGCCGCCGAGCGCACTCAGGTGCAGCTGGACGTGCGCACCCAGCAACTCAAGGCGTTGCAGGCGCTGAAGGCGAAGCCCACCGAACGTGGACAGGTCATCACTTTCGGCGATGTGCTGTTCGATACCGGCAAGGCTGATCTGAAGTACGGCAGCCAGCGCAACTTCCAGCAGTTGGCGGATTTTCTCGCGGCCAACCCGGAGCGCAAGGTGCGCGTCGAAGGCTTCACTGACACGGTCGGCAGCGATGAGCTGAACCTGCGTCTGTCCGAGCGCCGTGCTGCCTCGGTGGCTTCGGCCCTGGCGCAATTGGGCGTCGACAGCCACCGCATCATCACCGCCGGTTACGGCAAGCAGTATCCGATTGCCGATAACAGCAGCAGCCATGGCCGCCAGTTGAACCGTCGGGTTGAAGTGATCGTGTCGAATAGCGCCGCAGTGGTCGGCACTCGCAATTAAGGCTGGATTCAGCCGCTGAAACGCCCGCTTTCCGCCTGTCGGTCAGCGGGTTTTTTGTGCGTGAAGCCCGCGCTCACGCAAGGAAATTTCCTACAACGCGACGGGCGTGTTCCTACAGGGTTTGTCCTGTCACATCTCGATAATGGACCTCGTTGAAAGGCAAACCGCAACCCGGTGAGCCATTCACCAGTGGATGAAGCCCGAGCGGGTTTCCCAAGCCTCCTCATTATCTGGATAACGTTATGAACAAGTTTGCGCTCAAAAGTCTGGTTGCTGCTGTCATTCTCGCTGCGGGTTCTCAAGCTGCCATGGCGGCTGACGGCGAAATCAATTTCGTCGGCACCGTGACCGACAACACCTGCCCGGTGGTCGTGACTGACCTCAACGGCTCGGCCGGTGCCGGCGATGTTGGCCTGGGCAACGTACCGAAAACCGCACTGGCCAATGTCGGCGACGTCGCTGGCGGCGGCGCCTTCACCCTGACCATCGATACTGGCGCCCCAGGCTGCAGCGTCACCGGTAAAAGCGCCACGGTGAAGTTCCTGTCCCTGAGCGGCAACGCCGGTTCCAGCGGTCAGTGGATCGGCATCACCCCGGACGCCGGCGCCGCGACCAATGTCGCCGTACAGATCAAGGACGCCACTGGCAAAGACGTGCAGTTGGGCCTTGAGTCGGCTCCGTACCTGGACCTGACCCAGCCGCTGCGTTTCACCGCCAACTATATCGCCACCGGTGCTGCGACTTCCGGTCCGGCCAACGCCAAAGCGGCGTTCACCGTCGACTACGAGTAAGCCCTGTTGATGCGCCGCTGCTGTCCTGGATGGCAGTGGCCATCCCCTCGCTCGTGCCAGTGGCCGGGCGGCCAGAGGATGATCGAAATGAAAAAACTGACTTCCCCCTTCAAAACCGCATCGGCCATCGCGCTGCTGCTGGGCAGCACATTGCTGAGCAGCGTCAGTCAGGCCGGTGTGATGCTCGGCGGCACGCGGATCGTGTTCGACGGCAGCAAGCGTGATGCGTCCATCACTGTCAGCAACACCACCTCGCAACCGTACATGGTGCAGACCTGGGTCAACACCGAGGCGGATGACATGACCACGGCGACGCCGTTTGTCTCGACGCCACCGTTGTTTCGCCTTGATCCGCGCAAAGAACAGATGGTGCGGATCCAGAAAGTCGCGGGCAATCTGCCGACGGATCGCGAATCGGTCTTTTACTTCAACGCCCAGGAAATTCCGGTGGCCAGTGAGGGCAATGCCAACACGTTGAAGATCGCCATGCGCACCCGGGTCAAGTTGTTCTATCGCCCGACGGGCCTCAAGGGCACCGCGCTGGATGCCGCGTCGCAGTTGCAATGGAGCCTGACGCAGGAGCAGGGCCAGGCCGTACTGGTGGTCAACAACCCTTCGCCGTACCACGTGTCGTTCATTGGTGTGACAGCCAAGTCGGGTGCACAGAGCGTTGAAGTCGCCGAACCGAAAATGGTCGCACCGATGAGCAGCCAGCGTTATCCGCTGCCGGGCTTCAAGGGCACCAGCGGCGAAGTGGTGTACTCCGCGATCAACGACTACGGCGGCTACACCGATCCCAAGAGCGTTGCGCTGAGCGGCGCCCGCTGACGCTTCATCCCTTTTCCCTGCGATTGAATCGGCGTGCCACACCTGTGGCGCGGCGGCAGAGTAGTGAGTATTGCCATGCGAATCGAAGCCTCCTCCAGCTCCCGTTTTTCCGTGCCGTTTGCGCCGCTGCCGTTGTGGGTGGCCGTCGTGGCCGCGTGCCTGAGCAACGTCGCCCACGCCGGTGAACCGGCGAAGTTCGATGCAGGTTTCATGCAGTCGTTTGGCGGTGCCAGTGCCGGTCCGAACCTGGACCTGGACGCCATCGGCAACAGCGGCAGCATCGGCCCGGGCACCTACCCGGTGGTGATTCGCCTGAACCAGAGCTTCTTTGATCGTCGCGACATGACGTTTGCCAAAGACGAGGTCAGCGGCGAAGTGCGCGCGTGCCTGTCGCCTGCATTTCTGCAGGAGCTGGGGGTGAAGATCGAAGCCTTCCAGGTGCCCGGTGAAATCCTCCCCGATTGCATGGATCTGGCGGCGCTGATCGACGGTGCGTCGGTGAGCTTCGATGCCGGTCACCTGGCGCTGGACATCAGCGTGCCGCAGATCGCCTTGCGCCGCGATGCGGCCGGCTATGTCGCACCTTCGGAGTGGGATCGCGGGATCAATGCAGCGATGCTCAATTACCAGTTTTCGGCAGCGCAGACCCACAGCGATGCGCGCGGTAGCGGCAACCAGTACAACCTCTATGCCAACGGTGGCTTCAACCTCGGCGACTGGCGCTTTCGCTCCAGCTCTTCGTTCCGTCAGGACAAGGAGGGTGGCAGTGACTGGCAGCGCAGCAACACCTATGCGCAGCGCGATATCACCTCGCTCAAGGGCACCTTGACCCTCGGCGAAAGTTTTACCCCGGGCGATGTGTTCGACAGCGTGCCGTTTCGTGGCGTGCAACTGGCCTCGGACATGGGTATGTTGCCGGACTCGATGCAGGGCTATGCGCCGATCATTCGCGGCATTGCCGAAACCCAGGCCAAGGTCGAAGTGCGCCAGAATGGCTACTCGCTCTACACCACCTACGTGGCGCCGGGAGCCTTCGAGATCGACGACCTCAACGCCGCCTCGGGCAGCGGTGATCTGGAAGTGATCATCACCGAAGCCGACGGCCGCGAGCGGCGCTTTACCCAGCCGTACGCGACGCTGGCCAACATGTTGCGTGAGAAAACCTGGCGCTACAGCGTCACGGCCGGTGAGTACAACGCGGCCAACGGCGGCGAGCGCCCGATGTTCGGCCAGGCCACGGCGGCGTACGGTTTGCCGTTCGACCTGACGTTGTACGGCGGTTTGCTGGGTGCCGACTTCTATCGCGCCGGCACCGTCGGTGTCGGCAAGAGCCTGGGCAGCCTCGGTGCGGTCTCGGTGGACGTGACCCAGGCGCAGACCGATGTGCCGACGTCGGTTTCGGCCAAGGGTGAAAGCAAGAAAGGCCAAAGCGTCGGCTTGCGCTATGGCAAGGCATTCGAAACCGGAACGTCGGTGCGTTTTGCCGGTTATCGCTACTCCACCGAAGGCTATCGGGATTTCGCCGAGGCCGTGGATCTGCAGCAACCCAACGAATACAGCCAGTTCTCCAAACGCAGCAAGGTCGAGGCCAGCATCAACCAGGCGCTAGACAACTATGGCTCGTTCTACCTGAACATGAGCAAGCAGAACTACTGGGGCAGCTCGCGCGAAGACAAGCAGATGCAACTGGGCTTCAACACCCAGTACAAGGGCGTGACCTATGGCGTGTATGCCAGCAAGACCCTGACCGACTCGTTCGGTGACAACAACCAGTTGGTGTTCACCGTCTCGATGCCGCTGGGCCAGTCGCGCAACACTGGTACGTTCAGCGTGACCCGCAACAACGATGGCAGCCTCGATCAGCGTGCCGGTCTGAGCGGACGCGACGGCAACCTCAACTACAGCGTCAACGCCAACCGCGTCGAGAACACCGGCAACAATGGCTCGGCAATGGTCGGTTATCGCGCACCGTTTGCCCAGTTGGGCGCGGGGGTCAGCGTCGGTCAGGGTTACAAGCAGACGTCGGTCAGCGCCGCCGGTTCGGTGCTGGCGCACAGCGATGGCCTTGAATTTGGCCAGACCCTTGGCGAAACCGTGGCGCTGGTCGAAGTCAAGGACACGCCGAAGGTCGGCGTGCTCAACGCGCCGGGCACCCTGACCAACGACAAGGGCTACGCGCTGGTGCCGTACGTCACGCCGTACCGCAAAAACCGCGTGGCAGTCGACACCAGCGAGCTGGACACCAGCGTCGACATCGCCGAAGGCGTGACCAACGTGGTGCCGCGTCGCGGCGCGGTGGTCAAGGCGACGTTCGCTGCGAGCCGTTCGGAAAAAATCCTGCTCAACGTGCGTTTGCAGGACGGCAAGTTGCTGCCGTTCGGCACCACGGTACATGACGAGCAGGGCGCCAGCGTCGGTGTGGTCGGTCAGGCCGGTCAGGTGCTGCTGTCCGCCGGCAGCGGCAAGACCTACACCATGAAGTGGGGCGAGAAAGCCGCACAAACCTGTGAAATTCAACTGGATATCGGCAACACCCCGGCTACTGATGGTTACCGGGTGATGGATGCCGTGTGTCGAGGAATTCGTCCATGAAAAACCTGAAGCAAACATCGGCCCGTCGTGACATCCGCCGGCAAGTGGTTCTGAGTGTGCTGGCGCTGGCGACTGCGGCACTTTCGCAGATCGCCTCGGCGGATTGCTCGGCAATGGCGCCGACTCAGAGCGTGCACTCGGTGGGTGAGCTGTTCATTCCTCAGGATGCCCCAGTAGGCTCGACCATCGGCCTGGTGAAGTACACCCGCTATCCGTTGATCACTTGCACCACCACAACACCTTTTACTGTGCAGTTCACCATGCTCGGCGCCAAGAGTCCGACGATCCGTGCAGCCATTGGCGCGACGCAAGGTGGAGCACTTTATTCAACCAATGTACCGGGTGTCGGCGTGGCGGTGATCAACGAATCGCGTCCGTCCTACATTTGTCGCACGTCTGCCGACTGGTTCTTTCCGCTGACTTTCACCGGCTGCAATAGCGGCGGTTATACGCAGCAACTGAACAACAGCCTGATGCTGATCAAGACCGGACCGATTCCGGCGGGGACCAACGATTTCGGCGATCTGCAGGTCTACACCGCGGACACCAACAACAACGGCGTGATTCGTAACTGGATCACCGGCCGCCTGACCGGCAGCGTGACCGTGGCCGGATGCAGCATGCCCGAAGGCGTGGGCAGCATCATCGACGTGCCGATGAAAAACTGGGAGCGCCGCGTATTCAACGGGCCCGGCAGTGTGACCGAGACCCAGGGCTTCAACATCACGCTGAACAACTGCATCGCTGGCACCTACACCGGTAACCCGAGCTGGAACTATTTCAGCGGCAACAACGCCAACATCCGCCTCGACGGCGCCAAAGGTTCGATGATTGTCAACGCCACCCAAGGCGTACTCGGGCTCAACTCCGAAGCCACCGCCAGCGGCGTTGCCGTGCAGGTGTTGAAGAAGGACGGCACGCCGATGCCGCTGGGCGTCGATGTGCCGGTGATGCCGGTGCAGGATGGCAACACCGTGCTGGAGTTTGGCGCACGCTACATCCAGACCGCTGGCAATTCCACTGGCCCACAGCCGGGCAGTGCGACCGCCACGGCAAACTTCACCATTACCTACAAGTGAAGGCGTAGAACCTGCGCAGATTCATGTCAGGGTTGTTGGTGTGAAATTATTCGTATAGATTTTCATGAAATTATAAAAACATAATTTCATGAGGCGCCGAATGTTTCAGCAATCCCAGCAGCATGTCGCCAGTTATTACGCCCACAGTTGCGCCGATATTCTCAGCACACGGCCCGTTCTGGAAGGTGAGCACGACACCGAGGTGGTGATCATCGGTGCCGGTTTCAGTGGGCTGCACACCGCGTTGCGCCTGGCCCTGGCCGGCAAGCGTGTCACCGTGCTGGAAGCCAGTCGTGTGGCGTGGGCTGCGTCGGGGCGTAATGGCGGGCAGGCGATTCTGGGCTGGTCGTGCGACATGCCGCCGCTGGAGGCTGCGCTTGGATATGAGCGCGTCAGGCGTCTGTGGGACGGCATGCGTTGGGCCGCGCAGGAGCTGCGTGAATTGCCCGGGCGGCATGGTTTCGATTGCGACTATCGCCCCGGCCATTTGTGGACGTCGGTGATGCCGCGTCGAGTCAGCCTGCTGACTGAATGGCAACACGAAGCCAGTCACAAGTGGGGCCACGACGGTCTGCAGTTCATTCCCCGCGAAGACCTGCCGCAATGGGTCGCCAGTGAACGCTATCAGGCCGGCCTCTTTGACGCCGAAGGCGCACACCTCAATCCGTTGAAGCTTGCCCTGGGGCTGGCCGCCGCCATCGAGCGTGCCGGCGGGCGTATTCATGAGCAAAGCAAAGCGTTGAGTTATCAGCAGGAGGGCAACGGTTTCCGCGTCAATACCGAGCGCGGTTCGGTGAAGGCCGACGTGCTGGTGCTGGCCTGCAACGCCTATCTCGATCAACTCGACCCGCAACTCTCCAGCTGCATCCTGCCGGTTGGCACCTATCAAGTCGCCACCGCACCGCTGACGCCGGAGCAAGCCACTGCGCTGTTGCCGAGCAACGTCTGTGTGACTGACAACCAGTTCGTCCTCGATTACTTCCGTCGCACGCCGGACAACCGCTTGCTGTTCGGCGGGGGCTGCACTTATCTGGGCGGTATGCCCAAGGACATTGCGGCGGCAACTCGGCCGTTTCTCGAACGGGTGTTTCCGCAGCTCAAAGGCGTTGAATTGCAATTCGCCTGGGGCGGGCACATCGACCTGACGATCAAACGCACGCCTGACATTGGCCGTGAGGGCGATCGCTATTGGTTGCAAGGCTACTCGGGCCACGGCGTGCTACCGACGCTGGCCGCCGCCCGCGCCGTGTCCGAGGCGATTCTCGGCAAGGAAGATGAATTGGCGTTGTACCAGGGCCTGAGCAATGGCCGTTTCCCCGGCGGCAAATACTTCGCCGCACCGCTGGAAGCGGTCGGCAAAGCCTGGTATCGACTGCGCGACAGTATCTGATGAAGCTTTTCCCGGAAGATCAGCCATGAACAAGCAAGAAGAAATCGCTGCGCTGGCGATCCTGATCCACGACCTGCGCAAGCACAAGAAATACACCCTCAAAGAGCTGGCCGACAAAATCGGCCGTTCGGTGGGGTTTCTCTCGCAAGTCGAACGCGGCCTGTCGCGCCCGACCGTGGCCGACCTCACCGCAATCAGCGAAACCCTCGGCGTGCCGACTACTTATTTCTACAGTCTGCCCAAGCCCAAGGAGTTGCCGTGGGTAACCCGCCCGGACGAGCGCCGCACGCTGTATTACGCCAACGGCATCACCGACATTCTGGTGTCGCCGCAGATGCGTGCCTCGTTCTCAATGCTCGAAAGTCATCTGGAGCCGGGCGCAAGCAGTGGTGACCGGCACATGAGCGACAGCTCGGAGCAGGGCGGTTACGTGCTCGAAGGCGAATTGACCTTGTGGCTGGGCAACGACGACGAGCCGGTGACCTTAAAGGCCGGTGACAGCTTTCAATTCGACAGTCACACCCATTGCCGCTACGGCAACCTCACCGGGCAGCTCACCCGTGTGCTCTGGGTCTACACCTGATAACAACAAAGGATGAACACGATGGACGCTGTCTGCTCTGACCTGCTCGCCGAAGTGCGCGCGTTTCGCCAACGCTACCCCGAGGTGCGTTATGTCGACCTGATTTCCCTGGACATTCCGGGGCACTTCTACGGCAAGCGCTATCCGGTGGACATGCTCGAAAAAGTCGCGGCGGGCAGTGCACTGAAACTGCCGCAAAACTGCGTGCTGCTGGGCGTGCAGGGCGGTCTGTTCAAGATTGGCGATTACTGTTTCAACGACGGCGACCCGGACGCCGTGCGCCGGTTGGTCCCGGGAACGCTCAAGCCCGTGACCTGGGAAGCGCAGCCCCTGGGGCAGATGCTGATTACCTCCGACGGCACCGCCAAACCCATCGAGTTCGAACCCCGTGAAGTGCTGGCGAAGGTACTGGATCGACTGGCGGCCAAGGGCATTCACCCGGTGGTGGCCTTCGAACTGGAGTTCTATCTGTTCGACAAAAAACTGCGCGACGGCCTGCCGCAATTCCCTCGGGACGCGCTGACCGACGACGCCGATGATCAGCCGAACATGCACATCGAACGCCTGTCGCGTTTCGCCCCGGTGCTCGACGAAATGGTTGAAGCGACGCGGGCTCAGGGCATCGACGCCACGGTGATTACCGCCGAGCTGGGGCCGGGCCAGTTCGAGATCAATTTCGGCCATCTGGACGACGGCTTGCGTGCCGCCGACTGGGCGGCGCTGTTCTGTCGCAGCACCCGTGGCGTCGCGCTCAAGCACGGCTATCGCGCCAGTTTCATGGCCAAGCCCTACGTGGAGCATCCGGGCAGTGGCATGCACGTGCATGTCAGCCTGTATGACGCGGCCGGCAACAACTTGCTGGCCGCCAATCACCAACAACCGCTGCGTCACGCGGTGGCTGGGTGTCTGGACTTACTGCCGCAAAGCATGCCGATCTTCGCGCCGAACCAGAACGCCATGCGCCGCTTGAGCGGCACGGTGAACACCGCGACCAAGGCGAGCTGGGGTTACGAGGATCGTGACGCCTGCCTGCGCATTCCCGAGTCGGACACGAAAAACCTGCGCATCGAATACCGACTGGCCGGTGCCGACGCCAACCCGTATCTGGTGCTGGCGGCGATTCTGGTGGGCCTGGAACATGGGCTGGAATCAGGTAAAGAACCGATTCCGCCACTCAACGACGACCGCAACAGCGGCATCGACTTTCCGACGGAAATTCTCGAAGCGGTGCGCGCTCTGCAGCATCAGCCGCAACTGCGGGCGGGACTGGGCGCCGAGTTTGTCGACGTGTATTGCGAGAACAAACGTCAGGATCACCTGGCATTCATGCAGGAGATCAGTGCGCGGGAGTATCGCTGGTATTTGTGATTGCTGGTTCCGTGACTTCTACCGCACTTCACCAAAACCAATACGGCAGAAACTTCGGCGTGGGTTCGATCATGAGTTCCAAGTGGTAGGTGATTGGGTTGAAGAAAAACATATCCAGTATCAGAAATGCCGCTACCCCAAACGAAAGCGTCAAGAACTCGCGATAGGGATGTGCGACGAAGTACTCCTGTTTAACATGATAGAAGCTCAACAACGCGGACAGCCCCAAGCCTGCGCCGAGGTAGTTGGGCTGTAACGGGACATTGGCGAAGTTGTTGTAGACCAGTACCGCCACCAGCATCCCCAACCCCAGCATGGGCAACTTCAGGCAGAAGTTCAGCAGGCCGTTTCTGGCGCGTACGAAGACGGCTTCCTTGCTGACGAAGAGGTAGGCGGCCAGCAGCGAAATGGCCGGGGTGATTGCCAGGATGTAGCGCGCTTTCTTGGAACTGGGAACAGTGAACAGCACCAGCAGCACCAACAGCCACCCGCTCAGATAGAGCAGCAGGTCGATGTCTTTATCGCGGGTTGGGCGAAAGAACAGTTTGTACTTCCTGAGAATCACGTTGATGGCGTAAAACACCGTGATGCCGTAGGTCATCAGGCCGGCGGAGAAGTAGAAGTAATAGCGTGGCGCGTGGTCGGAACCGAAACGTCCGATGCCTTGCATGTTCAGCACGTCGTCGAGGAACGCTTGCCCCCCTTGCAAGTAGGCCGCCCATGCCAACAGCGCAACCCCCACCGCCAGAATCACACCCGAGAGCAATGAAAACAGCAGCAACATGCGCCACTGCCGGCTCAGCAAGTAATAAGCGCCAATGACACTCGCGGGCCCGATCAAGCCAATAGGCCCACGAAACGCGAATCCCAGCGCCAGGCCGAGGTACAGAAACACCAGGCGCCGCGGGTCCTTTTTCATTTCCGCCGAATAGGCAAAATAGAAGCACATCACCGTTAACAACGCCGGATAGATATCCAGTGCCAGCGAGTTGACGCCGTCAAGAAAGGCCCAGGTCAGCAGGCTGAAAAGAACGCCGTACGCACCCCATTTCTTGCTGTGCAGCGCCCCCAGCCGATAAATGAATACCAGCATCAGCGACGCGGCCACGCAGGACGGAAAACCCATGGAAAGAACGGACACCCGGCCGAACGGCAAGGAAACCAGATAGACCAGCAAGGTATTGAGGACCGTGTAGTCGGGATAAGGCTTGAGGTCGTCGGCAATCGGGAACAGCGTGACACCGTGCTGCAACATGTACTCGGCAAAGTCGACAAAGCGTGTTGTGTAGTTGAGGACAGCGGGTTTGTACTGCAATGCCATGAACACGGCCAGTGTCATGAAAAAAATGCTCAGGCAGGGATTTCTTGTAATCAGTCCCGTCAACATTCCAGCCCGCGAAGTGCGCTCTACAACAAGCGGGGCATCATATCGATCCATCGTTAACCCTTTAGTGAAGTTGTTCTTTTGACCGCAATCCTGACAGTCCGGTAATGCCTGCATTGAACTTGTGTGTGACGCGAGATTAACTTCGAGCCTAGCCCGCGGCGAGGACTATTCAAGCATGACGGCCCTAAACACACCCTGAACAGAACCGATTAAAGTCAACAGGAAAGCCGCATTAACGAAGCGTGTCGAAACGGGCTTTGTGCATTTCAATGATTGAATATTGACAGTGATGTAAGGCCGGCTAAATGACGCGCCCTTTCTTGGGTGACGAGTGATCGGCCGGCTCGGTCCTGACGCTTTTCAACAACTGTGCAAACGCGGTCTTGTCGATCGGCCGACTCATGAAGTAGCCCTGCACCTCGTTGCATTGATCCTTGCCGAGAATCTCCAGTTGTTCCTCAGTCTCGACACCTTCGGCGGTCACGGTCAGGCCCATGGCTTTGCCCAGACCAATGATCGCCTGCACCACCGCGCGATCATTGGCGCCGTTGCTGATCGAGGCGATGAAACGCTTGTCGATCTTGATCCCGTCGAACGGGTAGGCGCGCAGGTAACCGAGGGACGAGTAGCCGGTACCGAAGTCGTCCATGTTCAGGCGCACGCCCAGTTGCTTGAGCGCATTCATCGTCGCCAGCGCACCGTCGGTGTCGACCAGCATGACGTTTTCGGTGATTTCCAGCTCCAGGCGACTGGCCGGGAAACGCGTCCGCACCAGCACTTCGCGCACGTCTTCGACGACATCGCTGAGGGCAAACTGCGCCGGCGACAGATTGACTGACAACAGGATGTCCGCCGGCCAGGTGAGGGCGGTTTCACAGGCTTCGCGCAGTACCCAGCGCCCCAGCGGCACGATCAGGTCGGTCTGCTCCGCCAGGCCGATGAACAGGTCCGGCCCGAGCAGGCCCTTGGTCGGATGCTGCCAGCGCACCAAGGCCTCGACCGAGACGATGTGCTTGCCATCGACCGTATAACGCGGCTGGTAATGCAGAACGAATTCGTCGTTCTTCAACGCGCCGCGCAAATCGCTTTCCATCTGCCGGCGTGTCTGGATCTGGTCGCTCATGTGCGCTTCGAAATAGCACCAGGTGTTCTTGCCCTCGGACTTGGCCTGATACAGCGCGATGTCGGCGCAACGGATCAACTCGCTCGGCACGAAGCCCTGACGGCGGCTCAAGGCGATGCCGATGCTGGCGCCGACGTGCAGCGGGTGATGTTCGAAGACCATCGGCTGATGCAGGCTCTCGACCAGCCGGGTACAAAAGCGGTCGACCTCTTGCCGAGTGTCCATACCATTGAGCACCACGACGAATTCGTCACCGCCCAGGCGGGCGACGATGTCGAGCTCACGGGTGCATTCGCGCAGGCGACTGGCGACTTCCTGCAACACGGCATCACCGGCCGGATGCCCGAGGGAGTCGTTGATCGGCTTGAAGTTGTCCAGATCGATCACCAGCAGCGACAGCGCTGGCGCATGCTCCTTGAGTTGCAGTGCATCATCCAGGTAACGCGCCAACTGGTTGCGATTGGGCAGGCCGGTAAGGGCGTCATGCATCGACAGGTGCTGGATCTGCGCATGGGCGGCGACTTCGTCGGTGATGTCGCTGGCCGTGCCGCGATAGCCGCTCACGGTGTGCTTGTCGAGGATCGGTCGTGCCGACAACCGGCAGTGGCGTTGCTGCCCGGCATGATCGCGGTAGGTGCAACGCAGGTCGCTGGCATTGCTGTCTTCGGTAAGTTTCTTCAGCCACAGCTCCAGCGGCGTGGTATCGCATGACACCAATTGCCCGATGCTCTGGCCGATCCACTGGGTTTGCGGGTAACCGGTCACTTCGCTGAAGCGCGCCGAGAGGTAGGTCAGGCGCAGTTGATTGTCGACTTCCCAGATCCAGTCCGACGCCGCTTCGGCGACCGCGCGAAAGCGTTCTTCACTGGCTTCCAGCGCATGGTTGGCCGCTTCCAGTGCCTGGTTCGAGGCCTGCAGCGTGCTGAAGCTATGGTCGACGTAAGTGGACGAGCGCAAGGCGTAGCGCAGGAAATACGCAGTCAACAGCATCAGCACCACCAGCACCGCGCCGAGTGATGGTAGCAATGACCACAACAATTGCTGGCCGGGGCGTTCCAGATCCGCCGTCAGGCTGTAACCGGTGCTGTCCAGCGGCACGCGCGGTTGCGTCTTGGCGAGTTGATCATCCTGGGTCAGCATCAGGTTGTTCAGGCCATAGGCCGTGCCGAGTGCCTGCAGTTTGCTGGGCGTGAGCTTGTCGACGAACACCAGTACCGAGGTTTGTTTGGGATCGCCCACCGGACGCTCATCGTTAGGCAGGATAGCCGCCGCCGTGACCAGTGCCGGCCAGCCGTCGAACAGCGAATAGGTGCTGATGGGCACGGTCAGATCAGCCTGGCTCTGCACCTGATCCACCAGCGCGGCGGCGGTGACCTTGAGCCAACGCGAGAGGTCGCCGTTTTCTTGCTCGCCTTGCACCACGGCGTATTTGGTGCGTTGCCGATCCAGCACGAACACGCCGTCATAACCGTCAGTGGTGAACAGCGTTTTGCCGATGTTCTGCTGGGTATAGGCCCAGTCGGTGTCGACTTGGGCGTTCAGGTGTTCGTAGGCCGTGGTCCAGTCGGCGTAGCTGGTGATATAGCTTTTCGACGCGCTGATGCGATTTTCCAACGCACGGGCGGTATAGAACCGCGTCTCCTCGACATCCTCGCGATCCAGTCGAGTAGCGATGCTGAGCAAGGTGCCGATAGTGGCAATCACCCCAACGACAAACAGCGCGCCGACCGCGAAGGCCAGACGGCGAGTGATTGCACTTTGCTGAGGTGGAACCGGCGTTGCAGGAGCGAAAACATCCATATGCTCGTCCTTGAATCTGTAGCTGAATCATCTGGAACAGCGGCCCACGTGCAATGTTCAATGTGTTTGCCGGGTTTGCACCGAGACGGATTTCTCAAGCGTAGTGAATGCGCGGGGATTTTGCCTTGAGAGTGCAGCGGGCGTGCGATGGCCGGGAGCGATTGGTGCTCAGTGCGAAGACACGTACAGGGAGGGCGTGGTGGACTGGGGCAGGGCATACGTGGCTTTCATCCACGCGATCTCGGCCAGCGGTGTGCGTCCGAAGAATCGCTTGAACTCGCGGCTGAACTGCGAGGCGCTTTCATAACCGACGTTGAACGCTGCCGTCGCGGCCGGCATGGCGCCACGCAGCATCAGCAAGCGCGCCTGATGCAGGCGCGTGGCCTTGAGGTATTGCATCGGCGATGAGTCGGTGACATTGCGAAAATGCACATGAAAGCTCGGTACGCTCATCCCCGCTTCCTCGGCGAGGGACTCGACATCCAGACGTTGCTCATAGCTGCTGTGAATCCGCCGGATCGCCCGGCTGACCTTGCCGAAATGCCCTTGCTGCTGGAGTGCCGCACGCATCGAACCGCCCTGGGCACCGGTCAGAATCCGGTAGTAGATCTCCCGAACCAGCGCCGGCCCGAGGATCTGCGCGTCGCCCGGATCGCTCATCGCTTCGAGAAAACGCAGGGTCGAGGCGCGTAATGGATCATCCATCGGCGAGGCGTACATGCCCTTTGGCGGAGCGTCGCTCGGCCCGAACACCTCGTCGACCTGCAGCATCAACTCGCTGGCCAATTGCAGGTCGAGGCGCATATACACCGCGAGCATCGGTTCAGCCGCACTGGCCTCGGTTTCCATGGTGAACGGCACCGGCACCGACACCACCAGATAATGCTGGGCGTCATAGACGTAGACGTCATCGCCCAGATAGCCGCGCTTGCGCCCCTGACAGAGAATCACGATGCCCGGGTCATACAGCACCGGAGTGTTGCTCAGCGGTCGATTCGAGCGCAGAAAACGCACGTCTTCCAGCGCACTGAGGTTGTAGCCCTCCAACGGCGCGAGCTGTTCGAGCAACTGCACCATGCGCGCGGTGTACGGATCGGATGGACTCATGGGCATTGATCTCTGTGCCTGGACTCAGCCATCGGTCGAGCGGGTCAGGGTTTCCCATTGCTCGATGTCGCTGAGGCTGCGTTGCAGTTTGTCGCGCACCAGATTCAGCGCATCGCTGCCCAATAGCAAGTGTGCGGGTGGTGCGGCGCTGGCGATCAGTTGCAGCATGGCCTGCGCAGCCTTGCGCGGATCGCCCAACTGCTTGCCGCTTTTCTCTTCGCGGGCCTTGCGCACCGGGTCGAAGCTGACGTCATAGTCGGCAATGCTACGCGCCGTGCGCTGCATCGAACGACCGGCCCAATCGGTGCGAAACGAACCGGGGGCTACCGCCGTGACAAAGATGTTGAACGGTTGCAATTCCTTGCTCAGCGTATCGGAGAGCCCTTCGAGGGCAAACTTGCTCGAACAGTAATAGGCAATGCCGGGCATGGTGATGGTGCCGCCCATCGAGGTGATATTCAGAATGTGCCCGGCTCGCCGCTGCCGGAAATACGGCACGAACGCCTTGATCATCGCTGCCGCGCCGAACACGTTGACGTCGAACTGACGCCGCATCTCCGCCAGCGGTGACTCCTCGAAAATGCCCTCATGTCCGTAACCGGCGTTGTTCACCAGCACATCGACCGGACCCAGTGTGGCTTCGACATCGGCGATCACCCCGTCGATGCGTTCGAAATCGGTGACGTCGAGCAACACCCCGTGTGCCCGATCCGCGGACAGGGCCTCGAACGACTTCAGATCGGCCTCGTTGCGCACGGTACCGATCACCCGGTGACCGGCGTTGAGCGCTTCTTGTGCGAGCGCGCTGCCAAAGCCGCTGCTGACACCGGTGATGAACAGGGTTTTGCTGCTGTGCATGGCAATCTCCGACGGATAAGTGAGAGGCCATGGTAGGCAGCGCGCAGGGGAAGGGGTATGCCGGTTTGTCTGGGAGGATTGCCTGTTCCTATTGGCAGACCTGTGAAGCGCTCTGAAACGTGGTGTTGATTCGGCGCCGCCCGGATCAGGAGCCATTCCTGAGCAACTGCCCCAGTGCCTCCAGCTCAGCTTTCTCTACATCGGAAACCAAGACGAAGCGCATGTGACCGGCCTGCCATGACACCACATTAAAGCCGCGAACCGTCCGGCTCTGCGTGGCCGTGTCAGCCTCAGGCGTGGGCAAGATGAACACGTTGATGATGTGCTTGGCATGCCCGTAGCTCAGGGCGGCGGTGGTCTGGTGTTGCAGGTAATCCAGACGCCCGCCGAGCAGAGGGAAGCCTTGCGCCGTGTAGTCGAACACCGGAGGCGAGAAGTCGAGTTTGCCGGTGAACCAGGGCTTGACGGTGTGGCGATCGGACGACACCACATCGTTCAGATGCTCGCCCATCAACGAACGAACGTGACTGGAAACGGCCTCGTCGATCAGTGGTTGCTCGCTGCCGGGAGTGGCGATGTACAGCACCATCGCCAGGGCCAGCGCTGTGGCGGAAAAGGCCGGGGTCAGCCATTTTTGCCAGCGCTGGATGAACCCCGGCGCGGGTTTGTCTGCGGCGAACACGCTGGCCACCAATGAGGCGGGGGCGGGGTAGTACGGCGCATGGCGCTTCACGCTGAGCTTGAGCAACTTCGCTTGATCATGCAGCCGCGCGCACTCGGCGCAGGCGCTCAAGTGCGCTGCCACCTGCGCAGCTGTCGCCGGATCAAGTTCCTGATCCAGATAGCCGTGCAGCTGTGTCTGGCAAACCGTGCAGTCGAGTTCATTCATGGTCGTGCAACTTCAGTAATTCGAGCTTGAGCATGGCCCGTGCCCGGGCCAGCCTGGACATGACGGTACCGATGGGAATATCGACCACCAGGGCGATGTCCTTGTAGGACAGGTCTTCGAGTTCCTTGAGCACAATCACCTCGCGAAACACCGGCGGCAGGGCGCATAGCGCTTGTTGCAACAGCGCGGCGTTTTCAGTGTGAATCGCCAGCAGCTCCGGGGTTTGACTGTGGCTCAATGCGCCGTCGCCAGCCGCGCTTTCGTCATCGATGGCAACCCAATGGCGCCCGGCCGACGCCTTGAGCCAGGTGTAGCTTTCGTTGCGCACAATGGTCAGAAACCACGCCTTGGCATTGCCATCGGCGAAGCGCTGCAAAAACCGGAAGGCGCGCAGGGCGCTTTCCTGCACGACGTCGCGCGCGGCGCTGTCGTTGCCGGTCAGCCAGCGCGCAAGGTTGTAGGCCGCGTCCAGATGCGGCGCAATCAGTTCCTCAAATCGCTTCATGGTGGGTTCCGCACTGTCACACCCCTATAACCGTGCTGCGCCGGGTTTTATTCCCGAAAAACAATTTGTTTTGCGACGTGGAATAAACCCTCGCGTCGCAAGGTTTACCTCGTGTCAGCTACCTCACTGTAGTCCGCCCGCGAGGACATACCGATGGACATTCAAGCAAAACACCCATTGCGCACCGACGGCTTGCTCAACCCGGACCGGCGCACCCTGCTCAAATGCTCGGCGTGGGCCGGGGCCGGGGTCCTCTGGGCCTTGAGCGGCGGGGTTCCCAAAGCCTTCGCGCTGGACGACGCGGGCAACGTCAGCGACCCCAAAGCACTGGCCAGCACCTTTCACTTCGTACAGATCAGCGACTCGCACATCGGCTTCAACAAGGAAGCCAATCCGGAACCGGTCAAGACCTTGCAGGTGGCGATCGACAAGGTCATCGCGCTCCCCAAACGTCCCGCACTGATTCTGCACACCGGCGACATCACGCACCTGTCCAAGCCTGAGGAATTCGACACCGCCGCGCAGTTGCTCAAGGGCCTGCCATCCACCGTGCATTACGTGCCCGGTGAGCACGACACCCTCGACGAGGGCGGCGGCAAGCTTTACCTGGAGCGCTACGGCAAAGGGACCAAAGGCAACGGCTGGTACAGCTTCGATGATCACGGCGTGCACTTCATTGCGCTGATCAACGTCTTCAACTTCCAGGCCGGTCACGAAGCCACCCTCGGCGCCGACCAACTGGCCTGGCTGGCCGATGATTTGCGCGCGGTCAGCAGCAGCACCCCCATCGTCGTGTTCACCCACATCCCGCTGTGGACCATTTATCAGCCGTGGGGCTGGGGCACCGAGGACGGCGATCAGGCGATTGCGATGCTGCGCAAGTACGGTTCGGTGACGGTGTTGAACGGGCACATCCATCAGGTGATTCAGAAAGTCGAAGGCAATATCACCTTCCACACCGCCCGTGGCACCGCCTATCCGCAGCCGGCACCGGGTGCCGCACCGTCGCCGGGGCCGATGACGGTAGCGGCCGATCAACTGCGCAATTACCTGGGGATCACCGACGTGCGTGCGACCCAGGGCGATCACCCGCTGGCACTGATTGACTCAACACTGGTTTAACCGAGGACACGCAAATGAAAAGGCAACTGTTCGCGCTGATGGGCCTGCTGTTGGCGATGCCGGTGTGGGCGACGGAAGTGAAGATCGACATCAAGGAATTCATGTTCGGCCCCAAGGACCTGACCGTGGCCGTCGGCACCAAGGTGACGTGGGTCAATGACGATCAGATTCCGCATACGGTGGCAGAAACCCACAAGGTGTTTCGCTCAGGGGCGCTGGATACCAACGACAGCTTTTCCTGGGTGTTCGATACACCGGGGGAGTTTGAGTATTTTTGCGTGTTGCATCCGCAGATGATCGGCAAGGTGGTGGTGACGCAGTGAATGCGATTCGCTGAAAAACTTGCTGAAAAACGTACCGGAAGGGTGCTGCTGAGCTGAGTGTTACTCAGCTACCAATCTGCACCTTTCCGGGGCTCGCAATGAGCTATTGGGTAGCACGTCTCAAGTTCCGCGCAGCAGGAGCTGATCGCTGTTTTCCGCTTAAATCATTCAAATCAAGCGCTTGGCACGGTGCGGAGAAATCTGGCATGCATCGTGCTTTTTTTGTATCCGTGGATAATTGGATACAAAAAGACAAAAGGTGCTGCCATGCAATTCGCTCCCGCCTATGACCAGCGTCAACCGATGACCGCCGAGGAGGAGGCCTACAACTTTCTGTTGGAGGGCATCTGCGGCGGTCGTTATCGCAAGGGTGACCGGTTGATCGCCGAGGACATCGCCAGTGAAATCGGCATGAGCCGTATGCCGGTGCGCGAAGCCTTTCGCCGCCTCGATGCGCAGGGCCTGGTGACGCTGCGGCCCAACCGCGGCGCGGTGGTCAGCGGTCTGGATGTCGAGCAAATGCATGAAGTCTTCGAGATGCGCAGCGCCCTGGAAGGGTTGGCGATTCGCATCGCCGTGCCCAAGATCAGCGAGCGTCAGTTGACGGCGCTGGAGCGGCTTCTCGATGAAATGGATGACTACCGCGAGGAGAGTGCGGCGTGGGTCAGTCGCCATCGCAAATTCCATGAGTACCTGTGCAGCCTCAGCGATCGCCCACGGCTGCTGAAGCAGATCAGCGCCCTCTACGCACTGATCGAAGCGCCCATGCGCCTGTGGCTGCAGCACATCGAAAAGCCCCTGAGTGCACGCCAGGAACACCAGATGATCCTTGATGCGATTCGCGCCGGCGACGCCCACAAGGCCGAGGCCGTGGTGCGTGAACACATCGAAGGCACGGTGCCCGAGCTGATCAAGTTTCTGCAATCGGAAAAATAACCACAGAGCGGAACCCGAATCCGCCGATGTTTTGACTTTGAGTACTGCCCCGTTACTAACCGAACTGGAGTGTCTGGTCATGCATACGTCTCGCCTGTTACTGGCTGCAATTTCCCTCGGGCTCTGTTCGCAGTGGGCGCTTGCCGCACCGACGGTGCCGGAGCGTCTGGTCAAGGTCGACAAACTCACCTATTGCTCGGGCATGGATTCGCCGCCACTGGTGTCCTTCGATGAAGCGCAGAAGCCCAAAGGCCTGACCGTCGACCTGGGCCTGGAAATCGCCAAGCGTCTGGGCGACAAGAAAGTTGATTGGCGGGTGATTCCGTTTTCCGGATTGCTCCCGGCGTTGCTCGCCAAACAATGCGACATGATCGTCGATCAGTTGTTCGACAAGCCCGAACGCCGCGAGGTGATCGACATCGTCAACTACATGTATTCCAGTCAGGCGGTGGTGGTGCCCAAGGGCAATCCGAAGGCGCTGAAAACCCTCGCGGATCTGAGCGGGCACAAGATCGCGGTGCTCAACGGTTCGACCATCAAGACCTTGCTCGATACCGAAAATGAAAGCCTGACCAAGGCCGGCAAGCCGCCGATGAAGCTGGTGGTCTACAACACCGACACCGATGCCTTTCAGGCGCTGCGCATCAGTCAGGTCGACGCTTACGGCACCACGGTGGAAACCGCCGGTTATTACGCCGCGATGGCTCCGGACTTGTTCGAGGAAGGGGTACCAGCCTTCAGCCGGATCCTCACCGGCCTGGGCATTCGCAAGGACGATCCGCAACTGAGCGCTGCGGTGCAGCAGATCATCACCGACATGCGCAGCGATGGCAGCTATAACCAGCTCTTGAACAAGTGGCACGTCTCCAGCGACACACTCGATTGAGGTAAGCGTTGATGAACTTCAATTGGGATGTGTTCTGGCAGTACCTGTTGCAGCCCAGCGGCGTGTACCTCACCGGGCTCTGGCTGACCTGCCTGATCAGTGTGTTGGCGATGTTGCTGGGCTGTGTGTTGGGGCTGGCCGCCGCATTGTTGCGCTTGTCGAAGAACCCTCTGCTGCATCTGCCGGTGCGCTTTTATGTGTGGCTGATGCGCGGCACGCCGTTGCTGGTGCAAATCGTCTTTCTCTACACGGCGCTGGCGGCGGGCGGGATTTTTCGCTTCGAAGACATTGAGCTGTTCGGGCTGGTGATCCCCGGCAACATTCAGGCGGCGATCATTGCTCTGGGCCTCAACGAAGGCGCGTACATGGCCGAGATCATCCGCGCCGGGATCGGCGCCGTGGACAAGGGCCAGTACGAGGCCGGGCGCTCGCTGGGCATGACCTTCGCCAAATTGATGCGCCGTATCGTCCTGCCGCAGGCGTTTCGGGTGATCGTGCCGCCGCTGGGCAACGAATTCAACGTGATGCTGAAAAACACCACGCTGGTCAGCGTGATCGGCGTGCAGGAGCTGTTGCTCAGTACGCAGATGGTCACCTCGGCGACTTTTCGGGTGTTCGAGTTGTACCTGGTGGTGGCGATTTATTTCCTGTTGCTCACCACGCTGTGGGGCTTCTTTCAGCGCTGGCTGGAGAACCGTTTCGGCCAGTCGGACAGACCTTCTTCGCCGCCGCCGGCCTCCAGCCGGATGTTCGGGCGCAACACGCTGAAACTGCTGAGGGGACGCTAATCATGGCGCATCAAAGTGACGAACTGATCATCGAGGCGCTGAACATTCACAAGTCCTTCGGTGATCTGCAGATTCTCAAGGGCATCTCGCTGCAAGTGCGACGTGGCGAAGTGGTGGTGCTGATTGGCGCCTCAGGTTCGGGCAAGACCACGTTTATCCGCTGCATCAACCTGCTCGAAGACATTCAGTCCGGGGAGATTAGGGTCAGCGGCCGGCCCATGGGCTATCGCACGCGGGCTGACGGCAGTCTGGTGCGCGACTCGGAACGCAACATCGCTCGCCAGCGCCGGGACATCGGCATGGTGTTCCAGCGCTTCAATCTGTTCCCGCACATGACCGCCCTGGAAAACATCATCGAAGCACCGATTCAGGTGTTGGGCGTGCCACGCCAGGCTGCGCTGGAGCAGGCGCACGCATTGCTCAAACGGGTCGGGCTGGCGGACAAGGCCAGTCATTACCCCTCGATGCTTTCCGGCGGTCAGCAGCAACGCGTCGCCATTGCCCGAGCGCTGGCGATGAAGCCTCAAGCGATGCTGTTCGACGAACCCACCAGCGCCCTCGACCCGGAAACGGTCGGCGAGGTTCTGCAAGTGATGAAGGAGTTGGCCGAGGAGGGCATGACCATGGTCGTGGTCACCCATGAAATGGGTTTCGCCCGCGAGGTGGCCGACCGGGTGGTGGTGCTCGATCAGGGTGAACTGATCGAACAAGGCCCGCCGGAACAGATTTTCAGTCGTCCCACCCATCCCCGTACCCAAGCCTTTCTCAGCCGCGTGCTGTGAACTTCACAAGGATTTCGACGATGCGTTTATCGAGTTTGTTCGCGGCGCCGCAGCCCCGACACGTTGCAGATCTTCGAGAAGACTGCCGGAAAACATCCAGCGCCTGATCACCCGCGAATGGAACCGGATCAAGTCCGGCCAATGAATTGCTGATTTGAAGAGCCTCTGCCATGTTGAAATTTTCTGCTCACGAATATCCCTATCCGTCGCAACGCCAAAGCGTGTTTGCCCGTCGTGGCATGGTCGCGGCATCCCAGCCGCTGGCCGCACAGGCCGGCATCGAAATGCTGCAAAAGGGCGGCAATGCGATCGACGCCGCCATCGCCACGGCGGCGGCCCTGACCGTGGTCGAGCCTACGGGCTGTGGCCTGGGCGGTGACGCGTTTGCGCTGGTCTGGTTCAAGGATCAGTTGCATGGCCTCAATGCCAACGGCCACGCCCCGGCATCGTTAAGTATCGAAGCGGTCAAAGCGGCCGGCCATGAACAAATGCCGTTGTATGGCTGGACGCCGGTGACGGTACCGGGATGTCCATCGGCCTGGGCCGAGTTGTCGCAACGCTTTGGCTTATTACCGTTCGCCGATCTGCTGCAACCGGCGATCAGTCTGGCCAGAGACGGTTTTCCGCTGTCGCCGGTGGTTGCCCATCAGTGGCAGATCGCGCTGGATGAGTTCAGTCCCCATCGCGATCAAGTGCTACAGGCCTGGTTCGATACGTTTCTGATTGACGGTCGCGCGCCCAAGGCCGGGGAGATTTTCCGTAACCCGGCGCAGGCGCGAACCCTTAAAGAACTGGCGGCTACCCGTTGCGAAAGTTTGTATCGCGGGGCGTTGGCGCAACGCCTGGATGCGCATTCACGGGCAACGGGTGGCTATCTTCGCGCCACCGATCTGGAGCATTACCGCGCGCAATGGGTGGAGCCGATTCACGTCAATTACCGTGGCGTGGATGTCTGGGAAATCCCGCCGAGCGGGCAGGGGTTGGTCGCCTTGATGGCGCTGAAGATTCTCGAGGGCTTCGACTTCGATCACCGTGACAGCCAGCAGACCTGGCACCGGCAACTGGAGGCAATGAAACTGGCCTACAGCGATGGTCTGCACTACATCACGGATCCGCTGCACATGCGCGTGGCCGTGGATGATCTGCTGAGTGACGAGTACAGCGCCCGCCGCCGTGCACAGATCGGCGAGCAGGCCCAGCCGCCTAAACCGGGCGATCCCCACGCCAGCGGCACCGTGTATCTGGCCACGGCGGATGGGCAAGGCAATATGGTCTCGTTCATCCAGAGCAATTATCACGGCTTCGGCTCAGGTGTGGTGCTGCCTGACAGTGGCATCGCCCTGCAGAACCGCGGGCAGGAATTCAGCCTTGATCCGCAACATGCCAACGCGTTGGCTCCGGGCAAAAAGACCTTCCACACGATCATTCCCGGCTTCCTCACCAAGGATGGCCAGGCGCTTGGGCCGTTCGGCGTGATGGGCGGCTACATGCAGCCGCAGGGCCATGTGCAGATGGTCATGAACCTGGTGGATTTCGGCTTGAACCCGCAATCGGCACTGGACGCGCCGCGCTGGCAGTGGCTTGGCGGGATGAAGGTCGGCATCGAACAGGGCGTTTCAAGGGATCTGGCCAATGCGTTGGCGCGTCGCGGGCATGAGGTGCAGATCGCCAGTGATCTGACGGATTACGGACGAGGGCAGATCATTCTGCGTGATCCGGTGACGGGTGTGTTGTGTGGGGGGACTGAGCCGAGGGCGGATTCGCATATCGCGGTTTGGTAAAGCAGGTTGGTGGCCGGGGATTGACGAGCATTGCCCCTCTGACCGCTAGTGCGAAGAAAGGTCAAAGGGGCAAAAACGTTTTTCGTCAAACCGTGCTGCAGGTGGTCATCTCGCAATGGTTGGGTAAAAACTCCATGACATCACAAAAGAGTTTGCGTTGCCTCCAGTCATTGCGATCACCGATCACATACAGCCGGCGTCTGGCCCGAGTGGCGGCGACATTGAGCAGATTGGGTTTAGAGACTGCCCATTCACGAGCCCCATCGTTTTCACTGCTTCCGCCCAGTACAAGAATGATCACCGCCGCCTCTTTGCCCTGCATCGTGTGAATGGTGCCTCGAACCATCTTGGCGTGCAGGCGATCCTTGAGATGGTTGCGCACATCCTGAAACGGCGTAATGACGGCGATGCTGTCCAGCGGTACGCCGTCCGCCTTGAGCTGCGCCAGCAAACGGTCCAGTGCCTGACCTTCACTATCGACCCAGTTGCCAGAGGACCTTCCACTGGCATGCACCCATCCAGTGGGTAGAGAGGCTGGCGTTTCCTTGGCGGGTGAGGGCGCAATCGTTCCGTAGACCATCGCGCCGTCGTAGGCGATGCGGTTGGCCAGGTCGAACATCGGTCTATCGCAGCGACGATGAACTACCAAGGGCAGGCCGACCCAGCATTTTTTGTCCCTGGGTCCGGCCATGCGCCCCCAGAACGTGGCCTCGTCGGCAAGTGTCTGTGCGGACTGGCGGTTCGGTAGCCAGTGAGCGTCGACCTGATAACGGGTGCGCATGTGTTCAAGCACCGCATCGGAAACCGTGACGATCGGTTCCAGTTGCAGTGGATCTCCAACCAGTACCGCTCGGCGCGAGCGCCAGAGCGCGCCCACGGCAGCCTGTGGTGTGGCCTGACCCGCCTCATCCACCAACAACCATCCGATCTCGCTACACCCAAGGCTGCCGAAGGAACGGGCAAATGAGGCGAAAGTACTGCTGAGCACCGGTACGACCATGAACAGCGAAGCCCATGCAGAGCGCACCACGGACTGAGAAACACCACCATAACGACTGCCGGTCAGCGTGCTGGTGACGAAAGTCAGGTTGTAGCTCATGCGCGAGGCTTCAATCTGAAAGAACGTGCGATGCAATTTGAGTGCTTCGATGAACACCTTCGCCCGGGCCTGACGCCAACCTTCGACGATCCACGGCTCGGCCAATTCGATTTCGCTGCCTCTGCCGATTTGACCCTGTTCCAGCCAGAGCAACAGATGTTCTGCCTGCCCGGCCTGAGCAACGCTGCGTGCGTTTTCGAGCTGTACACCGGCATGTCGCACAGCTTCGTCGATCTCCAGTTCATCAGCGGCCAGTTGTCGATCTAACTCGTTGATTCGGCCAATGATGCGTTGCAACTGGCGTTGGACACTGTCGAACGCGTCCTTGGCCAAGGCGTGTGTACCTTCAAGCAAACGCTGGCGGGCAGCCCAGATACGATAAGCACCCCACAGGCTGAAGAGGTTGGCGAGAAAACCAGGTTTTTTTATCAGGTGCGATTGAAGCGCCCGGAGTTCGCCCTGCAGTTGCTCGCGCGCAGGTGCGAGCTGCAGGGTTTCCAGCGTCGTTTGTTCCTTATCGAGATCGCTGCGCTGGGTACGACGGATCTGAAAATGCTCCTGCATCTGCTTGACCCGGGCCTTGGCGCTGATCACGGCCTGAACCCGTTCCAGAATATCTTCTACCTGACCACGCAAAGCCTGTTCTGCATCTTTGGCGTCCAGATAGTGTTTGACTGCCTCGCGCCAGAGACCGGCTTTTTCACTGGACGTAAGCGCCTTCATCAACGCTGCTTGTTCGGACAGCCATTCGCGCATGCCTTTGGGGGGCGTTTTGGCTTCAGTGTCGTCCGCTTCGGGGCTATCAGCCGTTGGCTCGTTATCGTAAATATCTTCATCCAGGCCCCAGAGATCGACTGTTTCGGGGTCAGGCGTTTCGGTTTCGTCTTTGGCCTTGTCCGCTTCAGGCGGAAGTTTGCCGTAGAAAAAACGGTCGACGAATTGCGTGCGTTTGGCTTTGCTACCCAATGCCGCAGAAATCATTGCCCATGCGGGCTTGCCACTGGTCAACTCGCCCAGGTCGCTGAAGTACTCTGCGTCGGGCAACCACGACGGGTCGACCTTGTCTTGCTGAGGTAGCTCAAGCGTGACGTTCTCGACGGCGCCATTGTTGGAGGATGCGACGACCATCTCGAAACCGAACAGGCGCGGGTCGAGTTGATAGGCGTAGCGATCGCGCCCGCCGTCGTTGGCGGTTTCACGACCGTCCTTTATAAACGCCTCTGAGGCTCTGCCCAGTGAGGCCAGCACGTCGGCCCGTTGTGTCACTACTGCAGCGATAAGGTCGCGCAGCAGGGTGGTCTTGCCGGTTCCAGGTGGTCCGTTGACCCCCATGATGCCGGGGGTATTGCTGAGGTTTTGCAGCAGGCTGTTGACTGCCAGTTGCTGCGAGTGCACCAAGCCCAGATGTTTTTCGGCGGGCCAGCAACCGGCGGCGTAGCGCGAAGGCGCAAGACGATCGATCAGCGCCAGATCGGCACCGGGCTTGTCCAGATGCAGGCGCTGAGTCGAGTCATGATGGCTCAGATAGCGGGCCAATGGCGCGCTCGTTTGACCACGGGAAAGGGCTTCAGCCATGTCGGCCAGATCGCTGAGCAGGAAGCTGTTGAGTGGGTCGTCTTCCTGTTCTGACTTGTTCGGGTTGATGGGCGCCGAGCGAAAGCGATGCCCGCGCGGCACGTCGCCGAAAAACTCTTCGAGTCCCAGGGTTTTGCGGATGGAGTCAGTCAGGCAAGCCAGATCGGCAGCCTGAACCACACCCCCTAGCAGGCTTCTGGACTGTTCACGAAGGGAATCCTGGGTTTCCTCGAAGCCGTGTGTCCAGTCCCTGTTATTGATCGCGCAGCCTACGAACCATGCTTCGCTGGACAACACCAGGCTGTCGACCAGCATCATGCCTTGATCGTTGAACTTCAGCGCGTACAGGGCGGAAATCCGTTTCTGTGGTTCCTTGTAGCCTTGGTCTGCACCGTACAGGTCTGCCAACCGGCGAGACACATCCAGGTTGTTGTAGAGGTGTGCGTAGAGCGTGTGACTCCATACGCGTTTGTTCGGCAGGGGTTGCCGGCTCAATGGATTGGCTGGGATCCACGGCAGGCTTTGCGCCGAGGTGGGAATGTCCTGATAAAAGGGCTGGTAGTCGCCATCACGCTTTTTCAGCTTGGGGACCGCCTGGGGTTGCAACAGTTCGACGGCGTGCCAGTAACGCACGATATTTTGCGAGTTCATTTACTACGTCCTTGAAAGCGCTGGGCCTGAATTCCTTTGAGGCAAGGATATCAGGCATCACCCTTCGCGGGATCATCGGTCGATGGCAGCGGACGCATCGTCATCAACCCGGCACGTCCTTGTCCAGTCGCGATGAGCACACACTTTTTCACAAAGACCTCCCAGCCTCCATTCGATGGCAGAATCTCCCTGACTTGACTGTTTTGGAGAACACCATGCTTCGTGTGTTTGAACGAAGACTCGACCCTTTCCCGCCTGACGAGGTGCCACCGCCACCCAACGGTCTGGCTAAATTCCTGTGGGCCTGCACTCGGGGTGCTCGCGGCTACATCGTGGTATTGGCGCTGCTCAGTGCGGCGGTTTCGATCTATGAAGCCTGGTTGTTTTCCTTCCTCGGTCAGGTCGTTGACCTGCTCTCGACCTGGCAGGCCGGTGGCGAAGCGGCTGTGCAGGAGAGCCGCGTGTTGTGGGGCATGGGCATCGTCATGGTGCTCAGTGTCGGGCTGGTGGCGTTGCGCACCATGGTCCAGCATCAGATCCTGGCGATTAACCTGCCATTGCGCCTGCGCTGGGATTTCCACCGGTTGATGCTGCGGCAAAGCCTTTCGTTTTTCTCCGATGAGTTTTCCGGTCGGGTCACGACCAAGGTGATGCAGACGGCGCTCGCCGTACGCGACGTGCTGTTCACCATGATCGAGATCTTGCCCGGGATCGGTGTGTACTTCATCGCGATCATCGCCTTGGCTGGTGGCTTTGCGTTGAAACTGATGCTGCCGTTTCTTGCTTGGGTCGTGCTGTTTGGCCTGGCCATGTGGTACTTCGTGCCACGTCTGGGCAAGGTCGGACAGGAGCAGGCCAATGCGCGGTCGATGATGACCGGGCGTATCGCCGACGCGTACACCAACATCACCACGGTCAAGCTGTTCTCCCATTCCAATCGCGAAGCGCACTTCGCGCGGGCGGCGATGGAGGATTTCAAGCAGACCGGTTTTCGCCAGATGCGTCTGGTCAGCCTGTTCGAGATCGTCAATCAGGCGCTGGTGGTGGGGTTGATCATGTCCGCCGGTGGTTACGCCCTGTGGCTGTGGCACCAGGGCGATGTCGGCGCCGGTGCGGTGGCGGCGATCACCGCCATGGCGTTGCGGATCAATGGCATGTCGAACTGGATCATGTGGCAAATGACCTCGCTGTTCGAAAGCATCGGCACCGTTCAGGACGGCATGGCGACGCTGACTCAAGGCACCAAGGTGCAGGATGCGCCGAATGCCGGCGTGCTGGTGACCTCCGGCGGTGCGGTGACGTTCGACAAGGTGAAATTCAACTACGGTGGCGAGCGTCAGGTACTTGATGGCCTGAGCCTGAGTATTCGCCCCGGCGAAAAAATCGGTTTGGTAGGGCGCTCCGGCGCCGGCAAGTCGACGCTGATCAACCTGCTGCTGCGGTTCTATGATGTCGACAGCGGAGAGATCCGTATCGATGGCCAGAACATTGCGCACGTGACTCAGGACAGCCTGCGCAGTGCGATCGGCATGGTCACCCAGGACACTTCGCTGCTGCACCGTTCGATTCGCGACAACATCGCCTACGGCCGCCCCGATGCCACCGACGCGCAAATCCGCCGCGCCGCTGCCAACGCTCAGGCTGATGAGTTCATCAGCCAGTTGAGCGATCGGCAAGGCCATACCGGTTACGACACCTTGGTGGGCGAGCGCGGGATCAAACTGTCTGGCGGCCAGCGCCAACGTGTGGCGATTGCCCGAGTGATGCTGAAGAACGCGCCGATCCTGCTACTCGACGAAGCCACCAGCGCGCTGGACTCGGAAGTCGAAGTGGCGATTCAGGAAAGCCTCGATGAAATGATGCAGGGCAAGACCGTGATTGCGATTGCCCATCGACTGTCGACGATTGCGGCGATGGATCGGCTGATTGTCATGGATGACGGGCGCATCATTGAACAGGGCACCCATTCCGAATTGCTGGAGAAGAATGGTGTTTATGCGCGGCTGTGGGCGCATCAGAGCGGCGGCTTCCTGGGTGAGGACAAAGGTGTGATCGAGGCGTTGGATCAGGCCTGACCCACCGATCTTGCCTGTGCTGCCGATGCAGGCTGACGCGACGTCATCAGGCCGATAAAGGAGATTGCCAGCGCCAGGCCAATGGTCGTGGTGACTTCGGTGCGGTGCTGCGGGGTGATCATCATGACCGCCAGCGCCGCGCAGATGAAGCCGATCACCAGCCACGTCAGCCATGGGAACAACCACATGCGAAAGGTCAGCTCGACCTTGCGCTGTTGCAATATCCGCCGCATGCGCAGCTGCGACACCGCAATCGCCAGGTACACCAGCAAGGCAATCGCCCCGGAACTGGCCAGCAGGAACTCGAACAGCCCGGCAGGCATGAAGTAGCTCCATACGGTGATCGACGCACCCAACACGGTGCTGGCGATGACGGCTGCCCGTGGCACACCGGCCGCGGAAGTCGCCTTCAGCGGTTTCGGTGCATCGCCCCGGCGACCCAGCGAGAACAACATGCGTGATGCAATGTAGATCGAGGAGTTCATGCAACTGGCCACGGCGATCAGGACGACGACGTCGACCATGAACTTGGCGTTTGGAATATTCATGATTTCCAGGGCGCGCTGATACGAGCCCACCGAGGCCAGCAACGGATCATTCCAGGGCACTACGGAGATGACCACGAAGATCGACAGCAGGTAGAACACGCCAATGCGCCAGATCACCGAGCGGGTGGCCTTGGCGATGTTCTGCGCCGGGTTATTCGATTCGGCGGCTGCGATGGTCACCGCTTCCGTACCGATGAAGCTGAACATTATCGTGATGAAAGCACCGACCACCGCGGACAAGCCGTTGGGTGCAAATCCGCCGTGCTCGGCCATCAGACCGCTCAAGCCGCTGACTTCGCGGTCGGGCACCCAGCCCATCAACACGGCAAAACCGACACCGATGAACCCGATGATCGCCACGACCTTGGCCATGGCGAACCAGAACTCGAATTCACCATACTTGGACACACTGAACAGGTTGGTCACCACCAGCGCAATGATCGATCCCAACGCGAACAGCCAGGCATCGACCTGCGGAAACCATTGGTTCAGCACATGCCCGGCCGCCAATGCTTCGATGGGAATCACCAGAACCCAGAACCACCAGTACAACCAACCGATGGTAAAACCGGCCCAGCGGCCGATGGCTTGGTCGGCGTAGGTAGAGAACGAACCGGTGTCCGGGTTGGCCACCGCCATCTCACCGAGCATGCGCATGACCAGCACGACGAGCAAACCCGAAAACAGATAGGCGAGAAGCACCGCCGGCCCTGCAGCGGCAATGGCGTGTCCTGAACCTACGAACAAACCGGCGCCGATAATCCCGGCGATGGACAGCATTGTGACGTGACGAGGCTTGAAGCCCTGCGCCAATTGGCTACTCGAATCCATGGAGTTCGGGCTGATCATCGGTATTTTTATTCTCTGCTGATCGACATTCAAGCAAGTTGACCGGGCACACGATCGATCACCATCGTTGCTTGCTGAAACTCCCGAAAGAAGCCCGTTCAACCGCTGCAGTTCTTATCAACCCCATGATCCGAACAGGGCTGTTTTGATACGAAGACACGGCACCTTAGCCGGCCTTGCTGCCGATTCAGTAGCCTGATTGCGCCATGATCGTGTCTGATATCGACATGCGAATACCATGAGGTCGTATTGGAGACCTAGCGGTCACAGAAGGCTCAGGCAATCTTCGCGGCTCGCGAGCATTCCTCCAGCAATCTCAGGGAGGCGAGTTGGACAGTGGGGGGGAGATGATCTGAAGGCGGAATGCGGCTGCTAAACAGCGGCAAGTTGAACATGATCTCTACCGCTTTGTTTAGCGCTGTACATCGCGGTATCGGCACGCTGAATGAAGGCGTCAAACGATTCTGCTGGAATCCATGTCGCAACGCCGAAGCTACAAGTCACCTGTCCAACATCATCAAAGGGCACAGTGCTTATCAGCACTCGAAGCTTTTCTGCCAGCAGCCTTGTATCGTTCAGTTCGGTATCCGGGCAGATCAATGCAAACTCTTCTCCACCTGTTCTGCACAGTAGATCGGTTTTGCGTGTGGCCGAACGTATCTACGAGTCTCTCGGCTATTCGACCGAACCGCGCATCAGCATGGGGGAAAAGAGCGATTCGAATATCTCGACATTAGGGCGGTAGTTTTAGCGTCAGATAGCTGATGGCTGACTATCGATGGGCGATTTTGGACAGGAGCTATGCAATGGATCTGAAGTTCAGTCACGTAGATGTACTGGTCAAGAATCTTGAGGAAGCCTGTGCTTACTACGCACACATACTAAACGCCAGGATTTCCAAAACGTTTGTCTGGGAGCGGGGTGGTCTGCATGTCCACTACGCGATTGCACTGATCGGTCAAGAGCGTTTCATGCTGGTGCAACCGTTGGCGGGCAATCTGAAGGAGCTTTTGGATTCTTCGGGTGAAGGTATGATTTACCGCCACTGCTACTCAACGAAGGATATCGAAAAAGCCTATGACGAGTTGATGGACGCTGGTGTTCAGCCTCAAGACGAAAATGGAGAGCCATTGGCTCGCGCGAATCTGCAATCCCCGGCCGGCGCACGCATTCTCTGGTTACCAAAGCGCTTCGGGCACTTCTCTATCGAGATACTCGAAGAAAAGGCGCTGGAAGCGTTTATCGAGACTGCGTTTATCTAAAAAATATAGAGGCCGTTCACCACAGGCTACTTTCGGCCAGAAGCGGTCATTCCACCTGCCTGCCAAATTAGGCGCTTCAGACCTCGGTGCGCGCGCTCGCAGTGCGTCGTAAGCGTGCGACTACACTCTGTGTAGTGAGCACCTTAAGGACAGCACATGGACATCACCATTCAGCGCAAGAAAGGAATGTTTGACAGCGCCTATGGCCACGCCATCCCGCTGGCAATTTTGTTTGATGGAACGTTCGTGGGCCGCCTGGAAACGGGTAAAACATTATCTTTGAACCTTCCGGACGCTTGCGGGACGTTGCAAGTCGGTATGCTTGACCCCAGAAACTCGCCTTACATTGGAAGCGCGTCTGGTGAGGTCATATCGACCAGCAATGCACAGAGGGTTACCCCCGGACAAGCCGTTCAGTCGTTTTCGGTAAAGACTCGGAAATGGGTGTTCTTTGACGTGCTGGGTTTGGCGGGCTCAGCGCCGTTCAACCGCTGGGTACTGGCGCTTGAGACAGATCAACTTTAGGAAGCTTCTGACAGGCTTCAATCGGCCAAAAGCAGACGTTCGCGGAAAGCTGCTTTCGGCCACAACCTGCCATTCGGCTCGATATTTCGACCCTTTCCGGTCCCCGTGTCTGCGAACTAAAGCAATTTTTTAGCATCCGAGTGAGGGCGGCCCATATAGCTCAGTTTCCCAGTCTTCAAGAGGCGGCGTTACTTTGAAAGATGGGTCGCAGTATGACCTTAAGTAGTCAGTCGCTCTCCTTTGGGCGTAGGTAAAATTGAGCACGTTACCTTCACCGTCCATCTCTATGACGTTCGCGAATATCGCGAAGACCATCTCAATTGCACTCGGCTCAGAACCATAAATATCGATGTACTCCACGTTTTCAAGCATGTAGTGGGTTCCACTTGCCATATAGTACGCAAACGTTCGGAGTGCTCCACTGAAATCATTACTCAGCTTCTTCATGTACATTTTCTTTTAGTAAATATTCTGGATTTTAGCGCTCATAATCAACCAACGCTTTTTTTGCCGTTTTATTGTAATCGAGAAAGACCTGAGCCGAGCAATAAGCATTAGCAATAGGTTGCGTACTGCCTGATTACGGCCGGAAGCGGACGGTCAGTAGTTGCAGCTATCGGCTAGCGTCACCGATGAGTGAAATGCTGCTGTATGAAGGCATGCTCTTCTTCGACCAGTCGAGGGTATCTGCTTTCATCAAGCGTTTCACGAAGTCGCTTGGAGTAGCCTGCCTGCTCAAATGCTATTTGGCAACTCGCGCTGTCATAGAACGACCGGAGATGAGCGAGTGCCTGATCAAATTTGGGGCTTTCGATACGTAGAAATAGACCTGTCAAATCTAGCTGGTCCGTAAGCTCTCGATACAAGTCGATTGCGAAAATACTGCCTCCATTATTTCGAGCATGATACACATGCACGTCGCCGTAGCCGTTGTAAAGGTGGGCGAAATACAACTCGTGGAGTTCGAGAATATTGACGGGAATGTCAAGGGTCGAAAACACCGCCTGCAGGTAGACGCTGGGAGACGTCTGATCACCTTCCCAGGTTACTAAATCTGACATCGATACACAGATCGCGAATTCTTTGGCATAGATAGTTTTATCGGACATTCTCATTCCAACGCTGAGTGTTTGAATTTTTAAGAGTGGACCTTCATAACTCACCGACTACGAGTTATGCCTCATATCGATCGGACAGAGCATCAGCTAATCATAGAAATAACCGGCAACCGCTATTCTATCTCCGCGAGCGGCCGGGAATAGCCGCTTTTTGCCTGTTACTGAGGGCAGAAGTCGGCCAGAAGCAACTCTTCCTACTCAAGTCTCAATCCACGACGAACAACTTGGCGCCAATAGCGGTTGAAGACCGGTGAGCCTCCGCGTTGTCAGCCACTTGGTAGCTCATCCCGGCTGTCAAGGTGAAGGTACGACCATCATCAAGTTCGGTCTCCAGTCGACCATCCAGGCAGAGCAGAATATGCCCCTTGCGGCACCAATGATCGGCAAGGTAGCCAGGGCTGTATTCAACCATTCGAACTCTTGCATTACCGAATTGGCAAGTGCGCCAGTGTGCCGTGCCGGCTTCGCCAGGATGGGCAGTCGCTTCTATTTTCGACCAATTGGTGGTCCCAAATGGGATGTCGGTGAGCTGCATGGGATTATCTCGGACGAGGGCGGGGTTGAATCGTACCGAGGTAACAAGGAAGCCAATAGATACAGATCCGGTTGATTTCATCAATGCTCGAAGGAAGTTGTTACTCTCCCATCGATTGACGTCCGTGTCCGCGCCCCCCCTGACTGGCCGCTTCGGCCGATAGCTGCCGCTCACGAACGGCGGCTTTCGGCCATTTCCGGTCGCTCGCGGAGATAGAATAGCGGTCACCGGTTCTTTCTGTGATGAGCAGTTGTTCGACCTTGGCAAGAACAGTCTGACCGCGTTGAGTAGTTCCGGTGAAACCGTTCGGCTGGCTTGATTTTCTGGAGTTTGATAATGGGGTTTTCAACGACATTGTGGGAGTGGTACGGCCAGGATGAGCACAAGCGAGTGCTCGCCGTGTGCGAGGCAATCCCGGCCCTGCAATTTCTGGCGCTTCCTGCGGATTCACAGCGAAGCGCAATCCCGTACTGTCCAGCATGCGAAGCTTGGTCTGAAATGATGCTGCCGTTGAATGAGGTTCTTTCAATCTGTGGTAGCGCAATGCCAACAGAGATCAGAACGCGGCTACAGGCGACCTGGGAGCTATGCGATAACCTGGCCGGGGCTGCATTTCACTGCGATGACTGGTTCATTTTTGATCACAACGATTGGACGCCGATCAGAACGGCCGCTGAAGAGCTCTCGGGCCTCATGGAGTTGCTGGAAATTACTCCCTTCCTGGATGACGTGTTACTGGATTGCCGGAATGCAGTGCGTGGAATCAAGCGTTGTTGATTCCTTTGACAAGGTCTGTGGAGGTATTGGGCGTTTATGTCGATGGGCACTCTATTCAACTAGTCGTTTCTGGCCGGTTGTGGTTGTTCTAAAGGGGCTGCTTTCGGTCAATGCTAGCCGTAGTCGTCTAGAGCGCAAGCATCAATGCGACTACGGATCGAAACCAGACCCGCAAACATCGACAGTCTGCATTTGGCCGAAGCCGCCCCCACGGATATCCCTGCCGGCCGAAAGCGGACGGTTGCAAACAGCCTTTTTCGACCCAAAGCTGACGTCGAACACCAGAGTTTGTGCCGTTTAAAAATCGATTTTGCACCGTGCTTCAGCGGCCTGTATTCGTAGTGTAAGACCAGACTCGAAGCACATGACAAGGTGATGATCTGGTTGGATGTTATCTGTCAGATAAAAGGCCTGTGTCTCTGCGCTGGACTCCACGGCTCCGATCGAATGAATAACACTATCGTCGCCATCGATTGGGTAATCATCCCGCCCACTTGATGAAAAGTAATCGACCTCAAGGAAGCTGATAGTAATCTTGCGTGCTTCTGCGGGCGGCACCCAGGCTTCATTCCGGCGAGTAAAGATAAGTACAGCCGACCTATCCACGATGTCGTAATTAATGGTGCTGGCTTGGTAGAAGTTATGAAGGTCATACGCACGGTTTTGAATCTCAACCTCAATATGCCCGAATTCGAAACCATGAAATTGCATGGGTAAGCCCTAATGATCTACCGGTAGGCGTGTATCGTACGGCATCGTCCCGATGACTGCTTCTGGCCGATAGTTGCCACTCACAAACAACTGTCTTCGGCCAAAAGCAGCCCGCCAGCAGCCAATAAATCTGCTGTCCTCGCTCGCTATCAAGCGTTACTCACCAAGCCACCATTCAAGTACCGGCAGGTGCCGCGGCTCGCCACACACCGGGCGCGATAGATTGCGCACATGACGGGCCCCGAGCCGCTCGTAGAAGGCTTGGGCTGACGGATCGGACTCCACCGACAAGGTGGACACGCCCAGGCCGCGTGCCACGGCCAGTGCATGCTCCACCAAGCGTCGTCCGTGGCCTCCTTTCATGGCCGACGGGTCGACCCAGCAATGCTCCAGTTGCCAGCCATCCTCGTCGCGCTCCAACCCACAGAATCCCAGTAGCGGGCCATCTGCCGCGACCAGCACCGCGTAATGGCCGGCCAGTTGTGCCGGGGTTAAAGTCAGCGCCGGTTCCCAGGCCTCCATCCAGGCCTCGGGATAACCCCAATGGGCCTTGCTGCGCTGAGCCAGGGCACTCAGCGCCGGTGCATCCGCGCCACGGCATGGTCGCAGGATCGGCGTATCGTCCGCCAATAACGCTAGCGCCGCCGGGTCAGTGGCCAGCAGACTGTACTGGTGCAGGCTGAGGAAGCGCTCGTCCTTGTACTCCAACTCCCGCAGGGTTCCCTCAAACACGAAGCCGAGCCGCTCCAGCAGGCGGGCACTGGCGGGATTCTCCGGCTCGACATCAGCGTGGATACGGTGCACGCCGAGGGTGCTCAAGGCGAAGCGAAGAATGGTGGGCAGGCAAGCCTGCATCAGGCCTCGCCCCCAGTAGTCCGGCATCAGCCAGTAGCCGATGTCCAGGCTGCGATCGGCATGAGACCAATCATTGAAGCCACAGGCGCCCACCAATTCGTCGCGCCCCGGCAGTGCGATGCCCCACCAGATGCCCCGGCGTTCTTCCAGCAACGCGTCGTACCAGCGCATCTGTTCGTCCGTCGCTTCGAGGCTGCTGTAAGACACGCCGTAGTGGGCAATCACCTGCGGGTGAGACAGCCCGGCGAAAATCGCATCGACATCACGACGATGAATCCGCCGCAGCGTGCAGCGTGGCAGGAAAAACTCGGGGAAATCAGCAATAAGGTCCATCAAATTCACAGCGCCAGGTTAGTGCAGGAATACTCGCAGCAAAGAGGCCTGGCGCACAGGTACAGTCAGGGAAGGGCTGGGCGTAACAGACTGGCACTCATGCCGAGCTGCTGGAGAGGAACGGCGTTTATGCGCGGCGCAGGGCGCATCAGGTCGGAGCTTTTGGGTCTACAGTCTTGTATATCGGGCACTGGAAGCAATTGAAATGAACGTGTCGTCCTCGCTCTCGCCGCCAAGGTATATCTTCCTGCTGGGCTATGGCGGTTTGTTACCGTTCATTGGCCTCGCGCTGCTCATCCTCACGTCTCTGGAACATCGACCGTTTTGGGCGGTGGCGCTGGTCAACTATGGCGCGGTCATCCTGAGCTTCGTCGGCGCCTTGCACTGGGGCTTTGGCATGTCAGTGCAAAACATGAGCGACGAACTGCGCCGCGACCGGCTGATATGGAGCGTCATCCCGGCGCTTATCGCTTGGCTCAGCACGTTATTGCCGGTGGCAGTGGGTTGCTTGCTGTTGATCGTCGGGTTTGTCCTGCACTTTTGGCAGGACCGGCGGTTGGTTCGGGCTGTGAGCCTGCACGCCTGGTACCTGCCGATGCGATTGCGCCTGACGGCTGTGGCGAGCGTTTGCCTGTTTATTAGCGCAATCGCTGTAGTCATTTATTCGTGAAACCGCGCCGGCCCGAATCGTCTGCAGTGCCCGGCAGTCGCTTGTCGCGGCTGATGCGTTTCGGCAGCCTGGCCTCCGGCGTGGTGGGCGGCATGCTGGCCGAAGGTGCGCGGCAGTGGGCTCAAGGTAAACGACCGGCCTTGAGTGACTTGCTGTTGACCCCGGCTAATGCGCAACGGGTGACCGAGCAACTGTCGCAGTTGCGTGGTGCAGCCATGAAAGTCGGACAGTTGTTATCAATGGATGCCGGTGATTTGTTACCCAGTGAGCTGAGCGACATGCTTTCTCGTCTGCGGTCCGACGCGCATCCGATGCCCATGAGCCAGTTGGTCGCGGTCTTGCAAGAAAACTGGGGGAAGGGCTGGGAAGGGCGCTTCGAACGGTTTTCCTTCACGCCATTGGCGGCGGCATCCATCGGCCAGGTTCATGCTGCGCAAGGCAAATACGGCCAACGTCTGGCGATCAAGGTGCAATACCCAGGTGTGCGCGAAAGTATTTCCAGCGATGTGGATAACGTCGCCACTTTGCTGCGCATGTCCGGGCTGCTGCCTCACGGCATGGACGTCGCACCGCTGCTGCAAGAGGCCAAGCTTCAACTGCAAAATGAAGCCGATTACCTGAAAGAGGCGATGCACTTACAGCGCTTTCATCAACTGTTAGCCGACAGTCCGGACTTTCTGGTGCCTCGTGGGTATGCCGAGCTCAGTACGCCGAATATTCTGGTGATGTCCTTCGCCGACGGCGTCGCCCTGGAGAGCTTTGAACACGCGCCACAGGCAGAGCGCGACCGGATCATCACCTTGCTGTTCGGCATGCTTCTGCGCGAGGTGTTTGAGTTTCAGTGCGTTCAGACCGACCCCAACTTTGCCAATTACCGTTATCAGCAAGACACCGGGAAGATCGTGTTGCTCGACTTCGGTGCCACGCGCCTTTATAGCCGCAACAGCACCGAGGCATTTCGGCAACTGCTGGTTGCAGGCCTGCGTGAAGACCGCGCTGCCATCACCGAAGCAGCGCTGGAAGTTGGCTACTTTCAGCATCAAACCCTGCCCAAACATCGGTTGTTGCTGACTGACCTCATCTGTCAGGCCTGCGAGCCTCTTCGGCACCAAGGCGCCTATGACTTCGCGATGTCCGACCTCGCAGCGCGCTTGCGCGATGCCGGGTGGCAACTGGGGGCCGATCGCGATTTCTGGCACATACCACCGGTGGATGTCCTGTTTCTGCATCGCAAGGTGGGTGGGTTGTACCTGTTGGCGGCGAAGCTTGAGGCGAGGGTGAATGTGCAATGCCTGTTCGAGCCTTACGTGATTTGAGCGATTTCTGAACGAAAAATATTCCGACAGAAATGCCATAACAGGTAACGCAGCAAGGTTGGGGCGTGCGTGATTTCGCAGACGCGAAATGTCTTCGTAAACACTCCCGAGCGTCACTTTTTGGCTGGCAACTGCTTACTCGAATGTATGACCGTTGGCAGCCGCTCAAGAATGACCGCTTTCGGCCAAAAGCTGACGGTGGCTATAGACAGAAATCGACCCACACCTGCCTTCTAGATCAGTTGGGATCTTTGTTAGAGCGGGCTTACCCGTAAGGAGGCTGCTTGAGCAACGCACATACTCTTCGAGCAATGTCATCTGCGCTATCGGGAATGTCCACTGAAATGCCTAAATAGTGTTCAAGGTGCAGGGTAAGCGTGTGTTCATCCACCAACAGATCCCAATAGCGTTGGTCCGGACCATCAAGCCTCTCTTTCCAGCAACCGCCCAGCCCTTGCTCAATAACCCGGGCCAAGTCCTCGAAAAGCTTCCAGTTGGCTTCCTCTGATACTTCAATCCTCACTATGTGTCACCTCACCACCAACAGTCCTCCGATTGTGGTGGCTCCTACGAATGGCCGCAATGGGTCGACACCTAACGGTGCAGGATGACCGCTTCTGGCCGATCTGTGCCGTTCGTGGAGGGCAGAAAACGGCCAGAAGCGGTCCTTTGAAAGCGTCTTCGGAAGAAGGACCGATTCAGTACTGTGAAAGAACGACGGGCATTCCTTCAGAGTGCTTGCCACTAATGCCAACAAGCTGCTCCACTCGACGGGCATGATTGAGTCTCCAAGATGGGCTAGAGTGCACCCTTTAACCAAGCAGTAGAGCCACATCACATGCATTTCGTCCGCCACGGAGAGTACCTTGCCGCATCACGTATTACTGGGCCTCGGCATAATCTCCTGCAACTGCGCCTAGGAGTTGGTGAGCAGCATGAGCCGATCTGTGAGTGTCTCCCGCCGCAGGGAGCATGTAATCACGAACCATTAGTTGAGGCTGATATCGTTGCAAGCGTACTCGAAGGAACATCGGAGGCGAATCGACGCTTTGGCACCTCACATGTCGTTACCCACATCCGGTACGTCCGAAATGACACCAAGCCTGAAGTGGTCTATGGCCTCTTGGCTCTCAAAATACTTGAGCAGTTGCATGTCGGCGGCACATTCGTTGAGGGCAGCAATACTATTTAGTCCTTACCTCAAGCAGACTTCTGGGCAGGTAGTTAAGAGGACGAGTACAGCGCGGCCCTAGGGTGGAGTTGGATTGAGTCGTCCCCAATTTCATAGAGCCTCTCAGGCCTCAAGGATGTCTATCAAGATACTGTGAGAATGTCAGCTTCTGACCAATAGCTGCCGTTCAAGAACCAACGCTTTCCGCTCTGGACTCAACCGATCAACGCCTCCAAATAATCTGAACCCCGTCCGAACCCACACGCCTAACGATCAGCTTGTGCTCAATCCGCACAGGCCCAGTGCCAATACCGGCATATTCCGAGAGGTGGTCAAACGTGGCTAAAGACGAGAAGAAAAGCAAAGATGACGCTTCGAAAGCCAGCAAGGACTTGAAAGACAAAAAGTCCTCGCCGGACAAGAAGTCTGCGGCGGCCTCGGCGCTTTCCAAGTCTTCCGACAAGAAAGACAAGAAGAAAGACGCCGAACCGAAGAAGTCTGCAAAAAAAGCCGATAGCAAGCCGGAAAAGGCCAAGGATTCCAAAAAGGCAGACAAGCCGGCAAAAAAGAAAAAGTGATCGCTGCAACTCGCTAGGGCTCTACGCCCTAGCTTCCCTCAAAGCTTGTTTTCAAGCCGTTTCTTCAACCCTGCGCGCGCCCCCCAACGAATCACGCTGCATCGACTGCAGGTTTTTCTCGATGGTTTCGCACAGGGCTTCCATCTGGATCTGGTGCTCGCTGTGGCGAAACGGGCTTTGCAGATCGGTGCCAATGCGTTCGATGGCCAGCAGCATGAAGCCCACCACGGTCGAGGCGAGCGGGGTGAACCAGCCCAGCGATTCCACCAACCCCACCGGCACGATCAGGCAGAACAGCGAGATAAACAGGCGCGGGAAGTAAACGTAAGGGTAGGGCAGCGGGGTATTGGCGATCCGTTCCATTCCGCCCTGGCTGTTGGACAGCTCGACCATCGTCGATTCCAGCCGTGCCAGACGAATGCTGTCCAGGCGCCCGGCCTTGTATTCTCGGGCCAGCAAGGACGCGGAACCGGTAAGGATGTCGTTGGCAAAGTTGTTGGTGGTGCCGCTGCGGGCGAATTCATCTGCCGGGATGAACGCGCGGACTTCCTCCGGGCAAGGCTGGCCCCTCAGGTGCGCCGCGAGGCAATTGACATACGCCACATGGCGGCGCAACAGCGTCGCTTTCAGCGGATTCACTTCGTTATCGGGGTCATCCAGCAGCGTCAGCACCTGCCGGGCGAAGCTGCGGGAGTTGTTGATCATCATGCCCCACAGCGTTCGCGCTTCCCACCAACGGTTGTAGGCGCTGCTGTTGCGGAAACTGATCAGTACCACCAGCGCCGAACCGAGCAATGTCAGAGGCATCAGCGGCAGGTTGATCTTGGCGTTGAGGAACAACATGAAATCGACGGTGACGGCGATGTCCCAGAGCAACAGCCAGAACAGCGACCAGCCCACATAGCCCATGGTCTTGATGATCAGACGGTATTTTTTGACGATGGCAGCTTTCAAACGGGAACCTCGTGGCGAGCGGTAAGCGTTAACGCCTTAGCTCGGACGCTGCTTCGGGGGTAAAGGTTCGGTGTTGACCGAGCAACTTGGTTACGACAATTTGCGGGCAATAAAAAACCCGGCAATCACGCCGGGCTTCTTATTGCCTGAAGTTTCGCCAGAAGGCTCAGAGCGAAGCTTTAACCTGCAAGCCAAACACCAACGCATTGTCGATGTTCTGCCCGGAAAACGCGCCCGGTTCGATGATGTATTGCATGTTCGGACGCAATGTCAGCCAAGGCGTGGCCTGATAGCCGTAGCCGAGTTCGATCAACTGCTCGCCACTGTCCAGGTTCGGAAACTGCGTGCCGTTGGCCATGGCGGCGTCCTGCTGCACGTCGCGGCTGCGCGGGTTAGGCACAGCGCGGCCGTAACCCAGAGCGACGGTGTCACGCGGCCGACCTTCGAACGGTTTGTACAACACCAGACCAGTGCCGTACCACTTGCTGAATGGCGATGCCGCTTCGCTGGCCGCCGAGTATTGGCCGAAGGCGTGCAGACTGCGCCCCTCGGAGGTTGGCGAACTCCAAACGGCCTGATCGATCAGCAGGTAATGCCCGCCACGGCCGGAGACTTCTTTGTCGCTGCCGATGCGTTTTACATTGGAGCTGTCGTAGTAGTAACCAACCTTGTATTCGCCGGGCAATTCACCCGCGTGCTTGTACACCAGCTCGATCGGCACCACGGTGCCGGTGGTGTGTTTCGGGCCCAGATGCCAGGCGCGGCTGGAGTTGCCGTTGCTCTCGGGATCGACGTTGAACGCGGCCACGCGCAGTTGCCACGAGGACGACAAGTCGTATTTCACCCGCACACCCAAGTGCGCGTTGGGGTAGTTGGTCCAGCCGCTGCCGCCGGACATGTTCAGCGGATGGCCGCAGAAACCAGCGTTCATGAAGTTGCACAGGATGCCGCTGTCGAGGCCGCCGAGGTCGTTGCCCATGGCCATATAACCCAGTTTCACGTTGAGCGCCGGGGTGAACAGGCTGCGCTCGTAACTGAGTTCGGTCAGGCGGGTGTAGAGGCCGCCGTAGTTTTCCTGGATCGGCAGACGGTTGCCGACCAGGTCTTCCGAGGCGCTATTGCCGCGGCGGTCGTTGATGGTCAGTTGGACCTTGCCGGCGTTCTCAACGCCATACAACTTGCTCAGGTCGAACTGCGCGCCGAGCTTGATGTTCTGCGAGTAACGGCCGGAGCGGTGCAAGCCGCCATCGGCGTTGTAAGCCATTTCCCCGGTGTAATCGCCGGTGAATTTGATCCCGTCTTCGTCCATCTGATGCCGCAGACCGCCCCAATCGCCGGTCAGGGTGTTGCGGGTCAACAGGTTCGAATCGGTATCGGCGAAGGCGGGCAGGGTGGTGCAGGTCAGGCCCAACAGCACGCCGTTGACCCAGCCGTTACGAGTAAAACCAAACATGGAGATCTTCCTGCTCAAATCTGTAGCGCTATCGGAAAGCGGCGCGGCACCCTCAGGTGCCGCGCGCAAAAAGAAAGCGCCCGTGTTCAGCACGGGCGCTGCGGCTTACGGCAAGGCGTAGGCCATCACGTAGTCGCCGCGATCGGTCGACTGACGTGCACCACCGGCGGTGACGACGATGTACTGCTTGCCGGTTTTCGGCGAAACGTAGGTCATCGGGCCGCCCTGACTGCCAACCGGCAGACGCGCTTTCCAGATTTCTTCGCCATTGGCGCTGTTGAAGGCGCGCAGATAGAAGTCCTGGGTGCCGGCAATAAAGATCAGGCCACCTTGGGTCGACAGGGTGCCACCGAGTGTCGGCAGACCGATCTTGATCGGCAGGTGCATGCGAATGCCCAGGGGACCTGTGTCTTCAACGGTGCCGACCGGAACCTGCCAGGCGACTTTCTGTGTCTTCATGTCAATGGCGGTCAGCGTGCCGAACGGTGGAGCCTGGCAAGGAATGCCGGCCACCGACAGGAAGCGGTTTTTGTTCACCGCGTATGGCGTGCCTTTGAGCGGTACCGCGCCCATGCCGGTGTTCAACGCCTCGCCACCAGAGGAGGCCTGCGCCTTGTTCTGCGACGGGATCATCTGAATCCACAGACCCAGGCGCATGTCGTTGACGAAGATGAAACCGTGCACCGGGTCAGTGGAGATGCTGCCCCAGTTCATGCCACCCAGCGAACCCGGGAAGCTCAGCGATTTGTCAGTGCCCGGTGCGGTGTACAGGCCGTCGTAACGCATCGATTTGAAATCGATGCGGCACAGCAACTGGTCGTACGGGGTGGCGCCCCACATGTCCGATTCAGTCAGGTGCTGGGCACCGATTTGCGGCATGCCCACCGATTTTGGCTGGGTTGGCGAGTACGGTTCGTTCGGGATGTTGGCGGCTTTGACCGGGACCTCTTTAACCTCGGTCAACGGTTTGCCGGTGGCACGATCGAGCACGTAGATCTGCCCGGCCTTGGTGCCGATGACCAGCGCCGGAACGGTTTTGCCGTCCTTGGTGAAGTCGATCAGGCTCGGCTGCATCGGCAGGTCGAAGTCCCAGAGATCGTTGTGCACGGTCTGGAACACCCAGCGTTCATCACCGGTGGTGGCGTCCAGCGCGAGGATCGAGGCGCCGTAGGTGTGATCGAGTTTGCTGCGCTCGACACCATAGATGTCGGTGGACGAGCTGCCCATCGGCAGGAACACGGTGTTGGTCGCCGGATCGTAGGACATCGGCGCCCAGCTGTTCGGCGTGCTGCGCACATAGGTGCTGCCTTCGGCCGGGGCCTTTTTATCCTGCGGGTTGCCCGGGTCGAAGGCCCAGCGCATGGCGCCAGTGATCACGTCAAAACCACGGATCACGCCGCCCGGCATGTCGGTCTGTACGTTGTCGGCGACACGACCGCCGACCACCACAGTGGTGCCGGCCATCAACGGCGCGGAGGAGAGCTGGTAGTAGCTGTCCGGCACATCGCCGAGACCGGCCTTCAGATCAACCTGGCCGTTGTTGCCGAAACCCTGGCAGAACTCGCCAGTGTCGGCATCGACCGCGATCAGGCGGGCATCGATGGTGTTGGTCAGCAGACGGCGCTGGCAATTGGCAGCCGGCGCAGGCTTGGCTTCGATGATGCTCGAGTTGCTTGGCTGAGCGATGCTCTTGGTCGCATCGAAATAGGCCATGCCACGGCAGCGCTGCCAGACTTTGGATTTGGCGTTGATCGCGTTCTTCCACAGCTCTTTGCCGGTGTCGGCATCCAGCGCGATCAGGTTGTTGTGCGGGGTGCAGATGAACACCTTGTTGCCGATCTGCAACGGGGTGAGCTGGTCTTCGGCACCGTTGCCATCGCTCTCGGCGACGTCACCGGTGTGGTAGGTCCACGCCACTTTCAGCTTGTCGACGTTGTTGCGGTTGATCTGGTCCAGCGCAGCAAAGCGGCTGCCGCCTTCGGTATTGCCGTAGTGCGCCCAGTCTTTTTGCGCCTTGTCTGGCTCAACCGGGGTCAGGCCCGGGCCAGTGCCGGTGGCAGCGACGGTCGGGTGCGCAACGAACATGTTGCCGGCAGCCACCGCCAGTCCCACGGCCAGGACAGCGGCAACGCCGTAAGCGCCACGACCCGGAACACCACCGTTGGCACGCTTGAGCAGCGGGTAGACCAGCGTCACCGCCAGACCCACGGCGCTGAACATGAACAGACGCGAGAATACTGGCCAGAACACCAGCCCGGCATCGCTCACCGCCCAGATCGCTGTCCCCACCAGAAATGCCGCAAACAGCCAGGCGCCCGCAGTCTTGAAGCGAGCGATCAGCAGACCGGAAACGGCCATCACCAGACCACCCACGAGGAAGTACCACGACCCTCCCAGGCTGACCAGCTTCACTCCGCCAGCCGCAAGTGCCAGGCCGAGCAGGGCGATGATCACCCCCAGCCCGACCAGAATGAATTTTGATATACCCGAGAGGCGTTGACTCTGCTTCACGTTGAATGTCCCGTTGAAATGAGGCGTGCATTATATAGATAGGTAACTACCTAGTTAAATCACTAATTCAGTAATGAACTGTTGTTCATTGCGAAATTCCCGTCCTGAGCGGGGACCTGCGCTTTCAAGGGCCTGGAAAGATATTTTGAATGCCTGCAAATAAGCCTTTTTGTCAGAAAAAATGGGAGTTATGACAGCTGTCGTCATCAACCACGATTATTGCGCAGAATCGAAAAATTCAACGCTGCCGCCACACACAGCCAGGCCAGATACGGAAACAGGATCAACCCGGTGATCAAATCCAGGCGCAAGGTCATAATTACCATCGCCGCGACCACCAGCCACAGCACCAGCAGAATCACCATGGCAGCCGCCACCTGATGTGCGCCGAAGAACACCGGCGTCCACAACGTGTTCAAGGCAATCTGCGCTGCCCACAGCGCCAGGACCGTCTGACTGCCAGGAATCAGGCTCAAGCGATAGCCGGCCCAGGCCAGCAGTAGATAGATAATCGTCCAGGCCACCGGAAACGCCCAGTTGGGTGGGGTGAATCCGGGTTTGTTAAGCCCTTCGTACCATTGACCGGGTTTGAAAATCACCCCGGTACTTGCTGCAGCGCCGCACGCGATCAGAAAAATCAGAAAAGTCACCATTTATCACTCCTTGGCCGCAGCCACTCTGTCTGGGGTTATAGCGCCGCAACGGTCGCTCATTCGGATTTCATCGCCATCAGGTCACTGACCCGCGCCACCAGCGTGTCGACGGCAAACGGCTTGGTCAGCACCTGCATGTCCGGGCCCAACTGACCGGCGCCAATCACCGCGTTTTCTGCGTACCCGGTAATGAACAGGGTCTTGAGGTTCTGGCGGATTTCCCGGCCGGCATCGGCGAGTTGTCGACCGTTCATGCCACCCGGCAAGCCGACGTCGGTGATCAGCAAGTCGATGTGAATGTCCGAGCGCAACATCTTCAGCCCGACCACACTGTCAGCAGCTTCTATCAAGGTGTAGCCGAGATCACCGAGTACATCCGTCAACAACGCGCGCACCGTAGGCTCGTCGTCCACCACCAGAATCGTCTCGCCTGCCTTGGGCAATGCCAACGGAGCAGCATCCCGGTCATCGTGGTTCGGCACCGGTTCACCATGATAACGAGGCAGGTAGATGCACATCTCGGTGCCATGGCCGACCTGCGAATGCACACGCACCTGGCCACCGGACTGCTTGGCGAAACCGTAAATCATCGACAGCCCCAGCCCCGTGCCCTGGCCCAGCGGTTTGGTGGTGAAGAACGGGTCGAAGGCTTTGGCGATGACATCCGCGGTCATGCCGGTGCCGGTATCGGTCACGCACAGGCACAGGTATTGGCCTTCGGGCATGTCCAGCGCGCGGGCAGTCTCGGAGTCCAGCGTACGGTTGGCCGTTTCGATGGTGATGCGCCCGCCGTCCGGCATGGCATCGCGGGCGTTGATGCACAGGTTTAGCAGGGCATTCTCCAACTGGCTGGCATCGACCAGCGTTGGCCAGAGCCCTGATGCGGCGCGGGTTTCCAGGACGATGCTGGGGCCGACCGTACGCTGGATCAGTTCGGTCATGCCGGTCATCAGCGTGTTGACGTCGGTTGGCCGCGGATCAAGGGTCTGGCGTCTGGAGAACGCCAGAAGGCGGTGGGTCAGGGCCGCGGCTCGCTTGACCGCGCCTTGTGCGGTCACCATGTACTTGTCGACTTCACCCAATCGGCCTTGGCTGATCCGCGCGCCCATCAACTCCAGCGCGCCGGAAATGCCGGCCAGCAGATTGTTGAAGTCATGCGCCAGGCCCCCGGTCAGTTGGCCGACGGCCTCCATTTTCTGCGACTGCCGCAGCTTCTCTTCGGCTTGCATCAACTCTGCGGTGCGCGATGATACGCGCTGCTCCAGCGTATCGTTGAGCGCACGCAACGCGGCGATGGCGCGGTCGCGCTCCGCTTCGACATTGCGCCGTTCCTCGACGTCGATCAGCACGCCGGGAAAGCGCAACGGCGTTCCATCATTGGCACATTCAACACGGCCGTTGGCCTCGATCCACTGGTACTTGCCGTCCGCGCGGCGCACCCGGTACTGATGGGAGTAGGCGCCACCACGGCCGATGGCTTCGCTGATCGCGGTGGTCAGTCCATCGCGATCTTCGGGATGCACGGTCGCCATCACTTGCTCGAGACTCAGCCCTTCACGGCCCAGCCCCGGATCGAGGTCAAACACCCGGGCGAACGCTTCATCCACGGCAAAGCGGTCGGTGGGCAGGTCCCAGTGCCAGGTGCCGATAATTGCGCCCGCCGCGAGCGCCAGTTGCACACGCTCGACGTTCTCCCGGGCAATCGCCTCGCTGGCACGCAAGCGCTCCTGGGCATCGCGCCGCTCAGTGACGTCGTTGAACAGGATCGCGATCTGCCGGTCGGCCGGATCGCCCACACGCACCGCGCGCACGTCGAACCAGCGTTCAAAGGTGTTGGCGTAATTTTCGAAGTTCGCGGGCTCACCAGTTTTGGCCACGTGGCCGTAGGTTTCGAACCAGAAACTTTCTAGATTGGGCGCGAACTCGGTCACCCATTTGCCGCGCAAGTTGACCCCGCACTGGCGTTCGAATGCCGGGTTGGCTTCGACGAAGTAGTAGTCGACGGGTTTATCCTCGGCGTCGAATTTGACCTTGACGATAGCGAACGCGGACTCGATGGTCTCCAGAATCGTGCTGAAGCGTTCTTCACTCTTGCGCAGCGCGGTTTCGGCGCTACGCGAGCGAGTCAGGTCGAGCATCGCGCCGATCATGCGTTCGGCCTGGCCGGCGGTATTGCGAATCAAGTGGCCGCGATCGAGCACCTCGGCATACGAGCCGTCTTCGCAGCAGAATCGATATTCGGCGCTCCACGTCGTGCCATCGCCGTCGATGGCCGCGCGGATCGAAGCCTGCACCCTGGCCCGATCCTGCGGATGGATCCGGGCAAACCGCCAGTCACCGCTGCAATCAAGGTTCTCCAGCTCGAAACCGTAAGCCTGTTGCAGGGCCTCGTTCCAGATGATCTGGTTGGTTTGCAGATCCCAGTCCCAGACAGCATCGCTGGTGGCCTTGACGGCCAGTCGATAGCGCTCCTGAGTGTCGGCCATCGCACGGACGATCAGATGCTCTCGAGTGCGGTCGCGCAGGATTTTCACAAAGCCCAGGTGAGTCTGATTTTCATCGTAGAGCGGCATCAGCTCACCCGAAGCCCAGAACAGTTCACCGTCCTTGCGCAGATGCCAACGCTCATCGTAAGCACGCCCCTCGACGAGGGCGCGTTGCATTTCCTGTTCGACCCGCCCGGCGGCGCGATCCTCTGGGGTGAAAAAACACGCCACACTCTGTCCGCGAACTTCCTCGGCAGCCCAACCCAGTACGTTGGTGGCGCCTGAGTTCCACTCGGTGATCCGCCCGGCGGGGTCGGTGACGACCATCGCGAAATCGATCGCGCACTCGAAAACCGCGCGCTGGCGAGCTTCGCTGCGGGCGAGCGCAGTTCGGCTGGCTTGCAATTGCGCCGCCATGTCTTGCTCGATACCGATGTCGCGTGTATCGCCCCGGGCACTCTCAAGCGCCGCCCGCAATCGTGTTACTTCGGCCTCAAGCGCTTCGCGATCAAGATGTTTGAGGATGTCCATCACACCTGCTTTGTTGGATTTTTTAGGGGCTGGTTTGAAAAAGCGCATGCATACAGCCGGCGCAACAGCGGTCGGACACTGACGATGTTTTTCATGCCATTCATCCGTTGACAGGGCGCGCTGTGGTTAAGTTTCACTGCCCGCGCGCGACCGTACCAGGCAAATGTTCATTTTCAGATCGACTCGCCATTATCCAGGCGCGCCAACAGGTTCTGCCCGCGTTGCCACAGCGCGTCCTGCTTGGCTTGCGGCATGCGGTCCAGGTTCTTGTACATCATCGCCATGCGCTGATTGCCGCGCAGCAGATCACCGTTGCGCATCAGGAAATGCCAGTACAACGCATTGAACGGGCAGGCATTGTCCGCCGTGCTTTCGCTGACCTTGTAGGCGCAACCTCGACAGTAGTCGGACATGCGATTGATGTATTGGCCACTGGCGCAATAAGGTTTGGAACCGAGATAACCGCCATCGGCGTGCATGACCATGCCCAGCGTGTTGGGCAGCTCGACCCAGTCGAAGGCGTCCATGTAGATGGCCAGATACCACTCACAGATCTGGCTCGGCGCGATGCCGGCGAGCAGGGCGAAATTGCCGGTGACCATCAACCGCTGAATGTGGTGCGCGTAGGCATGCTGCAGACTCTGGCCGATGGCCTGGCGCATGCAGTTCATCTGCGTAGCACCGGTCCAGTAGAACTCGGGCAATGGCCGGCTGTTGCCGAATGCATTGCCCAGTGCGTAGTCCGGCATTTTCAGCCAGTACACGCCTCGCACATATTCACGCCAGCCGATCAGTTGCCGAATGAAGCCTTCGGCGGCATTCAGGGCAATCCTTCCTGACCAATAGGCCGATTCGACATCGCTGCACAGCTGTCGCAAATCCAGCAGGCCAATGTTGAGTGCGGCGCTGATCCGCGCATGAAACAGGAAGGGTTCATCACTGGCCATGGCGTCCTGATAGTCGCCGAATCCTGCCAGACCATAATCCAGAAAGTATGCCCACAGCGCCTGCGCGTCGGCATGGGTGACCGGGTAGTTGAAGTCGTCGAGTGCGCCGTAGTGCTGGCTGAAGCGCGCCTTCACCAACGCAAGCACTTCACGGGTGATGGCGTCGTTGCTGAAGCGGACCGGGTAGGGCGCCTTCACGCCTTTGGGCAGGGCCTTGCGATTCTCCGCATCGAAGTTCCACGCGCCGCCCACCGGCGTGCCGTCGCCGTTGAGTAGCAAGCGACTCTTGCGGCGCATCTCGCGATAAAAGAACTCCATGCGCAACTGCTTTTTGCCGGCAGCCCAAGCGGCAAACTCGGCACGACTGCACAGAAAACGCGTGTCGGCGTGCCAATAAACGGGCAGACCACAGTCCTTGATCGACTGCTCCAGTCGCCAGTCCCCGCACTCGGTGATGTGCACTTCCTCGGCCTGCAGCCGCTGTTGCCAACGCTGTAATTCCCCCGGCACTGAACCGCTGTTGTGCGGATCATCCAGGCTCACATATTCGACACGAACGCCCTGGTCTCGCAGTGCCTGTGCGAAATGACGCATGGCGCTGAAGATCAAGGCAATCTTTTGCGGGTGGTGCGGCACATGGCTGGCTTCTTCCATGACCTCGACCAGCAGCACGGTGTCGCGCTCGCTATCGAGCGTCTGTAAGGAAGCCAGATCGAAGGACAATTGATCGCCCAGCACCAGGCACAACCGACGATTCTGGTTCATTCAGTGCGATCCGGCAGCATTCGTTTCATAACGGTGTGGTCAGCGAAAACGGAATGCGCAGTTCTTCGACCGGGTCTGCATCACGCCCGCACATTTCGTCGTGCACGCATTGCTGCACCAACACGCAAGGGAATGCCGGCACGGTCTGCAGCAAGTCACGCAGATGGGTGATTGAACGCAAGTGCATCGGTTTCGCCGCGTCGTCGAGCAAGGTGAACTGGCCGTGATCCAGGCGGATGCGGGCCAGGTAAAAACCACCTTCAAGCGACAGCAGTTCCAGCTCACGTATTTCGCTGTTGGCCGCACGCTCGGTCAGGGTTTGCAGATTCATGCTTCACTCCTTGCCTACCAGGGCAGGCGTTGTCCATCGTAGGCAAAGAAATGGCCGCTGTCGGCCGGCGTCAACTGGTCAATCAGGTTCAGTAACTGGTCTGCGGCAACGTCTGCCGGGCGGGCGCTGGCAGCGCCGCGAAAAGGTTGCGACAACCCCGACACGACCGTGCCCGGGTGCAGACTCAGCAAGCGGCTGTGCGGGCGGGTGCGAGCGAGTTCGATGGCGGCGGTCTTGATCAGCATGTTCAGTGCTGCCTTTGAAGCGCGATACGAGTACCAGCCACCCAAACGGTTGTCGCCGATGCTTCCGGCCTTTGCCGAGAGCATCGCCATTGCTCCTTGAGGGTCGAGCAGCGGCAAAAAATGCCGCAACACCAATGCCGGCCCCAACGTGTTCACTTGAAACACGGCTTGCAGCGCATCCGCTTCGATCGCGCTGTAGCTTTTTTCCGGCTTGATCCGGTCGCGATGCAGCAACCCGGCGGCGTGCACGATCAACTGATAGGGCGCTTCTGCTGCCAATTCGGCGGCGGCGCTGGCGATCGTTTCCGGTTGCTCCAGATCCAGTGCCGGAACGGTATTGCGCCCCAGCTCGCGAACCGCGGCACATCGCGAGTCCTGACTGAGCTGTTCGCAAAATGCGCGACCAATGGCTCCACTCGCGCCGATCACCAGCGCGCGATAACCGTCGCCCAGGGAGGCCATGGTGAACCCGCTGTTCACTGTGTTTCCCCCGCGCCCTGGCGACGGAAGAACAAGGTCACCTGGCCGACTTCAACACCGAGCTTGGACATGCTGGTGCGGTTGATCAGCGTGTCCTCATCCATCTGGTACATCCAGTCGTCCATGCTCATTTCATAGGTCGAGCCATCGACCGGCAGATTCAGGTGATAACGCCAGTGCAACGCATTGCCGGCGACCTGGCCTGTGGCGACACCCACCACGTCACCCGCACGACCGCTCCAGCGTCCCTGGCCCTCCGGCGTCAGGGTCCAGACGCGACGTTGGCGCGTGCCGTCGCTGTACAGGAAGTGCTCATCGAGAATCAGGTTGTCGCCTTCACGATGGCTGACGATGTTGACCTCGAAACGCTTGACCACTTCCCCGGAGCGCTTCTGAAACATCCCCCAGGCTTTCACGGGTTTGCTGAAAAAGCGCTGCAGATCCAACGCCGGTTGCTGATCCGCATAGCGGGCGACATCCACGCTGCCGCAGCTCGCAACGCCGAGTACCAGAGCCAGTAAGAGCACAAGTCGGGCCATTGCCGTTCTCCCTGAGTGCACAGGTATGGAGGGTGAAGTTGGGAATATCGTGCTTGTACAGTGGGTTTGTCGTGTACAGGTTTATTGCACCTGTCGAAGGTCGGAAATCAACTTCGCCGCCCGATCAATTGCAGGAACTCCTGGCGCGTCGTGGAGCTGTCGCGAAAGGCGCCGAGCATCACCGATGAGGTCATGATCGAGTTCTGCTTTTCCACGCCGCGCATCATCATGCACATGTGTCTTGCTTCAATGACCACGGCCACCCCGGCTGCATCGGTGATCTGCTGGATCGCCTCGGCGATTTGCCGGGTGAGGTTTTCCTGGATCTGCAAACGACGGGCGAACATGTCCACCACACGCGCTACCTTCGACAGCCCCAGCACTCGGCCGGTGGGGATGTACGCCACGTGCGCCTTGCCGATGAAGGGCAGCATGTGGTGCTCACACAGGGAATAGAGCTCGATGTCACTGACGATGACCATCTCATCGTTCTGCGACTCGAACAGCGCACCGTTGGTGACGTCTTCAAGGCTCATCGTGTAGCCATTGCACAGATACTGCATCGCTTTGGCCGCACGTTTGGGCGTATCCAGCAGGCCTTCACGCTCGGGGTCTTCGCCGACGCCGATGAGGATTTCACGGTAATGGCTGGCAAGTAGAGGATTCATTCAGGGTTCTCGCGGCGGTGCGGTGCGTGAGGGCCAATCCATAGCGGAAGAGTTGTACGCAATGAAGTGCTTTGTATAGGTTTTATTCAAGATAGGCTGAAAAAATCCACCTGACAATGAATCGGAGATCTTTTTTGTGCAGATGCGAGAACCTCACATCGCAGCGCGTGAGGTTGCGGGTGTAGCGGGGAGAAGAGGATGCGCTCCCGCGGAAATGGGAGCGCGGTGCGAATTGGCTGAATTATTCGCTGTAGGTCGGGTAATCCACATAGCCTTCGGCATTGCCGCCGTAGACCGTGGCGGGATTCAACGGATTGAGCGGCCAGCCATTGGCGATGCGCGCCGGCAGGTCCGGGTTGGCCATGAACGGACGACCGAAAGCCACCAGATCGGCCAGTCCCGACTCAAGCAATTGTGCGCCGGACTCAGCGTTGTAGCGCCCGGCATAGATGATCGCGCCACTGAAGGTGTCGCGCACTGCACGGCGGAAAGTCTGCGGCATCACGGGCGCGTCGTCCCAGTCAGCTTCGGCGATTGACAGGTAGGCAATGCCCACATCCTCAAGCACCTTGATCGCTTCGATATAAGTGGTGTGCGGGTCTTCTTCCACCATGCCCAGATAGGTGCGCGCTTCATCGGTGGTGGTGAACAATGGCGCGAACCGCACGCCGACTTTCTCCTTGCCGATGCACTCGGCGACACCCGATACCACTTCGCGCAGAAAACGCAGGCGATTGTGCAGCGAGCCACCGTACTGATCGGTGCGCACATTGCTGTGGGCAGAAATGAACTGGTTCACCAGATAGCCGTTGGCACAGTGCAGTTCGATCCCGTCGAAGCCGGCGTCCATCGCATTGCGCGCCGCCTGAATATAAAGCTGAACCAGTTCCTGGACTTCATCGGTGCTCAGCGCTCGCGGCGCGGAGGGTGTAACCAGCTCGCCAGCACCCGGCGCGGTTTCGATGAATACGCTGACACGCTCGGTGGCGATGGCAGAAGCTGAAACGGGTGCCGCGCCATCGGGCTGCAACGCGGTATGGGACACACGTCCGACGTGCCAAAGCTGCGCGAATATCACGCCGTCCTTTGCATGCACCGCTTCGGTGACCTTACGCCATCCGGCAATTTGTTCAGGGGTGTGAATGCCAGGCGTCCAGGCGTAGCCCTGACCGCGAGGCTCGATCTGCGTACCTTCGGTGACCAGCAGACCGGCGCCGGCACGTTGCTGGTAATACTCGGCCATCAAGGCGTTGGCGACATTGCCCGGTTGTGTGCTGCGCTGGCGGGTGAGGGGAGGCAGGACAATGCGGTTCTTCAGGGTGTGCAGGCCCAGTTTGACGGGGGTGAAGTAAGGGCTGTTTTTCATGTAATTCCTGTTTTGGTTTTATTAGACCAGTCGACTAGTAATGCGGTAAAAAAACACCGTGCGTCACGCGCACGGTGTCTGGGGCGCTGGACGGCTCAGGCCAACAGTTTCAGCAGTTTTTCAGCGACGGCTGCCGAGCTGGCAGGGTTTTGACCCGTCACCAGTTGACCATCGGTCACCACGTGAACCTGCCAGTCAGCCACTTTGGAGTAACGCCCACCGAGACGCTGAAATTCGTCTTCGATCAGGAACGGCACGACATCCGTCAGGCCCACAGCGGCTTCTTCAGCATTGGTGAAACCGGTGACGTCCCGGCCTTGAATCAACGGTTTGCCATCGGCAGCCACCACGTGACGCAGAACGCCCGGTGCATGGCAGACAAAACCGTGAGGTTTGTTGCTGCGGTCGAAGGCTTCGATCAAGGCGATCGAGTGTTGGTCTTCGGCCAGATCCCACAGCGGGCCATGGCCACCGGGATAAAACACGGCATCGAAATCGTCAGCGCTGACATCCGCCAGGCGCCCGGTATTGGCCAGTGCCTTTTGGGCAGCAGGGTCCTTGCGGAAACGGTCGGTTTCAGCGGTCTGTGCATCAGGCTCATCACTTTTCGGATCGAGCGGTGGCTGACCGCCGGCCGGCGATACCAGGGTGATCTGCGCACCGGCATCCTTGAAGGCGTAGTAGGGAGCTGCGAACTCTTCGAGCCAGAAGCCGGTTTTCTTGCCGGTGTTGCCAAGTTGATCGTGGGAAGTCAGAACCATCAAGATTTTCATAGAGCGCCCTGTGTTGGTCTGGTGTCCTCGACGGGTTCGTCTGCGACACCTCGGGAGGAGTGACGGGCACAGAATAGGTTTATATTAGACCGGTCGTCTAGTAAATTTTTGCGACCGTGTCCCCGAGTGGTCACTGTGGCAAACTGCTGCTCATCAGAAATATACGACTGGTCTAATGTTTGGTATTTTGCGCCCCATGAAACCGACCTACGACGATACTCGCCAACACTTGCTCGACACTGGCCACCGCATGATGGCCGAAAAGGGCTTCACCAGCGTTGGCCTGAGCGAGATCCTGCAGACCGCCGGTGTGCCCAAAGGCTCGTTCTATCACTATTTCAAATCCAAAGAACTCTACGGGCAGGCGCTGCTCGAGGATTACTTTGTCGGCTACCTCGCAGACATGGAACGACGCCTGACACTGCCTGGGCTCAACGCTTATGAGCGGCTGATGGATTACTGGCAGGGCTGGCAGAATCGTTGCACCCTGGAAGGCCATGGCGATGAGTGCCTGGTGGTGAAGTTGAGTGCGGAAGTCGCCGACCTGTCCGAGTCAATGCGACTCACGCTGCGTGACGGCGCCGAGCGCATCGTTGCGCGCATCACGACGTGCCTGGAAGAAGGGCAACTGGATAAAAGTCTGCCGGTTACCGACGCTCGCCAACTGGCAGAAACTCTTTATCAACTCTGGTTGGGCGCCAGTTTGTTGAACAAGCTGCAGCGCACGGGGCAATCGTTGCAGACGTCGATGGTGATGACGAAACGGCTTCTGCAAAACTGAGGACAACAAAGGCTTATAGCGATTTTAACCACGCGCCCCCCTGCATCGTTACGAGCAGGCCGTGTGGTCGGCTTCGCCATGATCTCTGGCCCATCTCAAGGAATAAAGCGATAACCCACCCCTGTTTCCGTCACCAGATGCCGTGGCTGGGACGGATCCACCTCGACTTTTTTGCGCAAACCACCCATGAATACACGCAAGTAAGGGGTGTCGGTGGTATGCGAGGGGCCCCATACCGCCTTCAGTAATTGCAGGTGGGTCAGGACCCGATCAGGGTGCGAGCACAGATGCACCAGCAAGCGGTATTCCAGCGGGGTCAGATGCAATGGCGCGCCGTTGCGTTCGACGACACGTCGTTCAACATCGATGCGCACTTCGCCGAAGCTGAACACCGAGTTGTTTTCGGCATCCTTGGCTTGTCTGCGCAGCAACGCCCGGACGCGGGCCAGAAGCTCTCCGGTGCCAAACGGCTTGACCAGATAATCGTCGGCACCGGTGTCCAGGGCCAGGATCTTGTCGGACTCCGCTCCGCGCGCCGACAGCACGATGATGGGCACCGGTGACCAGTTGCGCACATCGCGAATCAGATCGATACCGTCACCGTCGGGCAAGCCAAGGTCGAGCACGATCAGATCGGGGCGGCGCGTTCCCGCGTCGACGAGACCTCGGTGAAAGGTGTCGGCCTCATGCACTTCCAGACCTTCGGCTTGCAGGGCCATACGCACGAATCGGCGTATTTCCTTCTCGTCTTCAATGATCAGAACACGGGGCAATGATTCGCTCATGGCTGCTCCTCGTCACTGCGTTGCGCAAGGGTTTCGATATCCGGCGGCGTTTCAAGGGGCAGGCGCAAGGTAAAACAGGCTCCGCCTTCGGGCCGCGTCACGCCTTCGATCGTCCCGCCATGGGCGTGCGCAACGGCTCTGCAGATGGCCAGGCCCAAACCGACACCGGGGATCGCACTTTCCTTTTTGCCGCGCATGAATTTATTGAAAATGTCCTCTTCGTGGCCGTAGGGCAAGCCCGGCCCCTTGTCGGCAACCCAAAGCTCGAAGTGGTCTGACGTGGCCCTGGCCCCCAGATCAATGGGGGTGTTGGCTGGCGTGTATTTGATGGCGTTCTCAATCAGGTTGATCAGGATGCGCTCGATCAGCACCGCATCGATGAAAACCGGGGGCAGATCGTCGTCCAGTGCGACGTGCACCGACCGTTCGCCGAGCGTCGGCGCAATGGCTCGCAGCGCGCTACCGACCACGTCTTCAATCAGCTGCCACTGGCGATTCAACTGGACCTTGCCAGACTCGAGGCGGGCCATGTCCAGCAGGTTGTTGACCAGCGTGTTCATGCGCAACGCCGATTCGCCTACGGCGCTGGCGATCTCGGCCGCTTCGGCGGGCAGGGGCGGATGAGTCAGCTTGAGCGCTTCGGCCAACCCGACCATCACCGAAAGCGGGGTTCGCAGATCGTGAGAGATGGCTGACAGCAACGAATTGCGTAGCCGTTCGGACTCCATTTGTACCGTGGTGTCCTGGGCGACGTGAATGTAGTGAATGCGCTCCAGCGAAATCGCCAGCAGGGAGGCGCAGGTGTCGAGCAGTCGTCGCTGCTCCGGTACCACCAGTCGCGTGGTATCGCGCGGTTGCACCGCCAGCACCCCGCGTACGCGCATGGGCGCCGAGAGCGGCAGGTACAGGGTTGGGCTGGAGGGCAGCGTGTCGGTGCCGTACCCGGCCGGTTCGGATTTGTCGAATGACCACTGGGCGATCGCAACGTCCACCAGTGGCGCCTCCCCGGTGATCAGCGGTGCCGCCAGCTTGTCGTGGTCATCGGCGACCAGCAGTGCCGAGCGGGCGCCGAATTCGGCGGAGAGAAATCGCGCGCCGATCTCGGCGACCTGCTCGGTCATCAGTGCTGCTGACAACAAGCGTGACATGTCATACAGCGCACGCATCCGGTCTTCGCGTCGCTGCGCAACCCGCGCCTGATACGTCAGGCCCGCAGTCATCTGGCCGATGACCAGCGCTACGACGAGCATGACGCTGAAGGTCACCAGATATTGAGCGTCAGCGAAGGCGAACGAAAAGCGCGGCGCGACAAAGAAAAAGTCGAACGAAGCCACCGAGACAAACGCCGCCAGAATCGCCGGGCCGCGTCCCAGGCGAACCGCTACCGCGACCACCGCGAGCAGGAAGACCATGACGATATTGGCTTGCTCGAACACATGCAGCATGGGCAACGCAATCACGGTCGTCGCCGCGCAGATCAGCACGCTCCAGGCATAGTCGCGCCAGACGACAGGACCGCTGCCGGTCTGGGTGCGAGTCTCGGTTGGCGCGTGTCGGTTGGCCGGAAGCGAGATTTGAATCACATCAAAGTCAGCGCCCAGTTCACCGATGCGCTCGGCCAGCGCTTTGCGCCAGAGTCGCCGCCGAGGATGTTCGTCGCGGCCCACCACGACTTTCGAGAGGTTGTACTGCCGGGCATATTTGACCAGTGTTTCGGCGATGTCCTGACCGGCCAGCGTGGCGATCTGCGCGCCCATCTCCTGCGCCAGCTTCAGGGTTGCCAGCATCCGCCGCCGCTTGGTCTCGGGCAGGCGCTGCAAGGCAGGCGTTTCGACGGTCACGGCGTGCCACGGCACATTCAACTGAGCCGCCAGACGGGCTGTTGAACGAACGATTTTCTCGGCCTGTTCATGCGGGCTCACGCAAGCGAGCAATGAGTCGCGCGTGCCCCAGACCGGTTTCACCGAACTGCTTTGGCGGTACTGCAGCATGTCGCTGTCGACGCGGTCGGCCGTGCGACGCAGCGCCAGTTCACGCAGGGCAATCAGGTTGCCTTTGCGAAAAAAGTTCTGCACCGCGCGCTCGGCCTGTTGCGGCAGGTACACCTTGCCTTCCTTCAAGCGCTGCAACAGATCATCGGGCGGCAAGTCGACGATGACCACTTCGTCGGCGTTGTCGAAGACATGGTCGGGCACGGTCTCCCAGACACGAATGCCAGTGATGCCGCCAACAATGTCGTTGAGGCTTTCCAGGTGCTGGACGTTCATGGTTGACCAGACATCGATCCCGGCGCTCAGCAACTCCTCAACGTCCTGCCAGCGTTTTGGATGACGGGAACCGACCACGTTGGAGTGAGCCAGTTCGTCAATCAGAATCAACCGGGGATGACGCTCAAGTGCAGCATCCAGGTCGAACTCGGTGACGGTACGCTGCTTGTCGACAACCTGTTTGAGCGGCAGCCGATCAAGCCCTTCGGTCAGCGCCTCAGTGTCGGCGCGACCGTGGGTTTCGATCACGCCAATCAGCACCTTGCTGTCCTGCAGTTTGACCGCATGCGCAGCAGCGAGCATGGCGTAAGTCTTGCCCACCCCGGCGCTGGCACCGAAGAAGATCTTCAAGCGGCCGCGTTCGGCTTGCGCGGCTTCTTCGCGAATCCGCGCCAGCAGCAGGTCGGGGTCAGGGCGTTGGTCGGCCATCAGGCTCACCGTGTGTCAGCGTTCAATGAGCGGCGTCGAGTGCCAGGTTCAGGGCGAGGACATTGACCCGTGGTTCGCCGAGAAATCCAAGGAGCGGGGTTTCCGACTGTTCAGCGATCAACTGATCAACCCGTGCAATGGGCAGGTTGCGCACCCGTGCAATCCGGTTCGCCTGATACTTTGCGGCGGCAATGCTGATGTGCGGATCCAGCCCACTGGCGGAACTGTAGACCAGGTCGGCGGGGATCGTCGCGGTATTGCCCGGATCGGCGGCGTGCAGGGCGTCGATCCGGCCTTTCACCGCGTCCATCAATGCCGGATTCAGTGGCCCCAGATTGGAGCCGCTCGAGGCCTGCGCGTTATACGGCATGGGGCTGGTGGCAGACGGTCTGCTCCAGAAGTATTTCGGGTCACTGAAGCCTTGACCGATCAACAGCGAACCCACGGGTTTACCGTCTTTTACGATCAGGCTGCCGGAGGCTTGCGCTGGAAAAACCAGTTGCGCGATGCCCGTGGTCAGCAGCGGATAAGCCAGGCCGGTGATCAGTGACAGCGCAATCAACAAGGTCAACGCTGGACGCAGTAGAGATGTCATGACAGTAATCCTCGCTTAAACCAGGCCGACGGCGGCCAGTGCCATGTCGATGATCTTGATGCCGATGAAGGGCACGATCACGCCGCCCAGCCCATAGATCAGCAGGTTGCGGCGCAACAGCAGGGCCGCACCGACCGGGCGGTACTTCACGCCTTTGAGGGCCAGCGGAATCAGGAAAATGATGATCAGCGCGTTGAAGATCACCGCCGACAGCACCGCTGAATTCGGGCTGGTCAGCCCCATGATGTTCAGCGCAGCGAGCTGCGGGTAGGTGGTGACAAACGCGGCGGGGACGATAGCGAAATACTTGGCGATGTCGTTGGCAATCGAGAAGGTCGTCAGAGAACCCCGGGTCATCAGCATCTGCTTGCCGGTTTCCACCACCTCGATCAACTTGGTCGGGTTACTGTCCAGATCGACCATGTTCCCGGCTTCCTTCGCCGCTTGTGTTCCGGAGTTCATCGCCACGGCAACGTCGGCCTGCGCCAGCGCCGGCGCGTCGTTGGTGCCGTCGCCGGTCATGGCCACCAACCGGCCTTCAGCCTGATAGCGGCGGATCAGTTCGAGTTTCTGCTCGGGCGTGGCTTCGGCAAGAAAGTCATCGACCCCGGCTTCGGCGGCAATGGCTGCTGCGGTAACGCGGTTGTCGCCGGTGACCATCACGGTCTTGATGCCCATGCGCCGCAGTTCGACAAAGCGCTCCTTGATGCCGCCCTTGACGATGTCCTTGAGTTCGATCACGCCCATCACTTTCGCGCCGTCGGACACCACCAAGGGTGTGCTGCCGCGACGGGACACTTCTTCAACGATCGCTTGCACCGCTTCGGGGAAGTGTCCGCCCAGGCTCTGCACATGGCGCAGGACTGCTTCGCCGGCGCCTTTGCGCAGTTGCCGCTCGCCGAGGTCGACGCCGCTCATACGGGTCTGCGCGGAAAAATGCACGAAGTGCGCGTCGAGGGCGGCGATGTCCCGTTCACGCAGGTTGAAGCGCTGTTTGGCCAGCACTACGATGCTGCGTCCTTCGGGGGTTTCGTCGGCCAGCGAAGCCAACTGGGCGACATCGACCAGATCCGCTTCCTTGATGCCCGGCGCCGGCAGGAACGCCGAGGCATGGCGGTTGCCCAGGGTGATGGTGCCGGTTTTATCGAGCATCAATACATCGACATCACCGGCGGCTTCCACGGCGCGCCCGGAGGTGGCAATCACGTTGGCCTCCATCATGCGGCTCATGCCCGCCACGCCCACGGCCGACAGCAGTCCGGCAATGGTGGTGGGAATCAGGCAGACCAGCAGCGAGATCAGCACCGTTATCGACACCGGCACGCCGGACTTCGCCACCGCAACGCTGTACAGCGAGAAGGGCAGCAGCGTTACCGTCACGCCGAGGAACACGATGGTCAGCGCCACCAGCAGGATCGACAGGGCGATTTCATTGGGGGTCTTTTGTCGCTTGGCGTTTTCGACCATGGCGATCATGCGATCAACAAAGGTTTCGCCGGGGTCGGCGGTCACGCGTATGACGATCCAGTCCGAGAGCACCCGGGTGCCGCCGGTGACGGCGGAGAAGTCGCCGCCACATTCGCGGATCACCGGGGCCGATTCACCCGTAATGGCTGACTCATCCACCGAGGCCGCGCCTTCGATCACCTCCCCGTCGGCGGGGATCATCGAGTCGGCCAGATCGCCGGCTTCCACCAGCACCATATCGCCTTTGCGCAGATCGCTTGATTGCGCCAATTGCCATTCCGAACCGTAGCGCGGTTCGCGCAGTTTCTTCGCCCAGGTTTCCTTTTTCAGGTTGCGCAGGGACGCCGCTTGCGCCTTGCTGCGGCCTTCGGCCAGGGCTTCGGCGAAGTTGGCGAACAGCACGGTGAACCACAGCCACAGGGCAATGGCGAGGATGAAACCGCTACTGGCCTCACCGTGGCCGCGCAGAGCCTGGACCCACAGGGCGGTGGTGATGATCGCGCCGATGTAGACGACGAACATCACCGGGTTGCGCCACTGGATTTTCGGACTGAGTTTACGCAGGGACTCGACCATGGCCGGGGCCAGCAGTGTCGGGTCGAACAAGGAGAACGATTTGCGAGTCATGGCCGTGGTCTCACTTGATCATCATGAAGTGTTCGACGACTGGCCCCAACGCCAGGGCCGGCACGTAGTTCAACAAACCGACCAGCAGCACCGTGCCGATCAGCAGCACCACGAACAGCAGTCCATGCGTGGGCATGGTGCCGCCAGTCACGGCCAGACGTTTCTTCGCCGCCAGGCTGCCGGCCACCGCCAGTACCGGCACGATCACCCCAAAGCGCCCGAACCAGACGGCGATCGCCAGCATCACGTTGTAGAACGGGGTGTTGGCCGACAGGCCGGCGAAGGCGCTGCCGTTGTTGTTGGCCGCCGAAGTGAAGGCGTAGAGGATTTCCGAGAAGCCATGGGCGCCGGGGTTGGCAACGCCGAGTTGCCCGGCCTCGGCCATGACCGCAATCGCGGTGCCGAACAACACCAGCAACGGCGTTGCGAGGATCGCGATGGCGACCATCTTCATTTCGTAGGCTTCGATCTTTTTGCCCAGGTACTCGGGCGTCCGGCCAATCATCAGCCCGGCGATGAACACCGCGAGGATGGCGAACACCAGCATGCCGTAGAGGCCCGATCCGGTACCGCCAAACACCACCTCACCCAGTTGCATCAGGATCAGCGGCACTGCGCCGCCCAGTGGCGTCAACGAGTCGTGCATGGTGACCACGGCGCCACAGGATGCTGCGGTGGTGATCGCGGTGAACAGGCTCGAGGCGCTGATGCCGAAGCGCAGTTCCTTGCCTTCCATGTTGCCCGCCGCTGTATCGATTCCCAGGCCCGAGAATTGTGGGTTGCCCAGTTGCTCGTAATGCGTGACGGCCACCACCGCGATCACGAAGATGATCGTCATCGTCGCAAGCAACGCCCAGCCTTGCCGGATGTCGCCGACGATGTGGCCGAAGACAAAGCACAGCGCCGTCGGGATCAGGAAGATGGCGAGCATCTGAAAGAAGTTGCTCAGGGCTGTCGGGTTCTCGAAAGGGTGGGCCGAGTTGGCATTGAAGAACCCGCCGCCGTTGGTGCCGAGCATCTTGATGGCTTCCTGCGAAGCGACAGGGCCCATCGCGATGGTCTGCTTGTCGGTGCTGGCCGCTGTGGTCAGAGGATTGCCTTTGGCGTCGAGGCTTGGCTGCCCGGCATCATTGAGCACCGACGCCTGGTATTGCATGACCTCCATCGTCGTGACTTGTTTGTAAGGTTGAAGATTCTGGATCGCGCCCTGGCTGACGAAGAACAGCGCGAAAATCAGCGACAGCGGCAGCAACACCCACAAGGTGACACGGGTCAAGTCAACCCAGGCATTGCCGATGCTGGCGGCGCTGTGGCGGGCGAATCCGCGAATCAGCGCAACCGCCACCACGATGCCGGTGGCCGCCGACAGGAAATTCTGCACGGTCAAGCCGAGCATCTGCGTCAGGTAACTCAGCGTTGCCTCGCCGCTATAGCCTTGCCAGTCGGTGTTGGTGACGAAACTGGCGGCGGTGTTGAACGAAGAGTCGGGCGTCACTGCGCCAAATCCCTGGGGATTGAACGGCAGCACACCCTGCAGTCGCTGCAGCGCGTAAACCGCGAGCATGCCCAGCGCGTTGAATACGATCAGCGCGAGGGCGTATTGCAGCCAGCTCATTTGTGCTTCAGCACTGACGCCGGCCAGTCGATACAGCGGCGACTCGATGCGTGAGCCGAGGCTAAACCGGCCCTCCATCACTGCGGTCAACCAGCGCCCGAGTGGCCAGGCCAGACCCGCCAGCACCAGCAGAAAGACTCCGAGCAGAGTCCAGGCTTGAGTGGTCATAGGAAGTCCTCCGGGAGCAGAAGCGCGGCAACCAGATACACCAGCAAACCGGCGGCGATGATGCCGCCAAACACATAGAACCCTGTCATGACCGCCTCCTGTTGAGCGCCGCACAACCGCGTGCCAGCCCGATCAAGCTGATGAAAAACACTGCACCGAGTATCAAATAGACGAAGTCCATGGTGTTTCCTCCCGTGTTGAGGAAAGCCTAAGCGTGAGCCCGGAAAGTTGTTAAAAGGATTGGAGGCTGGGGTATAAAGATCTTATAAAAAGCGTTATTCGCTTTGCTCGTTCTCGATTGTTTGCGCGGGCGGCGAGGTGCCACAATTTGTCCTGTCGATTCATCATGTTCAGGCGGACTCAATGGATGATCTTGAGCTAAGAAGTGATCAGGGCTCGGAAATAGCCGAACAGGTTCGAACCGATCGCTTGCAGCAGTTATTTCGGCAATCCGGCGCTGCCGTTTTCGGCAGTTACATGGCGGCAATCCTCCTTTGCTGGCTGTGTTGGGATCGGTTTGATCACGGTGTGGTTATCGGTTGGATAGCGGTATTAACGCTGTCGACGTTGCTGCGTATCTCAATGTTCATTGGCTATTTTCATAGCCACGTCAGTGAACGCACGCCACAGCGTTGGGAACGCAGATACTGGTGCACGCTTATGTTGTCTGCAGGGATATGGGGGGCGGGCGCACTCGCGGTCATACCGGTCGACGACCTGTTGGCTCAAGCGATGGTCATGCTCTTCACTGTCGGCATGTCTGTCAGTGCGGTGTCGTGTTACTCGGCTTACAAGAACATGACGATGGTCTCCATCGGACTGGTTTTGTTGCCGTGCTCCATATGGCTGCTGTTTCAACCGTCAACGTTGCAGGTCGGCATGGCGCTCGCGGTTTTTGTGTTCGCATCGTTTGTAGCCAGCGCCACACGCAAGATGTCCGATGCGCTGGAAACTGCGTTTCGCTTGACCCGAGAGTTGGAGCGGGAAAACCGGCTTTCTGTCAGAGCCGCCAGAACCGATGAGCTGACCGGCCTGAAGAATCGCCGTGCGTTTTTCGATGATGCTGATCAGCTTTACCGTGAATGCAAAAGCAAGGGTTCCGTGCTGTGCGCAGTCATGCTCGATATGGATCACTTCAAGCACATCAACGACTCTTACGGTCACCAGGTGGGGGATCAGGTGCTGCGTCAGGTGGGGGCGGTGATCACTGCATCTATCCGTGAAACCGATGTTCATGGCCGACTGGGAGGCGAGGAGTTCGCTATTTTGCTTCCTGACACCACACTGGACGTCGCCATGAGCATTGCCCAGGAACTGATCCAGGCCATCTCCAGACTCAAGGCTGAGCCAGCTGATCGCATAACCGCCAGCCTTGGCGTAGCGTCATCGGACTTTAACGAAGAAAGCCTTTCTAGCTTGATGAACAATGCAGACAGAGCGCTGTACAAAGCCAAGTCGTATGGACGAAATCAAGTTGCTGTCGCGGATTGATGGGCTGTTGCGACCTTGAGAGGACGCCAATACGTTTCTTTCCAGCACCCACAGCATAAAAAGTGGAACTCCTACTGACAACCACCAGTCAATTTTTCTGTCCAGACAGGGCGCCTATTCCTAACCGGGAGAAAATCATGAGTGGCACATCAGACAAAATCAAAGGTTTGGCCAACGAAGCGATCGGTAATGTGAAGCAAGGTGTTGGCAAGGTCACAGGCAGCGGAAAACTGCAGGTCGAAGGGAAAATCCAGGAAAAGAAAGGCGAGGCCCAACAGGTGGTTGGCAAAGTAAAAGATGCCGTAGACAAAAAGTAACTCCAGGCGGCAATTGCTTTCCCTACGATGGCTGCCATCGCAGTCGGCTTATTCAGAGCTTCCCACTTACACGAAGGTTTAAGAATCATGAAGAGTGAACAGGTAGAAGGCGTAGCAGAAAAGTTGGCCGGCAAGGCGCAGAGCGCGGTCGGGAAACTGATTGGTGATTCGAAGATGGAAGCTGAAGGTGCCGGACATCAAGCGGCTGGACAGCTGACTAAATCCTACGGCGATGCGCTGGATAACGTGTCGACTTTCGTCAAAGAAAAGCCGATAGCTGCAATCGCCATAGGTGCCGCGGCGCTGATCCTGATTAACCGAATTTTTCGTCGCTGAAGACGTTTCCGTTAACAACGAGGCGATCGACAATGTGAAGCAAGGTGTCGACAAGAAGCCGCTACAGGCGGCTTCTTCCTCATCTTTCTGTCGCTATCACATCTGTCTGCCGTTACGCGCTGCAATCGCAACGGTGGTCGGCGAATCAGCAAGTGGAACGAATTGTCGTGTCGCGCCATCAAGTGCATCGATGCATCCCGCCTCGATGTCGTAAACCCAGCCGTGCAGATTCATGCGCCCTTGCTCGAGCGCGAGGGCCACGGATGGATGTGTGCGCAGGTTCGCCAGTTGCGCGATCACGTTTTCGCGCACGAGGCCGTCGAGCTTTGCGCGGGGCGTGTCGAACTCGTGCGCCGCGTTAATCGCTTTCGCGGCGTCCGCGTGACGTAACCAATTAGCAACTGCCGGAAGGTGATCCAGGCACGTGCAGCGTGAAATCGCGCCCATCGCCCCGCAGTCCGAATGGCCGCAGATCACAATGTCCTGTACGCCAAGCACGGCGACCGCATATTCGACGGTAGCCGACACACCGCCCGGTTCAGGGCCGTAAGACGGCACAATGTTGCCGGCGTTGCGAATCACGAACAGTTCGCCGGGCTCACGCTGCGTAAGGAGTTCCGGCACCACACGACTGTCCGAGCAGGTGACGAACAACGCCTTCGGATTTTGTGCCGTCGCGAGCTGCTTGAACAGCTCGACGCGTTGCGGATAAACCTCGCGCTGAAAGCGCAGAAAGCCGTCAATAATGTCACGCATGAAGTCCTCCAAACCCGAGTAGCGGATGTGGGCACGAGCACTCGATATGCCTTCGCGCCGCTGTGGTCGGCATTATCGCAGACGTCGCACGTGTTGGCAGTACTCGAACAACGATGTACTACAAGCCAAGTGGTGTTGACGCCGAAGCCGAAGCCGCGAGGAGCTGATACCTGATCACCTAAAAGCTAAGCCAAAACTCGCAAAGGTAAGCAGAAGAGGGTGGTCGGGACAGGCGGGGTCATGTCATTGGAAATGGGAATTTAGCCATTGGAATGCCCAAAATGCGTTTACAGTGGTAGTCCATGCCTGTTTTTGTCTGTTTTCGCGCACTTGCACCAAGCGGTTCAAGCGACTGTACAGAGGCAGAAAACCGCGAATCCATCGTTATGTGAACTATGAATCGTCCGCTGTTTGTTTCTCTGGATGGGCCCAAGGGCACCGGCAAAACCACGCTGTTGGAGGCCGTTACGAAGGAACTGAGGGCCAGCAACAAAAAAATCATTCGGCTTTGCGAGAGAAAAAGCGATCCTTTCAGGGGTGAAACCATGACCCTGATTAACACGCTTGCCAGAAATCCTTCCCAGGATCTGGAATGGGCTGTGTGCCAGCGCCTGGCTGATAGTCGACGCTGGATTTCCCGAAACGTGCTGACGGAGCAGCCGCTGGACAGCATTATCCTGATCGATCGCTGGTATCCGTCTGATGCAGCGTTTCGCCAAACCATCCCGTTTGCCGACATTCTCCAATTGAACCTGGATCGAGAGGTGCGAGTGCCGGACCTGCATGTCGGCGTCGTCACCAATCCGGATATTTCATGGGCAAGGGCTGCGACACGCGCGCGAGGATTGGGCGGCACTGTGATCCAGAAGCACGCAGAGCATGTGGCATGTACGGAGATGTTCGAGCAAGCGGTTAAGGAGCACGGTTGGGTTCTGTGCCGTAATGAGGGACCAATCGAAGACGCTACGATGCAGATTGTTTCTGAGATCCATAGGGTGCTGGGGTGATTGTTGGAGCGGAGACGGGCGTTGGTGCAGGAGGCGCATAAGGTAATAAATGATTTAACATAATATACATTACACGCAACAAGATGTTTCAGGATTAACCCGGTTGCACGCCAGATTTCAATCCAGCGTCTTTTCCCTGAAACCTCACTTTTCACAACCGCGGCCTTGCCGGAAACTGGCGACCCTCAATCAGCATCCCGCGTCAGCTTTTCAATCAGCGTGCGATGCTGTGGAAATCGCGCAATCAGTTTCCGTCGATCAGCCATCTCCATGTCCGCAAAATCAAATCCCGGCGACACGGCTTCGCTGATTAATCCAAATCCGTGCTCACCCTCAAGCAATCGCGAAGCTTTCCAGATTCCACCAGGCACGTGCATTTGCAAATGCTGGCCTGCCAGAACGTCGCTACCCATCACCAGCGTTCGTAACTCACCGTCACTAAGGATCATGCTGTACTCGACAGGATCGCCCAGATGATAGAAATGCAGGATGTCCGATTGGTTGAAATGAAATTGGCCCACTGGCGAATCTTCAGTCAGCAAGTAATAGATCGAGGTCATCAGGTAACGTGGGCCACCGGCGGTTTGCAGCATGGCGCGCTGATCTGCTTGAAAAGTCCTGCGAAAATAGCCGCCTTCGACATGAGGCTGCAGATCCAGCGCCGTAATCACATCCTCGACGCTTGTTTTCCCTCGATTCATGGCCCACTCCGTTGATTTAAGGACAGATGCGACGATAGCTCTACTAAACGGCTATTTAGTGGAGTTAACAGTAGATCGGCGGATTTCGAAGGAATTACCCTTCTTTTTAGCGCCTACTTATTCAAGAAGGCATTTCAGAAATCTACCGTTGCCAAATCCGCTATTTAACTAACATCTTCAGGCGCTGTTCTTACGCTTCAGCGTCTCGCTCGGCAGCTCTTTGAACAGTGCCCGATAACTGCTGGAAAACCGCCCCAGATGCCAGAACGACCAGTGCATAGCCACTTCGGCAACCGTGGTGTCTGTGGGCGCACGCTTGAGTAATTCGCGATGTGCGCTGTTCAACCGGCGCAGGCGCAACCAATGGCTTGGCGTCATGCCGGTGAAGTCTTTGAACGCATGCTGCAACTGACGCAGCGAAACGCCCGCGACCTGCGCCAGTTCCAGCAGATTGACCGTTTCTTCCGGTGAATCTGCGGCCCACTCCCCTACTCGCTTCATGATCGTCCGCTCTTCGCTACGGCGCTGCAGACCGCCACGATCCAGGTGCACGCGAGCATTGTCGAGGATGAACAGGCAGTCTTCCAGTAATTGCTGAGTCAGGGCCTCTTTACTTGGCTGATCAAGGGTTTGCGATAACTTCGTGAGCGTCGAGCTTAACCAGCGACTGAACAAGGCGTTCTGTCCGCAGTTAAGCGGTGCCATGAACAATCCCTCGAGCCTCGCCACGTCCAGACCGTGCTGACGGACGAATTCCGGGCCGAACACCACAGCGATTTCCTGGTAGTTCTCCGGGGTGATCCAGATGTTGCGGCTGTCTTCATTGAGCAGATACAGCGCGTTGTCGCTGCGATCGAAACAGAACGCCAAGGCACCCGATGGCGCGCTGAACGTCTGCTCGACACGGGTGTTCATCTGCTCTTCGTAAACCTGCACGCCCTGCAAATCCAGATAGCGAATCTGCCCAGCGAAATGCCCTGGGGACATCTGCTGGTAATGCTGGACCCAACCCGGCGTGGCGCGGATCTGTTCGGTGACATCAGCGGTATTGAAAGCCTGAACCTGTAGCGGATTACACGTTGTCATGGGAGACCTTGCGCACTCTTTTGGTGCGCTTTGGTGCTGCTTAAAGTGGATAGATGGAACTGCAAGGCTCGCCCAAGATAGTCGTCAACGCGCCACAGGGGAAGGGGCGGAAGATGAAACCCGCCCTCCCCGGCGTCTATAAAACCAATAACGAGGTCCTTATGAATGCCCCTTTCGATCAGCTGTTCACTTGGCTGAAAGATCACAAGATTACCGAAGTTGAATGTGTGGTCAGCGACCTGACCGGCATCGCCCGCGGCAAGATCGCACCGACCAACAAGTTCCTGCATGAACGAGGCATGCGCCTGCCGGAAAGTGTGCTGCTGCAAACGGTAACCGGGGATTTTGTCGACGACGACATCTACTACGACCTGCTCGACCCGGCCGACATCGACATGGTCTGCAAACCCGTGAGCGACGCCGTGTATGTGATTCCATGGGCGATCGAGCCGACCGCCATCGTCATCCACGACACCTTCGACAAGTTCGGCAACCCGATCGAACTGTCGCCGCGCAACGTGCTGAAAAAGGTTCTGCAGCTGTACACCGACAAGGGTTGGAAGCCGATCGTTGCGCCGGAAATGGAGTTCTACCTCACCCAGCGCTGCGAAGACCCGGACCTGCCGCTCAAGGCGCCACTGGGCCGTTCGGGCCGTGCCGAAAGCGGTCGGCAGTCGTTCTCCATCGATGCTGCCAACGAATTCGATCCGCTGTTCGAAGACGTCTACGACTGGTGCGAGTTGCAAGGTCTGGATCTGGACACGCTGATCCACGAAGACGGCCCGGCGCAGATGGAAATCAACTTCCGTCACGGCGATGCACTGGATCTGGCCGACCAGATCACCGTGTTCAAACGCACCCTGCGCGAAGCGGCGCTCAAACATAACGTCACCGCAACGTTCATGGCCAAGCCGATTGGCGACGAGCCTGGCAGCGCGATGCACCTGCATCAGAGCGTGGTCGACATCGAGACCGGCAAGCCGATCTTCGCCGATGCCGACGGCAAGATGAGCGAGCTGTTCCGCCATCACATCGGCGGGTTGCAGAAGTACATCCCGAAAGTGCTGCCGATGTTTGCGCCCAACGTGAACTCGTTCCGCCGCTTCCTGCCGGACACTTCGGCACCGGTCAACGTCGAGTGGGGCGAAGAGAACCGCACTGTCGGCCTGCGTGTGCCGACCTCCGGCCCTGAATCCATGCGCGTGGAAAACCGCCTGCCGGGCGCCGACGCCAACCCGTATCTGGCGATCGCCGCGAGCCTGCTGTGTGGCTACATCGGCATGGTCGAAGGCATCGAGCCGAGCGCCGCCGTCGAAGGCCGCGCCTACGAACGCCGCAACCTGCGCCTGCCGATCACCATCGAAGACGCGCTGACACAAATGGAAGAGTGCACAACCGTTGCCGAGTACCTGGGCAGCAAGTTCGTGCGCGGCTACGTCGCGGTGAAACGCGCCGAGCATGAAAACTTCAAGCGCGTGATCAGTTCGTGGGAGCGCGAGTTTCTGCTGCTGAGCGTCTGACTCCAGCACAAATCCCCTTCCTCCATGGCATGGCTTTTTGTGGGAGGGGGCTTGCTCCCGAAAGCGGTGTATCAGCCAGCTGTAATGTTGGAGATACCGGCCTCTTCGGGAGCAAGCCCCCTCCCACAAAGAGCAGGGGAACAATGATCCATCTGAAAATCCAGAACCACCCGAAAACTCCAATAATTCCAAGAGGTGTCGATATGCGTCTATTGAAATCCATGGTTTCCGCCGCACTGGCGCTGTTGTGCAGCACCGCAGCCCTGGCCCAGCCCCAGGTCTCCGTCTACAACTGGACCGACTACATCGGTGAAACCACCCTCGCCGACTTCCAGGCCAAGACCGGGATCAAGGTGATCTACGACGTTTTCGACTCCAACGAAACCCTGGAAGGCAAGCTGCTTGCCGGCCGCACCGGCTACGACGTGGTCGTGCCGTCCAACCATTTTCTCGCCCGTCAGGTGAAGGCCGGCGCGTTCCTCAAACTGGATCGCGAGCAGTTGCCGAACTGGAAAAACCTCGACCCGAAACTGCTCGCGCTGCTTGAGAAGAACGACCCGCAAAACGCGCACTCGGTCCCCTACCTGTGGGGCACCAACGGCATCGGCTACAACGTCGACAAGGTCAAGCAAGTGCTGGGCATCGATCACATCGATTCCTGGGCGGTACTGTTCGAACCGGAAAACATCAAGAAGCTGTCGCAGTGCGGCGTGTCGATGATGGACTCGGCCGACGAAGTGTTCCCGGCGATCCTCAACTACATGGGCATGGACCCACGCAGCGAGAACCCGGAAGACTTCAAGAAGGCTGAAGCCAAACTGCTGAGCATCCGTCCGTACATCACCTATTTCCATTCCTCGAAATACGTGTCCGATCTGGCCAACGGCGATATCTGCGTGGCGTTCGGTTACTCCGGCGACGTGTTTCAGGCCGCAAACCGCGCCAAGGAAGCCAAGAACGGCGTGAACATCGCCTACGCGATCCCGAAGGAAGGCGCCAACCTGTGGTTCGATCTGTTGGCCGTTCCAGCCGACGCCGCCAATCCCAAGGAAGCCCACGCCTTCATCAATTACCTGCTTGATCCGCAAGTGATCGCCAAGGTCAGCGCCTCGGTCGGTTACGCCAACCCGAACCCGCCGGCCAAGCAGTACATGGACGTGGCACTGGTGAGCAATCCAGAGGTTTACCCACCGCAGGAAGTCCTCGACAAACTGTATATTTCCACCACCCCGCCCCAGTCGATCATGCGTCTGATGACCCGTTCCTGGAGCAAAGTGAAGTCGAACAAATGAATCAGTACAGCAAAGAACACGCCCGCTCCTATTACGCTGCTTCGGCCCGGGCAAGCACGCCCTGGCCGGTGCTTGACGGTGATCTCACCGCCGATGTCTGCGTGATCGGCGGCGGGTTCACCGGGGTCAACACCGCAATTGAGCTGGCGCAACGCGGGCTGTCGGTGGTGTTGATCGAAGCCCGGCGCATCGGCTGGGGGGCCAGCGGACGCAACGGCGGTCAGTTGATTCGCGGCATCGGTCATGAGGTCGAGGGCTTTGCACGTTACGTGGGCAACGACGGCGTGCGCTATCTGCAACGTGCCGGGATCGACTCGGTGGACCTGGTGCGCCAGCGCATCACCGAAAACGACATCGAGTGCGACCTGCGCTGGGGCTTCTGCGAACTGGCCAACACCCCGGCGCAGTTTGCGGCGTTCAAGGACGAACAGGTCAGCCTCGACGAACTCGGCTATCAACACCAGACCCGCCTGGTTGGCCCCGAGCAGATCCGTCAGCAAGTGGTCAACGCCGACGGCTACGCGGGGGGGCTGATCGACATGGGCTCCGGCCATCTGCATCCACTGGATCTGGTTCAGGGCGAAGCGCGTCTGGCGGCGTCCCTCGGTGTACGCCTTTTCGAGCAAAGCCCGGTGCTGCAGATCATCCACGGCGAAACCGTTGAGGTGCGCTGCGCCACTGGCAGCGTGCGCGCCGGCAGTCTGGTGCTCGGTTGCAATGCGCATCTGGATGAACTCGAACAGCAACTCAGTGGCAAGGTGTTGCCCGCCGGCAGTTACATCATCGCCACCGAGCCGTTGTCCGAAACTCGAGCCGCGCAGCTTATCCCGCAGAACCTCGCATTGTGCGACCAGAAAGTCGGACTCGATTACTACCGGCTCTCGGCGGATCGACGCCTGCTGTTTGGCGGCGCCTGTCACTATTCCGGCCGCGATCCGGCGGACATCGCTGCCTACATGCGCCCGAAGATGCTCAAGGTCTTCCCGCAACTGGCCGATGTGCGCATCGACTATCAGTGGGGCGGCAAGATCGGCATCACCGCCAACCGCTTCCCGCAGGTCGGTCGGCTCAAGCAACAGCCGAACGTGTTCTACGCTCAGGGTTATTCCGGTCACGGTCTTAACGTCACGCACTGGTGCGCCAAGCTGCTGGGCGAAGCGATTCACGCCGGCCATAGTCAGGGCATGGACGTGTTCAGCGCCGTGCCGCACATGACCTTCCCCGGCGGCCCGGCGCTGCGTTCGCCGCTGTTGGCACTGGGGATGTTCTGGTATCGCCTGCGCGAGATCCTCGGTTAACGCTCCCCCTACATAATCAACGGCACCCGGTGAATTTGCTCTATCGCCAAGCACTTCTATATTGATGGAGTGCTTTTGCGTTCCTGACGCTCAGCATCCACAAAACCGAGGGGACATGGATGAAGTCGTCAGCCGCCGATGAGCCACGAGCACCGGGCCAAGCGCCGATCAAGACGCGCCGTTTCAGCATTTCACTGGTGTGGATCGTGCCGATCGTGGCGGTGCTGGTCGGTATTTCGCTGGTGGTGCACAACCTGCTGCAGGAAGGCCCGAGCATCGTCGTCAACTTCAAGACCGGCAGCGGTCTGACCGCCAACAAGACCGAGGTCAAGTATCGCAACGTGGTGATCGGTCAGGTGACTGACGTCGAGTTGAGCGCCGACCAGAAGAGCGTCGATGCCACGATCAAACTGGCCAAGCAGGCCGAAACCTTTACCCGCGAAGACTCGCACTTCTGGGTCGTGCGCCCGCGCATCGGCGCCGGTGGCGTTTCGGGCATCGACACCCTGCTCTCCGGCGACTACATCGGCGCCGATATCGGCCAATCCGACAGCCGCGCCAAACACTTCAAGGGCCTGGAGAACCCGCCGCCGATCACCTACGGCGAACCGGGCAAGCGCTTCATGCTGCACGCCCCGGATCTCGGCTCGCTGGACATCGGATCGCCGGTTTACTACCGCAAGATTCCGGTTGGCCAGGTTGTCACCTACACCCTCAATCCCGAGGGCAAAGGCGTGGACATCGAGGTGTTCATCCATTCGCCGAACGACGCGTTCGTCACCGAAAACACCCGGTTCTGGAACGCCAGCGGCATTGACATCAATGTCGGCGCCAACGGCTTTGCCGTGAAAACCGAATCACTGTCCACCATGCTGGTCGGCGGCATTGCCTTCCGTGCGCCGGATTACAGCCCCAACGACGTTGCTGCCACGGACGACAAAGACTTCGAGCTGTTCGCCGATCAGCAGACCGCCCTCGCCCCGCCCAACGGCAAGGCGCAATACATGGTGCTGCGTTTCGATCAGTCGCTGCGCGGGCTCAAGGTCGATGCACCGGTAGAGTTTCTCGGCATGGAGATCGGCCGGGTCGTCGGGATCAACCTGGACTTCGACGCGAAAAAACGCAGCTTCCCGCTCAACGTCGGCATCGTCATTTACCCGCAGCGCCTGGGCCAGGCCTACAAAAAGATGCTGACCGAATTCAAGCACGATCCCAACGACGAAGCCGCCGGTATTCGTCTGCTCGGCACCTTCGTCGATAACGGTCTGCGCGCTCAGGCCCGCAGTGGCAACCTGCTGACCGGGCAGCTGTACGTTGCACTGGACTTCTTCCCGAAAGCTGAGAAAGTCGCGTTTGACCCGACGGCCCGGCCGGTGGTCTTGCCCACCGTGCCCGGCAGCCTCGAACAGTTGCAGGAAAAACTCGAAGCCGTGGTCGACAAGCTCAACAAACTGCCGGTCGAGCGGATTGCCGGCAACCTCGACAGCAACCTCGTGGAGCTGCGCAAAGGCCTGACCCAGTTCAACGCGAAAACCCTGCCGAGCGTGCAGACCACCCTGGCCGACGTCAGCAAGACCTTGCAGTCCGCCAGCTCGACCCTCGCCGAAGACTCACCGCAGCGCGAGAAACTCACCGAGACCCTTGACGAACTCGGACGCATGTCGCGTTCACTGCGTGAGCTGTCGGATTATCTCGGTCGCCATCCGGAATCGCTGATTCGCGGTCGCCCCGACAATGCCGCGCCGCTGGATCTGAAAGGACCGCCACGCAATTGAGCACAGGAGCTACCCCATGGCTTTACCGCTGAAGATCACCGTGCTCGCTGCGTTCATGCTCCTGGGTGCCTGCCGCAGCGAGCCGATCAACTTTCACACCCTGACGCCGGTGCAACTGCCGACGTCCCGGGCCGGTGCGCAAATCCCCATCGAGGCGATCAGCGTGCCGCCGCAAGTCGATCGCCCGCAAATCGTCATCCGTCAGGGCAACAATGGCCTGGCGATTCTGGAAACCCAATGGTGGGGGGCGAGTCTGGCGGATGAGTTGCGCAGCGCGTTGAGCGATCAACTGAGCAATACCGGCAGTCGCGGCAATGTTTCGGTGCGCATTGATGTGCAGCGTTTTGACTCGATTCCCGGACAATACGGGCTGATCGACGTCAAGTGGCGCCTGCGCCCGAGCGGTGCGGCGGACAATGCTCTGCTGACCTGTCATTCAACCTTGCAAACACCGTCCGGCCCGAGCATCGATGACCTGGTGGCCGCGCAACAGAACAACGTCAAACGACTGGCTGCCCTGATCAATCAAGCGGCGGGCAATTCACGCACCTGTCCATCGGCGTCCTGAGTCGCCGCCGGTAGCGTGACGGTGAAACGGCAGCCGTTGGGTTCGCGAGTCACCAACTGAACCTGCCAGTGCTGATGGCTGCAGATCCGCTGCACCAGCGACAGGCCCAGGCCAAGCCCTTCACCGCGCTGTTCGTCACCACGCACGAATGGCTGAAACATCGCCTGGCGTTTCTCTTCCGGAATACCGATGCCGCTGTCCTCGACCACGAAACTGTCCTTGAGCAGAGTCAACCGGACGAAGCCCTGATCGGTGTAGTGCCAGGCATTGCGCAACAGATTGCCCATGACCGATTGCAAGAACGTCAGGTCATAGCGCGTGCTGCCAGCCAGTTGCGGCTCGTAAATGAACTCCAGGCCCTTTTCGCGAATCAATCGCCCCCAGATTTCCACCTGGGCGTCAGCGATAGATTTGAGTGTGCAGGTGGATTCGGTGCCAAGCTCTTCCGGCTTGCGCGCCAGCATCAAGAAAGTTTCGACCAGTTGGCGCATTTCAGCGCTGGCCCGGGCAATGCGTTTGACCTGCTGAGTGGAACGCTGATCCAGCGAGGGGTTGGCCAGCAACAGCTCGCAGGAGCTGGCGAGAATCATCAGCGGTGTGCGCAGTTCGTGGCTCACGTCACTGGTGAAGAGCTTTTCCCGGTTCAGGATCTCGCGCAACCGGCCGAGTGTCTGGTCGAAAGACAGCGCCAACTCCCCTACTTCATCATCGGCGTAATCCGGATGCAGGGCCGGCGCCAACGCGATCAACTGATCGCGATGACGTACCTGCCCCGCCAGGCGAATCACCGGCGCCATGACCTGCCGCGCCAGCAGCCTGCCGAGTGCGACAGCCAACATGACACTGAGGATGAACCCGACAATCACCACGACGAACAGCAGGTGCTCGCGTTGTTCGAAGCTTTCCTGATTGCGCAGCAGCACATACTTGCGTCCGCCGACTGCCTCGACCATGGCGTAGAAATCATCACCGTTGAAGGTGATCTCCTGAAACCCCAGGGGCAGTTTTGCCAGTTGCGGCGTCAGCGCCATGGGCCCCGGACCGTTCTCGAAAAAAAACAGTTCGCTCTTTTCCGGCTCATGGCGCCACTGGTTGATGTCGTCCATCGCCAGCAACCGGCGCAGTCCGCCGCTCAGGGCCGTCATGGTCAACTTGTGCTCGACGACATGCACCGTGGCCACAATGCCCATCGCGAAGACACCGGCTACCACTGCGCTCATCAAGGCGAACACAATCACGATCCGATTGGCGAGGCTTTGCTTGAGGTCCATCCGGTTCAATGACTCCAGTGCTGATGTCGGAGCTGCAAGGGGTGGCGCGACGACGTTGTCCAAAGCGCGCAGCTTCGCCTTGCCCGGCGCAGTTGTTAAGTGCTTCAAGCAAACAAAACGGCTATTTGCGTTTAGTTATCAAATAGACTATTCCGCTGATATCTGCGCTTCTCTCGCAAATTTTTCACATGTTCTTCACTACGCCGCCACGACTCTGAACGTAGTGTTCAGCAGCCATTCAAGCAAACCGCCGTAAAGTAACTAAACTCCTGGAGCTTACGTTGCACTTTGCGTGTGGACTGAATGGAACTCGGGAATGACAAGGGGCAACGTCGTGGTTGAATTAGTACAAATACAATCAGCACCCAAGAGATCGTACCTCTCTCGTCAGCGGGCTTGGGTCGCCATCGCTGCCGGCGTGCTGGTGATCAGCCTGATTTGTGGCTTCGTCTGGCTGCAGCGTTCACCTGCCAACCTGCGTTATGTCAGCGACTCTACCACCCAGCAATGGGTGAAAGCCTGGCAGGCTGGCGAGGTCGTCGCACTGGTGCGCCACGCCGAACGCTGCGACCGCTCAAGCAACATTTGCCTGGGGCCGGCAGACGGTATCACCCAGGCAGGCAGCGTCTCTGCAGCCTCCGTTGGCCGGGCCTTTACGCAATTGGGAATGCAGCAGACCCAAGTGTTCACCAGCCCGCTGACGCGCACTGCGCAAACGGCTCATTACATGTTCGGTCGCGACGCAGTGGCGGCAGAATGGCTTGAAACCTGTGGTCCGACGATGCGTGATGAGTTGGTGGCGCACAAGACCCCGGGGCAGAACATGATCCTCGTGACCCACAGCGGCTGCATCGCCGATTTCGAAAGGCAAACCGGTTACCCGCGCGCGGTCGCCGCCGAATATGGCAGCGCGGTTTTAGCCCGTGTAGATGCCCAAGGCAAACTTGAAGTCATTGGCATCATGAACCCCGAAGGCTGGCAGCGATTGGCCAAGTAACCAGCAAACTTAATCAAGCACTAAACAGCTCGGCCAATGCTCTGGCACAGGGTATTGGCGCGCATGAAATTGTAATAAGAAATGTTTTTCAGACTGAAAAACTGGAAATATTTCATTTTAAAGCTTGTCTTCCCAAGGAGAACTTAAAGCTGGAAGCAGACCCGTTCTCTGAATACAGGAGCACGTCCATCGGACGTGCTCGCCTCTGCATTCATTCAACCCAGTGCCGCGCCTGCAACGGAAATCGCCAGGCGCTTCACTGAAACGCACACTTTGTACTGCACCAAGGTCCAGTCATGACGTCTGAGAACAAACCGCTGCACCATGCAGCGTTGAATTTGCCGCGCCTCCACCAGAGCACCCTGGTCGAGCGCTTTGCGATACCCGGGCTGGTGCTGGCATTCGTGGTCTTTTATCTGCTGCCACTGATGACCCACGGTCTGTGGATTCCCGATGAAACCCGTTATGGCCAGATCAGCCAGGAAATGCTGCTGAGCGGCAACTGGGTGGCGCCGCATTTCATGGGCATCCGCTACTTCGAAAAACCGATTGCCGGCTACTGGATGATCGCCATCGGCCAGGCCATTTTCGGTGAAAACCTGTTCGGCGTACGCATCGCCTCGGCGCTCAGCACCGGCGTAAGCGTGTGGCTGGCCTACGTATTGGCCCGTCGCCTGTGGAACAACCCGCGAATCAGCGCAGCGTGCGCCCTCCTTTATATGAGCTTCGGCCTGATTGCAGGTCAGGCCGGCTATGCCAACCTCGATCCGCAGTTCACCCTGTGGGTCAACCTCAGCCTGGTGGCGATCTGGTTTGCCATCGACAGCACCACCCCGCGCGCGCGCCTGGGCGGCTGGGCATTGTTGGGCCTCGCTTGTGGCATGGGCCTGATGACCAAAGGTTTCCTCGCCCTGATGCTGCCAGTGCTGATCGCCCTGCCCTACATGATCTGGCAACGACGCTTTGGCGAGCTGGTGCGTTATGGTCTGGTCGCCGTTGGGGTGGCCGCCCTGGTCAGCGTGCCTTGGGCACTGGCCGTGCATTACCGTGAACCGGATTTCTGGCGGTTCTTCTTCTGGCACGAACACATCCGCCGCTTTGCCGCCGGCGAAGACGCACAGCATGCACGGCCATGGTGGTTCTATCTGCCGCTGCTGTTTGCCGCCACCTTGCCATGGGCATTGCTGCTGCCTTCGACGCTGTTGCGCACCTGGCGCGAAAAGCGTGACCCGAAAATCGCCTTCCTGGCTTTGTGGTTCCTGCTGCCCCTGGCGTTTTTCAGCGCGAGCAGCGGCAAACTGCCGACCTACATCATGCCGTGCCTGCTGCCATTGGCCCTGTTGATGGGCTACACCGTGATGAACTGGCTCGCTGATCAGAACGGCCGCGTCTTGCGTACCAACGGTGTGGTCAACGTGGTGCTGGCCGGCGCCGCGCTGGTGGCGCTGATTTATCTGCAAGCGACCCGTGAAATCTATGCAAACACCGAGATGTTCAGCCTGTCGCTGGCCTACATCGTATTGCTCGGCTGGATCATTGCCGGTTCGCTGCAAGCCTTGCGACCTCTGACGCTGTGGGCGATGCCGGCGCTGGGCATCGGCCTGCTTGTCGCGCTGCTACCCGCTGCAATGCCGGCGACCATCGTCAACAGCAAGATGCCGGATCAGTTCATCGCCGAGCATCAGCAGGAACTCAGCCAGACCAGCTCTTTGCTGAGCAACGACCTCGGCGCGGCTTCTGCTTTGTCATGGCGCTTGCGCCGCCCGCAGGTCGACCTGTTCAACACCGTTGGCGAGCTCAAGTACGGCCTCGATGACCCGGCCATGGCTTCACGCAAAGTCAGCCTGGAAGGTGTTGGCCAATGGATGACCGAAGCGCGGAAAAAAGGCTCGGTGGGCGTGGTGATGCGAGTCAACAGCACATCGGACGCGCAACAACTTGAGTTGCTGCCAATAGACGGCAAGCACTACCGCCGTGGCCAAATCGAAATCCTCATCTTCAGTCAGAGCCAGCCATGACCCAGACCAGGACTGAACGGAGGCAGTTGCTGCTTCTGCTGGCAGCGACTGCCCTGCTTTTACTGCTCGGCTTGGGCAGTCGTGAGCTATGGGGGCCGGAGACCCGTTGGGCCAACATCGCGTTGCAGATGCTGCAAAGCGGCGACTATTTCGACCCCTATCTCAAGGGCAGCCCCTACTACGACAAACCGTTGCTGTCGTACTGGCTGATCACCGCCACCTCGTGGTTCACCGGCGGACTGGGGCATTGGTCGTTGCGCCTGTCATCGGTGATTTCCGCGTGGTTCAGCGTGTGGCTGGTGTACCTGATCGGCGAGCAACTGTTTCGCAAAGGCACCGGGTTGATCGCCGGCTGGATGCTGGCGACCACGTTCTACTTCGTGTTCTGGGCGCGAGTCGCCACCGCCGACATCCTCACCGTTTGCGGTGTACTGGCGGCCGTCTGGTGGTACTGGCGTGGCCCGGATGACACGCGGTTCTGGCGCTACGTGGTGTTCTTCGGTCTGCTGTCGCTGACATCGCTGTTCAAAGGCCTGATCGGTTTCATCCTGCCCGGCCTGGTGCTGCTGCCGCACCTGCTCAGCGAACATCGCTGGAAACGTCACCTGAACCTGCGACTGCTGGGTGCTCTGCTGATCGCCGGGGCGTTCTACATGACGCCGTTCCTGTTGTCCCACCTCTACGGTGCGCCCAACTACGAACAGAGCGGCCTCGGCCTGGTGCTGCGCGAAAACGTCGTGCGGTTTTTCCAGCCGTTCGATCAATTCGGGCCGATTTACACCTACTTGATCTACCTGCCGGTCTACACCCTGCCATGGGCACCGTGCTGGTTGATCGCCTTGTGGGTGGCCGCGCGCAACTGGAAGCACATCGAACCGGACACCCGCTGGCTGATTCAAGGGCTCGCGCTGCTGATGCTGTTCTTCACCGCCTGTGGCAGTCGCCGCAGCTATTACGTGCTGCCGTTGGTGCCCTTCGCGCAACTGCTGGGTGCCTGGTGGGTGACCCGGCGCATGGCCGCTCGCAACAGCGCAGGTCGTGGTCTGAAGATCGGCTTCGCCGTCACCACGGTGTTGCTCGCCGCGATCCTGGGGGTGCTTTACCCGTGGACCAACAGCGGCGGCGGTGTTATCCGCTTCGGCGAGCAGGTTCGCGAACAGGCCAGTCAGCAGGCACCGTTGAATCAATGGCGGATGGTCATGATCGAGGTCGACAACAAAGTGCCGATGTACCTGCAAACCGGCGGTGCACCGTTCTACTACGTGCCGGAAACGATCCAGGACTTCCCGCACAATGGCGACACCGCGACGCTGATCGCCTGGCTGGAAAGGACCAGCGGGGAACATTGGGATCCGCAACGCACGATTTTCGTCGCGCAATACCGTTCCGGTGATGCCGTGCCACTGGATGCGCTGAAGGCTGATCACCAGGTCATCACCACCACGCCCACCCGTGGCGAGCAGCTATTCCACGGGCGTGAGGACCAGAGCGTGGCCTACATCCCCCACTCCTGAGCAATGACGTTAAGACAAAAAGGGGAGAGTCGCGGTAAATTTGAATGGCAATGACAAGTATTAACGGCTTCTTTGACGTTTTTTTCTCATTTGCCACCCTACATTGCCGCGACTCGACACTTGCAAATCGTTCGCATTGTTTCCTGCGAGGGTTTGCTCATAACGTCTAAAAACAGGAGCTGCCCGAATGAATCCACGCCTTCCATCCTTCTTCAAGCGCGCATTGCTGGCCGCCGCATTGCTCGGCACCGGGCAGGCGTTTGCCGCCGACTCGGTGGGTCTGGTGGTTTACAACGCGCAGCATGAAACGCTGACCAAGGCTTGGGTGGCCGGTTTCACCGAAGAAACCGGGATCCCGGTGACCATTCGCAACGGCGATGACACCGAAATGGGCAACCAGCTCGTGCAGGAAGGCGCCGCCTCGCCGGCAGACGTATTCCTCACCGAGAACTCCCCGGCGATGGTGCTGGTGGACAATGCCAAACTGTTCGCCCCGCTGGCGCCTGCGACCCTTGAGCAAGTCGATTCCGCTTACCGCCCGGCCCACGGCAATTGGGTCGGCATCGCTGCCCGTTCCACCGTGTTCGTCTACAACCCGAGCAAGCTGACTGAAAAAGACCTGCCCAAATCCCTGCTCGACCTCGCCACCCCGGCATGGAAAGGCCGCTGGGCTGCCTCCCCGGCTGGCGCCGACTTCCAGGCGATTGTCGCCGCCGTCCTGCAACAGAAAGGCGAAGCCGCCACGCTGGAATGGCTCAAGGGCATGAAGACCAATGCAACCATCTATCGCGGCAACAGCGCGGTGCTCAAAGCGGTGAACGCCGGGCAGATCGACAGCGGCGTGATCTATCACTATTACAGCTTCGTCGATCAGTCGAAGACCGGCGAAAACAGCAACAACACTCGCCTGTACTACTTCAAGCATCAGGATCCGGGCGCATTCGTCAGCACCTCCGGCGCCGGCGTCCTGGCATCGAGCAAGCATCCGGAGCAGGCGCAGGCGTTCGTCAAATACATCACCAGCAAGGAAGGCCAGGAAGTTCTCGAAACCGGCACCTCCTTCGAATACGCCGTGGGCAAAGACGCGCCGTCCAATCCGAAGCTGACCCCGCTGAAAACCCTCGATGCGCCGAAAGTCGATGCTTCGACCCTCGACAGCAAAAAAGCCGTCGAGCTGATGACCCAGGCCGGATTGCTCTAAGTGATGCCCGAAACCTTGCCTGCACCGGCCGTTGCGACGGCCCCCGCCAGCCTCCTCCACCCGCCCCGCGCGCTGGCCGGGCGTGGCAGCTCGTGGGTGGTGAGCTCGGCGGTGCTGGTGTCATTGCTGTCACTGCTGCCGATTGCCTTCGTGATCGGCGTGTCGTGGTACACCGGTTGGGCAACCATCGAAGCCATGATATTTCGCCCGCGGGTCGGCGAATTGCTGATCAACACCGTGCTGCTGGTGCTGATAACCCTGCCCTTGTGCATCGTGCTCGGGACAACCCTGGCCTGGCTGACCGAACGCAGCAACCTGCCTGGCCGACGCTTGTGGTCAGTGTTGGCGGTCGCACCGTTGGCCGTGCCGGCGTTCGTCCACAGTTACGCGTGGGTCAGCCTGATTCCGTCGATCCACGGTCTGCCGGCCGGTGTGCTGGTGTCGGTGATCGCCTATTTCCCGTTTCTGTATTTGCCGATTGCCGCGACCTTGCGCCGTCTCGATCCGGCGATTGAAGACGTCGCGCAATCCTTGGGACTAAAGCCGTGGGCGGTGTTCTTTCGGGTGGTGTTGCCGCAATTGCGCTTGGCAATCTGCGGTGGCGCGTTGTTGGTCGGTCTGCATTTGCTGGCCGAGTACGGCTTGTACGCGATGATCCGTTTCGACACCTTCACAACGGCGATCTTCGATCAGTTCAAATCGACGTTTAACGGCCCGGCGGCCAACATGCTCGCTGGCGTTCTGGCGCTGTGCTGTCTGGCGATGCTCACCGCCGAATCTGCCGCCCGTGGCAACGCCCGCTACGCGCGAGTCGGTTCCGGCAGCGCCCGTGACCAGCGCAGCGTGCAACTGGGCCGAGGCGTGACAACCCTGGCTTTATCGCTGCAAACCTTGACCTGCCTGCTGGCACTCGGTGTGCCGTTGCTCACGCTGGGCCGCTGGCTGGTGGCCGGTGGTGTGCAGGTCTGGGAAGGCGACGAACTTTTGCCGGCCTTGCTGCAGACCTTGTCGTACGGCGTGGCCGGCGCGTTGCTGACCAGTGTCGCGGCGATTCCCATCGCGTGGCTGTCGATCCGTTCTCCCGGCAAACTGCAGCGCTTGCTGGAAGGCTGCAACTACATCACCAGCTCCCTGCCCGGCATTGTCGTCGCGCTGGCGTTGGTCACTGTGACCATCCATTTCGCCCGGCCGATCTACCAGACCACCATCACCGTGCTGCTGGCTTACCTGCTGATGTTCTTGCCGCGAGCACTGGTCAGCCTGCGCGCCGGTTTCGCACAGGCCCCGGTCGAGCTGGAAAACATCGCGCAAAGCCTTGGCCGCTCGCCGATACGCGCATTGTGGCTGATCACCGTACGCCTGGCGGCCCCCGGCGCGGCGGCAGGTGCAGCCCTGGTATTTCTGGCAATCACCAATGAACTGACCGCAACCCTGCTGCTCGCACCCAACGGCACACGCACCCTCGCCACCGGTTTCTGGGCGATGACCAGCGAAATCGATTACGCCGCCGCAGCGCCGTATGCGCTGCTGATGATCCTGCTTTCCCTGCCGCTGACGGCCATCCTCTATCACCAATCCAGGCGTACCGCTGGCCGATGAACGCTCTCGAACTGCTCAACCTCAGTAAAACCTTCGGCGCGCAGAAGGCGCTCGACGACGTCAGCCTCAACGTGCCGACCGGCAGCCGCACAGTGATCGTCGGCCCCTCCGGTTCCGGCAAAACCACGCTGTTGCGGATGATCGCCGGCTTCGAGTTTCCCGACAGCGGCAGCATTACGCTCAACGGCCAGACGCTGGTCGACCGCAGCCACGCAGTGCCGGCCTATCAACGGCAGATCGGCTACGTCCCGCAGGACGGCGCGTTGTTCCCGCACATGACGGTGGCGGCGAACATCGGTTTCGGCCTGGCCCTGACCGGTGCGGCCCGCACCCAGCGCATCCTTGAGTTGATGGACAGCGTCGCCCTCGACGCCAACATGGCCAACCGTTGGCCCCACGAATTGTCTGGTGGCCAGCAACAGCGCGTATCCCTGGCCCGGGCACTGGCGCAACAACCACGGCTGATGCTGCTCGATGAGCCGTTCTCTGCCCTCGACACCGGTTTGCGCAGTGCCATGCGCAAAATGGTCGCGCGCCTGCTCGAAGACTCGGGCGTCACCACCATTCTGGTGACCCACGACCAGAGCGAAGCGTTGTCGTTTGCCGATCAATTGGCGGTGATGCGCAACGGCCGGCTGGTGCAGTCCGGGCATCCGATGGATCTCTACCGCTATCCAAATGATGAGCAGACTGCGCACTTTCTCGGCGAAGCCGTGGTGCTGCCCGCGCGGATCGAGGCGGGTTGGGCGCACTGCGATCTGGGTCAGGTGGCGGTGAACAGCAACGGTTTCAGCGGTGCTGCGCAGATCATGCTGCGCCCCGAACAATTGCAGATCGCCGAAGTGGCGTCTGACAGTCAAGGCTGCCATGCGCTGGTCATCGACCGCGATTTCGCCGGCAATACCTGCACCTTGACGGTTGAACTGAGCTCGTCCGCGACTCAGGATCCGGCCCGTTCGATTCTGGTGCGCAGCTCCGGCATGCACGCGCCGCCCGCCGGCAGCGCGGTGCAACTGTCGGTGCTCGGTGCGGCGCATGTGTTTGGCCTGAACTGATCAGAGATCGAAGCGATCCACCGCCCGCCGCCGCTCGTTGTCATCGCGCACATCGTAGTTGGCGGTGGTCTGGATGTTGCTGTGATGCGCGAGTTTCTGCGCGATCGACAGGTCGTGCTCCTCGATCACCCGGGTGATGAACGAGCGACGGAAATCGTGGGGCATGATCTTCACCCCGACCTGCGTCCCGCGCTGACGGGCGATGTAATAGATCGCGTGCTTGGTGATGCGCTCGCGGGTGATGTGGCTGCCACGGCGAATGCGGTTGAACAGGAACGCATCGTCGCTCTCGCCTTCCTTGAGCTGTGAACGGCGCAGTTCGAGCCAGGCATTGAGCTTGCTGAACGCCCACGCCGGCGCGTATTTGATCAACTGCTTGTTGCCCTTGGCGGTGACGCACAGGCTGCGCTCGCTGAAGTCGACCTGATCCAGGTCCAGATCCACCGATTCCGACTTGCGCATGCCGGTCCCGTACAGCAACGCGATGATTGCCGCATCACGCAGGCCCTGCGGGCGCGGGTCGGCGGCGCAGACTTCCATCAATTCGTGAATCAGCGTGCGCTTGAGATTGCGCCCCTGAGACAGCCGCGTGCCGGCGATGCCCTTGACCGAGCGCATTTTCAACAGATGTTCCTGGCTGATCAGGCTCATGCGCCAGGCTTCATTCATGACCCCGCGCACGGCATTCACATACAACGAAGAAGTGTTGGGTGCGTAGTTGTCTGCGCGCAACGCCGCGACAAGACCCACAACATCTTCGGGTTGTAACGCATGCCAGGGAATCTCTTCGACATTCATGTCTTCGAAACCCAGACGGTCAGCGGCGTCCTGTAAAACGTAACGCATGGTTAATTGGCTCGAAGGTGCCAAACGCGCCAAATACAAGGACATAGGATTGTTTTTTACAATGCTTGAAGGTAAAACGGGTGAGTCTGTCAAACGAAAGGCCTTGATTAAAAACTGTTCAACTCTGCAACTAACAATCGCAATCCACTTAATAAAAGAAGAGTAATTCAGTCGGACTTTTTCTAAAAACCGGCGATTACCCGCAGAAGACTGAACAGTGGCTGTATGAATTGCAGATAAACGAATCTCCGACCGGTTTTTCATATTCCTTTCACAAAATCGGGAATAACCTTGGTGCCGATAGATTCTCTGTTCGATAGCGCCCAACCTGCCGGGCGGCGTCTGAAAAGTCAACCAGCCCCCGACGTTGTGTATTTTTAGCAACTTCTTGATGCAAAACCTTTTTTTGCGTCTACGCTTGGGTTGGATCCGATAATTTTCGGAGAGTCTGTCTATTATTTTCCGTATCGAGGTGCCCATGAGTCAGGCGTTTCTCCCCTTCTCCCGCCCCAGTATTGGCGATGAGGAAATTGCAGCTGTCGAGCAGGTTCTGCGCTCAGGCTGGATCACGACGGGGCCGAAAAACCAGGCACTCGAAGAGCAGTTTGCGCAGTATGTCGGTTGCAAGCACGCGGTAGCCTTGTCTTCGGCCACCGGCGGCATGCATATCACGCTGCTGGCCCTGGGCATCGGCCCGGGCGACGAAGTCATCACCCCGTCGCAGACCTGGGTCTCGACCGCCAACATGATCTCCCTGCTGGGCGCCAAACCGGTGTTCGTCGATGTCGACCGCGACACGTTGATGACCGACGCTGCGCGCATCGAAGCGGCCATCACCCCGCGGACCAAGGCAATCATTCCGGTGCACTATGCCGGCGCAGCGTTCGATCTCGATCCGCTGTATGCCCTCGCCGACAAGCACGGCATCCCGGTCATCGAAGACGCCGCCCACGCAGCCGGCACCCGCTACAAGGGACGTCACGTCGGCTCGCAAGGCACGGCGATCTTCTCGTTCCATGCGATCAAGAACATGACCTGTGCCGAAGGCGCGATGTTCGTCACTGACGACGAAGCCCTCGCCAGCCGTGTGCGCATGCTCAAATTCCACGGCCTGGGCGTCGACGCCTATGACCGTCTGACCGGTGGCCGCAAGCCGCAGGCGCAAGTGATGGAGCCGGGTTTCAAGTACAACCTCGCCGACGTCAACGCCGCGATTGCCCTGGTGCAACTGCAGCGTCTGGACGAAATCAACGCCCGTCGCACTGAACTGGCCACGAGCTATCTGCAGAAGTTCGAAGGCTTGCCAGTGCAACCGCTGGCCCTGCCCGACTACGCCCAGCAACACGCCTGGCACCTGTTCATCCTGCGCATAGACAGCGAGCGTTGCGGCATGGATCGCGAAGCTTTCATGAAAGCTTTGCAGGATCAGGGCATCGGCACCGGTATCCATTTCATTGCCACCCACCTGCACACCTGGTATCGCCAGCGTGACCCCGACCTCTACCTGCCCAACACCGAATGGAACTCGGCGCGGCTGTGCTCGATTCCGCTGTTCCCCGACATGACCGATCAAGACCTTGACCGTGTTGTCGGTGCCATCGCACAAATCATGGAAAAACGCCTGTGAAACCTTATCCAATCCGCAGTGTGTCGATCGTCATCCCGGTCTACAACGAGCAGGAAAGCCTGCCCGAGCTGCTGCGTCGTACCGAGGCGGCCTGCCGCCAGTTGCATCACGACTTCGAAATCGTGCTGGTCGACGACGGCAGCCGCGACGAATCGGCGAACATGCTCGAAGAAGCCGCCGGGCGTGAAAACAGCCCGTTCGTGGCGGTCATTCTCAACCGCAACTATGGTCAGCACGCCGCGATCATGGCCGGTTTCGAACAGTGCAAGGGCGACGTGGTCATCACCATCGACGCCGACCTGCAGAACCCGCCGGAAGAAATCCCACGGCTGGTGGCCGAAGCCGAAAAAGGTTACGACGTGGTCGGGACCGTGCGCGGCAATCGTCAGGACTCGGCGCTGCGCCGGTATCCGTCGAAGCTGATCAACCTTGCCGTGCAGCGCTCCACCGGCGTTGCCATGAGCGACTACGGCTGCATGCTGCGCGCCTACCGCCGCAACATCATCGACGCGATGCTCGCCTGCCGTGAGCGCAGCACGTTCATCCCGATCCTGGCCAACAGCTTCGCCCGTCATACCACTGAAATCGTCGTGGCCCACGCCGAGCGTGAACACGGCGACTCGAAATACAGCCCGATGCGCCTGATCAACCTGATGTTCGATCTGGTCACCTGCATGACCACCACCCCGCTGCGCTTGCTCAGCATCGTCGGCTTCGCTATGGCCGGTCTGGGTGTGCTGTTCGCCGTCGCACTGATCATTCTGCGTCTGGCGTTCGGTGCCGGCTGGGCGGGTGGCGGTACCTTCGTACTGTTCGCCGTGCTGTTCGTGTTCACCGGTGGCCAGTTCATCGGCATGGGGCTGCTGGGTGAATACCTGGGCCGCATGTACAGCGATGTGCGCGCCCGTCCGCGTTTCTTCATCGAAAAGGTGTTGCGCAGCCAGCCGGCCGATCCGGCCCCTGCCGTCACCGTTGATGGTCTTTCTTCTACCGCTACTTCTTCCACTTCCGATCAGGTTCTCTCATGAGTGCAAAAACTGTTGTCTTCGCCTACCACGATATTGGCTGCGCCGGCATTGAAGCCCTGCTCAACAGCGGCTTTGACATTGCAGCAGTGTTCACTCACGCCGATGATCCGAAAGAAAACGCGTTCTATGCGTCGGTTGCACAACTGTGCGCGAACAAAGGCATTCCGGTACACGCACCGGAAGACGCCAACCACCCACTGTGGATCGAGCGCATCGCCAAGCTGGACCCGGAGTACATTTTCTCCTTCTACTACCGCAACCTGCTGAGCGAGCCACTGCTGGCCCTGGCGAAAAAAGGCGCGTTCAACCTGCACGGTTCGCTGCTGCCACGTTATCGCGGTCGCGCTCCGGCAAACTGGGTGCTGGTCAACGGCGAAACCGAAACCGGCGTCACCCTGCACCGTATGGTCAAGCGCGCAGATGCTGGCGCGATCGTTGCCCAGCAACGCGTGGCCATCGAGCGCAGCGACACCGGTCTGACCCTGCACGCCAAATTGCGCACAGCCGCCAGCGACCTGCTGCGCGACACCCTGCCGAACATGCTGCAAGGCAAGATCACTGAAACCCCGCAAGACGAATCCAAAGCCACCGTGTTCGGTCGCCGCACCCCGGCGGACGGCAAACTGGTCTGGGCCAAACCGGCCGAAGAACTGTTCAACCTGGTGCGCGCCGTGACCCGTCCTTACCCGGGCGCCTTCTGCGCCGTGGGCGAGCACAAACTGATCGTCTGGAGCGCTGAAGTCGTCAAGGGCAACGAAGGCCAGGCGCCAGGTCGCGTGATCAGCGTCGATCCGCTGCGCATTGCCTGCGGTCAAGACTCGCTGGTGATCAACGCCGGTCAGCGCAACGACAACGGTCTGTACCTCAGCGGCCCGCAACTGGCCAACGAACTGGGTCTGGTGGATGGCTCGTTGCTGCGCGGCGCCGAATCCGGTCGTGCGCCACGTCGTACTCGCGTACTGATCCTGGGCGTCAACGGTTTCATCGGTAACCACCTGTCCGAGCGCCTGCTGCGTGACGACCGCTACGAAGTCTACGGTTTGGACATCGGCTCCGACGCCATCGAGCGTCTGCGCAGCCACCCGAACTTCCACTTCGTCGAAGGCGACATCAGCATTCACTCCGAGTGGATCGAGTACCACATCAAGAAGTGCGACGTGGTCCTGCCGCTGGTGGCCATCGCCACCCCGATCGAATACACCCGCAACCCACTGCGCGTATTCGAGCTGGACTTCGAAGAAAACCTGAAACTGGTTCGCTACTGCGTCAAGTACAACAAGCGCGTGATCTTCCCGTCGACTTCGGAAGTCTATGGCATGTGCCAGGACAAGAACTTCGACGAAGACAGCTCGAACCTGATCGTCGGCCCGATCAACAAGCAGCGCTGGATCTACTCGGTCTCCAAGCAACTGCTGGACCGCGTGATCTGGGCTTACGGCGCCAAGGGCCTGAACTTCACCCTGTTCCGTCCGTTCAACTGGATGGGCCCGCGTCTGGACCGTCTGGATTCGGCGCGAATCGGCAGCTCCCGCGCCATCACCCAGCTGATTCTGAACCTGGTGGAAGGCACGCCGATCCGTCTGTTCGACGGCGGCGAGCAGAAGCGTTGCTTCACCGACATCGCTGACGGCGTCGAGGCGCTGGCGCGGATCATCGACAACGACAACGACGTGTGCAACGGCCAGATCATCAACATCGGCAACCCGGACAACGAAGCCAGCATCCGTCAGTTGGGCGAAGAGCTGCTGCGTCAGTTCGAAGCGCACCCGCTGCGTCACAACTTCCCTCCGTTCGCCGGTTTCCGCGACGTGGAAAGCAAGGCGTTCTACGGTGCCGGTTACCAGGACGTGGAACACCGCAAGCCAAGCATCGCCAACGCCAAGCGCCTGCTGAACTGGGAGCCGACCGTGGAAATGCGCGAAACCATCGGCAACACCCTGGACTTCTTCCTGCGTGAAGCCATGCTCGAAATCGCGGACAAGAAGTAATGCAGGCAGGTCTTCGTATCGATGTCGACACCTACCGCGGCACCCGAGAAGGTGTGCCGCGGCTGCTGGAGATGCTCGACGAGGCGCAGGTCAAGGCAACGTTTTTCTTCAGTGTCGGCCCGGACAACATGGGTCGGCATCTGTGGCGCCTGATCCGCCCGCAGTTCCTCTGGAAAATGCTGCGCTCCAACGCTGCTGGCCTCTACGGCTGGGACATTTTGCTGGCCGGCACTGCCTGGCCCGGCAAACCGATTGGCCGTGATCTCGGGCACCTGATGCGTCAGGCCCGGGACGCCGGTCACGAAGTCGGCCTGCACGCCTGGGATCACCATGGCTGGCAGGCCAACGCCGGGCGTTGGAGCGATGCCCAACTGATCGAACAGATTCGTCAGGGCGTCGACACGTTGAGCGACATCCTCGGAGAAAAGATCCAGTGTTCGGCCGCCGCCGGTTGGCGTGCGGACGAGCGCGTGATCGAGGCCAAACAGGCCTTCGGCTTTCGCTACAACAGCGATTGTCGCGGGCAGAGCCTGTTCCGTCCGCTGCTGGCGGACGGCACGCCGGGGACTCCGCAGATTCCGGTGGACCTGCCGACCTTCGACGAAGTCGTCGGCCCGCACGTGGCGGCGAAGGACTTCAACGCCTTCATCCTCGACCGGTTCCAGGCGCAAGCACTCAACGTCTACACCATTCATGCCGAAGTAGAAGGGATTCTGATGGCTCAGGATTTTCGTCAATTGCTGGCCGATGCACGCCAGCGCAATATTGACTTCAAACCCTTGGGTGACTTGTTGCCCGAGTTCTTCAACACGTTGCCCGTAGGCCGCGTACAACGCGGTGCGCTCGAAGGCCGTGAAGGCTGGCTGGGAGTGCAAGGCGCATGACCAGACGCTGGGCACTGCCGTTGTTGATCGGCCTCTGTCTGCTGGCTTATCTGTTGCCGTTGCACACCCATGGCCTGTGGATCCCCGACGAAACCCGCTACGCACAGATCAGCCAGGACATGCTGCTCAGTGGCAACTGGGTATCGCCGCATTTCATGGGGCTGCGTTATTTCGAGAAACCGATTGCCGGCTATTGGATGATTGCCATCGGCCAGGAATTGTTCGGGCAGAACCTGTTCGGCGTGCGCTTCGCGTCGGCCCTCAGCACCGCTTTGAGTGTGCTGCTGGCCTACCTGGTCGCGCGCAGGCTATGGAACGATCCGCGCAAGAGCTTCGTCTGCGCCCTGCTCTACATGAGCTTCACGGTCGTCGCCGGCCAGGCCGGATACGCCAACCTTGATCCGCAATTCACCTTCTGGGTCAACCTGAGCCTGGTGGCGCTGTGGTTTGCGCTCGACGGCCGCAGCACCGGGCAACGTCTGGGCGCCTGGGCGCTGTTGGGGCTGGCCTGCGGCATGGGTTTCATGACCAAGGGCTTTCTCGCCTGGTTGTTGCCGGTACTGATCGCGTTGCCGTGGATGCTCTGGCAGAAACGCTGGCGTGAACTGCTGGTGTTCGGTCCGGTGGCGATTGCCATCGCGATCATCGTCAGCTTGCCGTGGGCACTGGCGGTGCACGCGCAGGAGCCGGATTACTGGCGGTTTTTCTTCTGGCACGAACACATTCGCCGCTTTGCCGGTGACGATGCGCAGCACGATGCACCGTGGTGGTTTTACCTGCCGCTGCTGGTGGCGTTCAGCCTGCCGTGGGTCGGTCTGTTGCCGACCGCGTTCAAGCAAGCCTGGCAAACCCGTGCCCAGCCGAAGATGGTCTTCCTGCTGCTGTGGCTGTGGCTGCCGCTGGGCTTTTTCAGCCTGAGCAACGGCAAACTGCCGACCTACATCCTGCCGTGCCTGCTGCCATTGGCACTGCTGCTGGGCAATGCGCTGGCTGATCGCCTGCGTCTTGAACAAGGTCGGGCGCTGGGGATCAACGGTCTGCTGAACCTGCTGTTGGGTGTGGTCACGCTGATCGCACTGGTTTATCTGCAATTGAACAAACCGGTGTACGACCACGAACTGCACAGCATGGTGCTGGTGTTCATCGCCCTGATCGGCTGGATCATCGCCAACCTCGCGCAAGCGTTCCTGCCGCTGCAATGCTGGGCGGCGCCGGCGCTGGGCAGTCTGTTGCTGGCCGGGATCCTGCCGGCGGCGTTGCCCAAATCGGTGGTGGCCAACAAGACCCCGGATCAGTTCGTCCGTCATCACGTCACTGAACTGTCCGGCGCTACGCATCTGCTGAGCAACGATCTGGGCGCGGCGGCGGCACTGGCCTGGCGCATGAAACAACCGGAGGTCGCGCTGTACAACACGGTCGGCGAACTCAAGTACGGTCTTTCCTACCCGGAAGGCGCCGAGCGCCGACTCACCAAGGACAACGTTCAACAATGGGTACGTGAAGCACGCCGCAGCGGATCGGTCGGTGTGCTGATGCGCGTCAAGGGCCAGGACGAGCTCGAAGAGCTGGATCTGCTGCCCAAGGACGGTACCCGTTACGAATCGGGCAATCTGGTGATCATGGTGCTGCCCAAGGATCCGTCATGAGCTGGTTGCTGTTACTGACGGCGTGTCTGCTGACGTGCCTGGGGCAAGTCGCGCAGAAATTCGCCGTGGAGAGCTGGCGCGGCGTTGATTCGTCCTGGGCCGACAAACTGCGTTCGCCATGGTTGTGGCTGGCGCTGGTTTCTCTCGGCAGCGGGCTGCTGGTGTGGCTGCTGGTGTTGCAACGTCTTGAAGTGGGCATCGCTTACCCGATGCTCAGCCTCAACTTCGTGCTGATCACCCTGATTGCCCGCTTCGTCTTTCGCGAGCCCATCGACCGCCAGCATTGGCTGGGCGTGGCGCTGGTGATCGGCGGCGTGGTTTTGCTGGGGCAACAGTCATGAACAAGGCACGTGGTATCGGTTTCGCCCTCGCCAGCGTGGGGTTGGTCAGCAGTGCCCAACTGGGCATGCGCTGGAGCATGACGCGCCTGCCGCAACCGGAACAATGGCTGACGGCGCTGAGCGCCGGCAGTGTCGATCTGTCGGCACTGGCGGTGGTGCTGGTGGCAATTTTCGCCTACGCCCTGTCGATGCTCTGCTGGCTCGCGGCATTGCGCGATCTGCCGCTGGGCCGGGCTTATTCACTATTGAGCATCAGCTACGCGCTGGTGTACCTGCTGGCGGCCAGTCTGCCGCTGTTCAACGAATCGTTCAGTTTCACTAAATCGCTGGGCGTGGCACTGGTCATGCTCGGGGTCATCACTATTAACACTCGTCCGTCTCGTGCGCCCGAATTCAGGAGTGCTCCATGAAAATCACAGTATTTGGTAGCGGTTATGTTGGCCTGGTGCAGGCCGCCGTGTTGGCCGAAGTCGGTCACGACGTCGTGTGCATGGACATCGATCAGAAGAAAGTCGAACTGCTGCGCCAGGGTCACGTCAGTATCTTTGAACCGGGCCTGTCGAGCCTGGTACGCGAAGGCCTGGACTCCAGTCGCCTGCATTTCACGTCCGATGAAAAACTTGCCGTACAACACGGTCGCGTCGCGTTCATCGCCGTGGGCACACCGTCCAGTGAAGACGGTTCGGCCGATCTGAAATACGTGCTGTCGGTGGGTGACGCCGTGGCGCGCCACCGTGAGCAGCCGTTGATCCTGGTGGAGAAATCCACCGTGCCGGTCGGCACCGGCGACACCCTGCGCGCACACATTCAAGCCGCGCTGGACAAGGCCGGTCGTGAGCTGCAGTTCGATATCGTGTCCAACCCGGAATTCCTCAAGGAGGGTTCGGCGGTGTCGGACTGCCGTCGTCCGGACCGCATCGTCATCGGCTGCGAAGGTGACGAAGTGCGCGATGTGATGCGCGACCTGTACTCGCCGTTCAACCGCAACCACGACCGCATCATGTTCATGGACCTGCGCAGCGCCGAGCTGACCAAATACGCCGCCAACTGCATGCTGGCGACCAAGATCAGCTTCATCAACCAGATCGCCGAACTGGCCGAACACCTGGGCGCCGACATCGAGTCGGTCCGTCAGGGCATCGGTGCCGACACGCGCATCGGTTACCACTTCATCTACCCGGGCTGCGGTTACGGCGGTTCGTGCTTCCCCAAAGACATGCGCGCGCTGATCCACAGTGCCGAACAGGCGCATTGCTCCAGCGATCTGCTGCAAGCGGTCGAGGCGATCAACGAGCGGCAGAAGCACAAGCTGTTCGACCGCATCAACGCGTTCTACAAGGGTGATCTGCGCGGCAAGACCTTCGCCCTGTGGGGCCTGGCGTTCAAGCCGAACACCGACGACATGCGCGACGCACCGAGCCGTGTCCTGCTCGATTCGCTGTTCGCCGCTGGCGCCAGCGTTCGTGCGTTCGACCCGGAAGCGATGCAGGAAACCCAGCATCTGTATCCGAACGAAGAAAAACTGATGCTGATGGGCACCCCGGAATCGGTGCTGTCAGGTTCCGATGCGCTGATCATCTGCACCGAATGGCAGCAGTTCAAGGCGCCGGATTTCGACTTGATCGAGCAACGCCTGAAAGCCCCGGTGATCTTCGACGGCCGCAACCTGTACGACGCCGAGCGTCTGGCGCGCAACGGCTTCAAGTACTTCCCGATCGGCCGTGGTGATTCGCGCAAACTGCCGATCCCGCTGCAACAGTGGCCTAACAAAGCGGACGTCGCTTGATCACGTTGTCGCCTGTCATCCGCCGGCAGTCCCTGATCGCAGGGCTGCTGGCGCTGTTGCTGTTCATAGCCGGGGTTTACGGACAGGCTCCCATTGGCTTCGATTCACGGTTCGTACTGTTTGCCCAGGAAATGCTGAGACACGGGCCGACCGTATTCCCGACCACTTACGGTCAACCTTACGCCGACTATTCAGCGCTCTCGACACTGTTCATCTGGCTGTTGTCGTTGCCCTTCGGCGCGATCAACACCCTGACGGCATGGCTGCCAAGCGCTATTGCCGGCGGTGTGATCGTGACGTTGATGTATCGCTTGCTGGCGGTGCATTCGCAGCGTTGGGCCTTGATCAGCATTGCGCTGTTGATGCTCACCAGCACCTTCGTCACCGAAGTGCGCGCCGTGTCGCAAGACCTGATGCTCGCCGCCGTGGCGCTGTCGGTGTTTTACCTGGGCTACGCGCACGACCATTTCGGCTCGCGCCGTCGCTGGCCGCTGATCTTTATCCTGTTGTTGCTGGGCTTCGGTATTCGCGGGCCCATCGGCCTGGTGGTGCCGACCGGTATGCTCTGCAGTTACTACTTGCTCAACCGCGAGTGGAAACGGCTTTTCGTGTTCGGTGTGCTGGCGTCGATCCTGCTCGCTGCATGCGTCGGCCTGCTGTTGTGGCTGGCTAAACTCAGCGGTGGCGAGGCATTCCTTCAAGACGTGATCCGTATGCAGTTCATGGGGCGCATGGACGGCAGCGAAGGCGTCAGCGGTTCGCTGTATTACTTCACCAGCTCGATGGGCAATTACGCACTGGCGTATCCGCTGGCGATACTGGCGTTGGCCGCGACCTGGCTGAGCAAGCCGCATCAGCGCGGGCCGGCCTTGCGCCTGGTGCAATACTGCGCGGCCGCCGGACTGATCGTCATGGTCGGTCTGTCGATTCCACAGGCGAAGAAGGCGCGTTACCTGCTGCCGATGTTGCCGATGGCGGCGATCATCGCGGCGTACCCGTTCCAGGTGCTGCACGGTCGGGTGTTCCGCGTATTGCGTGGGGTAATTCAAGGAATCTGGCTGGTGACGCCAGGGTTGTTGATGGTGGCCCTGCTGGTTGCCAAACGCCGCTTTCCCGAGCAGCTCGACGGCATCACCCTGGTGCTGATCGTGCTCGGCGTTCTGCAATTGCTCGCGTTGTCGCGTCTGATGATCCCGCGCTGGCGTGCCGAAGTGCTGGCGCTGTGTTCGGTATTGGCGTTGTGGACGGTGTATGCCGCGGTGTTCGAACCGGTAGAGCGGCGCCTGTACGACACACAGGTGTTCAGTCGCGCCGCGTTCGCGCAAGTGCAGCAGAACCCGGCACCGCTGGTGCTGCACGGCATGGGCAAAGACGCCAAGGCGATCAAGTTCATGGTCAACGTCGAGCAGGATCTGCAACCGCAATTCACCGAAACAGTCCAGCAACTCGAAGCCCTCAAGGGCCCGGCCTGGCTGATGATGGACAGCAAGGACCTGCAATCGCTACAGGGCACCCCGCTGGCCGGCTTGCAACCGGTGGTCACGGGCAGTTTCGACAAGAACGATTACGTGCTGCTGTACCTGAAGCCCTTGTAGACCTTGTCGAAGGCTGCGATCTTCTGATTTTGGATCGCAGCCAGCGACAGCGCCTACAGGGATTTCTTGACCATGAGTTTTGTTGTACGCCGGGCGCGGCAGAATGATGCCGCCGCCCTCCCCGCCATCGAACGCTCGGCCGCCGAGCTGTTTCGCACAGATCCAACCCTCGCCTGGCTTGCCAATACCGACGTGGCAAGCGCCGCGCAACACCGCCAAGCCATCGACAATGCCCACGTCTGGGTCGCCGAAACCACCTCGGCGCAACTCGCAGGGTTTATCCGCGCGCTGGATTTCGACAACTTGCTGCACATTGAAGAACTGTCGGTCTGCCTCGCGTTTCAGGGACAGGGCGTGGGCCGTCAACTAGTGTTGGCCGCGATTGAACATGCCAGTCGTCAGCATATGCGCGCGGTGACCCTGACCACGTTTCGCGACGTGCCGTGGAATGCGCCGTTTTATCAGCGGATGGGGTTTGTGGAAGTCGCACCCGGTGAGCACGAAGCGCATTTGCTCGATGCTCTGCAGAAAGAAATCGAGCATGGCTTTGCCGCCGAACGCCGCTGCGCCATGCACCTGATATTGCCCTGACAGGACAAATCCCTTGTAGGAGCGAGCCTGCTCGCGATAGCGTCCTGTCAGTCAACTGCGTTGGCGCCTGACACTCGGTATTCGCGAGCAGGCTCGCTCCCACAAGGTTTCTCATCATAAAAATAAGGACATTTGCACTGCCGTGGCCACCTACTCCCGCCTGATCCGCCGACTGATGATCACCTCGCTGAGCATCGTCATCAGCCGTGCCCTGATCAGCCCGCTGCTGACCTTGTTTCTCAGCAACAAACTGGGCCTCAACCCACAGGATGTGGGTCTGCTGTTGGGCATCGCCGTGTTCAGTGCCACGCTGTTGTCGCTGTACGGCGGCTACATCATCGATCGCCTCGACAAGCGTCAGCTGTTGATCCTGACCATGCTTTCCAGCGGTGTCGGCCTGATGCTGCTGACCTTCGCGCAGAATCTGTACCTGGTCACGCTGGTGCTGATCATCAGTGAAACGGCGTCGGCGCTGTTCCTGATCTGCTCCAAAGCGATGCTCAGTGAAAACCTGGCGGTCGGCCAGCGGGTCAAGGCGTTTTCGCTGAACTACACGCTGACCAATATTGGCTACGCCGTGGGCCCGATGATCGGCGTGGTGATTGCCGGCGTTCAGCCTTCAGCGCCGTTTATTGTCGCGGGGCTGATTGCCGCCGGCAGCGTTTTCCTGCTGCTGGGCGTGTCCCGCGAGGCCAGTCCGCTGTCGCAGGCCAGCCAACCACAGAGTTTCCTGAACACCCTGATCATCCTGAAAAACGACCGCACGATGATCCTGTTCACCTTTGGTTGCCTGCTCAGCACGCTGGTTCACGGTCGCTTCACCTTGTACCTGTCGCAGTACCTGCTGGTGACCCACACGCAGGACCAGACACTCGACACCATGGCCGCCCTGCTCGCCTGCAACGCGATCACGGTGATCCTGCTGCAGTACCAGATCGGGCGATTCCTCAAACGTGAGCACCTGCGCTACTGGATTGCCGGCGGCACCGCGTTGTTCATCGTCGGTCTGATCGGCTTCAGCCTGGCCGACAGCCTGGTCGGCTGGTGCGTGGCGATGTTCATCTTCACCCTCGGCGAGATGATCATTTACCCGGCGGATTTCCTCTTCGTCGACACCCTGGCCCCGGAAGAACTGCGCGGCAGTTACTACGGTGCGCAGAACCTCGCGGCGTTAGGCGGCGCGCTGAGTCCAATGATGTGCGGGTTCCTGTTGATGCACACGCCGGCGCCGAGCATGTTCTACGCCTTGAGCGCCTTGGCTGCGCTGGGCGGGTATCTGTGTTTTGTCAGTGGACGCCGTGTGGCGACAATTCAAAAATAATGCACTGAAGCAGCATTTATATGAATTTGTCAGCATCGACTTTGCACGGCACACTGTGCGCGTTCCTCCCCCAATAGTTGGAACGCTTCGAGGACTTTCCGAAACGGACAAGTCCTTTTTTTTGCCCCGAATTTACCGCAAGGACCCGATGTACATGCTCGCTCGCTGGTTGCCCGCCGCCATCAACACTCGCCCCACCGAATGGAGCCGCGCCGCGATCGGCATGGCGCTGGGCACCTTGTTCAGCGTCTGGGCGTGCAGTCAGGTGTTCGGCATCGAGGTCGCGTATCACCTGATCGGGCCGTTGGGCGCCTCAGCGGTGTTGCTGTTTGCCGTCTCTTCGGGCGCCCTCGCTCAACCGTGGTCGATCATCGGCGGCTACCTGTGCGCCAGCGTTGTCGCGTTGCTGGTCGCCCACGTCCTCGGTCGCACCCTGGGCAGTGCCTGTCTGGCGGCGGGCATCGCGTTGATTCTGATGTGCTGGCTACGTTGCCTGCACCCACCGGCCGGCGCCCTGGCGCTGACCTTGGTGCTGGCCGATCCCGCCACCATCGCCATGGACTGGAAAGCCATGGAACCGGTGATGCTCGCCGCTGCGTGCATGCTGCTCAGCGCGCTGGCCTACAACAACCTGACGTGCATCCGCTACCCGAAACGCCCGGCCGAGCCTGCGCCGCTGCTGGCTCCCGTCGACAGCCAGTCAATTACCGCCGAAGATTTGAAACGGGCACTGGCCGACATGGAAGCCTTTATCGACGTCACCCCCGAAGACCTCGAACAATTGATTCATGCCAGCGAGCTGCATGCCAAACGCCGCAGCATCGGCGAAGTCTTCACCCGATAACCACCTGCATCATTGTGGCGAGGGAGCTTGCTCCCGCTCGGCTGCGCAGCAGTCGTAAACCCGCGGTGTCGGACCGCTTCGCAGCCCGGCGGGAGCAAGCTCCCTCGCCACAAAGGCAATCCTCAACCTGCTGCAAAAACGCAAACTCCCCCTGCACATATCCCGGTTGTACACGGCAAATTTGCACTGTTACGATCCGTCAACGCTCGCGCGCGAGCTTCTCGAATAAAGACAATAAAAGCAGGGAGTTAGTGATGACTGCTCAGGCTTCATCCCCGCGGACGCCGTCCATGGATGCCACACGAAACGAAGTGCTGGCCGAGGTTCGCAATCACATCGGTCACCTGACCCTCAACCGCCCCGCCGGTCTCAACGCCATCACCCTCGACATGGTTCGTCAGTTGCAGCAGCAACTCGATGCCTGGGCCACTGACACCAACGTGCGTGCCGTTGTTTTGCGCGGTGCCGGTGACAAGGCTTTCTGTGCCGGTGGCGATATCCGCTCGCTGTACGACAGCTTCAAAAGCGGCGACACGCTGCACGAAGATTTCTTCGTCGAGGAATACGCCCTCGACCTGACGATTCATCATTACCGCAAACCGGTGCTGGCCTTGATGGATGGTTTCGTCCTTGGCGGCGGCATGGGCCTGGTGCAGGGTGCGGATCTGCGGGTGGTCACCGAAAAGAGTCGTCTGGCGATGCCCGAAGTGGCGATCGGTTATTTCCCCGATGTCGGCGGCAGTTATTTCCTCTCGCGGATTCCCGGTGAACTGGGGATCTATCTGGGCGTCAGCGGTGTGCAGATTCGTGCGGCCGATGCGTTGTACTGCGGGCTGGCCGACTGGTTTGTCGACAGCAGCAAACTGGCGAGCCTCGACGAACAACTCGATCACCTGGAATGGCGCGATACGCCGCTCAAGGATCTGCAGAGCCTGCTCGCGAAAAATGGCGTGCAAACCCTGGCCGATGCACCGCTGGAGAAACTGCGCCCGGCTATCGACCATTTCTTCGCCCTGCCGGACGTGCCGAGCATTGTCGAGCAACTGCGCGCGGTCACCGTCGCCGACAGTCATGAGTGGGCAACCACCACCGCTGACCTGCTGGACACCCGCTCGCCACTGGCGATGGCCGTGACCCTGGAAATGCTCCGTCGCGGCCGGCACCTGAGCCTGGAACACTGTTTCGCCCTCGAACTGCATCTGGATCGCCAGTGGTTTGAACGCGGCGACCTGATCGAGGGCGTGCGCGCCCTGCTGATCGACAAGGACAAGACACCTCGCTGGAACCCGCCGACCCTTGCTGCGCTGGACGCCGGGCATGTCGCGAGTTTCTTTCACGGTTTTACTGAGAGCGGGAGCTGAGCCATGCACGATCTCGAACTGACTGAAGAACAAGTGATGATCCGCGACATGGCCCGGGACTTCGCCCGCGGCGAAATCGCGCCCCATGCGCAAGCCTGGGAAAAGGCCGGCTGGATCGACGACGCGCTGGTGGCGAAGATGGGCGAACTCGGTTTGCTCGGCATGGTGGTGCCCGAGGAATGGGGCGGCACCTACGTCGATTACGTGGCCTATGCGCTGGCGGTGGAAGAGATTTCTGCCGGCGACGGTGCCACCGGTGCCTTCATGAGCATTCACAACTCGGTGGGCTGCGGCCCGGTCATGAACTACGGCAGCGAAGCGCAGAAACAGACCTGGCTGGCGGATCTCGCCAGTGGCCAGACGATTGGCTGCTTCTGCCTCACCGAACCGCAGGCCGGCTCCGAGGCGCACAACCTGCGCACCCGTGCCGAACTGCGTGACGGCCAGTGGGTGATCAACGGCGCCAAGCAATTCGTCAGCAATGGCAAACGGGCGAAACTGGCGATCGTGTTTGCGGTGACCGACCCGGATCTGGGCAAGAAAGGCATTTCCGCGTTCCTGGTGCCCACCGATACTGCGGGTTTCATCGTCGATCGCACCGAACACAAGATGGGCATCCGCGCCTCCGACACCTGCGCGGTGACCCTGAACAATTGCAGCATTCCCGAGGCCAACCTGCTCGGCGAGCGCGGCAAGGGCCTGGCGATTGCCTTGTCCAACCTCGAAGGCGGCCGCATCGGCATCGCTGCGCAGGCCTTGGGCATCGCCCGGGCGGCGTTTGAAGCGGCGCTGGTTTACTCCCGCGACCGAATCCAGTTCGGCAAGCCGATCAATGAGCACCAGAGCATCGCCAACCTGCTGGCCGACATGCACATGCAAATCAACGCGGCGCGACTGATGATCCTGCACGCGGCGCGTCTGCGCACAGCGGGCAAGCCGTGCCTGTCGGAGGCGTCACAGGCCAAACTGTTCGCCTCGGAGATGGCCGAGAAGGTCTGCTCCTCGGCGATTCAGATTCATGGCGGGTATGGGTATCTGGAGGACTACCCGGTCGAGAAGTACTACCGCGATGCGCGGATTACCCAGATCTATGAAGGCTCGAGCGAGATTCAGCGGATGGTGATTGCTCGGGAATTGAAGAACTATCAGTTGTAACGCCAAAAGCTTCGCGAGCAAGCCCGCTCCCACATTGGATCTGCGTCGTACACAAATCCCATGTGGGAGCGGGCTTGCTCGCGAAGGCGTCAGTCAGGTCAGCGCATTATTTGCCCTGAAACTCCGGCGTCCGCTTGGCCACAAACGCCGCCATCCCTTCTTTCTGATCTTGGGTGGCAAACGCCGCATGGAACACCCGGCGCTCGAAGCGCACGCCTTCAGTCAGGTTGACCTCAAAGGCGCGGTTCACGCTTTCCTTGACCATCATCGCAATCGGCAGCGATTTGCTGGCGATCACCGCGGCCACTTTCAGCGCCTCGTCGAGCAATTCATCGCTCGGCACGATCCGCGCGACGATGCCGCAGCGCTCGGCTTCCACCGCATCGATCAGACGCCCGCTCAGGCACATTTCCATGGCCTTGGCCTTGCCCACGGCGCGGGTCAGGCGCTGGGTGCCGCCCATGCCCGGGAGCACGCCGAGGTTGATTTCCGGTTGGCCGAATTTGGCGTTGTCGCCGGCCAGAATGAAGTCGCACATCAGCGCCAGTTCGCAGCCGCCACCGAGGGCGAAGCCGTTGACCGCTGCGATGATCGGCTTGCGTCGATTGGCCACGCGGTCGCTGTCGCTGAACAGGTCGTCCATGTAGATCTGCGGATAGGTCAGTTCGGCCATTTCCTTGATGTCGGCGCCGGCGGCGAAAGCTTTCTTCGAACCGGTGATGACGATGCAACCGATATTGGTGTCGGCTTCCAGGCCGTCGAGGGCGTGGTTCACTTCGCTGACCAGCTGCGCGTTCAGGGCGTTCAGCGCCTGTGGTCGGTTCAGCGTGATCAGGCCGACGCGGCCGTGGTTTTCCAGCAGAATCGTTTCGTAAGTCATGGGCAAGATTCCTTGTCAGAGATTGCGCGAAATAACCATGCGCTGAATGTCGCTGGTGCCTTCGTAGATCTGGCAGACGCGCACGTCGCGGTAGATGCGTTCCAGCGGGAAGTCGTTGAGGTAACCGTAACCGCCCAGCGTCTGCAACGCCATCGAGCAGACCTTCTCGGCCATTTCCGAGGCGAACAGTTTGGCCATCGAAGCCTCGACCAGCGCCGGCTGACCGCTGTCACGCAGGGCGGCGGCGTAATGCACCATTTGCCGGGCAACGGCGATCTGCGTGGCCATGTCGGCGAGACGGAAGGCCACGGCCTGGTGCTCGATGATCGGTTTGCCGAAAGTGTCGCGCTCACGGGCGTAATCGCGGGCCGCTTCGAACGCGGCACGGGCCATGCCCACCGCTTGCGAAGCGATGCCGACGCGTCCGCCTTCGAGGTTGGCCAAGGCAATCTTGTAGCCTTCACCCTCCTCACCCAAGCGGTTGGCGACCGGCACTTTCACGTCTTCAAACAGAATCTGGCAGGTGTCCGAGGCATGCTGGCCGAGCTTGTCTTCGACCCGGGCGACTTTGTAGCCCGCAGAATCGGTCGGCACGATGAATGCCGTAATGCCGCGTTTGCCGGCACTCGGATCGGTCACCGCAAACACGATCACGATCCCCGCGTTCTGCCCGGAAGTGATGAACTGTTTGCAGCCGTTGAGCACGTAGTGATCGCCTTCGAGGCGCGCGCGGGTTTTCAGGCTGCTGGCATCGGAGCCGGCCTGCGGCTCGGTCAATGCGAACGCACCGAGCATCGCACCGCTGGCCAGCGGTTTGAGGAAGCGTTCGCGCTGATCGTCGTTGCCGAACTTGAGGATCGGCACGCAGCCCACCGAGTTGTGCACGCTCATGATGGTCGAGCAGGCGCCGTCGCCGGCGGCAATTTCTTCCAGGGCCATGGCGTAGGCCAGGTAGCCGGTATCACAACCGCCCCACTGCTCCGGCACCAGCATGCCGAAGAAGCCCAGCTCGGCCATCTCGCCGATGGCTTCCTTGGGGAAACGGTGCTCGCGATCCCACTCGGCGGCGAACGGTTTCAGTCGTTCCTCGGCGAACTGCCGGGCCATGTCGCGGATCTGGGATTGGTCTTCGTTGGGAATCATGGTGAATCCTTAATTCTGGTAACACCACCCGTTCATTGTGGGAGGGGGCTTGCTCCCGAAGAGGCCGGGTCAGTCAAATAACTTCTGAATGACACACCGCTTTCGGGAGCAAGCCCCCTCCCACAAGGACAGTCAGATGTTGGCTTCAGTAGACGCATTCCACGGCCATGGCCGTGGCTTCACCGCCGCCGATGCAAATCGCTGCGATCCCGCGTTTCAGGCCCTTCTGGCGCAGGGCCGAGAGCAAGGTCACCAGAATCCGCGCGCCCGAGGCACCGATCGGATGGCCCAGTGCGCAGGCGCCGCCATGCACGTTGAGCTTGTCGTGGGGGATTTCCAGATGGGTCATCGCCGCCATCGCCACCACGGCGAACGCTTCGTTGATCTCGAACAGATCGACCTCGTTCAGCGCCCAACCGGTCTTCTTCACCAGCTTCTTGATCGCGCCAATTGGTGCCACCGGGAACAAACCCGGAGTGTCGGCAAACGCCGCGTGGCCGTGAATCACCGCCAGTGGTTTCAGACCGAGTTTCTGTGCCTGCGACTGGCGCATCAGCACCAGTGCCGCCGCGCCGTCGGAGATCGAACTGGAGTTCGCCGCCGTCACCGTGCCGCCTTCGCGGAACGCCGGTTTCAGTGAGGCGACCTTGTCCAGTTTGGCTTTCGGCGGCTGCTCGTCGTTGCTGATCAGCAGCTGTTCTTTGCCGACGGTCACGGTCAGCGGGACGATCTCGGCCTTGAAGCTGCCGTCCTTGATCGCCTGCTGGGCGCGGGTGGTCGAAGCGATAGCAAAGGCGTCCTGGGCTTCGCGGCTGAAGTCGTTGGTTTCGGCGCAGTCTTCGGCGAAGGTGCCCATCAGACGGCCCTTGTCGTAGGCGTCTTCGAGGCCGTCGAGGAACATCGAGTCGAGCACCCGGCCATGGCCCATGCGGTAACCGGCGCGGGCACGATCCAGCAGATATGGCGAGTTGGACATGCTTTCCATGCCGCCGGCGATCACCACGTCGGCACTGCCGGCCAGCAGCATGTCGTGGGCGAGAATGGTGGTTTCCATGCCCGAGCCGCACATCTTGTTGACCGTGGTGCAACGGGTGGATTTATCCAGCCCGGCACCCAGTGCCGCCTGCCGCGCCGGCGCCTGACCGAGGCCAGCGGGCAATACGCAACCGAACAGCACTTCGTCGACCGCATCGCTGGTAACGCCTGCGCGTTCAACCGCAGCCTTGATCGCCGCAGCACCGAGTTGCGGCGCGGTGAGGCTTTTCAGTTCGCCCTGAAAACCGCCCATCGGGGTGCGGACGGCGCTGACGATGACAATTGGATCGTTGGAAAGGCTCATGACAAATCCTCCTTACTTGGCGGCCATGCGCAAGGCGCCGTCGAGACGGATCACCTCACCGTTGAGCATGCTGTTTTCGATGATATGCCGAACCAGCGCGGCATACTCGGCAGGTTTCCCGAGACGCGGCGGGAACGGTACGCCGGCGGCCAGCGACTCGCGCACTTCCGGGGTCATGCCGGCCATCATCGGGGTTTCGAAAATACCTGGAGCGATGGTCATCACGCGGATGCCGAAGCGCGCCAGTTCGCGGGCGGCCGGCAGGGTCAGGCTGGCGATCGCGCCTTTGGAGGCGGAGTACGCGGCCTGGCCGATCTGGCCGTCGAACGCTGCGACCGATGCGGTGTTGATGATCACCCCGCGCTCGCCGTCAGCATTCGCCTCGCTCTCGGCGATGGCCGCTGCGGCCAGACGCAGCATGTTGAAGCTGCCGATCAGGTTGACGTTGATCACTTGGGCAAAACTGGCCAGAGCATGCGGGCCGTTCTTGCCGAGGATCTTCTCGCCCCGGACGATGCCGGCGCAGTTGACCAGACCGTTAAGGCTGCCAAAGGCTTTGAGCGTGGCCTGCACGGCGGCTTCGGCAGCGGATTCATTGCTGATGTCGGCGACGACGCTTTGCGCGCCGAGGCGCTGGGCCTGCGCGGCAACGGCTTCTGCGTTCATGTCCACCAGCATCACTTTGGCGCCGGCGTTGACCAGCAACTCAGCGCTGGCTGCACCCAGGCCGGAGGCGCCGCCGGTGACGATAAAAACCTTGTTCTCGATCTGCATGACTGACTTCCTGATTCAAGCTGAAACGTTGTGCGCCGCGGCCTCTTGAGCCTTGGCGATTTCCTGGTTGCGCAAGATGAAGCGCTGCAATTTGCCGCTTGGGGTTTTCGGCAATTCGCTGACAAATTCGATTTCCCGCGGGTACGAATGCGCGGCCAGACGTTTGCGCACGTGTTGCCGCAACTCCTCGGCCAGCGCCGGTTCGGCGCGGTATTGCGGGTTGAGCACGACGAAGGCTTTGACCAGTTCGGTGCGCTCGGGGTCAGGCTTGCCGACCACGGCGGCTTCGACCACCGCCGGGTGTTCGATCAGCGCGCTTTCGACGTCGAACGGGCCGACGCGGTAGCCCGAGGTGGTGATCACGTCATCACTGCGACCGACAAAGCTGATGCTGCCGTCCGGGTTCCACTCCACGGTGTCGCCGCTGAGGTAGTAATCGCCGACGAAGGCTTTGGTTGTCACACCTTGGTAACCGCCGAACCAACACATCGGCGACTGTGTACGGTCGATGGCGAGGATGCCCGGCTGGCCGACGCCGAGTTCGTTGTAATTTTCGTCGAGCACCACGATGCGATGGCCCGGCGAGGCGAAACCGGCGGCGCCAAGGTGGATCGGGTGCTTCAGACCGTGGTGGTTGCACAGGACCATGCCCAGTTCGGTCTGGCCGTAATGATCGTGAATCACCACACCGAGGTTGTCGGCGAACCAGCGGATCACTTCCGGGTTGAGCGGCTCGCCGGCGCTGCTGACGATGCGCAGCTTGCCCTTGATCGACTTGGCGAACTCGTTGCCACCGGCAATCAGCAAGCGGTACGCGGTCGGCGAGCCGGTGAGATTGGTGATGCCGTATTTGTTGATCACCCGGCAGGTGCTTTCGAGGGTGAACGGGCCATCGTAAAAGGTGATCGGGTGCCCCATCGACATAGGGCCGGTGACGCCGAAATAGATGCCGTAGGCCCAGCCCGGATCGGCGACGTTCCAGAACGAATCTTCAGGACGCAGATCCACCGCGTCGCGGGTGTAGCTCTGGAACGCGACGATGGCCTTGAGCGGCACCGACAGTGCTTTCGACGGGCCGGTGGTGCCCGAGGTGAACATCAGCAGAAACGGGTCTTCGCCCGTCAGCAGTACCGGCTCGCAAACGCTGGAATAGTTGGCCAGCTCGGCCCAGAAACTGAAGTCGCCACGGACGATGCCCTGGCCCTTGGCGCCGCCGACGGTGACGATGGTCGGGCATTCGCTGACTTCAGCGAGTTTCGGCCGGTTGACCGCGTCGGTGACCACCACTTTGGCCGCGGAGCTGTTCAGCCGATGCTCGATGGCCTTGGGGCCAAACGCGGTGAACAGCGGCTGATACACCGCGCCGATGCGCCAGGTGGCGAATACGGTGATGAGCAATTCGATGTTGCGTGGCAGCAGGCCGGCGACCATGTCGCCCTTCTGCACGCCCTGGGCGAGAAGGAAATTGGCGAAACGCGCGGCTTTGTCCTGCAGTTCGCTGAAGGTGTACGTGGCACTCGCGCCGTCGCGGCCCTCCCAGAACAACGCAATGCGCCCCGGCAAGGCATGGCGGTCGCAACATTCGACGCAGGCGTTGAGCGCCTCCAGCGTGCCGCTGAGCGCAGCGTCCACGGTGTGCTGATAGTTGAACTGTTCGGTGGCAGACAAGTAATCGCGCATTGCCAGAATCCCTCTGTGTTTTTATTAGGCTGGGAACCGTAAACAACACAGGGATAGTCGCGCTGCGGCGCGGAGGCGGCAATGGTCAAAGCTGTCAATCTGGCTGATTGGTTTGGCCAAGATTCCAGAGAGGTGCCGCCTGGACTGGCGCCTTCGGGAACAAGCCCCCTCCCACAAGGGAATTGCATTGCAAAGGGAGGATCACTGTGAAAGCTGCAATCACAGAAGATTGCATTTCAAAGAATGCTCCACCTGCGAAAACCAGGAAGGCTGCAATCACAGGAAGAATGCATTTCAAATGTGGGAGGGGGCTTGCTCCCGAAGAGGCCCGATCAGGCGACTGACAATCCGGATCAGACGGCTTCGTTGAGGATCAGGGTGCGGTAATGCCCCGGATTCGACCCCGACCACTTGCGAAACGCCTTGTAGAACGAACTCGCATCGGCAAATCCCAGCCGCGTCGCGATTTCGACGAAGCTGATCGACGGCTCGGCCAGCCAGGTGATTGCCAGTTCCTTGCGCACGCTGTCCTTGAGCCCCTGATAGGTCTGCCCTTCTTCGGACAAACGCCGGCGCAGGGTCGAGGCGGACATGCACAGTTGTTGCGCCAGCGCCTCGGTCTCCGGCCACTGTTCGGCGGGTAGCTGCCGCAGATCCTGTTTGATTCGGCTGGCGAGGCTTTCCGGGTCGCGGTATTTCACCAGAATGTTCGCCGGCGCATGGGCCAGAAAGCGTTTAAGTTCTTCGGCCGTGCGCTTGATCGGCAGATCGAGACAGTCAGCAGCAAAGATCATCCGCGTGCGCGGACGGTCGAAGCGCAGGTTTTCCGAGAACATCACCCGGTAGTCGTCGCAGAAGTCCGGCTCGGCGCAGCGCAACTCGATCGCCAGAATCGGAATCCGCCGCCCCGCCAGCCAGCACGCCACGCCGTGGACGATCATCCAGTAAGTGAAATAGGTGAAGGCCCGGCGGGGTTCGGGGTCGTCTTCGAGCAGGACGATTTCCGCCAGACTTTGCTGATGCAGCAGTTGCGCCGGAATTTTTTCCAGCATCAGCGAGAGGAAGTTCAGCCCGCTGTTGAGCCCGGCGGCCAGCGTCGGTTGCGCCATGGCGCTGCGGCAAAGGAACTCAAGACTGCCGGACTTGAGCTTGCGCGGATCCATGCCGAAGAACTCGTCATCACCGCGCCGGGCCAGCAATCGCCAGAGTTTCGCGTATTGCGAGGCCGGCACCCGGCCCTGTTCGCTGTGCAGCAGGGCCGGAGCAATCCCGACCTTGTTCAAGACTTCATCCGTGGCCACGCCCGGGGCACAACTTTGCAGCAGCGCTTCACGCACCAGTTGAACAGCGATGGTGTCTTTTTCCGACATGGAGCGAGGCAGACCTTGTTGTTTTCGAGTGAGAGGCATCTTAACGCAGGATGCGAATTCAGCACGAATCCCCCTGTGGGAGCGGGCTTGCTCGCGAAGGCGATGTGTCAGCAACATCCTTATCGACTGACGCGCCGCCTTCGCGAGCAAGCCCGCTCCCACAATTGGATCTGAGCAAGGCCAAGATAGGTACCGTTCAGCGAATGTTCAGGTAAATGTCAACCATCCCCATTTGGGAATGAGTGTCATTATGTTACAACTTAGCCACCTATCTAAATCACTCGTGGTTGCCTGAATGCTCGTTCCCTTTCTGATCATGCTGCGCGAAGGCATCGAAGCCGCGCTGATCGTTGGCATCATCGCCAGCTACCTGCAACAAACCGGCCGTGGCCAGTGGATGCCTGCGGTGTGGATCGGCGTGTTTCTCGCTGCGGCCCTGGCGCTGCTGGTCGGCGGTGGCCTGGAACTGGTGAGCGCCGAATTCCCGCAGAAACAGCAGGAATTGTTCGAAGGCATTGTCGGACTGGTCGCGGTGGGCATTCTCAGCTCGATGGTGTTCTGGATGCGCAAAGTCGCGCGTTCGATCAAGCATTCGCTGCAGGCCTCGCTCGATCACGCCCTGACCTCATCAAAGCATCAGGTGATCGCGCTAATCGCCATGGTGTTCTTCGCCGTGGCTCGCGAAGGGCTGGAAACCGTGTTCTTCCTGCTCGCCGTATTTCAGCAGAGCGAAGGCCCGGGCGCGCCAATCGGTGCCCTGCTCGGCCTGGTGCTGGCAATCATCGTCGGCTTCCTGATCTACAGCGGCAGCATGCGCCTGAACCTGTCGGCGTTCTTCAAGTGGACCGGGTTGTTCATTCTGGTGGTCGCCGCCGGGATTCTTGCCAACTCGGTGCAGGCGCTGCATGAGGCCGGGGTGTGGAATCACCTGCAAACCGTGCTCTTCGACTTCAGCGCGACGCTACCGATGGATGGCCCGCTGGGTTCGGTGCTGGCCGGCATGTTCGGCTATCAGGATGCACCGACCGTCAGCACCCTCGGTGCCTATCTGATCTATCTGGTGGTGGCGCTGGTGATGTTCTTCTACCCCGCCGCGCCGGTCAGCACTAAAGCCGCTGCCAAAACGACTTCCGCTTCCAGCCAATAAGGGCATCCATGTCAAAGCCTAATACTCCTCAGGCCTCCCCTCCCCGCGCCTTGCGCTGGGCGGTGGCCGGTTCGGTGGTCGTGATGATCGCCGCCGGTGGCTTGTTCTACTACGCCTCGAAAATGGCCGCGGCCAAGCGGCAGCACAACCATGATGAAGTGGTGGTGAACATCAACGCGCACAGCTGCGATCCGAACGAGCTGACGGTTCCCGCCGGTCGCGCCAGTTTCCGCATCGTCAACCGCTCCGACCGGGCGGTGGAGTGGGAAATTCTCGACGGCGTGCTGGTGATCGAAGAGCGCGAGAACATCGCCCCCGGCCTGAGCCAGGTGATCAACGCCAACCTGCAACCCGGCGACTACGCGATTACGTGCGGGCTGCTGAGCAATCCGCGTGGCGTGCTGCACGTAACGCCGACTGCCGCCTCCGATGAGGCCGCCAAGGCCAAACCGTCGATGGTCGCGTTCGTCGGGCCGCTGTCGGAATTCCGCGTGTATCTGGCCACTCAGGGCGGCGCGCTGATCAAAGCCGTGACCGCACTGAATCAGGCGATTGCCAGCGGCGACCTGGCCCAGGCGCAAGCGCTGTACCTGCCGGCCCGTGCCGCTTACCAGCGTCTGGCGCCTGCCGCGCAACGCCTGGCGGAACTGGACAACAGCATCAATGCCCGCGCCGATTACTTCGAAAAACGCGAACAGGATCCAGCGTTCGTCGGCTTCCACCGGATCGAATACGCGCTGTTTCAGCAACGCAGCCTCGACGGCTTGAACCCGGTGGCCGAGCGTCTGCTGGCCGACGTCACCACCCTCAAACAGCAACTGCTGGCGCAATCGCTGCCGCCGGAGCAACTGGTGAGCATCGTGGTGCGCAACCTCAACACCCTGGCCGACGTGCGCGCCGCCAGCGGTGAAGAGGAACGCTACAGCCACGGCGACCTCAACGGCTTCGCGAGCAACCTGGAAACCGCGCACAAAGTCGTAGAGCTGCTGCGGCCGATGCTGACCAAGTCAGCACCGGATCTGCTGCCGAAAATCGACGCGGCGCTGAGCGATTTCGACAACGTATTGAACCGCTTCAAGGTCAAGGACGGCTACGCCACTTACGACACGGTCAGTGGCGAACAACGCAAACAGATCGCCGACAAGGCTCAGGCTCTGGCTGACGCTCTGGATGGCATCGATCCCGCCCTCGGCCTCTCCGGCCTGTAAGCAGAAGACGAATACCGATGAAAGATTTGCAAAACCTCGATCTGCAACGTCGCCGCCTCCTGATGGGCATGGGCGTCGCTGGCGTCGCCCTGGCCGGTTCGGCCCTGAGCTGCCCGGCGATGGCTGCGGCCCCGGCACAAGTGACCGAAGCCCCGAGCAGCGACAAGACCGAAGATCGCCACGACTTCCACGGCGTGCACCAGACCGGCATCGTCACCCCGCGGCCGGCGGCCGGCATGTTCGTTTCGTTCGACGTACTGGCCAGTGATCGCGAAGACCTGGAGCGGCTGTTCCGCACCCTCAACGAGCGCATCGCGTTCCTGATGAAGGGCGGCCCGGTGGCGCAGATCGACCCGAAACTGCCACCGCCGGATTCCGGCATTCTCGGGCCGGTGGTGACCCCGGACAACCTGACCATCACCGTCTCCGTAGGCGAATCGTTATTCGACGAGCGCTTCGGTCTGGCCGCAGCCAAACCGAAGCGCCTGCAACGCATGGTCGGTTTCCCCAACGATGCCCTAGAGGCCGATTGCTGCCACGGCGACTTGAGCCTGCAGTTCTGCTCGAACACCGCCGACACCAACATTCACGCCCTGCGCGATATCGTGAAAAACCTGCCGGACCTGCTGCTGGTGCGCTGGAAACAGGAAGGCAGCGTGCCGCCGCAAGCCCCGGCCAAACCGGGGGTGCCGGCGCAGTCGGCGCGTAACTTCCTCGGTTTCCGTGATGGCTCGGCCAACCCCGACTCCAACGACGCCAAAGCGATGGACAAGATTGTCTGGGTGCAACCGGGCAGCGATGAGCCGGCGTGGGCGGCCCACGGCAGCTATCAAGCGGTGCGGATCATCCGCAATTTCGTCGAGCGCTGGGACCGTACACCGCTGCAGGAACAGGAAAGCATCATCGGTCGGGTCAAGACCAGTGGTGCGCCGATGGGCGCCAACCACGAGACCGAAGTCCCGGATTACAGCAAAGACCCGGAAGGCAAACTGACCAAGCTCGATGCGCACATTCGCCTGGCCAACCCGCGCACCGCCGCGAGTCAGGCCAACCTGATCCTGCGCCGGCCGTTCAACTATTCCAACGGCGTGAACAAGAACGGTCAGCTCGACATGGGCCTGCTGTTCATCTGTTACCAGGCCGATCTGGAAAAAGGCTTCATCACCGTGCAGACCCGCCTCAACGGCGAGCCGCTTGAGGAATACCTCAAACCGGTCGGCGGCGGTTACTTCTTCACCCTTCCGGGTGTCACCGGCGACAAGGATTTCATCGGTCGCTCGCTGCTCAACGCCACACAACCCAAAACAGCTGCATAACCATAAAAACCTTCGGAGCCGCTCCATGAAAAAGTCGCCACTCGCGTTACTGCTGACCCTCGGTTTGCTCAACACCCCACTTTCGGCGTTCGCCGCGACGGCGCCACTGGATCTGGTCGGCCCGGTGTCGGACTACAAGATCTACGTCACCGAGCAATTGGATCAACTGGGCACTCACACCAAACAATTCACCGATGCGGTGAAGAAAGGTGATCTGGCCACCGCGCAGAAGCTTTACGCGCCGACCCGCGTCTACTACGAGTCGATCGAGCCGATCGCCGAGCTGTTCAGTGACCTTGATGCGTCCATCGACTCCCGTGTCGACGACCACGAAAAAGGCGTGAAGGCCGAAGACTTCACCGGTTTCCATCGCATCGAATATTCGCTGTTCTCGGAGAAGAGCACTCAGGGCCTGAACGACCTGGCAGACAAACTGGACAAAGACGTCCAGGACCTGCAAACCCGCGTCGCCGGTCTGACCTTCCCGCCTGAGAAAGTCGTCGGTGGTGCGGCCGCGCTGTTGGAAGAAGTCGCCGCGACCAAGATCTCCGGTGAAGAAGACCGCTACAGCCACACTGACCTGTATGACTTCCAGGGCAACATCGACGGCGCGAAGAAAATCGTCGACCTGTTCCGTCCGCAGATCGAGAAACAGGACAAGGCGTTCGTCGCCAAAGTCGACAAGAACTTCGCCACCGTGGACAAGATCCTCGCCAAGTACAAGACCAAGGACGGTGGTTTCGAGACTTATGACAAAGTGAAGGATGCAGACCGCAAGGCGCTGGTTGGCCCGGTCAATACTTTAGCTGAAGATCTGTCCACGTTGCGTGGCAAGCTCGGTCTGAACTGAGTTTTTGTAGCGCCTGATACGGCCCCTTCGCGAGCAAGCCCGCTCCCACATTAGGCCTGTGTCGATCACCTTGTTTGTGGTCAACACAGCCCCCTGTGGGAGCGGGCTTGCTCGCGAAAGCGGTCGAAGCCGCACCGAATAATCTGAAGGTTTACAAAATCCGGTAGAGCAACCGCTCAATCCGCACCCGACTCACCCGCTTGAGAAACTTCGCCACCCCCGCCGGGTACTCCGGCAGTGTCTCCAGGCTCTGGAAGCTGGCAATCCGCGTGGTGTTGCGGAAAATCTCTTCCTGCTCCTTCGCCCGTGGCGCCAGCCACTCGCCTTGCGGATCATCGATCAGCAGCGCGTTTTCCAGGTCCAGGCGGAACGCCCGTGGATTGAGGTTGTTGCCGGTCAGCAGCGTATAACGCTGGTCAACCCACATGCCCTTGAGGTGATAGCTGTTGTCGCCGTCACGCCACAGATGCAGGTTCAACTGGCCGCTGTCGATATTGCGCTGATGCCGCTTGGCGAAGCGGCGCAGGCTGATCTCGTACAGATACGGCAGCGCCGCGATCACCTTGAACGGTTCGGTCGGCGGAATGTAGAAGTCGTTGGCCGTCTTGTCGCCGACCACGATGTCGATCTTCACCCCACGGGCCAGTGCGCGGTTGACCTCGCGAATGATCGGCAGCGGCAGATTGAAGTACGGGGTGCAAATGGTCAGTTGCTGTTGCGCGCTGGCGATCAGTTCGACAATCACCCGGTTCAACGGGTTGTTCTTGCCCACGCCCAGCAACGGACTCACCGACAGACCGGTATGCGCCGTGCTGCCGGCACTGGTGTCGTACGCCGCATATTTGAGACGGCTGCGCAGATCGCCGATGTCGTTGCGCAGGCTGCGGGTGGTCGGCAGGTTTGGCAGATCGAGGCGATGCACGGCCTTGGATTCGATCAGACCGTGCTTGACCAGATGCTGCATCGAGTCGGCCAGTTCGCGGTTTTCGATGACGTGATAGCGGTCGAACCGGTACTTGTCGAACTTGTGCAGATAGACATTGTTCAGGCTCGCACCGCTGTAAACCACGCAATCGTCGATCACGAAGCCTTTCAGATGCAGCACGCCAAACAACTCGCGGGTCTGCACCGGAACGCCGTAGACCGGCACTTCGCTCTGGTGTGTGCGGGTCATTTCCTGGTACCACGCCGAGTTGCCCGGCTGTTTGCCGGCACCGATCAAGCCGCGCTGGGCGCGCAGCCAGTCGACGACCACGACGATTTCCAGCTCCGGACGCTTGAGCTTGGCGGCGTGCAAGGCATCGAGAATTTCCTGACCGGCCTCGTCGTGCTGCAGATACAGCGCAACGATGTAGATGCGTTGGGTCGCCTCGGCGATTTTCTCCAGCAGGCAACGACGGAACTCGGCGGCGCCGGACAAAATGGTCACGGCCTCGGCAGTCAGCGGAAAGCTGCGCAGTTTGGGCAGCAAAGAGCGTTTGAAAAGCAACGGCATAGGGCTCGCAATGGGTCGAATCCGAAGAACCCGAGAGCTTACACCATCAACCGGTTCGGGTCTTGTTACTGTCTGTAATGACGCCTTCGCGAGCAGGCTCGCTCCCACATTCGAACGCATTCCCATGTGGGAGCGAGCCTGCTCGCGAAAGCAATCTGAAAATCACTGCTTGACCAAGGAGAACGATCGTTCTACTGTTCACCACATGAACGAAATCACTGACACCTCGACCCGCGACATCATTCTGGATGTCACCGAAAAGTTGATCTACAAAAGTGGCATCGCCGCCACCGGCATGGATCTTCTGGTGAAAACCGCCGGCGTCTCCAGAAAAAGCATCTACCGCTACTTCGCCAACAAGGAGGAGTTGACCGTCGCCGCGTTGCAACGCCGCGATGTGCGCTGGATGCACTGGTACCGCAGCGCGGTTGATCAGGCCGAGACCCCGGCCGACCGCCTGCTCAACCTGTTTACCGTGCTCAAAAGCTGGTTCGCCTCGGAAGGCTTCCGCGGCTGCGCCTTCATCAATACCAGTGGCGAAACCGGCGATCCCGAAGACCCGGTGCGCCAGGTCGCCAAAGACCACAAACAGAAACTGCTCGACTACCTGTGCGAGCTGTGTACCGAACATGGCGTCGAAGATCCGCAACGTCTGGCCAGACAATTGCTGATCCTGATTGACGGCGCCATTACCGTAGCGCTGGTGATGGGTGATCACAGTGCCGCTGATAATGCGCAATGCATGGCGCGTAAGTTATTGGACCTGTAACGCCTTAAATCAGCCTGAGCGTTGTTTAATCGTTAATTAGATCGGGAGACTGAAAATGTCGACTGCTGCCCAAGTGCGTCCGCCTTTACCGCCGTTCAACCGTGAATCGGCTATCGAAAAAGTACGTCTGGCCGAAGATGGCTGGAACTCCCGCGATCCCGAGAAGGTGTCGCTGGCCTATACCGTCGACACAAAATGGCGCAACCGCGCCGAGTTCGCCAACAACCGCGAAGAAGCCAAGGCCTTCCTGACCCGTAAATGGGCCAAGGAGCTGGACTACCGTCTGATCAAGGAACTCTGGGCCTACTCCGACACCCGCATTGCCGTGCGTTACGCCTATGAATGGCACGACGATTCGGGCAACTGGTTCCGCTCCTACGGCAATGAAAACTGGGAGTTCGATGAGCACGGGCTGATGTTCCAGCGTTACGCCTGCATCAACGACATGCCGATCAAGGAAAGCGAGCGCAAGTTCCACTGGCCGCTGGGTCGGCGTCCGGATGATCATCCGGGGCTGTCGGACCTGGGTCTCTAAGTTCACATAGTTCCAATTGTAGGAGTGAGCCTGCTCGCGATAGCGGTGTGTCAGTCAGCCTGAATATTGACTGTTCATACGCAATCGCGAGCAGGCTCACTCCTACAGGTTTTTGTGGTGTTCAGGCTACTGCGACAGTCCTTTCGGCTTCTAGCTCGCGCACCAGCGGCAACACCTTCTTGCCGAAATACTCCACCTCCTCCTGAAAGTGCAGAAACCCTGCCAGCACCAGATCCACCCCCACCGCTTTCAACGCCACAATCCGCTCGGCAATCTGCTGTGGCGTGCCGATCAGGTTGGTTTTGAAGCCATCGTTGTACTGCACCAGATCCTCGAACGTCGATTTCGCCCAGTTGCCCTCACCCTCCGGTGATGCCCTGCCCGCCTGTTTCGCTGCGTCACCGAAAGCGTTGACCGCGTCCGGGTCGGCCTGGTCGATGATCTGCGCCAGTACCGCGCGCGCCTCTTCTTCAGTGTCGCGGGCGATGACGAAAGCGTTGACGCCAATTTTCACCGAATGATTGTTTGCCGCCGCTTTGGCCCGAATGTCATCGACCTGCGCCTTGATCCCCTCGACGCTGTTGCCGTTGGTGAAATACCAATCCGAAACTCGCGCCGCCATGTCTCGTGCGGCACGGGAGCTGCCGCCCTGAAAGATTTCCGGGCGCCCGAGCGGTTTCGGTTTGAGGGTGTAATGGTCGAAGCGGTAGAAGTCACCGCGAAAACTGAAGTCGTCCTGACTCCAGATCCCGCGCAACGAACGGATGAATTCCTCGGAGCGCCGATAACGCTCGTCGTGCTCCAGCCAGTGTTCACCGATGGCCTGGAATTCACCCTTGAACCAGCCACTGACGATGTTAACCGCGATCCGGCCGTTGGTGAGTTGATCGATGGTTGCCAGTTGTTTGGCCGCCAGCGCCGGTTGCCACGGCCCCGGCAGAATCGCCGCGATCACCTTGAGCTTGCTGGTGGCGGCCAGCAGCGCATGACTGAAAGCCACCGATTCATGCTGGAACTCGGCACCGTACCCGGCGGTGAAGCGGATCTGCGTCAAGGCGTACTCGAACCCGGCCGCTTCGGCGAGTTGCGCCAGTTTGCGGTTGTAGTCGATGCCCCAGTCGGTGCGCTGCTCGATCTTGCTGACCACCAGACCGCCACTGACGTTCGGCACCCAGTAGGCGAATTTCACGGCTTGCTTGCTCATTGGAGTGTCCTCGGACATTGGGAAGGTCAGTGAGGTAGAGCAGCAAGCGTGCCATCGCTCAGAGGCCCGGTTTTATCGGGTTTGAAGCTGATGGAGTTGCACTCTTGGAGGGTAATTTGTTGTCGAGGTGTTGGGTGGGCAACAGTTGAATAGGCGGTGTCTGAGCTGGCCCCTTCGCGAGCAAGCCCGCTCCCACAGGGTGACCGCATTCCAGAGTGTGGGAGCGGGCTTGCTCGCGAAGGCGTCCGACGGGTCGCCGCAAAAGCCGGATACAGGTAACATGTCAGCCCTTCCCCGCAGCCCCTCTGCGCACTGCCGAATAAGCCGATTCCATGCCTTTCGAACTCAGCGTTGACCTCACCACCCTGGCCATCCTCGCCCTCGTCGCTTTCATTGCCGGTTTCATCGACGCCATTGCCGGCGGCGGCGGTCTGTTGACCACTCCGGCGCTGCTCACCGCCGGCCTGCCGCCGCATCTGGTGCTGGGCACCAACAAACTGAGTTCGACGTTCGGCTCGGCCACCGCCAGTTTCACTTTCTACCGACGCAAACTGTTCCACCCTCGGCAGTGGATGCACGCGATCGTCGGCACCCTGGTCGGCGCGCTCACCGGGGCCATCGTCGCGCACTACCTGCCGGCGGAATGGCTGAACAAGATGCTGCCGGTGATCGTCTTCGCCTGTGGCCTGTATCTGTTATTCGGCGGTACGCCAAAAGCGCCGCTGGACAGCGACGCGCCGATCAAGAAGAAATGGCAATCGACCCAAGGCTTCAGCCTCGGTTTCTACGACGGCGTGGCCGGCCCCGGCACGGGTGCGTTCTGGACGGTCAGCAGCCTGCTGCTCTACCCGATCGATCTGGTCAAGGCCAGCGGGGTGGCGCGCAGCATGAACTTCGTCAGCAACATTGCGGCGCTGTCGGTGTTCGTGTTTTCCGGGCAAGTGGACTGGATCATCGGCCTGAGCATGGGCCTGTCGGTGATGGTCGGCGCGTTCTTCGGGGCGCGCACCGCGATCAGCGGTGGCGCCAAGTTCATTCGTCCGGTGTTCATCACCGTGGTACTGGGGCTGACCGTGCGGCTAGCCTGGCAACACTGGTTCAGCGTGGCCTAAACGGCGCGCCACGTAGACGTCGATCAGGTAACGGGCAATCGATTTTGACGCCGGCAACGGCGGCAAATCGTGCACGTTGAACCACTGGGCGTCTTCGATCTCGTCTTCCTGGCAGATGATTTCGCCACCGGCATATTCGGCATGGAAGCCGAGCATCATCGAGTGCGGGAACGGCCAGCACTGGCTGCCCATGTACTGGATGTTCTTCACCTCGATACTGACTTCTTCGCGCACCTCGCGAATCAGGCAGTCCTCCGCCGACTCGCCCGGCTCGGCGAACCCGGCCAGCGTGCTGTAGACCCCGCTGACGAAACGCGGTGAGCGCGCCAGCAGGATCTCGTCGCCACGGGTGACCAGCACGATCATGCTCGGCGAAATGCGCGGATAACTGCGCAGGTCGCACGGCTGGCAATACATCGCCCGCTCGCCCGGCACCTGCGTCATCGCCTGTCCGCAGTTGCCGCAAAACCGATGCTCGCGGGCCCAGGTGCCAATCTGCGCGGCATAGCCCAGCACTTTGTAGATCGTGTGATCGCCATCGAGCATGAACGCCCGCAGGCCTTTCCAGTTGCAGCCCGGCACCTCGCTGGAACGGTGCAATTCCAGCAGATACACCGGCTCGCCATCGAGATGGCCGATGCCGTGTTCGGCGAGGATCGACAAGTCCTGGCGCTTGAGCCATTCCCGCGGGAACAGCGCGCCGTTGTCATCGAACAGAAAGCCTTCGGGGCTGCGCGCCACGGCCCAGCCGCCGGGTTGATCGGTGTCCAGTACTGCAGTGGTCCAGCGAGCTGTCATGGTTTCTCAATCCAGAAATTCGGGTTTCTGTTTACTCATATGGGCGGCCATGGCCACGCGCAAGTCGGTGGATTGCAACATGGCGGCGTTCCAGGTGGCAACGTATTCGAGGCCGTCGTCAATGCGATGGTCGCGCATGTAGCTGATCATTTCCTTGGTGCCGGTGACCGCAATTGGCGATTTACTGGCGATGTCACGGGCAATGTCCATGACGCCTTCGAGCAGCAGCTCCTTGTCGCCATACACGCGATTGACCAAGCCGATGCTGCGCGCTTCTTCAGCGCCGAAGGTGCGGCCGGTGTAAGCCAGTTCACGCAGCATGCCGTCCCCGATGATCCGTGGCAACCGTTGCAAAGTGCCAACATCGGCAGCCATGCCGATATCGATTTCCTTGATCGAGAACTGCGCGTCTTCGGCGGCGTAGCGCATGTCGCAGGCGGCGATCAGGTCGATGGCGCCACCGAGGCAATAACCTTGAATTGCCGCGAGCACCGGTTTGCGGCAGTTGTCGACAGCGTTGAACGAGGCTTGCAGGGTGAGGATCTTGCGCCGCAGCAGGCGTGCGTTACGGCCGACGTCCTTGCCCAGTTCATTGGCGACGCCGGCGAGCATCATCAGGTCGATGCCCGAGGAAAAGTGTTTGCCGTTGCCGCTCAGTACCACCACCCGCACTTCGTCGGTGTCATCGATCCACTGGAAAATCTCGACGATCTCGCTCCAGAACGCGGCGTTCATCGAGTTGATCTTTTCCGGACGATTGATCTGCACATGAGCGATGTTGTCGGCCAGTTCGACGCTGAAGGCGGTGTATTGAGTCATGGCAGTGATCCTTTACCGGGCAAAAAATGAAGCCCGAACTATAACAAGGCATCACGATGGCGGTTCGGCCAAATGCGGGACTGACTCCAACAAGGAGATTTTTGCCGCGCCTTGATCTCTGTAGGAGCTGCCGAAGGCTGCGATCTTTTGACTTTCAAGATCAAAAGATCGCAGCCTTCGGCAGCTCCTACATGGATTGATGACACCCACTTGCCCCTGTGGGAGCCAGCCTGCTGGCGATGAAGTCACCGCCGATCTAACCGCCCTTCACCGCCACATAAGCCGCCGTCTCATAAGGCACCGTCAGCACATGCCGCCCACGCAACGCCGGCTCCGAGGCGATCAACGCGCGGATCTGCTCATCGACCTTGTCCCGTTGCGCCTGAGGCAATGCTGCAATGAAGCTGGTGGAGCGTACCCGATTGAAAATCACGTCCTCCGGCGAGCCGATGTGACTATGGTGAAACTTCTGCAACAGCAGCGGTCCGAACGCTGGATGCGGGAACGCCTGACGCCACTGGCCGGTGTAGTAACGCGGCGTGTCACCCTCCAGCGCGTTGACCAGGGCATCGAGTTTCGGTACCCAGCTCACCTGCGTGTCGCGCAGATTCCAGATCAGCCCGAGCCTGCCGCCGGGCTTTAGCACGCGGGCGATTTCGTTCAAGGCTTCGGGAGTGGCGAACCAGTGAAACGCCTGCGCGCAGACCACCGCATCCACCGACGCGTCGGGCAATGGCAGATCCGTGGCGGTGCCGCTCACCGCCAGCACCTGCGGCCAGGCGGCGGAGAGTTTTTCCAGCATCTGCGCCACCGGTTCCACGGCGATTACCTGCGCGTCGGTCGCCACCAGCCGTCCGGTGAACTTGCCGGTACCGGCACCCAGATCGATGACGGTCTTGTGACTGTCCAGACCCAACGTCTGGGTCAACCACTGGCTGACCTGCGGCGGGTAATCGGGGCGACCTTTGACGTAGGTGTCGGCGGCAGTTCTATAGCCGGCAGCAGCGGAATGATGGACCTGATCTTTCATGGCAGTTCCTCGTGTGTCAGCGCTGGGTCATGGCGAAGCGCTGGATGGACGGCAGGCGTTCCTGAGCATAACCGCGCTATTTGCGCGTACCTTGAACAGAGCCTGACAAAGCAATGAATAAATTGCCGTCCTGCGGTGTTCAAAGTGATACATAACCCTCTGTGGAGCCTTGCCCATGACTATCCGTTCCGTTATGTTCGCCGCCCCGTTGCTGCTGGTGGCCGCGTTGTCCGCATCGATGGCGTTTGCCAACGGTGATGAAGACGCTCCCGTGCAGAAACCCAACTGCCCCAAAGGCCAGGTCTGGGACAGCAAATCGCAGAAATGCGTGATGCAGACCAGCAGCGCCGTGCCGGATGCCGATCGGACCGATTACGCCTACAGATTGGCCAAGGACGGTCGATACGAAGAAGCCCTGGCCCTGCTCGACACTTTGAAACAACCGAACACCGCCAAAGCCCTGAACTATCGCGGTTACGCCACGCGAAAACTGGGGCGTACCGACGAGGGCATCGGCTATTACCTGCAATCGGTGAAACTCGATCCGCAGTACGCGCAAGTGCGCGAATACCTCGGCGAAGCCTACGTGATCAAAGGCCGCGTCGATCTGGCGCAGGAACAGTTGCAGCAGATCAAATCGATTTGCGGCACCTCCTGCGAGGAATACCAGGACCTGGCTGAAGCCATCAACGATTCATCGAAAACCTGAAATAAATAAAGGAACGCCATCATCGTCAGCGATCAGGCATTCAGAGCGGAACTCGGACAGCATCTGGCGCGACTGTGGCGCTACGGTCTGCTGCTGTCGCGCAATCGACACGTGGCCGAGGATCTGGTTCAGGCCACGTGTGTGCGGGCGCTGGAGCGTGCCGGACAATATGTCGCCGGCACGCGCATGGATCGCTGGCTGCTGAGCATCCTGCATTCGATCTGGCTCAACGAAGTGCGCGCCCGCCGGGTGCGTCAGGGCGCCGGTCAGGTCGATGCCGACGGACAACTGGCCTTCGATGGCGAATACGCGGCGCAGACGCACGTGATGGCGGCGCAAGTAATTCGCCGGGTCGATGCGTTGCCGGAAACCCAGCGCGAAACCGTGTATCTGGCTTATGTCGAAGGCCTGTCCTACCGCGAAGTCGCCGAGATCCTGCAAGTGCCGATCGGCACGGTGATGAGCCGTCTGGCCACCGCGCGCCTGAAACTGGCTGAATATCCGCCCCTGCAAGCCGTGCCGAAAACCACCGGAGGTGACCGCCCATGAACAAGCCCTCCGACGAACAACTGGTGGCCTACCTCGATGACGAGCTGGACCCCGCGTATCGCAGCCAGCTCGACAGCGCGATTGCCGACGACCCGTTGCTCAGCCTGCGCGTGCAATGGTTCGAACGCAGCAGCCTGCCGTACAAGGAAGCCTATGACGAACTGGCACAACAGGCCCCACTGGAACGTTTGCAGGCGCGCCTCGATGCCATCCCCGCCCCCCAACGGCCGGGCCTGAGTCGGCGCTGGTTTATCGGTGCGGCCGCCGCGAGCCTACTGGCTGGCGGCGTATTGGCCGATCGCCTGTTCATCGCCTGGCAATCACAGCAAGCGCATAACTGGCGCGCCTTGGTCGGCGACTATATGGCGCTGTATGTGCCGCAAACCCTCGATCATTTGCCGAGCGACGAAGCCAGCCAACGCGCGCAATTACGCGCGGTGGACTCGCGGCTGGGCCTGAATCTATCACCGGCGCTGCTGAAGTTGCCGGGCGCCGAACTCAAACGTGCACAAATGCTCGAGTACGACGGCGTACCGATCGCACAACTGACCTATCTGGACGCGAAACATGGGCCGCTGGCCTTGTGCGTGACCCGCACCAATAGCGGGAGCCGGCCACTGGCGCACGAAAGGCGCCATGAAATGAACGTGGTGTACTGGACCGAAGGTGAGCATGCGTGGATGTTGATCGGGCACAACCCGGCCCCGGCGCTGGAAGACCTCGCCAGACATTTGATCGAACGGTTGAGCGCATGAGTGCCGCTACCACTATGCTGAGCGCGTGATTATCCAAGGAGGAAGCACCGATGCAGATTTCACCCCGCACTGCCCTGCTGGTCATCGACGTTCAGAACGACTTCACCCCCGGTGGGCAACTGGCCGTCCCTGAAGGCGATCTGATCGTACCGTTGATCAATCGTCTCGGCGGTCTGTTCAAACAGGTGATCATTGCCCAGGACTGGCACCCGACCGGGCACGCGTCGTTTGCCTCGAGTCACCCCGGGCGCAAGCCCTACGATGTGATTCAGTTGCCCTACGGCGAACAGACGCTCTGGCCGGATCATTGCGTGCAGGGCACTGCCGGCGCCGAGTTTCACCCAAAGCTGGATCTGCCTCACGCGCAACTGATCATCCGCAAGGGCTGCAACCCGGACATCGACAGCTATTCGGCGTTTCTCGAGGCGGACCGGCGCACCACCACCGGTCTGGCCGGTTACCTGAAAGAACGCGGGATCGACACGGTGTACATGGTCGGTCTGGCGCTGGATTTCTGCGTGATGTACTCGGCGCTGGATGCGCGGGCGGCGGGGTTCAATGCGTTTGTGGTGCTGGATGCCTGTCGCGCCATTGACATGGATGGATCACTGGCGACGGCGATGGAGCGGATGCAAACGGCCGGGGTTGGGTTGATTCAGTCGAACCAACTCATCTGACCAACCTAAAACCCCTGTGGGAGCGGGCTTGCTCGCGAAAGCGGTATGTCAGATATCTATGTCGACTGATGCTCCGCCTTCGCGAGCAAGCCCGCTCCTACAGATTTCGGGTCAAGCCAGGTTCGGCAACCACAACCTGAACCGCGCCCCGCCCAGCGGCGAACTTTCCACCGTCAGCGTCCCGCCCTGCGCCTCCAGCGCCCGGCGGCTTATCGCCAGGCCCAGGCCAAAGCCACCGGTGGCCCGATCACGACTGCGATCAAGGCGATAGAACGGTTCGAAAATCCGCTCGCGCTCGTCATCCGGGATGCCAATGCCGTCATCGTCGACCCAGATCCCGCAGCCATCGGGGCTGACCTGCACGCCAATCTGGATGCGTTTTTCGCAATAGCGCATGGCATTGCGCAGCAGGTTCTGGATCGCCCGGGCGGTCAGGCGCGGATCCAGCGAAAAACGTTCGAGCTGGCCATGCAGCAACACATCGATGACGATGTCCGGCGATTCCAGCTCTTCATCGACGCTGCCCAGAATGCTGTCGATGAACTCATCCAGCGACACCTCTACCTGTTCCGGTAATTGCGCCGGATTCTGCAGGCGGCTGTAAGACAGCAATTCCAGCACCAGCTCATCCAGTTCGCGTATGTGCGCGACCAGCCCTTGCAGGCGCTCGCGACTGGTCGCCGGCAAATCATCGGACAGCGCCAGGGCCAGACCGAAATCCAGCCGGGTCAGCGGCGTGCGCAATTCGTGGGACACCGCATTGAGCAGGTCGCGCTGCTGATTGAGCAGGTCCTCGATGTCGCCGGCCATGGTGTCGAACACGTAGGCCAGGCTGCCGATGTTGGAGCTGGCCGGGATCTGCGTGCGCTCGCTCAAGTGGCCCTTGCCGAAGCGTTCGGCAGCGCCCTTGAGGCGTTCCAGATCACGCCAGTGCGGGCGAATCCACAACAGCAGGCAGGCGAGCATGCTCGCGCCGATCAGCACGTTGATGCTCCAGTACAACAGGTTGACGTCCAGCGGATCCGGCGGCACCACCATTTGCACGGCGACGTCATCGTTCAGCGGCGTAACCGCCAAGGTGCGCCATCCCCAATCGCCAATGCGCACCACGTTTTCCCCAGCGCGCAGACGTGCCTGCTCGGGGGCGGTGAAATCGGCGTCGTCGATGCGCGCCAGGGCGATGTGCAACGGCAGGAAGTCCTTGTCCATCGACTGCGCCAGCGCTGGCCACTGGTCTTGCGGCACTGCGTGAAACTGGCGGGTGATCAGCGATTGCAGGCCCCGCGAATAGTCGAGGTTATAAGTGATGAAGCGCTCGCGGAACGCCATGATCACCAGGTCCGGCACCAGATAGATCGCCGCGCTGTAGGAGACGATCGTCACCAGATACAGGCGAAACAGGATTCTGAACATCAGCTCAGCATTCCCATTCGGAACGGCTGAACAGGTAACCCTTGCCCCACACGGTCTTGATCTTGCGCGCCTCGCCGGCGTGATCGTCGAACTTGCGCCGCAACTTGGAAATCGCCACGTCCACCGAACGGTCGGTGCCGTTGAACTCAATGCCGCGCAGGCGTTGCAGGATCTGGTCGCGACTCAAGACCTCACCGGCATGGCGGGCCAGCACCACCAGCAAATTGTATTCGCCGCTGGACAGCTCAACCGGCTGCTCGCGCCAGGTCACGGTGCGCTCGGACAGGTCGATGCACAGATTGCCCATGACGATCCGGTCATTGACCGTCATCGGCTCACCAAGGCTGCTGCGCCGCAGCAACGTACGCACCCGAGCCAGCAGAACCCGTGGTTCGCAGGGCTTGGTGACGTAGTCGTCGGCCCCCATTTCCAGGCCCAGCACCTGATCGTGACTGTCGTCGCGGGCGGTCAGCATCAGGATCGGCAGGGTTGCCGAATCGGCGCGCAGCAAGCGGCAGACTTGCAGGCCGTCGAGACCCGGCAGCATCAGGTCGAGAATCACCAGGTCCGGCGGATTGATCCGCGCCCGTTCGCGCACATGGTCGCCACGGCCGATCACGCTCACGGAATAACCGTTGCGCTCCAGGTAGCTGGAAATCAGTTCGGCGAGGGCGGTGTCGTCTTCGACCAGGAGGATGTTGGGCATGGGGTGTTCCAAGGAAAGTGCAGTGGCGACTGTTCGGGCCTCATCGCGAGCAGGCTCACTCCTACAAGGTTCGTGTCGGGCACAGTTCCAATGTAGGAGTGAGCCTGCTCGCGATGGCGGTTTATCTGTCGCAATAAATTTCAAGGCATAAAGGATATACGCCCTCACCCGTCCCTGAGTAAAACCCTTACACAATTTCACACAGCGCCTACAAAGCTTCACCGCTACCCTCGGCGTCTGGCCTTAGGATGCGGGCTTCAATATTGGGGGTAGTACATGTCGAAAAATCTGCTGGCCGGGCTCGGCCTCATCGCCGTTGCGCTGTTGCTGGGCGCCTGTGATTCGTCTTCGAAGGCTGAAGAGGAAGCGCCGCCGGCTACCGTGCGGATCGAGACCATCGAGGCCCGCCCCCTGTCGATCAGCAGCGAACTGAGCGGGCGCATCGCTGCGCCACGGATTGCTGAAGTGCGTGCCCGGGTGGCCGGTGTGGTGCTGCAACGCACCTTTCGCGAAGGCAGCGACGTGAAACAGGGCGACGTGCTGTTTCGCATCGACCCGGCACCGTTCAAGGCTGACCTGGACAGCGCTGAAGCCGCGCTGCGCAAGGCCGAAGCCAATGCGTTCCAGGCGAAGTTGCAGGAGCAACGCTACGCGCAGTTGATCGACGACAAGGCCATCAGCGCTCAGGATTACGACAACGCCCGCGCCAATGCCCGGCAAACTGCCGCCGACGTGGCGGCCAATAAAGCAGCGGTAGAGCGTGCGAAGTTGAATCTGGGCTACGCCACCGTCACTGCGCCGATTTCCGGACGCGTCGGCCGTGCGCTGGTCACCGAAGGTGCGCTGGTCGGGCAGAACGAAACCACGCCACTGGCGCTGATTCAACAGCTCAACCCGATCTACGCCGACCTTACCCAGTCGACCCGTGAGCTGAATGAACTGCGTCGCGCGTTCCGTTCCGGGCAGTTGCAGGAAGTCGGTCAGGATCAGGTCAAGGCCACGCTGATTCAGGATGACGGCAGCCTCTATCCATTACCGGGCAAACTGCTGTTCAGCGACATCAGCGTCGATCCGGGCACCGGCCAGATCATTCTGCGCAGCGAATTCCCCAACCCTGACCTCGACCTGCTGCCGGGCAGCTTCATCCGCGTTCGCCTGCAACAAGCGACCGTGCAGAATGGCATCACCGTGCCGCAGCGTGCGGTGCAGCGTGACAGCGCGGGTATCGCCCAGGTGCTGACCGTCGACGAGCAGATGCGCGTCGCCCAGCAGCCGGTGCAACTGGGCGCGGTGCAGAACGACCGCTGGATCGTCACCGGCGGCCTCAAGCCCGGCGACCGCATTGTCATCGAAGGCCTGCAACACGCCCGTCCCGGCGAAAAGGTGCAGATCGACGACACCCCTCTTCCACTTGCCCAGGCCTCTGGTCAGTAAGCAGGACGTTTTCATATGCCGCAGTTCTTTATCGATCGCCCGGTGTTCGCCTGGGTTGTCGCCCTGTTCATCCTGTTGGCCGGTGCGCTGGCCATTCCGCAATTGCCGGTGGCGCAGTACCCCGACGTCGCGCCGCCGCAGATCGAAATCTACGCCGTGTACCCCGGCGCATCGGCACAGACCGTCGATGAAAGCGTGGTCAGCCTGATCGAGGAAGAGCTCAACGGCGCCGATCACCTGCTGTACTTCGAATCGCAAAGCAGCCTCGGCAGCGCCACGATCAAGGCCACCTTCCAGCCCGGCACCAACCCGGAACTGGCCCAGGTCGATGTACAGAACCGCCTCAAAGTGGTCGAGTCGCGCCTGCCGCAAGCGGTGAACCAGCAAGGCTTGCAGGTGGAGAAAGTCTCTGCCGGCTTCCTGTTGCTGATCACCCTGACCTCCAGTGACGGCAAGCTCGACGACGTGGCGCTCAGTGATTATCTGGCGCGCAACGTGATGAACGAGATCAAACGCATCGACGGCGTCGGCAAGGCGCAGCTGTACGGCGCCGAACGGGCGATGCGGATCTGGATCGATCCGCAGAAGCTGATCGGTTTCAATCTGACCCCGGCCGACGTCAACGCCGCCATCGTCGCGCAGAACGCGCAGGTCTCGGCGGGCAGCATTGGTGACTTGCCCAATCCGTCCTCGCAGGAAATCACCGCGACGATTCTGGTCAAGGGGCAGTTGTCGACGCCGGAAGAGTTCGCCGACATCGTGCTCAAGGCCAATCCGGACGGCTCCACCGTGCGTATCAAGGATGTCGCACGGGTCGAAATCGGCAGCCAGGAATACCAGTTCGGCACGCGCCTGAACGGCAAACCGTCGACCGCCGTCGGCGTGCAGCTGGCGCCGGGAGCCAATGCCCTCGCTACCGCGACATTGATCCGGGCGAAGATGGACGAGCTGTCGCGCTACTTCCCGGCGGGCGTGGAATACAAGATTCCGTATGACACCTCGCCGTTCGTCAAAGTCTCGATCACCAAAGTCGTCTACACCCTCGGCGAAGCGATGCTGCTGGTGTTTGCGGTGATGTTTCTGTTCCTGCAGAACATCCGCTACACGCTGATCCCGACGCTGGTGGTGCCGGTGGCCCTGATGGGCACTTTCGCCACCATGCTGGCGCTGGGTTTCTCGATCAACGTGCTGACCATGTTCGGCATGGTGCTGGCGATCGGCATTCTGGTAGACGACGCGATCGTTGTGGTGGAGAACGTCGAGCGGATCATGGCCAGTGAAGGCTTGTCGCCAAAAGAAGCCACGCGCAAGGCCATGAAGCAGATCACCGGGGCGATCATCGGCATCACCCTGGTGCTGGTGGCAGTGTTCATTCCGATGGCATTCATGCAGGGTTCGGTGGGCGTGATTTACCGGCAGTTCTCGCTGTCGATGGCGACTTCGATCCTGTTCTCGGCATTCCTGGCCCTGACCTTGACCCCGGCACTGTGCGCCACGCTACTCAAGCCGATTGCCAAGGGCGAGCATCATGAGAAGTCGGGATTCTTCGGCTGGTTCAACCGCCGCTTCGAGCAACTGACCGATCGCTATCAAGGCTGGGTCGGCTACGCGCTGAAGCGCAGCGGGCGTTATCTGCTGATCTACGGCGTGCTGCTGATCGGCATGGGCGTGTGCTTTGCGCGCCTGCCCTCCTCGTTCTTGCCGGTTGAGGATCAGGGTTACACCATCACTGACATTCAACTGCCGCCGGGCGCGAGCAAGAACCGTACGGTGCAGGTGGTCGAGCAGATCGAGGCGCACAACGCCAGTGAACCGGGTGTTGGCGACAGCACGGTGATTCTCGGCTTCAGTTTCTCCGGCAGCGGGCAGAACGCGGCGCTGGCGTTTACCACCCTCAAGGACTGGTCTGAACGCGGCCATGATGATTCCGCCACCTCGATTGCCGATCGCGCCAACATCGCCCTGAGCCAGATCAAGGACGCCGTTGCCTTTGCGGTGTTGCCGCCACCGGTCGACGGCCTCGGCACGTCGAGCGGCTTCGAATTCCGTCTGCAGGATCGCGGCGGCCTCGGCCACGCGACATTGATGCAGGCGCGCAGCGAACTGCTCGCCGCCGCGGAAAAAAGCCCGGTGCTGATGAACGTTCGCGAAAGCGCGCTGGCCGAAGCACCGCAGGTGCAACTGGAGGTGGACCGCAAGCAGGCCAACGCGCTGGGCGTGTCGTTCGCCGACATCGGCAACGCGCTGTCCACTGCCATCGGCTCTTCGTACGTCAACGACTTTCCCAACCAGGGCCGGATGCAACGGGTGGTGGTGCAGGCCGAAGGCGATCAGCGCAGTCAGGTCGATGATCTGTTGAAAATGCACGTGCGCAACAACGCCGGGCACATGGTGCCGCTGTCGGCGTTCGTCCAGGCGAAATGGACTCAAGGCCCGGCGCAGTTGACCCGCTATAACGGCTACCCGGCGATTGCGATTTCCGGCGAACCATCGCCCGGACACAGCACCGGCGAGGCCATGGCGGAGATTGAACGGCTGGTCGCCCAAGGGCCGAAAGGCCTGGGTCAGGAATGGACAGGGCTGTCGTTGCAGGAACGTTTGTCCGGCAGTCAGGCGCCGATCCTGCTCGGTCTGTCGCTGCTGATCGTGTTCCTGTGTCTGGCGGCGCTGTACGAGAGTTGGTCGATTCCGACCTCGGTGCTGCTGGTGGTGCCGCTGGGCGTGCTCGGCGCAGTGCTGGCGGTGACCTTGCGCGGGATGCCCAACGATGTGTTCTTCAAGGTCGGGCTGATTACCATCATCGGTCTTTCGGCGAAGAATGCGATCCTGATCATCGAGTTCGCCAAGAGCCTGTATGACGAAGGCCATGACCTGATCGATGCGACGTTGCAGGCAGCGCGCCTGCGTCTGCGGCCGATCATCATGACCTCGCTGGCATTCATCCTTGGCGTGGTGCCGCTGGCCATCGCCACCGGCGCCAGCTCGGCAAGCCAGCAGGCCATTGGCACCGGGGTGATCGGCGGGATGATCACCGCGACGCTGGCGGTGATCTTTGTGCCGTTGTTCTTCGTGGTGGTCATGAAGCTCGTACAACGCTTTACCAAACACCACTGATCCCTGTGGGAGCGGGCTTGCTCGCGAAGGCGTCGTGTCAGTCAAAATTCATCTGGCTGACACACCGCTTTCGCGAGCAAGCCCGCTCCCACAAGGTCATTTGAACAGTCAAGTCAGTGGTCATCCCGGACGTCGCTGGGCTAAGGTGTAAGGACATCCTGGCCCATCGAGTCTCCATGCGCTTCCTCGCCCGCACCCACCCTCGCCTGTCCGCCGCCGCTCTGGTTGGCCTTGCCACCGGTCTTCTGGTGCCTGCCGACTCCGTCGTCAGCAAAATCCTCATCGGCTGGAACGCCGGCGTCTGGACCTACCTGATCCTGATGTTCTGGCTGACCGTTCGCGCCAAAGCGCCAGACGTCAAACGCATCGCCGTCGTCGAGGACGAAAACGCCGGACTGGTGCTGTTCGTGGTGTGTATCGCGGCGTTGGCCAGCCTGGCCGCCATCACCCTGGAGCTGGCCGGCACCAAGGATCTGGATACCCATCACAAACTGCTGCATTACGCGTTCACCGCCCTCACCGTGGTAGGTTCGTGGCTGCTGATCGGCGTCATTTTCTGCGTGCACTACGCCCGCCTGTTCTACACCTGGGACGGCAAGGAACCAGCCCTGCGTTTTGCCGAAGGGCTGACCACACCCAATTACTGGGACTTCCTGTATTTCTCGTTCACCATCGGCGTCGCGGTACAGACTGCCGATGTCGGCGTCGCCACCCGCGACATTCGCAAGATCGTGCTGGCGCAATCGTTGATCGGGTTTGTGTTCAATACGGCGATTCTGGGCTTCTCGATCAATATTGCTGCAGGACTGTTCGGCTGAGCGCAAAAAAAACGTCCCGGCATTGCTGCACGGGGCGTTTTTCAGCTCAGAGCGTCAGAAGAAGTAACTGACGCGCAAACTGCCGTTCCAGTCTTGATTGACCGTATTGCCTTTGCTGCCACCGACCTGACCCGAAACCTGCCAGTTGCGTTGCGCCGGTGTCCATTTCAGACCTGCGCCATATTCGACCCCGCTGCTGGCGCGATCGTCATCGAAGCTGTCGTCATTGATCTTGACCCGGTTGGCTTTGACAAACTCATGATTGGCCCCCAGCGACAGACTCGGCTCAAGCAGACTGCCGTTTTCAAGCGCGATGACTCGGCCGCCCCTTACACCGACATTGCCCTGAAGCGAACGCATGGTGTCAGCCTTGACCTTCAGGCCGTTATCCAACCGATAGCTGTCGCTCTGGGTCGCGCCGGTTGATACCCGCACCTGCGGCTCGACGAACCAGTTGTCTGACCGACGAATGTGCTTGCCCACTGCCACCGAACCGCTGGCGCCCAAAGCCTTGTAATCACCCTTGGCACGGGTGCCATCGCTCATGGTGACCTTGGCCTTGTTGTCAAACTGGTTGACCTTGGCCATGACGTTGACGAACACACCACTTTCAACATCGTAGGTGCTGCCATAGACGCCTGCATTCAGACTGTCGACCGTTGCGCTGGAGCCATATTTGAGGTCCATGTTGGTGCGACTGGCCCCCACAAAGCCACCGATGACCCAGGCACGGCCGGCAAGGTCCACCGTTGTATCGGCACCACCGGTGATGCCGTTCTGGTTCTGGGTGTAACCGTCACCGAAGGCATTTTTGACGTTGTACTGGCTCCCATAAGTGCGCACCCAGACACTGTTGCTCAATTTAGTGGTGTCACTGTCGCTGGCAGCGCGAAGCGAAGCATCGGGCCGGATGCTGAGCCCCCGATCACCGATCTGGTCGCTGAGCATGTTCATCTCGGCGTTCGCAACGCTGCGTGCGCTGCCTGCCAGGGCCAGAGCCGTGTTGGTCGAGGTGCTGACGGTTTCCTTGTCGGGGTTGAGGTACAGGCCCTGCCCGTCCTGCTTCAGTCGGTAAACGAATGTACCCGCATCCACCGTGTCTTTATTGGCCAGAGTAAAAGCAGCCGTGCCAGCAGCAATGTTGCCGATTTTTACCGGATCTGCGGTAACCGGCTTGGTGCCCGTGGCAGAAACCAGCAGTTGATGCTGCCCGCTGGCAGAGCCGGTCACGTTCAGGAAGTCAGTACTGCCTGTTCCCAGGTCGGTACCCATCACGAAGGTGCCTTTACCGGTGAGACTGGCGACGTTCAGTTGCTGAAACTGCTCATTGGTGCCCATTTGTACGACACCGTTGTTCATGCTCAGATTTTGCGCGCTGCTGTCACCGGTCATGACCCATTGCGCCGCATTGTTGATGGTCAAGTTGCCCGAGTTGTTGATCTGGCCGGTGAGCACTGAACCGTTGTCCAGCAGCACACTGCCATTGGTATCGGTGATGACGTTGCCAGTCAGCCGGCTGGAATTGTTCAGCGAGAGGCTGGCGACATTGTCGACGTTACCGTGGATGTCCGAGCCTTTATCCAGCGAAATACTGCCATTAGTGTCGCTGTTGACGTTCCCGGTCAGCTTGCTGGCGTTGTTCAGCGACAGGCGCGCGACATTGTCGACGTTGCCGTTGATGGTCGAGCCGTTGTCCAGGCTGACGGTGGCCGCGGTTCCAGCGACGGCTTCAATATTGCCGTTCAAGATACTGCCCGTGTCGAATCCGGACTGGGTGACGTTCTGCAAATTGCCGTTGAGCGTGGCACCGTTCTTCATCAGCAGCGCAACCGTGCTGCCGGTTTCGGCAATCACATCACCTGTCAGGGTACTGCCATCGACATTGAAGTTAGCTGTGGAACGGTTGATCGCCTTCAACACCGAGCCATTGCCGCCGACCAGTTCGGAATTGCCGCTGACATTGATGGTGGCGACAGTCCCGGCACTGCCGGAGGAGCCCAATACGATGGCCGATCCGGTTCCGCCAGTGACACGGGTGTTGTTGAGTGTCACGGTGCTGGCGTTGACCCCCGTGTTGTCCGTCACGATTTGCAGACCGTCCTGTCCGCCGGTGACCGTACTTCCCGTTGCCAACAGCGTCGCACCGCCCAACTGCACGCCGTAACTGGTGGTGCCTGTACCGACGACCGTCGAGTCCATGAGATTCAGTACAGAGAATCCCACCGCGTTCACACCGCCAGGAACACCGGTGATCACGCTGTTACCCTTGACGGTTGCAGAGGACGATGCAGGGGTGTTGATGTTACGTCCCAGCAAAAGCCCGAAACTGTTGGTGCTGGTGAGGGTGCTGTTGTCAATCGTTGCAGAGCTGTCACTAAGGGCCATCGCCCCCCTGCCGGTCGAACTGTTAACCGTTGCACCTGACAAACTCAGTCGGGAGGCATCTCGCGCATCGATTCCCTGACTTTGACCGCCATTAAAAACTACGTTGGCGGCTTGAGAAGTAATTGCAAGGGCGTTTGCGTTGTTGATCGTCAGAGTTCCGCCTTGAGAAACCGTCCAGGCCTCGGGTGCCGGAGGGTTGGTGACCGTCTCGCTCTCTCCGGGGTTCAATATTCGGGCCTGCGCATTGGAGGCACTAAAAATCATCGAGGCACACAAACAGCTGTTGGTTAAAAGCTGGCTCAAACGAAAAGGTATGGTCATGAAAACTCCGAACCGCGAACAAATTTAATAGCGATTTTTCTGACAGACAAAAAACGCCGCAAAAACGTCCGACAGACTAATTAGCAATTTCCCCGAAAGATGTAGGAACAATCCTCAATTGAGTAGGAATTATCTGCAAACATAAAGCGAAGACTGACGCTTACGCTTATGAACACAAGCAATATCGCGGGGGAGAGAAATCTCTCCCCCGCGAAGACTACACTCAACGTTCAACCATCACCGTATTGGAACAGACTCTCGGTCGCAGTACTCTGCGCTTGAAGTGATTGTGTCGAGTTTTGTGATGAGTTCCACCGATTTTTGAACCCCGCCGATATTTGCCGTGTACCACAATTTGATCCAGGCAGTTGCCCCCCTTACAGGTTGTGCAAGCTTAAAGATTGCAGCATTACCAAGGCTCGCCAAATCAGCAGTACCCGCAGCCTGGATCGTATATGGCTGGTTGTCCTCCGTACCAGCAATCAAGGCGGTTGCCGTCGCATTGCTGTGCGCTTCCATGTACACAGTAATGACAGTGCCAACCGGCAGATTAACGGAATCCTTGGGAATGCCGAGTAACAACCTCCAGGTAGCGGTAGTGGCCGCATTAATCATCGCGTAACAGTCACACTGTTGTTTGTCCGCATTACGGATCCGGATGGTTGGCTGCAGCAAATCGATTTTCCTGCCGCTGACCTTTACGTCCTGTGAAGGAGAACTGATGACGTTTTTATCTATACCTGTTTTCTGGCGGGTCCAGTGAGCTTTCACGGTGGGCGTTGGCAAAGCGCCCATGGTAATTGCCGGGACGGTAACGCTGAACTCCGTCATGTCGCTGAAGGGTGAAACTTCATTCACGTATTTGCCATCCAGGTAGAACTTGGCTGTTTCAGTAGAGTTCAGCGGCGGATCGGTAAGCGCCAATGTCACTTCAATTTTTCCCTCTTTGTCACGATCCCCGGGCTGCACGTCATTGGGTATTTGGGAAAACCCGGTAGTCACTGGCGAGGCAAAGTTCGGGTTTACTGTTTCCGGCAGTTCCGGATACAGCCCTCCTGCTGGATAAAGATCTACCCAAAAGAACAGCTCCGGAGAAGGGAACGTACTGGTGCCGCGAACAACCTCAGCCCAGATCTTGAATTCCGAGGCCTCCTCGTACGTACCGAAAAGATCTTTGAACAAGGCTGTATAGGCTAACTGGAACGTTACGTCCGCACTCGTGATAGGAACAGGGCCCAGCATCTTGAAGTTTGTAGGGTCCAATGCATCTTCGATATACACTTGGACCTGGTCACCCGGTTCCAGGTTATCGATGAACGCCCGCTCAACGATCGCAGAAATAGGCCCTTCAGTGCCGTCAGCCTTGAGGAAGTTATCCAGGTAGATCGTCGTCGTGGCATTGGGATCAGTTGCCGGCACCAACGGGGCCTTACGCAAAACCGGATCCAGCGCGAGCCCTAGTGTCAACAAGGCGGTGGAGGTTGAACTGAGGCTTTTGTTCCCGACATGGTCTGTCCAGAAGAAATGAGCCATCACCCGCCCGTTCCTGTGTTTGCGCAGCTCTGTGTTGGGTATCGAAATAGCACCTGAGGCCGGGACTACACCATTGAATACGATGGTATCCACAGTGTTCGGAGCCACACCCGAAACCAGATGGAGTTCCAACGTGTCATCGAGCCGACGATTCGCATACGCCACGCCGAAAACCAGTTGCAGATCCGCATTGGCGGCGTTGCTCATCCAGGTTTCGTTGACCGTTCGTTGCGCATCGGCCGGTGCATTGGTGAACGTGGCGTTTGGCGTTGGAACGGTCAGTCGTTTAGTGGGGAACTTGAGCCCGTAAGGTGGGTTTTCGTCAATGACCACTGTCAGGATGTTAGATGGATCGTCAGTGCCCGCTCCATCCTTGTAAACCAGAACTTGCACGTCGTACGCAGTAGCGGTCGCAGGCTGAGGCAAGTCCGGAAGTAACGCTTTGTCCACTTTGATTAGGAAAGGGTCGGGGCGAGTGGCAACCGGTCCCAACAATACGGCGCTCATTATCATTTCAAGCGGTTGTCCTTTGATTGCCGCGAAGATGTCGACTTCATCGCCATCCAAAGGCTGGGCAAAAGCGGCCAACTTAAAGGTAATAAAACCGGTATCGAGCTGAGTCTTTTCAACGTAATCATCGGCGACTGTATCGACTGTAATCGCTGTCGCATAAATTCCATTCACACTCATGCCCAACTTTGGTGGATTTTTTCTTGCTTTAAACGTTATTTTCTCTTTAGCAGTCATTTGACCTTCTCCTTCGTTAAACCCGAACGGGCTACTTTGACCAGGTGTTGCCTGATCGATCTTCACAAGCGATTTGTCTGATTCAGCAATAAGTCGACCGCCGCGAAACAATTGACAAACAACAACTGCAGAACAACTATCGAACAGCGGAAGTATGTTTGGCAGATACGGCACAACAATATCAAAACCTTTGTCTATATCGTTCGCAGAGAGCGGCCTTTCCCAAAAACCATAACTGCCGGGCACTTCAGTCCCACTGCCATTCAAGGTTGAATATCCTCGCCATGTGATTTTTGCATCATCTCCGGAAACAGCGATGTCATTGAACTCCTGAACTCTAACGGTTGCTCCGCTGGTCAAAGGAGGTCGGGTGTTGTTGTTCAGATATCCCCAGAGCGTCGTATGAGGAAACCAAGGTGGCAGCAGCTTTATAAGGGGTGTGTGATCGATGGTAAGTCGCCGTTCCGGAGAAGGGTCATCATTTCCGCCGGAGCCTTTCCAGATTTTGTAATAGAGAAATGCGATGCCGTCCGTTGCCAAGTGTTGAGGCGTCAAGGCGAAATAAAGAAAAGGAACAGTCAGAGGTGTGGGGTAAACAACATCATAAATTATTTTTTCTACCCCGTTCTGACGCAAGATCACCAACAAATTGTCATTGGCTTCTGGTTCTAGCCAATATGGAATAACAATGCGAGTTCCGTTTTTCAGAATATCGCGAGAAACATGCCCGGCCAGATCACTATCGTCGATCCCTTCAACAGAAAGTGGCAGTGCCAATATTTTTATTGGCGTACTGGCAGACTGGCTGGGTGGCATCGAAATCATTTTTCCATCACCGATTTATGCGAAAAGCTCTAGAGAGTCAGATTTTTTTGCTTTTGCTTCGAGAAAAATTAGGCGCTTAAACCTCGATATTTCCAACTGTCAGATCTGACAGGTATTGCTACCGTCTGTCGGACATAACTGATATTTTCCCCGCTACACCGATCATCCTCACTTGACGCAGGCAAAGTGTTTGGTGTTTCCTGAAACCGGTTTCAGACAATAAGAAGACTCAACCGTGAACGATTTCTCCGCCGCCCAGCGCAGCCGCGTCACCATGCTCGATGTGGCCGAACGCGCCGGCGTCTCCAAGGCCAGCGTCTCGCGCTTTATCGGTGACGACCGCACCCTGCTCTCCGATGCCATCGCCTTGCGCATCGAACAGGCGATTGCCGAACTCGGCTACCGCCCGAACCAGATGGCCCGCGGCCTGAAACGTGGGCGCACGCGCCTGATCGGCATGCTGGTGGCCGATATCCGCAACCCTTATTCGATTGCCGTGATGCACGGGGTGGAAACTGCCTGCCGTGCGCACGGTTACAGCCTGGTGGTGTGCAACACCGATCGCGATGACGAGCAGGAACGCCAGCACCTGGCGCTGCTGCGCTCGTACAACATCGAAGGGCTGATCGTGAACACCCTCGGCCATCACCGTGAAGAACTCCACGAACTGCACCGGGAAATGCCGCTGGTGTTGGTGGACCGCAAGGTCGATGGCCTCGACAGCGACATGGTCGGGCTGAACAACCCGCAGGCGATCGAGATCGCGCTGACGCACCTTGAGCAGCGCGGCTATCGCGATGTGTTGCTGGTGACTGAGCCTTATGACGGCACCAGTTCGCGGATCGAGCGGGTCAGCAGTTTTCAGCAGCAGATGGTTCAGCGTTCCGACTTGACCGGGGCGGTGCTGGAAATCGGTGCAGAACTCGCCACGCAAATTCAGAACTTCTTGAAGCAACCGGCGAATGGGCCGAAAGCGCTGTTCTGCGCCAACGGCGTGGCTGCGCTGGCCTGCAACCTCGCCTTGCGCGAAATCGGCTGCAGGCTATTCGAAGATGTCGGGCTGATTGCCCTGGATGACCTGGATTGGTACCCGTTGGTCGGCAGCGGAATTACCGCCCTCGCCCAGCCGACAGCCGAGATTGGCGCGCGGGCGTTTGAGTGTTTGCTCAAGCGCTTGCGGGGGGATGTTGAGCCCACCCGCAGACTGGATTTTGCGCCGGTGCTGGTTGAGCGGGGTTCTACCCAGGGATCTTTGCGGTGACTGTTATGGCGCCATCGCGAGCAGGCTCACTCCTACAGGGGGAGCGCATTCCAAATGTAGGAGTGAGCCTGCTCGCGATGGCGCCCGAACGCCCGACAAAGATCCATCAGATTTTTTTTGAACAAAAATGAAACCGGTTTCAGAGGTAAATAACAATGAATAAACCCGCCGTTTCCATCAGCCTGTCCAGCTACGGCGCCGAGCTTGTGCGCCAACGCGGCCAGGACTTCTTCATCGACGTGCTGGCCGCCGCCGGTGCCGATCGCATCGAGTGGCGCGAAGAGTTGCTGACCCGCGAAGTGCCCGCGCAACTGAATGCCGCTACCCAGGCGCAGGGCTTGCAAAGCATCTATTCCTCGCCGAGCGAGCTGTGGCTCGCCGGGCAGGCACGGCCCAATCCCGAGCTGATCAACGTCCTGCAACATGCAGAGGCATTCGGTTCGAAATGGCTGAAAGTCTCGCTCGGCTACTTCACCGACAACTGTGATTTGCAGGTGCTGAAACAGCTGCTCGGCGCCAGCCCGGTGCAACTGCTGGTGGAAAACGACCAGACCTTGCAGGGCGGCCGCATCGAACCGTTCCAGCGTTTTTTCGCGGCGGTCGAGCAGCACAACTTGCCGATCAAGATGACTTTCGACATCGGCAACTGGCAGTGGCAGGACCAGTCCGCGCTCAACGCCGCACGCCTGCTCGGGCGCCATGTCGGCTACGTGCACTGCAAAGCCGTAGCCCGCCGCGCCGACGGCAAACTGGTGGCGGTGCCACCGGCCGTCAGCGACCTGCATCTTTGGGAACAACTGTTGCGGCACATGGCCCAAGGCGTTATGCGTGCCGCCGAATACCCGTTGCAGGGCGATGACCTGGTGGCGTTGACCACCGAACACGTCGCCGCCCTTGCCCGCCTTGGCCAATCGCGCCTGGAGCCTGCCCATGTCTGACATCGATATTCTGTCGTTTGGCGAAACCATGGCGATGCTGGTCGCCGAACAAACCGGTGATCTGGCCGAAGTCGAACACTTTCATCGGCGCATTGCCGGCGCCGACAGCAACGTGGCGATTGGTCTGTCGCGTCTGGGTTTCAACGTAGCGTGGCTGAGCCGCGTTGGCGCCGATTCACTCGGGCGCTTTGTGCTGGAAACGTTGGCCAGCGAAGGTCTGGATTGCAGTCATGTCGCGGTCGACAGCGCACATCCGACCGGTTTCCAGTTCAAGTCGCGCACCGACGATGGCAGCGACCCGCAGGTCGAGTATTACCGTCGCGGTTCGGCGGCCAGTCATCTGTCCATTCAATCGATCAGCGAAACCCTGCTCAGCGCGCGTCATCTGCACGTCACCGGGATTCCACCGGCGCTGTCGGCCACTGCTCGGGAGATGTCTTTCGAACTGATGACGCGCATGCGCCATGCCGGGCGCAGTGTGTCGTTCGACCCCAATCTGCGCCCAAGTCTGTGGGCCAGCGAGCAAGAGATGATCCGCGAGATCAACCGCCTCGCCGCCCTCGCCCATTGGGTGCTGCCGGGTTTGAGCGAAGGTCGGCTGCTGACCGGGTTCGAAGACCCGGCGGACATTGCGGCGTTTTATCTCGATCAGGGCGCTGAAGCCGTGGCGATCAAGCTCGGGCCGCAAGGTGCCTATTACCGCACGCAACTGGATCAGGGGTTTGTCGCCGGGGTGCCGGTGGCCAACGTCGTCGATACCGTGGGTGCGGGTGATGGTTTTGCGGTCGGCATGATCAGTGCCCTGCTTGAGCATCAGAGTTTTGCCGAGGCGGTGCAGCGCGCGAACTGGATTGGCAGTCGGGCGGTGCAGAGTCGCGGGGATATGGAGGGGTTGCCGACCCGATCTGAACTGATCGCTGAATTCGAGGCCGCTGATCGCGAGCAGGCTCACTCCTACAGTGGATCTCCGCCAGTCATAAGTGCAGCGGCAAACACATAACCCTTGTAGGAGTGAGCCTGCTCGCGATGAGGCCCGCCAAGAAAACCCGCTAATTGAACCTGCTGCGACAAAAACAACAAGCTCAGGAGCAACACCATGAAAACTGCAACCCTCGCCGCCCGCCGCTGGTGGTACATCATGCCCATCGTGTTCATCACCTACAGCCTGGCGTATCTGGATCGCGCCAATTACGGCTTTGCCGCCGCGTCCGGCATGGCCGCCGACCTGATGATCACTCCGGGTCTGTCTTCATTGCTCGGCGCGCTGTTCTTCCTCGGCTACTTTTTCTTCCAGGTGCCGGGGGCGATCTACGCGCAAAAGCACAGTGTGAAGAAGCTGATCTTCTTCAGCCTGATTTTCTGGGGTGGCCTCGCCACGCTGACCGGCGTGGTCTCCAACGCCTACTGGCTGATCGTGATTCGCTTCATGCTCGGCGTGGTCGAAGCCGCGGTGATGCCGGCGATGCTGGTCTACCTGTGCCACTGGTTCACCCGTGCCGAACGCTCGCGGGCCAACACCTTCCTGATCCTCGGCAATCCGGTGACCATGTTGTGGATGTCGGTGGTTTCCGGCTATCTGGTGCAACACTTCAGTTGGCGCTGGATGTTCATCATCGAAGGTTTGCCGGCGGTGATCTGGGCGTTTATCTGGTGGAAACTGGCCGATGATCGTCCGGCTCAGGCCAAGTGGCTGAGCGACCAGGAAAAGCACGATCTGGAAAGCGCCCTCGCCGCCGAACAGGTCGGGATCAAAGCGGTGAAGAACTACGCCGAAGCGTTCCGTTCGCCGAAGGTGATCATTCTGGCGCTGCAGTTTTTCTGCTGGAGCATCGGCGTCTACGGCTTTGTGCTGTGGCTGCCGTCGATCCTCAAGGCTGGCGCGCAGATGGACATGATCGAGGCCGGCTGGCTGTCGGCGCTGCCGTATCTGGCAGCGGTGATCGGCATGCTCGCGGTGTCGTGGGGCTCGGACAAACTGCAAAAACGCAAACGCTTCGTCTGGCCGCCGCTGCTGATCGCCTCCATTGCGTTCTACGGCTCCTACGCTCTGGGCGCCGAGCATTTCTGGTGGTCGTACACGCTGCTGGTGATCGCCGGTGCTTGCATGTACGCGCCGTATGGGCCGTTCTTCGCCATCGTTCCGGAGATCCTGCCGGCCAACGTCGCCGGCGGTGCCATGGCGCTGATCAACAGCATGGGTGCGCTCGGCTCGTTCGGCGGCTCGTATCTGGTCGGTTACCTGAACAGCTCCACCGGTTCGCCCGGTGCCTCGTACCTGCTGATGAGCGGCGCGCTGCTGCTGTCGGTGGTGCTGACGATTTTTCTCAAGCCTGGCGCCAGTGACCGCGTCGTGGCCAAAGCCGTTGTCACGCGTCCCGTGCCGGCGCATTCCTGAAGAGATTTTTGTTCATGAAAAAACATGTCGTGCTGTACAAAAAACTGTCGCCAGCGCTGATGTCGCGTCTGCAGCAACAGTGTGAAGTGACGCTGATCGAAAGCCTCGACGCCGACGGCCTGATGAAACTGCGTGACGCCCTGCCCGGCGCCCATGGTTTACTCGGCGCCAGCCTGAAACTCGACGCCGCGTTGCTCGACCTGGCGCCGCAACTGCAGGCGATTGCCAGCGTTTCGGTGGGCGTCGACAACTACGACATCGATTACCTGACCCGGCGCAAGATTCTCCTGAGCAACACCCCGGACGTGCTCACTGAAACCACCGCCGATACCGGTTTCGCGCTGATCCTCGCCACGGCCCGGCGCGTAGTCGAGCTGGCGAATATGGTGCGCAGCGGCCAATGGCATCGCAACATCGGACCGGCGCATTTCGGCACCGATGTGCACGGCAAGACCCTGGGCATCATCGGCATGGGCCGCATCGGCGAGGCGTTGGCCCAGCGTGGGCATTTCGGTTTTGGCATGCCAGTGCTCTATCACAGTCAGTCACGCAAACCGGCGGTCGAGGCGCGTTTTGCGGCGCAGTACCGCAGTCTGGAAGCGCTGCTGCGAGAGGCCGATTTCATCTGCCTTACCCTGCCGCTGACCGCGCAAACCGAAGGCCTGATCGGCGCCGAGCAGTTTGCGCTGATGCGCCCGGAAAGCATCTTCATCAATATCTCTCGCGGCAAAGTGGTGGATGAGGCAGCGCTGATCGACGCGTTGCGCCATCAGCGGATTCGCGCGGCGGGGCTGGATGTGTTCGAGCGTGAACCGCTGAATCATGATTCGCCGTTGTTGCAGTTGAACAATGTGGTGGCGACGCCGCATATGGGTTCGGCAACGCATGAGACGCGGGAGGCGATGGCACGGTGTGCGGTGGAGAATCTGTTGCAGGCTTTGGCTGGGGAGAAGCCTGCAAACCTGGTGAATTCGGCGGCTTGGCAGGGCTGAAAAATGTGCTGAATGGCAGATTGCATTCGCGAGCAAGCCCGCTCCCACAGGGTTCGGTGTGTACAGATAAAATTATGTACACACCCATCCCCTGTGGGAGCGGGCTTGCTCGCGAAGAGGCCAGTTCAGGCAACACAAGACAGTCAGGCACTACGCGCCTGCAACAGCTGCACCGCACACAACGCAATCCGCGCACAGGCATCGGCCAGTTTCACCCGGTCCAGCACCAGGCCAATGCGAATATGCCCCGCCGCACTCGGCCCGAACGCTTCGCCGGCCAGCACCGACACGCCGTACCCCTCAAGCAACCGCTCGGCAAACCCCTGCGCGCCATACCCGGTCTGGCGCACATCGACCATCACGAACATCCCGCCATCCGGGCGGATCGGTTGCAACCCCGGGCAACCACGCAAGCGCTCGCACACCAGATCGCGGCGCAATCGATACTCGTCGCGCATCTGCGTCACCTCCGGCAGATCGCTTGCCAACGCGACCTCCGCGGCTTTCTGCACAAAATCCGGCAGACCGAAGAGCATGCTCAATGACAGGTTCACCAGATGCTCGGCCAGCACCTTCGGACCGATCGACCAGCCAATGCGCCAGCCAGTCATGGCATGGGATTTCGACAGGCTGTTGATGGTCGCCGTGCGCTCGGCCATGCCCGGCAGGCTCGCCGGGCTGATGTGCTCGCCTTCGTAGAGCAGATCGCTGTAGACCTCGTCACTGATCAGCCACAAGTCGTGGCGCACGCACAGCGCCGCCAGTTCTTGCCAGATCAGCAGCGACAGGCTCGCGCCGGAGGGATTGTTGGGACTGTTGAGCAACAGGGCACGGGTTTTCGGCGTGATTCGTGCCGCGACATCGGCGGGATCGACTCTAAAGCCGTTTTCCGGCCGTACAGGCACCGGCACCACCGTCGCACCGCAGGCGCCGAACACACCTTCATAAGTCACGTACATCGGCTCGGCGACGATCACCTCGTCCCCCGGGTCCAGCAGACACTGAGCCACCGAATACACCGCGCATTGCGCGCCGGGCAGCACGATCACGTGCTCGGCATCCACCACCTGACCGCTGCGCCGCTGGTGGCGCGCGGCAATCAGCTTGCGCAGCGCCAACCGGCCACGCACTTCGGAATAATGCGTATCGCCCGCCAGCAGACTATCGATGGCGCCGTGGATGATCGGCAGTGGCGTGTCGAAATCCGGATCGCCCACGCTCAGCAGCAGGATATCGACGCCCTCGGCGCGCAACTCCAGCGCTCGGTCATGAATCTGCCAGGCCGCTGCTCCCTCCCCGGCGATTCGTTGGGTCAAGGCTGAATAGCGCATGCACGTCTCCTGATTGCGCGGTCTCCAGCCTTCACCCTATCTCAAATCACAAAACGCGCCACCATGGCATTCAAATCCACCGCCAGACGCGACAGCTCATGAGTGGCGGCGCTGGTCTGGTTGGCCCCGGCGGCCGATTGCGTGGCCAGATCACGGATGTTGACCAGGTTGCGGTCGACCTCACGCGAGACCTGCGCCTGTTCTTCAGAGGCACTGGCGATGACCAGGTTGCGTTCGTTGATCTGGTGGATCGACTGGGTGATCTGTTCCAGCGCCACACCGGCAGCGCGGGCCATTTCCAGGGTGGTCTGGGTGCGCTGGTTGCTTTGCTGCATCGACGAAACCGCTTCGCCGGTGCCGTTCTGGATGCCGGCGACCATTTTTTCGATTTCCTGGGTCGATTGCGCGGTGCGATGAGCCAAAGCGCGCACCTCGTCCGCCACCACGGCGAAACCGCGTCCGGCCTCACCGGCACGCGCCGCTTCGATCGCCGCGTTGAGGGCCAGCAGGTTGGTCTGTTCGGCAATGGCGCGGATCACGTCCAGCACTTTGCCGATGTCGCGGCCCTGCGCGGCGAGGCCTTCGATCATTTGCGCGGTGCTCTGCACGTCATGGGTCATGGTCTGGATCGCGTCGACGGTCTTCACCACTTGATCGCGGCCTTCGCGGGCGGCCTGAGTCGACTGGTTCGACGCTTCGGACGTCGACACCGCGTTGCGTGCCACCTCTTCCACGGCGGCGGTCATTTCGTTGACGGCGGTGGCGGCCTGTTCGATCTCGTTGTTCTGCTGTTGCAGACCACGGGAGGCTTCCTCGGTGACAGCGCTCAACTCTTCGGCCGCGGCGCCGAGTTGGGTGGCGGAACCGGCGATCTGTTCGATGGTTTTGCGCAGGTTGATCTGCATCGTGGACAGGGCTTGCAGCAGTTGGGTGGCTTCGTCTTTGCCGTCAACTTCGATCGACTGGGTCAAGTTGCCGCCAGCGATGGTTTGCGCAGCCTGTACGGCACGGTTCAATGGGGTGACGATGCTGCGGGTCAGCAGCAGGGCCAGCAGTACCGTGGCGAGTGCCGCCACCACAGCGACGATGATGATGCCGGTAATGGCGCTATCGTAATGCTCACCGGCCTGATTGGAGGCGACTTTCGCACCCGCCGCGTTGATCGCGATCAGCTTGTTGAGCTGTTCGCCCATCTGGTCGGTGCCGTCCTTGATCCGCGTGTTGATCAAGGTGCGCATCTCGTCGACCTTGTCCTGACGCGACAGCTCCATCATCTGGTTTTGCGCTTGCAGATAGTTGTCGAGCGTGGTCGCGAACGTCTGATACAACGCACGTTCCTCGCCCTCTGCCGGCAACGCGGCGTAACTGGCTTGAGCACTGCGCACCTTGTCCACCAGTACGCCGATACGTGTTTGCGCTTCTTGCAGACCTGCCGGGTCGCGGTTGACCAGAATCCGGAACGACAGAATCCGCAGGCGCAGAACGTTTTCCGTCACCACGCCAAGGTAGGCAACGCTGGGCAGTTGATTGGTCTCCATGTCGATGGAAGCCTGGCGGATAGTCGACATGCGGTTGACGGCGAACACACCAAGGACAATCACCAGCAAGGCGATAAAGGCAAAACCGAGGAAGGCACGGGGCGCGATATTCAGGTTACGCAAGGACATGGTTGGACTCTCGGATAGAGGTAGCTGCGAGCGTCCTTGCCGTCATCACTGACCCCTGGGGCGGGCTCAGTCCGGCGTCACCATTCGAGGGAATCTGTGTGCGCCTGATCTCTGTATCGGCTGGGCTTTAGGAAGATTTCGTGTAAAGCGAAAATATTTTTCAAGGTGTTTCAGCACTGAAACACCGTTGAAGCTTGCCCTACTTCTGTGGCGAGGGAGCTTGCTCCCGCTGGGCTGCGAAGCGGCCCTATAACCTGCCACCACGTATCATCAGTTTCTCCGCATCAGGCGGGTTGACGACTGCTGCGCAGCCGAGCGGGAGCAAGCTCCCTCGCCACAACATCTTCAGGGCGTCAGCTATTGAGTTTGGCCATCTGCCAGACCCGGGCAATGTCAGTCGCCCGTTCGCGCAACAGGCGCGGGGCTTCGGCACAGGCCTGTTCCAGGGTCATCGGGCCGCTGGTCACGGCGAATGCCGCATCGATGCCGTGGCCGTAAAGTTCCTGATAACCCTCGCCCAAGGTCCCGGCGATGACGATAACCGGGACATTGTGTTGCTTGGCGATTCGCGCCACGCCGAACGGGGTCTTGCCGCGCAAGGTCTGGGCGTCGAAACGGCCTTCGCCAGTGATCACCAGATCCGCGCCATTAACCGCTTCGGCCAGCCCCACCAACTCGGCCACCACTTCAACGCCGGCCTGAAATTGCGCACCGAGAAACGCCTTCGCCGCAAAGCCCAATCCACCTGCCGCACCGCTGCCCGGCTCTTCGCGGACGTCCTTGCCCAACGCATGCGCGCAGAGCTCGGCGAAGTGTCCCAGCGCCTGATCCAGTTGTTGTACCTGTGCCGGTGACGCGCCCTTTTGCGGGCCGAAAATGGCCGAGGCACCGTGCGGCCCGCACAGCGGATTGTTGACGTCGGCGGCGATGTCGAAGCGCACTCGGGCCAGACGCGGATCCAGCTCGCTCAGGTCCAGTCGCGCCAGTTGCGCCAATGCCAGACCGCCCGGCACCAGCGCTTGGCCTTGCGCATCGAGCAATTTCACCCCGAGCGCCTGCATGGCGCCGGCGCCGCCGTCGTTGGTGGCGCTGCCGCCGATCGCCAGAATTACCCGTTGCGCGCCGGCATCCAGCGCGGCGCGAATCAGTTCACCGGTGCCGAAGGTGCTGGTGATACAGGCATCGCGCTGCCCCGTAGGCACCAGTTGCAAACCACTGGCCTCAGCCATTTCGATGATCGCAGTGTGGTTGTGCGGCAGCCAGCCCCATGCGGCGTCGACCGGTGTACCCAGCGGGCCGCGCACCCGGGTGCGGCGCAGTTCACCTTCACACGCGGCAAGAATCGACTCCACTGTGCCCTCGCCACCGTCGGCCATCGGGCACTTGACCAATGTCGCCTGCGGCCAGACTTGCGCCAGCCCCAGCGCAATGGCCTCGGCAACGCCTTGGGCACTCAGGCTGTCCTTGAACGAATCGGGGGCGATGACGATTTTCATGCGAATTCTCCAGTTCCAATGCTCCTCATGCTGCCAGTCGGCATGCGCATTGACGCCTGTCCGCTGCACAAGCGGGGGTGGCGATTGTTGTTCATTTATACAAAAGCCCAGCGAGATATGCGCTGGATGTACCGGCCTCTTCGCGAGCAAGCCCGCTCCCACCCTGGAATGCGTTCCTCCTGTGGGAGCGGGCTTGCTCGCGAAGGCGTCGGTGAAAACACCCAATCAACCCGGATCAGTCTGCGGCAACAACTGTACGCCAAGGTACAACGCCAACATCCCGTCCAGCCGCAACGGATCAACCCCGCTCAACTCGGCAATCCGCTCCATCCGGTAACGCAGACTGTTGCGATGAATGCCCAATGCATCGGCGCACGCCTGGCTCTGCCCATCATGCTCACACCAACTGCGCAGGGTCGCGAGCAACTGGCCGTTGCCGTCCTTGGCGATGACCTTGCGCAACGGTTTGAGCAATTCATCCAGCGCATCATCGTTGCGATGGCGCCAGAGCATCACCGGCAGACGATAGCGATTGAGGGTCAGCAATCGCGAGTGCGGCAACACGTCCCGGCCATAGGCAAGCAGATCGCCGACCCGCCGATAACAGCGGCGCAACCCTGCCAACCCGTCCGCCTGCCCGCCAACGGCGATGCGCAGAATGTTCCAGCCCAGGCCATCAAGCTTTTCCAGCAGACGATCATGCTCAACCGTCTGCCCCGCCGGCCGACACCACAGCAGCGATGACTTGGCCGAACTCACGCACCAGCTATCCGGATACCGCGAGGTCAGCCATGCGCTCAACGCCTCGACGGTCTGCCCCGGCCCGTGCTCCAGACCCAGTTCGAACAGATACGGCACCCGGGTCAGTTGCGGTTTGAGGCCCAGTTGCTGCGCCTCATCTACCAAGCGTGGCGAGTCCCCCGCTTCGCTCAACAGCAACGCCAGCAGGTCATCGCAACGCTGGCGCCGCCATTGCTGCTCGGCCTGCTGATTGCGCTGGCCGACCAGCATTTCCGCAGTCATGCGCACCAACTCGGCGTAGGTGCGCAGTTGCTCAGGTTCGCCGGTGATTCCGAGTACACCGATCAAGCGCTGATCGAGCAACAGCGGCAGGTTGATCCCCGGCTGCACACCTTTCAGATGCACAGCGGTTTGCGCGTCGATCTCCACCACCCGACCGTTGGCCAGCACCAGTTGCGCACCTTCGTGACGGGTGTTGATGCGCTCCGGCTCACCACTGCCGAGGATCAGACCCTGACTGTCCATGACGTTGACGTTGTAGGGCAAAATGGCCATGGCCCGGTCGACGATATCCTGGGCAAGATCGTGATCGAGTTCGAACATAACGACTAGAATCCTTTAAAACAGGCGCGGACGGTTGTTCACCCGCACAGGGTCTGGCGGCAAACCCTGTGCTCAGGCACAAAGACAATCCGGCCACAGGTGGCCGAGACTCTCAGGGCGATCAACGTTAACCTGTGCATCGCAAAAAATCATAATAAAGAGAGAGCCGCCATGTCGCAGAGCGCCGCAGCTACCCAGACCATCGACGCCGGTAAAAACGCCGTCTACAAACGCATCACCCTGCGTTTGATTCCCTTCATTTTCATCTGCTACCTGTTCAACTACCTCGACCGGGTCAACGTTGGATTTGCCAAGCTGCAGATGCTCGACGCGCTGAAGTTCAGCGAAACCGTGTACGGCCTCGGTGCCGGGATCTTCTTCATCGGCTACGTGCTGTGCGGCGTGCCGAGCAACCTGGCGCTGACCAAGTTCGGTCCGAGACGCTGGATTGCCGTGATGATGATCACTTGGGGCACGCTGTCGACCTGCCTGTTGTTCGTCACCACGCCGACCCAGTTCTACACCCTGCGCCTGTTTACCGGTGCGGCCGAAGCCGGGTTCTTCCCGGGCGTGGTGCTCTACCTCTCGCAGTGGTTCCCGACGTTCCGCCGTGGGCGGATCATGGCGCTGTTCATGTCGGCGATCCCGGTTTCCGGCCTGCTCGGCAGTCCGTTTTCCGGCTGGATCCTCAACCACTTCGCCGCCGGGCAAGGTGGACTGGCGGGCTGGCAGTGGATGTTTCTGCTGCAAGGTATTCCGACGGTCATCCTCGGCGCCCTCGCCTATTTCCTGCTGAGCGACAGCTTTGCCAACGCCAAGTGGCTAAGCCCGCATGAACGCGCGGTGCTTGAGGCGGATCAGGCCGAAGACCTGGCGAACAAACCGAAAACCACCTCTGACTCGCTGCTCGCGGTGTTCAAGAACCCGGCGATCTGGGCCTTCGGCCTGATCTACTTCTGCATCCAGAGCGGCGTGTACGCGATCAACTTCTGGCTGCCGTCGATCATCAAGAACCTCGGTTTCAGCGACAACCTGGTGATCGGCTGGCTGAGCGCGATTCCGTATCTGCTGGCGGCGGTGTTCATGCTGCTGGTGGGGCGTTCGGCGGACTTGCGCAAAGAACGTCGCTGGCACCTTGTTGTGCCGATGCTGATGGGCGCCATCGGCCTGGTGATTGCGGTGAATTTCGCCGCCAACCCGGCCATCGCCATCCTCGGTCTGACCATTGCCACCATGGGCGCGCTGACCGGTCTGCCGATGTTCTGGCCGGTGCCGACCGCGATGTTGAGCGCGGGCGCGGCGGCGGGAGGTCTGGCCTTGATCAACTCGATGGGGCAGATGGCCGGTTTCCTCAGCCCGTACCTGGTGGGTTGGGTCAAGGACAGCACCGGTTCGACCGATGCGGCGTTGTATCTGCTGGCGGGGGTGATCGTCGGCGGGAGCTTGCTGGCGCTGCGCATGACGCGCACGTTGCGGGCGTAAACACGCTGCGATCTTTTTTGCCCTTGTTTATTGCAGGCGGATTGCTCAGCCGATAATTCACTTTGCCCCGTGGGATGCTTCTGGTATTTGATTGGAGTTTTCCCACCGACAAAAGGATTTCGGCATGAGCTACCGCACACTGGGGCACTCGGGGTTGCAGGTGTCCACCCTCACCCTCGGCACGATGATGTTTGGCGAGCAGACCAGCGCAGAGGATTCGCTGCGCATCATCCACAAGGCCTGGGATCAGGGCATCAATTTCATCGACACCGCCGACGTCTACACCAACGGCCGTTCGGAGGAAATCGTCGGCGAGGCGATCGCCCGACACCGTCACGAATGGGTACTGGCGACCAAGGTCGGATTCGGCCCGGCGGACGGCGTGCCGAACCGCAGCGGCTTGAGCCGCAAGCACATCTTCAATGGTCTGGAGGCCAGCCTGACGCGCCTCGGCACCGACTACCTCGACATCTATTACCTGCACCGCGAAGACCACAACACGCCGCTGGAAGTCACCGTGTCGGCGATTGGCGATCTGATTCGCCAGGGCAAGATTCGCTACTGGGGCCTGTCGAACTATCGCGGCTGGCGCATTGCCGAGGTGATTCGTATCGCTGACCAGTTGGGTGTCGATCGCCCGGTGATCAGCCAGCCGCTGTACAACATCGTCAACCGCCAGGCCGAGACCGAGCAGATCACCGCTGCGCAAACCTACGGTCTCGGTGTGGTGCCTTACAGCCCGCTGGCCCGTGGCGTGCTCAGCGGCAAATACGCACCCGATGTGACCCCGGACGCCAACAGCCGCGCCGGGCGCCAGGACAAACGCATTCTGGAAACCGAATGGCGGGTGGAATCGCTGCGCATTGCCCAGCAGATTCAGCAATATACCCAGGGCCGTGGCGTGGGCATCGTCGAGTTCGCGATTGCCTGGGTGCTGAACAACAGCGCCGTGACTTCGGCGATCGTCGGCCCGCGCACCGAACAACAGTGGGACGCGTACACCAAGGCGCAAGCGGTGAAAATCACGGCGGAGGATGAAGCGTTTATCGATTCGCTGGTGACACCGGGGCACGCGTCGACACCGGGGTTCAACGATGTGAGCCATTTTGTGTCGGGCCGTAAACCGCGCCAGCCATAAGTTTTTCCCTCGTTGTACAACAGCCGATACAATCGGCTGTTTTTTTTCATTGAACCAAGTGCGATCAAATGGAAAACGCTGATTGATCGTGTGCAAATGGCCCGGGATAAATGATGTTCAACCGCCCTCTTCAGTTAGCGTGCAAGCCTCTGCGCGGGATGCTGTTCAAAGTAATTGGCAACAAGGACGCATCGACCACGCACGCTTCGCCGCTGGCAGGGGCCGTCTCCGGAGATGGGAAACCTTCACTGCAATACCGTGCGGATGTCGACGGCCTGCGCGCAATCGCTGTGCTGCTTGTCTTGATTTTTCACGGCGGCCTGGCGTTGTTTCCGTCGGGTTTTATTGGCGTCGATATCTTCTTCGTGATCTCGGGCTACCTGACGACCTCGATCATCATGAAGTCGCTGGACAACGGTACATTCAGTTTTGCCGGGTTTTACAACCGGCGCATCTGGCGCCTGCAACCGGCGGTGATTGCACTGCTGATTGCCACACTGATCGCCACGACATTGCTGTACTTGCCCAATGACTATGTCGAATTTCTCAAGAGCGAAAAGTACACCTCGTTAATCATTTCCAACCAGTACTTCTCAAAAGTCACCACCGGCTATGCCACACCCGATGCCGCAAGCTTGCCGTTGCTGCACACCTGGTCACTGGCCATCGAATGGCAGTGGTATCTGGCCTTGCCGCTGGGTATCTGGCTGCTCGACCGGTATGTGGCGAAAAGCGTGTTCAAGGCGACGGTATTGGGCTTGACCCTGGCGGCGATGGCGCTCGCGCTCTATCTATCCCGCGCCTACCCCGACAAGAACTACTACTTCTTCACCGCTCGAATCTTCGAATTGATGATCGGCTCCTGCGCCGTCATCTTCAGTGCGCAAAACTTCAGGCTCAATCGCACAAGTGCCACGTTGGTCTGTGTGCTGGCGCTGGCCACGATCTTCTACTGCGCCACCCGAGAAGGCATCCTGTCTGGCTTTCCCGGTTACCACGCCATTGTCGTGTGCCTCGCCACCGCAGTGCTGCTCTTTCGCGGTATCGGCGATAACAGCCTGACCTCCAAATTATTGGCGTTCAAACCGCTGGTGTTGATTGGCACGCTCTCGTACTCGCTGTACTTGTGGCACTGGCCAATCCTCGCGGTGATGAATTACATGGGCCTTGCCCTGACTCCGCTGCTGACGACCGTTTATTTCATCGCCACCTTCATCATCGGCTACGCCTCCTATGTACTGGTTGAAAACCGGTTTCGCAGAACAAGCGTACGGTTTGGCAAGACACTGCTCTGGTTGATGGTCGTGCCGGCGGTCAGCCTGTCGCTGCTGCACGCAGCGGGCGAGAAACATGACGGTTGGCCATTGCGCTTCGGCCACGCCTACAGCAGCCAGTTCGACACCCTGAGCGCCGCCATTCCGCCTGCCCGGGAGGGTTGCCTGGGTGTCAGCGACGGTGCTGATCCCGGCTGCGTATTCGGTGCTGTGCGGGACACGCCCAACGCGTTCCTGATGGGGGATTCCTATTCGAACCAGTATTGGGGTTTTGTCGAATCACTGGCCAAAGATGCCAACCTTTCAGTACTCGCCCAGGCTTACCCGGCGTGCCTGACGATGCCCGGTGTCTATTTGTACAACTGGTACAAATACAAGAACGCGCTGTATCAAAAGTGCCACGATGCCACTCAACGTTACTACGACATCGTGGCCAGCCATCACTTTCAGTACGTGATCATCGGCCAGATCTGGGAGGCGTATCTGAGCGACGCCGTTGTTACCCGCCTGGATGACCCTCGCAGCCTTGAGTTATCTCACCAACGCTTGGGGGTGGCGATCCGCGAAGCACTGGACATTATCGTCAAGTCAGGTGCAACTCCGGTCTTTTTGCTGAGCACGCTGCGAATGCCGGCGGGGATCAACGAATGCCTGTCGAAGCAGGTCAAGTTGCGCGGCACGCTGGGCAGTACCGAGCAAAGCCGCGCCTGCGCCACGACACCCTGGTCAGGCAGTGAAGAACCGGTATTGGCCAGGCTGTTGAATGAATTGAAGTCCGAATACCCGAGCTTGCTGGTGATCGATCCGAAAAGCGTGCAATGCGCGCAGGCCGGTTGCGCGACGACCGTCGACGGCCTGCCGGTCTACCGTGACATCGGCCACTTGACCGATTACGCCTCTTACCGGTTTGGTCAGATGTACATCGAGCACTTCGCAAATCCGTTGAAAGCACAACAGTAATGCCCGCGAACCCGCTAAGGATTTCGGGCTCTGCCCGAATCCACTGACTACGCTGGTGAGGGGGCGGCGCCGATGTGCATGTTGGAAATAATGAGCACTCGGCCAATATTCAGCACAAAAACCACGTATCCTGCGCGCCCTGTTTGATCACCCACCCGCGAGGACAGTTTGTCTAAAGGTATCGCTCTATCGGTTTCAGCCTCGGTGCTGTTTGCCGTCATGTATTACTACACCTCGCTGCTCACCCCGTTGAGCGGCGTAGAGATTTTCGGCTGGCGGATGCTGCTGACGGTGCCGTGCATGACCGTGTTCATGCTGGTGTCCGGTGAATGGCGGCGGGTACTGGAGCTGCTGCGGCGGGTTGCGGGCTATCCGAAGCTGATCGGCGGCCTGATCGTTTCGGCCGGTTTGCTCGGCGTGCAGTTGTGGCTGTTCATGTGGGCGCCGCTCAATGGCTACAGCCTCGACGTGTCGCTGGGTTATTTCCTGTTGCCGCTGGCGATGGTGCTGACCGGGCGCATTGTGTACGGCGACAGCCTGTCGTACCTGCAGAAAATCGCGGTGTTCTTTGCAATCCTGGGTGTGGCGAACGAGCTGTATCAGGTCGGCGGTTTTTCCTGGGCGACGCTGGTCGTCGTGGTCGGGTATCCACTGTACTTCGTGCTGCGCAAACGCTTGAAGACTGACAACCTTGGCGGTCTATGGGTCGACATGACGCTGATGCTGCCGGTGGCCTACTGGTTTGTACGCGGTGGCGAGCAAGGCTTTGGCGTGTTCGATCAGTATCCGGGGCTGCTGTGGCTGATTCCGCTGCTCGGCCTCATCAGTGCTTCGGCGCTGGTGGTCTACATCATCGCCAGCCGCTTGTTGCCGTTCAGCCTGTTTGGTTTGCTCAGTTATGTGGAACCGGTGCTGCTACTCGGTGTGGCGCTGTTGCTCGGTGAAAGCATCAAGGCCGGCGAGTGGCTGACCTACATTCCGATCTGGCTGGCCGTTTTGGTGCTGATCTTCGAAGGCTTCAAGCACTTGATGCGACAACGCCGCTCTTAAAAGCAATACAAGACTACTGTGGGAGCGGGCTTGCTCGCGAAAGCGTCAGGTCAGTCAACAAAGACCTTGAACGAAAGACCGAATTCGCGAGCAAGCCCGCTCCCACAGTTTTGCTGACGCAAAAAAATCCCGGCTGTGCATGACTGCAAGCCGGGACTTTTTCATTCTAGTGGCGGATTACTCGGTGGTCAGCACACCACGACGCACCTGATCACGCTCGATCGATTCGAACAGGGCCTTGAAGTTGCCCTCGCCGAAACCATCATCGCCTTTACGCTGGATGAATTCGAAGAATACCGGGCCCATCAGGGTTTCCGAGAAGATCTGCAGCAGCAGACGCTTGTCGTCCGGGTTCGACGAACCGTCGAGCAGGATACCCCGCGATTGCAGTTGATCCACCGGCTCGCCGTGGTTCGGCAGACGGCCTTCGAGCATTTCGTAGTAGGTGTCCGGCGGCGCGGTCATGAAGCGCATGCCGATCTTCTTCAACTGATCCCAGGTCTTGATCAGGTCGTCGGTGAGGAACGCCACGTGCTGGATGCCCTCGCCGTTGAACTGCATCAGGAACTCTTCGATCTGCCCGGCGCCCTTGGACGACTCTTCGTTCAGCGGGATGCGGATCATGCCGTCCGGTGCGGTCATCGCTTTCGAGGTCAGGCCGGTGTATTCGCCTTTGATGTCGAAGTAGCGGATCTCGCGGAAGTTGAACAGCTTCTCGTAGAAGTTGGCCCAGTAAGCCATACGCCCGCGATACACGTTGTGGGTCAGGTGATCGATGATCTTCAGGCCGGCACCGACCGGATTGCGATCAACGCCTTCGATGAACACGAAGTCGATGTCGTAGATCGAACTGCCTTCGCCGAAACGGTCAATCAGGTACAGCGGCGCACCGCCGATGCCTTTGATCGCTGGCAGGTTGAGTTCCATCGGGCCGGTTTCGATGTGGATCGGCTGGGCGCCGAGTTCCAGCGCGCGGCTGTAGGCCTTTTGCGAATCCTTGACGCGGAACGCCATGCCACACACCGACGGGCCGTGTTCGGCCGCGAAGTACGAAGCGACGCTATTGGGTTCGTTGTTGAGGATCAGATTGATCGCGCCCTGACGGTACAGGTGCACGTTCTTGGAGCGGTGGGTTGCGACCTTGGTGAAGCCCATGATCTCGAAGATCGGCTCCAGGGTGCCAGGAGTCGGCGATGCGAACTCGATGAACTCAAAGCCCATCAGGCCCATTGGGTTTTCGTATAAATCTGCCATGGTGACGCCTCATCATTCTTATCAATTAACCAGGGTTATTTGTCAGTAATGCTGAGATCGCTGGGTGGTGCGCAGGAGATGCCTCGCACACTGCGGGCGAGGAAGTCACCGTAGATCAGTTGAAACCCGAATATCTTCATTGTCGACCCAAGGCTCTTGCGGGCGAGGCTTCTGCTGCCAGAAGACGATTATTATTGTATGCGTAACCCGATTCTACACAGCGTAAATAGGGTTGTCTGCCCTCTCTATAAAATCCGCCTTTTTCGCATCGGTGCAAGGGGTTTGTTGCACAGGTAAACAAGCTGAGCCTGTATCGAACTCGCCACGCAGCTCAACTCGCCTTGAGCAGCGCAAGCGCCAACGGCCATCTATCATGCCTCTTGACTCCGCGGTGTTTCACAGGCGCGCCGTTGCCAGGCCTGCATTCGAGAGTTTCCCCTTCCATTGCAACAGGATGTGCCCATGCCGTTGACTGTCAGACCCCGCCGCAAACGTAGCGTGCGCATGATTGTGACCCTGCTTTGCGCCCTGCTGCCGGTGCTTCTGGGCACGGGGATTCTGTATATGCAAGCCGAGCGCACCTTGCAGCAGAGCACGCAAAACACCGCCGATGAGGCGTTGCGTCAGGTCGAACTGATGCTCGACAACACCGCCCAGGCCGCCAGCGATCTGCTGCCATTGGCCGGCCAGCCCTGCGACAGCGTCAAACTGGCGTTGCGTGAACAGGTGACCCGTCGGCCTTTCGTGCGCTCGACCAATCTGGTGTGGGACAACAATCTCTATTGCAGCTCGCTGTTCGGTGAGTACAAGGAAGCCGTGAACCCGGGCGACTACACCCAAGGCAAGCTGTGGTTGATGAACGGCAATCCCGTTACGCCCAACACCGCGCTGCTGGTGTATCGGCTCAGCGAAGGTCGCGGCGGCGCGCTGACCACGCTCGATGGCTATCACCTGAGCAACGTCCTGCGCCTGATTGGCCGACAGACGCTGCTGGTGCTGCAGGTTGGCGACAACTGGCTGTCCGCCGATGGCAAGGTGCATCAAGGCAACCTGCCGCCGTTGCCGGTGGCACAAAGTATGTTGGTGTCTTCGCGCTATGCCTTCAGCGTCGCCGCAGGCTTCCCGCAGGGCGAAACCTGGCGTTATATGGCCGACGAATACCCGCCGCTGTTCAGCCTGCTGATTTTTTTCGGGATCATCTCCGGTGCTATCGGCCACGTCCTGCAGCGGCGCTCCACCTCACCCAGCCATGAAATGCTGCGCGCTCTGGAGGCAGGCGAGTTCATCCCTTATTTCCAGCCAGTGGTGCATGGCGACAGTAAAAAGTGGTCCGGTGCCGAAGTGCTGATGCGCTGGAAACATCCGAAAGAAGGTCTGGTGCGCCCGGACATGTTTATCCCGTTTGCCGAACATTCGGGCCTGATCGTGCCCATGACCCGCGCCCTGATGCAGCAGACTGCCGCCCTGCTCGGCCCGTTGTCTGCAGGTTTCAACAAACCGTTTCACATCGGTATCAACATCACCGCCAGTCACTGTCACGATCTGCAACTGGTCGAAGACTGTCGCGAGTTTCTCGCTGCGTTCGCACCCGGCAGCATCAGCCTGGTGCTGGAGTTGACCGAGCGTGAGCTGATCGAGCCGAGCGACATCACGCACCAACTGTTCGAGCAGTTGCATACGCTGGGTGTGATGATCGCCATCGACGACTTTGGCACCGGGCATTCAAGCCTGGGTTACCTGCGCAAATTCAATGTGGACTTTCTCAAGATTGATCAAAGCTTCGTCGCGATGATCGGGATCGACGCATTATCGCGACATATTCTGGACACGATTATCGAGCTCTCGGCCAAGCTCGACCTGGGTATTGTTGCCGAAGGTGTAGAAACTCAGGCACAGGCTGACTATCTGACTGCACACCACGTCAACTTCCTGCAGGGCTATCTGTTCGGAAAACCCATGCCCGGCGCCGACTTCATCGATGCATTAAGTCACCATTAACTAAAAACAAATTAACCCCGGCACTGCGATCGGACGCACCAAATTGATACAAAACACCACTGTTGTTACATGACGACAAGATCAGGATTTACTCTTGGCGCATTAACTACTACAATTTTTTCAGCCTGTGCAAGATTGGCAGGTGAGCCATTATCACCGAGTCGCTTCAAGGCTCTTGGCTTATAGCTTTGTTTGCGGTTGGTATCAGCCAAACACACTATTGGAGTAAAGATATTGTCCAGACTCGCTGAATTTCGTGCAGCTGAAAAGGCCCTTCAGGAACAGCTCAAGCAGCTGGAATCGCTGAAGAACGATGCCGGGCTCAAGAAAGAAATCGAATTCGAAGAAAAGCTCCAGGGGCTGATGAAAACCTACGGCAAAGGCCTGAAAGACATCATCGCCATCCTCGATCCGAACCCGTCCAAGTCCGGCTTGCAAGTGTCCGCCGCACCAAAAACCCGCCGTGCTCGCGTGGTCAAGGTTTATCAAAACCCGCACACCGGTGAACTGATCGAAACCAAGGGCGGCAACCACCGTGGCCTGAAAGCCTGGAAGGAACAGTACGGTGCAGCTACCGTTGATTCCTGGTTGCGCGGCTAATCTTGCGTCAACAAACAAGCCCTGCTTTATGCGGGGCTTTTTTTCGACAATATCTAACAAAAGCAACGATTTCCCCCACGCTAGTTATCAATCCGCCTTAACACACACAAGCCGCGAGGCTAAACATTTTGCGCCGGGATGTTGCAATCGTAATCGCCGCTAAACTTTGTGCTTAATTCCTTCGGGTATCTAAACCGGTCGAGGTGCAAACAGACGATTAAAGTTTCAAGCTGTTTCTCACTGCGACTATTTCCTCGGCGCTTGCCTTATAAACCTCGGCCTGCCCAGCGTAAGAAAGTACATAAGCCTTATCCGCTGCGGCCGCAGCAACCAAAGTTTGCGACAACACATGTCGACCGTTTTCAGTGATCGTGCAGGTGGTTTCCTGCGCGTCCAAAGAGCCGAGCTTCGCCGGGTGTACCTTGTTGCAAACACTCTGATAGCCGCCCTGGAAGAAGTCCTTCTGTATCGATTTGCGCATCTCCAGCAGAACGCCCGCCACATTGACCTGATGACCTGCTTCCACCTGAGTCATGGTCAACTCCATCACCATGACCTGATTGCCGTCGGTGTCGGTTTTCACCGCGCGCTGGCGCGAAACCTGAGGAGCTTGATCCGGCAGCGCCTCTACTTCCCAGCCAGCAGGCCAAGTGATGCTCGGCTGGTCCGCCAGCGCAGGAGCGGCAAGCAAAGACGAGAAAAGGCAAACGAACAGCGCTTTGAACGGTCGGATCATTACCAGAGGCACTCGCAGATTGAGCTGCAAAGTCTGAGGCCCGGCCGTCCACAGAGCAAGCCGCGCATTCGGTTTGGCGATGCCGCCCCGCATGCGTATCATTGCGCCCATTCACTCGCCCCATTGTTACGGAGGGCCTATGAGCCTGCACGAACTGAACACTTTCCCCGGCGTCACCGCCACTCCAGACAGCGCAACCCGCAACTTCGTCTTCAACCACACCATGCTGCGCGTGAAGGACATCACCCAGTCGCTGGATTTCTACACCCGCGTGCTGGGTTTCTCGCTGGTGGAAAAACGTGATTTCCCGGAAGCTGAGTTCAGCCTGTACTTCCTCGCACTGGTCGACAAGGCGCAGATCCCGGCCGACGCCGCTGCCCGCACCGAGTGGATGAAGTCGATTCCCGGCATCCTCGAACTGACCCACAACCACGGCACTGAAAACGATGCCGACTTCGCCTATCACAACGGCAACACTGACCCGCGCGGTTTCGGCCACATCTGCATCTCGGTTCCGGATATCGTTGCGGCATGTGCACGTTTTGAAGAACTGGGCTGTGATTTCCAGAAGCGTTTGACCGATGGCCGCATGAAAAGCCTGGCGTTCATCAAGGACCCGGATGGCTACTGGGTTGAAATCATCCAGCCTGCGCCGCTGTAACTGACTGCATAAAAAGCCTTTGTGGGAGCGGGCTTGCTCGCGAAAGCGGTGAGTCATGCAACGCAGGTGTTGGCTGACAGGACGCTTTCGCGAGCAAGCCCGCTCCTACAATTGGATTTGTGTCAGGCATAAAAAAACCCATGATCGCTCATGGGTTTTTTCATTTCAGCGACTGATGTTTACGCCGGTGCCGACGTACGGATCAAGTGATCGAACGCGCTGAGGGAAGCCTTGGCGCCCTCGCCCACCGCAATCACGATCTGTTTGTACGGCACAGTGGTCACGTCGCCCGCCGCGAAGATCCCCGGGATCGACGTTTCGCCACGGTTATCGACGATGATCTCACCACGCGGCGACAGCTCGATGGTGCCTTTGAGCCAGTCGGTGTTCGGCAGCAGACCGATCTGTACGAAGATCCCCTCCAGCTCGACGCTGCGCAGTTCGTCAGTCTTGCGATCCTTGTAACGCAGGCCGTTGACCTTCTCGCCATTGCCGGTGACTTCAGTGGTTTGCGCACTGGTGATCACGGTGACGTTCGGCAGGCTGTGCAGTTTGCGTTGCAGTACCGCGTCGGCACGCAGTTGTACGTCGAACTCCAGCAGGGTCACGTGGGAGACGATACCCGCCAAGTCGATGGCCGCTTCCACGCCGGAGTTACCGCCGCCGATCACCGCCACACGCTTGCCTTTGAACAACGGACCGTCGCAGTGCGGGCAATACGCCACGCCTTTGTTGCGGTATTCCTGCTCGCCTGGCACGTTCATTTCACGCCAGCGTGCGCCGGTCGCCAGAATCACGCTCTTGGCTTTCAGGGTCGCGCCACTGGCGAAGTGGACTTCGTGCAGCTCGCCGTTCTTGCCCGGGATCAGCTTGTCGGCGCGTTGCAGGTTCATGATGTCGACGTCGTACTGCTTGACGTGTTCCTCCAGCGCCGTGGCCAGTTTCGGGCCTTCGGTTTCCTGCACGGAAATGAAGTTCTCGATGGCCATGGTGTCCAGCACCTGACCGCCGAAGCGCTCGGCCGCGACACCGGTGCGAATGCCTTTACGGGCGGCATAGATAGCGGCCGAAGCACCGGCCGGGCCACCGCCGACCACCAGCACATCAAAGGCCTCTTTGGCGCTGATCTTCTCGGCTTGACGCTCGATGGCGCCGGTATCGAGTTTGGCGAGGATTTCTTCCAGACCCATGCGGCCCTGGCCAAAGTTCTCACCGTTGAGGTAGATGCTCGGCACAGCCATGATCTTGCGATCGTTGACTTCGTCCTGGAACAGCGCGCCGTCGATGGCGACGTGACGGATGTTCGGGTTCAGCACGGCCATCAGGTTCAGCGCCTGAACCACGTCCGGGCAGTTCTGGCACGACAGCGAGAAGTAGGTTTCGAAGCTGAACTCGCCCTTGAGCGAGCGGATCTGTTCGATCACTTCGGCGCTGGCTTTCGATGGGTGGCCGCCGACTTGCAACAGGGCCAGCACCAGCGAGGTGAATTCGTGGCCCATCGGGATGCCGGCGAAACGCAAGCTGATGTCGGCACCCGGACGATTGATCGAGAACGACGGCTTGCGGGCATCGGTGCCGCTGTCGATCAGGGTAATTTGGCTCGAAAGACTGGCAACGTCTTTCAGCAGGTCAAGCATTTCCCGGGATTTCGCACCGTCGTCGAGGGAAGCAACGATCTCGATCGGCTGGGTGACCCGTTCCAGGTACGATTTCAACTGGGCTTTAAGATTGGCGTCCAACATACGGGCGATCTCCTGTGTCTTTATTCGAGGCGAAAAAAAGCCCGAGCGAATCTCGCCCGGGCTTTTTTAATGGGCGGTGCAGCTTACTGAAGTAGGTGCGGAGTCCCGCCCTGTGTTGCGTGCGTCACAGACTTAGATCTTGCCGACCAGGTCCAGGGACGGAGCCAGAGTGGCCTCGCCTTCTTTCCACTTGGCTGGGCAAACTTCGCCTGGGTGAGCAGCAACGTATTGAGCAGCCTTGATTTTGCGCAGCAGCTCGGAAGCGTCACGGCCAACGCCGCCATCGTTCAGTTCAACGATTTTGATCTGGCCTTCAGGGTTGATCACGAAGGTGCCACGGTCAGCCAGGCCAGCTTCTTCGATCAGCACGTCGAAGTTGCGGGAGATGACGTGGGTCGGGTCGCCGATCATGGTGTATTCGATTTTACCGATCGCTGGCGAAGTGTTGTGCCAGGCAGCGTGAGCAAAGTGGGTGTCGGTCGAAACGCTGTAGATTTCCACGCCCAGTTTCTGGAACGCAGCGTAGTTGTCGGCCAGGTCTTCCAGCTCGGTTGGGCAAACGAAGGTGAAGTCGGCTGGGTAGAAGAACACTACGGACCATTTGCCTTTCAGGTCAGCGTCCGAGACTTGTACGAAGTCGCCGTTTTTGAACGCGGTAGCTTTGAACGGTTTTACTTGGCTGTTGATGATAGGCATTGATGACTCTCCGTCAGGGTTGTGAATTCGATGGGTGAATCCTACCCACTCACTCGACGGATGGCTCATTGGCAAACCTGATGCTGCTGATTTGTTTTCGCTATTAGCTGACTGTATTAATAGAAGAAAACGATATCTACGACGAAAGCGGCTTGTCCGTAATCCGAGCCATCCCGTGAAAGGGGCTGGCTTCAACATAGCGCATGGCTGACTTCATATCCTTCCAGCCAACGTAACTCATCAACGATTTCAGATCCCAGCCGCTTTGATGCGCCCAGGTAGCGAAGCCGCGGCGCAGGGAATGGCTGGTGTAGCGCTCGGCCGGAATGCCGGCGCGTTCCAGTGCCTGACGCAGCAGTGGAATGATGCTGTTGGCGTGCAAGCCCTCATCGCTCAGATGTCCCCAGCGGTCGACACCGCGAAACACCGGACCGCGTACCAGCGCCGCCTCGGTGATCCAGTCGATATAAGCCTGCACCGGGCACAGCTTGAGTAGCGCCGGCGCCTGATACGTCTGCCCGAGGTTGTCGCGGTCGCCCTTGCTGCGCGGCAGATACAGAGTGATGCCGCTGCCGGTGTGCGCCTGCACATGCTCGATCTGCAGACGACACAACTCATCGCTGCGAAAGCCACGCCAGAACCCCAACAGGATCAGTGCCCGATCGCGATAGGCCTTGAGCAACTGCGGGCGATCCTGATTTTGTCTGGCATTGCTGGCTTCCTGCTCCAGCCAGTCGACCACCTGCTGCAGATCGTGCAGTTGCAGCGGTTCGGCCTGTTTTTCCTGCGCCGGATGCAGCGCCCGAATGCCTTTGAAGACCTTGCGCACCACTGGCGCCTTGGTCGGATCGGCAAAACCCTGACTGTTGTGCCACTGCGCCAGCGCCGACAAGCGCAGCTTCAGCGTATTGATCGACAGCACGCCGGCATGTTCGACCAGATAACGCGCCACGCTGTCGGCCGTCGCCGGCAGGAACCCGCCCCACTTCACTTCGAAATGCTCGATCGCCGAACGATAGCTGCGGCGGGTGTTGTCACGGGTAGCGGCTTGCAGATAGCGATCGATCTCGCTCATGGGCAGTGTTCTCGCAGGCGTACTGATTTCGGGATGAAAAAACCAATTCTGGCATCTGACATTGGGTAATACCAGTATATCCCGCCTGTGATTAATCAAGCATTTAACTTTATTTTCAGCGTGGTACACTGCGTACTTTAGTGGCATGTACCACAGTACGAAACGGTAGGAGTTCACATGGCCCGTGGTGGCGTAAACAAAGCAGTGGTACAGATCGCGCGAGCAGCGATTCTGGCCCGGGGCGAACACCCCAGCATCGATGCAGTACGCATCGAACTGGGCAACACCGGTTCGAAAACCACGATCCATCGCTATCTGAAAGAGCTGGATGACGGCAGCCAACCGGCCGAAGCGTCTGCAGAACCGATCAATGACGAGCTGACCGCACTGGTCTCGCGTCTCGCCCAGCGCCTGAAAGAACAGGCGCAAGAGCCGATCGAACAAGCGCGCGAGCAGTTCGAGGAGCAGCGCGAAACCCTGGAAGCGGAACTCAAGCAGGTGCGCCAGGCACTCGAGCAACTGGAACAACAGCACGACATTCAAGGCGCAGCACTGGCACGGGAATCCGAGGCACTGAAAGAAACCCGCTCGATGCTGCAGACCGAACAAACCCGCAACGCCGGACTGAACCAGGCCTTGGCCGATTTCGAGTTGCGTCTGCAAGACAAGGACGAACAGATCCGCTCACTGGAAGAGAAACACCTGCACGCCCGCGATGCCCTTGAGCATTACCGCAACGCCAGCAAAGAGCAGCGCGAGCAGGAACAGGCCCGTCACGAAGGGCAGCTCCAGCAATTGCAGATGGAATTGCGCCAGGCGCAACAAAGTGCGCTGGTACGTCAGGACGAGATCACCCAGTTGCACCGTGACAACGAGCGCCTGCTCACCGAAAACCGTGGCACCCAGCGCGAGCTGAGCCTGGTACAGGATCAACTCAAGCACAGCAATCAGCGTCAGGATCAGTTGCTGGAGCAAGCGACTCGCGTCGACAACGAACGCACCCTCCTCCAGGAACGCTTGCGCGTGGCCCTGCTGGAAAGTCAGACGCTGAAACAGAACATTGACGAACAGCTGCTGCTCAATCAGTCACTGGAAAAGGAACTGACCAAGACTCAGACCAGCCTTGAGGATAGCTTGCGTCTGGCCGCTACCGTTGCGGCAGCGCCAGACACAGCCAAAGCGAAGGAAACTTAAGCGCCGACCGGCGTACGCATGGTGACGAACTCTTCGGCGGCCGTCGGGTGAACCCCGATCGTGTCGTCGAAGTCACGTTTGGTCGCGCCAGCCTTCAGCGCGATCGCCAAGCCTTGGACGATCTCACCCGCGTCGGGCCCGACCATGTGGCAGCCGAGAACTTTGTCGGTCTTGCCGTCAACCACCAGCTTCATCAGGGTTTTCTCCTGACACTCGGTCAGGGTCAACTTCATCGGGCGGAAGCGACTCTCGAAAATCACCACCTCATGGCCCGCCTCCCGCGCCTCCTCTTCAGTCAGACCGACAGTACCGATGTTCGGCAGACTGAACACGGCAGTCGGGATCATCTTGTAATCCACCGGACGGTACTGCTCAGGCTTGAACAAGCGCCGCGCCACCGCCATGCCTTCGGCCAGTGCCACTGGCGTCAGCTGCACGCGACCAATCACGTCACCCAGTGCCAGAATCGACGGTTCGCTGGTCTGGTATTGCTCGTCGACCTTGATGAAGCCCTTGTCGGTGAGCTGCACATCGGTGTTTTCCAGGCCCAGGTTGTCCAGCATCGGACGCCGCCCGGTGGCGTAGAACACGCAGTCGGCTTCCAGTACGCGACCATCCTTTAGAGTCGCCTTCAGGCTGCCGTCTGGCTGTTTGTCGATACGCGCGATGTCGGCGTTGAATTGCAGATCCATGCCGCGCTTGGTCAGTTCTTCCTGCAGATGCTTGCGCACCGAGCCATCGAAGCCACGCAGGAACAGATCACCGCGATACAGCAGTGTGGTGTTCGCCCCCAGACCGTGGAAAATCCCGGCGAACTCGACAGCGATGTAACCACCACCGACCACCAGCACCCGCTTCGGCAGCTCTTTAAGGAAAAACGCCTGATTGGAACTGATCGCGTGTTCGTGCCCCGGAATTTCCGGAATCTGCGGCCAGCCACCGGTAGCAATCAGAATGTTTTTCGCGGTGAAACGCTCACCATTGACCTCGACCTCGTGCGGGCCGACGATCTTCGCGTGGGCTTCGTGCAGGGTCACGCCACTGTTGACCAGCAGGTTGCGATAAATCCCGTTGAGGCGATTGATCTCGCGGTCCTTGTTGGCGATCAGCGTCGCCCAGTCGAAATTCGCTTCACCCAGACTCCAGCCGAAGCCGGACGACTGCTCGAAGTCTTCGGCGAAATGTGCGCCGTACACCAGCAGTTTTTTCGGCACGCAGCCAACGTTGACGCAGGTGCCTCCCAGGTAACGGCTCTCGGCTACCGCCACTTTCGCGCCAAAACCGGCGGCAAAGCGCGCAGCGCGCACACCGCCGGAACCGGCACCAATTACATAAAGGTCAAAATCGTAGGCCATTTCTATCTCCTCGGCAGGCCATCAGCATACCCGCCGCCGTTGATTGGGCAAACGTTGCGCGCAGCTTTTCACCGAGGTCGGTGCTATCGGGGAACATTTCCTGCGGTTGAATGCCCACGCCATCGGCGCGAAGAGCGTCGCTTAACCCCGAGTTAATTTCCACCCGGGACACTCTGCGTCGAGATCTGCTTCATGGACGAACGGCTCCCACGTTTTTCAGTAGGAGGCACCATGAAAACCACCACCGCTATTCTCGCCGGGCTACTCGCCCTCGGCTCCGCCAGCGCCTTTGCCGAAGGCGGCGCCGAACGCATGCGACATTACTACGACAACTTCCCGGTCCACCACGCGCAAAACGAACAGCAGAGCGCTAGCAAAGCTGCGGAACTGAAGGTTCCGAACGACCAGACCGCGCAAGTCACCGAGTCTTATCGCAACTGATTCATTGAGCAACCGATGGACCTCCGATGGCTCCGCTCTGGCCTCGGAGATGACAGTTGGGCGCCCTGACCGGGCGCCTTTTTTTATGTCGGCAGATTCTTGATCCAGAACAGCATGCGGCCATGATCCGGGTCGAACATCCCCGGGGCGAAACCGAACTTGCTGTAGGCGTTCTGCGCCACCGCATTGCCTTCCAGCACCTCCAGCGTGATCTTGCAGCAGCCGCGCTGACGGGAAATTTCCTCGACCTTGCGCAGCATCTTCTGACTCAGCCCGAGGCCGCGAAATTTGCTCACCACTGCCACGTCGTGAACATTGACCAGAGGTTTGCAGGCGAACGTCGAGAAACCTTCAAAACAATTCACCAGCCCTGCCGGCTCACCGCCGACGAACGCCAGCACGCTGAACGCGTGCGGCCTGCGCGCCAACTCTTCAGGCAGGCGACGCAGCAGCTCGGGGGCAATCGAATGGCCGCCGCCCATGGGATCTTCTGCGTAATGATTAAGCACGATGCCGATGGCTTCGGCGTGCACTGGATTGGTGTAGCTGGCTTGTAGCACAAGAATTTCTGCGGAATCCATTTCCATCCCCGGTCGTGGCCCCGGCGTGCAAGGTGCGCACCTGAAAGGCTGCTCGACCTTAACGCGAGCCTGTTGTGGGCGACAACCCGGGAAGAATAAAAAGGGCGTCACTGCTCGCATATCAGTGCCTTGGTTCGGCCTGGTCAAGCGAGATCCTGAGCGCGCCCTCCTCACTCAGGCTTCGGCAAAACGCTGCAGTTGCATCTCCTGCAAACGGCTGAGGGTGCGCCGGAACGGGAACTCCAGGTAACCCTCGGTGTACAGCGCTTCCATCGGTACCTGAGCCTCGATGTACAGCGGGACCTTACGGTCGTAGCACTCGTCGACCAAGGCAATGAAGCGGCGTACACCGTCGTCGTGCACCGACAGCTGCGGCAGTTCGCGGTCACCGGCCACCACCTGCGCCGAGCCGTCTTCGGTACCACGGGCGATTCGCCCTTCACGTTTTTGCGCGCTGAGGTTCGGCACGTCGCTCAACAGAATAGATCGATAGCTGTCGCACAGCGCGATGAAGTCCATCGCGGCAAACGGTTGCTCGCAGAGATCGGCATAGCGGCACCAGAGCACCGTCGCACTGGCCTGCACCACGTTCAGCACTCGATGGCCGACGGGCACCGGCTCGGCGCTGGCGGGCTGCCCGGTATTGAGTGACTGGAAGACCTGCTCCAGAGCACTGCCCTGTCCCGGCGCAGTGACAAAATAGCGCTGCTGACCCGCGCCCGGATGCAGGCGATGATCCTCGGCACCATTCACCGCCACCACTTGCATGTGCGCCTTGATCGCAGCAATCGCCGGGACAAACCGATCGCGGTTGAAGCCATCGGCGTAGAGCTCGTCCGGCGGCAGGTTGGAGGTACAGACCACCACCACGCCTTCGTCGAACATCACCTGAAACAGCCGCCCGAGAATGATCGCGTCGCCGATGTCATTGACGAACAGTTCGTCGAAGCACAACACCCGTACTTCCGCCGCCAACTCTTTGGCCAACGCCCGCAACGGATCGGCGATGCCAGTGAGCTGGAACGAGCGCTGATGCACCCAGCCCATGAAATGATGAAAGTGCTGACGTCGGGCCGGCACCCGCAGGCTCTGATAAAACTGATCCATCAACCACGTCTTGCCGCGCCCGACCGGGCCCCACAAGTACACGCCCGTGACCGAACGGGCGCCGGCGTGCAAGGCTTCATGGCATTTTTGCAGGGCCCAGACCGCGTGCTCCTGGGCTTCATCCTGGATGAAACCCTTGTGCTCGATCGCGTGTTGCCAGGCGCTTAAGGGAGAGTCGAAAGTCATGCGCGGCAGTATGCCACGATGTCCCTGAAAAACAGGTGCCCTTTTGTGGAAGCGGGCTTGCTCGCGAAGGCGTCGTGGCAGCCAACATCATTGTTGAATGACACACCGCTTTCGTGAGCAAGCCCACTCCCACATGGGTTTTGTGGGGGGCAAAGATCGACTGTATATCTCGCGACCTCAAAACAGCGTGCAGCAACTGCCTGGAATAAAGATCCCTGTGGGAGCGGGCTTGCTCGCGAAGGCGTTGGGGCAGCCAACGTCATTGTTGAATGACACACCGTACTCGTGAGCAAGCCCACTCCCACATGGGTTTTGTGGGGGGCAAAGATCGACTGTATATCTCGCGACCTCAAAACAGCGTGCAGCAACTGCCTGGAATACAACCCCCTGTGGGAGCGGGCTTGCTCGCGAAGGCGCCGGGGCAGCCAACATCATTGTTGAATGACACACCGTACTCGTGAGCAAGCCCACTCCCACGTGGGCTTTGTGGGGTGTCAGCGGTCGACTTTGTGTCGGGCGGCGTAGAGGCAGAGCATTTCCATCGCCAGCGTTGCCGCTGCGAGCGATGTCACGTCCGCATGGTCATACGCCGGCGCCACTTCCACCACGTCCATGCCCACCAGATTGATTCCGCGCAAACCGCCAAGAATTTCCAGTGCCTGCACCGTGCTCAACCCGCCACACACCGGAGTGCCGGTACCCGGTGCAAAGGCCGGATCCAGGCAGTCGATATCAAACGTCAGGTACACCGGGTGGTCGCCAACCCGTGCGCGAATCGCCTCGACAATCGCCTCGCAGCCACGTCGATGCACTTGTCGGGCATCGAGCACCGCAAACCCCTGGTGATCGTCATTGGTGGTGCGCAAACCGATCTGCACCGAACGCGACGGATCCACCAGCCCTTCCTTGGCCGCATGCCAGAACATGGTGCCGTGATCGACGCGCTTGCCGCCCTCGTCCGGCCAGGTGTCGCTGTGCGCATCGAAGTGGATCAGCGACAGCGCACCATGTTTGCGTGCATGGGCCTTGAGCAGCGGATAGGTGATGAAGTGGTCGCCGCCAAACGTCAGCATCGCGCTGCCGGCATCAAGAATGCGCTCGGCGTGGGCCTCGATACTTTCCGGGATGGTATGCGGCGAGCCGTAATCAAAGTCGCAATCGCCGTAGTCGATCACCGCCAGATGATCGAACGGATCGAATGTCCACGGCCAATGCCGTTCCCAGGCAATTCCGGTGGACGCGGCGCGAATTCCCCGCGGCCCGAAGCGTGCGCCCGGGCGGTTGCTGGTGGCCGTATCGAACGGTACGCCACTGACCGCCACATCGACGCCGCGCAAATCCCGGCTGTAGCGGCGACGCATGAAACTGGTGATCCCGGCGTAGGTGCTTTCGGCGGCAGTGCCGTACAGGCTGTCGCGGGTCAGGGCTTGGTCGTTGAGCATCGGCACGTCCATCGGTGTGCTCCTTTTGTTATTGATGGCTACGGAAAGTGGTCCACAGACGCGTGCGCTGACGCATGTCCTTGAGGCTCATGCTGCGGTCGGCGTACAGGCGTTCACGCATTTCGGCGGGCGGATAGATGTCCGGATCGTTGCGCACCGCCGCGTCCACCAGCGGCGTCGCGGCCTGGTTGGCGGTGGCGAAAAACAGCGTATTGGTCAGCTCGGCGACCGACTCGGGGCGCAGCATGAATTCGATGAACGCCCGCGCCGCTTGCGGGTTTGGCGCGTCCTTGGGAATGGCCAGATTGTCCTGCCAGATCAACGTGCCTTCGCGCGGTATCCGGTAGGCGACTTCGTACGGTTTGTTGGCCTTGTGCGCCTGATCGGCCGCCATGCTCACATCACCGTTGTAGGTCAGCGCCAGACAGACACTGCCATTGGCCAGGTCGTTGATCTGCCGGCCGGTGGCGACATACAGCACCGACGGCTGGAGTTTCTGCAACAAGGCTTCGGCGGCGGCCAGATCATTCTTGTCAGTGCTGTAGGGATCTTTACCCAGGTAATGCAGCGCCAGACCAATGACTTCCTGCGGCGAATCGAGCACGGCAATCCCGCAGTCCTTGAGTTTGCTCGCGTACTCGGGCTTGAACAGCAGATCGAGGCTGTTCAGCGGCGCATCCGGCAGGCGCTTTTTCACCGCCTCGACGTTCAACCCCAGCCCGAGCGTGCCCCACGTGTAGGGCACGGCGTAGCGATTGCCGGGATCGACGGCAGCGAGTTTCTCCAGCAGATCGGGATCAAGGTTGGCGTATCCCTTGAGGCCTTCGTGGGGAATCTCCTTCAGTGCGCCCGCTGCCAAGCCACGGGCCAGAACGCTGGACGACGGCACTACCACGTCATAGCCGCTGCCGCCGGTCAGCAGTTTGGTTTCCAACACCTCGGAAGTATCGAAGGTGTCGTAGCGCACATGAATGCCGGTTTCTTGCTCGAAACGCTGCAGGGTCTGCGCCGGCACGTAATCGGCCCAACTGTAGAGGTTGAGGGTTTTATCCTCCGCCTGTGCCTGGATGACCACGGACAACAACAGCGCGGGAAAACACAGTTTGAACACGGGAGCCATGACGAACACCTGACCGGAGGAAGTGGTGGCAGGATGCGCCGTCGGATACATTGCAGAAATATCAAGTTTGTTAACCTGACTTTATCCCGGAGTAATGTAATGCTCGGTCAGCTTCACGACGTCGATTTGCAGTTGCTGCGCCTGTTTGTGCGGGTCGTGGAATGTGGCGGCTTCAGTGCGGCGCAAGGTGAACTGGGCCTGAGCCAATCGAGTATCAGCCAGCAAATGGCCAAACTCGAAACCCGCCTCGGCTATCGCCTGTGCAGTCGCGGCAAGGGCGGTTTCAGCGTGACGCCCAAGGGCGAACAGTTGCTGATCGCCATTCGCACGCTGTTCGAATCCATCGAAACCTTCCGTCATCAATCCAACGGCGTTGCCGGACGCTTGATCGGTGAGGTGCGGCTGGGCTTGTCCGAGGCGGTTGATCAGTCGGTGCTGCTGCGGGTGGCGGATGCGATCCGGCGCTTTCGCGAACGCGATGAGTCAGTGCGCATCGAGTTGATCAGCGCAATGCCCGGGGAGATGGAGCGTCTGCTGCTGCAACAGCGGCTGGACCTGGCCATCGGTTATTTCTCACAAGTGCAGAGCGCTTTCGATTACCGCGAACTGTTCAGGGAAACCCAACATTTGTATTGCGCGCAGGGGCATCCACTGTTCAGTGTGGATGAGCCGGATGACGCGGCGCTGCAGGCCTGCGACCGGGTGGATCATCCGTATCGGTTCATGCGCAGTGGCGAGCCGTTCCCGGACAAGCGCTTTTCGGCGCGCTCGGAACAGGTCGAAGGCACCCTTGCCTTTATTCTTTCCGGCAAGCATGTCGATTATCTCCCCGATCACTACGCACGCACCTGGGAGGACAAGGGCTTGCTGCGCGCGCTGCGGCCTGGGGAATTGAGTTTCGAAGTGGCGTTTCATCTGGCGCGGCATCGGGCGCAGGTGCCGGGGGATGCGCAGAAGGCGTTTGAGGAGGATTTACTCAGCGCGTTTACATGACTTGTAAGCTTTGGTGGCGAGGAAGCTTGCTCCCGCTGGGTTGCGAAGCAGCCCGCTGCATTATCCAGTCAACAGTGTTTTACGACTGCTACGCAGCCGAACGGGAGCAAGCTCCCTCGCCACAACAATGTGTGTCAGTGCGCGTGGGTACCACCAACACCAATAAAACCTGACCTTTCAGGCAATTTTTGCTCGTTGCCCTCGCCGCCCTCTTCCGGCATCCTGCGCCTCCATTTTCTGACCCGGCCCCGCCTCACGGCGCGCAAATCACCATGACCGCCTCTGAAAAAGTCCCGCGCAACAACGATCTGATCTACGGCCTCAACGACCGTCCGCACCTCACCGCCACCGTGTTCGCCGCGCTGCAACACGTGCTGGCCAGCTTCGTCGGCATCATCACCCCGACCCTGATCATGGGCGGCGCCCTGGGGCTGCAGAGCGAAATTCCGTACCTGATCAGCATGGCACTGTTCGTCTCGGGTCTCGGCACGTTCGTTCAAGCCAAGCGTTTCGGCCCGGTCGGCTCCGGTTTGCTGTGCCTGCAAGGCACCAGTTTTTCCTTCATCAGCGTGATCCTCAGCGCCGGTTTCATGGTCAAGGCCCGGGGCGGCGGCACCGATGAAATTCTCTCGACGATTTTCGGCGTGTGCTTTTTCGCCGCGTTCATCGAAGTGGTGCTGAGCCAGTTCATCGGCAAACTGCGGATGCTGATCACCCCGGTGGTCACGGGCACCATCATCACCTTGATGGGCCTGTCGCTGATCAAAGTGGCGATGACCGACATTGCCGGCGGCTTCGGTGCGGCGGATCTGGGCGCGGCCAGCCATGTGTTTCTGGCGGCGTTGGTGATCGGCACTATCGTTGTGCTGAACCGTGTCGACGTGCCGTTTCTGCGCCTGGGCGCGATCGTCATCGGCCTGACCCTCGGCTACGTGGTCGCGTGGCTGATGGGCACGGTGGATTTCGCCTCGATGCCCGAAGTGCCGCTGGTCAGCGTGCCGGTGCCGTTCAAGTACGGTTTCAATTTCGACTGGGTGGCATTCGTGCCGGTGGCGGTGATCTTTCTCGTTTCGCCGCTGGAAGCGGCCGGAGACCTGACCGCCAACTCGATGATTTCGCGGCAACCGGTCAAAGGCCCGCTGTACATCCGCCGGATCAAGTCCGGGTTGCTCGCCGATGGCCTCAACTCGGCCATGGCGGCGGTGTTCAACAGCATGCCGATGGTGACGTTCGCGCAGAACAACGGCGTGATCCAGCTGACCGGCGTAGCCAGTCGCTACGTGGCCTTCTTCATCGCCGGCCTGCTGGTGTTGCTGGGGCTGTTCCCGATGATCGGCGCGGTGCTGCAACTGATGCCCAAACCGGTGCTCGGCGGCGCCGAACTGGTGATGTTTGGCACCGTGGCCGTGGCCGGAATCAAGATCCTCGCCGAGGCCGGCCTGCATCGGCGCAACATGTTGATCGTGGCGATCTCCGTCGGCATGGGCCTGGGCATCGCCGCCGTGCCGGAAGTGCTGCGAGAACTGCCGCAAGCGCTGCGCAACATCTTCGAATCGCCGATCACCGTCGGTGCGTTGTGCGCTATCGTGCTGAATATCTTCCTGCCCGAAGAATTCATTGAGCTGGAAGAAGACGATTTCGATCCGGAAGCGTCGATTCTGCAGGTCATGGAAAACCCCGATATGCCGGCCAAAGCTGAACCTGCAACAGCTGCGGCGGTCGCACAGTTGAACCGCTGACGCTGCGCCATGAAAAAAGGGCTGAGCCGGCAACGGTTCAGCCCTTTTTTGTTGAGAGACTGTTTATGCGCCGCGTCCACGCCGTCATCCTGTCCCTGCTGCTGTTGTCCCTGAGCGCCTGCGCGCTGTTTCCCAACCGAGATCCGGTGAACATCAACGTGGTCGGCCTCGAACCGTTGCCGAGTCAGGATCTGGAAGTGCGTTTCGCCCTCAAGTTGCGGGTGCAGAACCCCAACGAAACCGCGATCGACTACACCGGCATCGCCCTGGATCTGGAGGTCAATGGCCGTCCCTTGGCCTCGGGCGTGAGCGATCAGGTCGGCTCGATCCCGCGCTTCTCGGAAACCGTGGTCAGCGTGCCGGTCAGTGTTTCCGCGTTCTCGGTATTGCGCCAGACCCTCGGCCTGAGCCAGACACAAACCCTCGACAACCTGCCCTACGTGCTGCGCGGCAAATTGGCCGGCGGGGTGTTCGGCACGATGCGGTTTGTCGACAGTGGCAAGCTGAGTTTGCCGAAAGCCACTGCTGCGACGTGGTAACCCACTAAACACACAAGTCTCCCCTGTGGGAGCGGGCTTGCTCGCGAAAGCGTCAGATCAGCCAACATCATCGCTGAATGTGACACCGCATTCGCGAGCAAGCCCGCTCCCACAGGTTATGTGTCAGTCCTGAGGTTATGCGGTGAAGCATACCCCCGGTCTGGCCCGCTCATCGACACTCAGCTCAAACACATCCGGCCGCGCATAGTGGCCGACCACATCGTAGTCATAGCGCGCACGAACCAATTCATCGGTATCAATCTCCGCGGTGAGCAACCCCGCCTCGCCGCGCAATGGCCCGGCCAGCACATCGCCCATCGGCCCGACAATCACGCTGCCCCCGGCAATCAGCGGACGATCCGCCGGCCAGTTGGCAATCTCCACGCCGAGCGCGTTCGGCGAGGCCTGCACCTGACAGGCGCTGACCACAAAGCAGCGACCCTCGTGGGCGATGTGGCGCATGCTGACCTGCCACATCTCGCGCTCGTCCACGGTCGGCGCACACCAGACTTCAATGCCCTTGGCGTACATCGCCGTGCGCAGCAGCGGCATCATGTTTTCCCAGCAGACCACGGCGCCAAGGCGTCCGACCTGAGTGTCGAGCACCGGCAGCGTCGAGCCATCGCCCTTGCCCCAGATCAGCCGTTCGGTGCCGGTCGGCATCAGTTTTCGATGCTTGGCCACCAGCCCCGCTTGCGGATCGAAATACAGCGCCGTGCAATACAACGTGCTGCCGGCACGCTCGATCACGCCAATCACCAGATTGGCCCCGGTGCGCGCCGCCAAACCGGCCAGCGCCTCGGTTTCTGCCCCCGGCACGTCAATCGCGTTGGCGAAATAACGGGCGTAGGCCTCGCGCCCCTCGGGCAAGCGATAACCCAGTTGCGTACCGAAGCCCTCGCCTTTCGGATAACCGCCAAGCAACGCCTCCGGCATGACCACCAGCGCCGCGCCGGATTCGATGATCGCGCTTTCCCATCTGAGGATCTGTTCCAGGGTTTCACCCTTGCCACCGGGCAAGGCGCCGATCTGCAGGGCGGCGACGATTGATTTGGGCATTGCAGTCACTCCATCGGGTTCATGTGTTGCCGATTCTGCGGCGGCGCGGGATCATGAATAAAGACCGATTCACTGCTGAATGATATGAGCCAAATGAATATCGCAACCGTCGACCTGAACCTGCTGAAAGTCTTTGAAGCCTTGCATGAAGAATCCAGCGCCAGCCGTGCGGCGCTGCGTCTGGGCGTGACGCAATCGGCGGTCAGCGCAGCGTTGCGCCGCTTGCGCGAGGTGTATGGCGATCAATTGTTCGTGCGTACCGGCCGGGGTCTGGCGCCAACGCTCAAGGCCAATCAACTGAAACCGGTGGTCAGCGAGGCGCTGAACAAATGCCGGCAAAGCCTGGCGATGGTCGATCCGGCGGCTCATCACTACGACGGCCGGTCGGTCACCGTGGGCCTGTCGGATGATTTTGAAATTGCCTATGGTCGGCGCCTGATCGAAGCCATCGCTCGCAGCGCGCCCAAGCTGCGGCTGATCTTCCGTCAGACCCACAGCCAGATCGTCGCCCGCGCGCTGATGGAGCGCAGCATCGACCTGGCGATCACCGCAGGTGGGTTCGCCGAGCGCCTGCTCAGTCGTCAGGTATTGGCTGAAGGGGATTATGCGTGTCTGGTCGATCCGGGCAGTCTGGCGCCCGGCCAACAGAGCATCGATTTGCCGGAGTTCGTTGCCCGCGAGCACATTCTGGTGTCTTCGGGTGGTTTTATCGGCATCACCGATGAAGGCCTGGCGGCGCTGGGCCTGAGTCGGCGGGTCTGCGCGTCGACCACGCACTTTGCCGCGTTGCCGCATCTGCTCAAGGGCAGCGGCGCGGTGGCAACCATCCCGAGCCATGCCGCCAGGGCCATTGCCGAGCTCAGCGGACTGGCGCTGCTGCCCTGCCCGCTGGCGTTGCCGCGCTACCCGATCGAGCTGGGCTGGCGCACCAGCACGCAGATCGATCCGGTGGTGATCAAGGTGCGCGAGGCGATTGTCGGGGGTTTCAACAGCGACTGACGCGCTGTTACTTGTTGGCCGCCATCAGTCGATTGACCTCGCTGCGCACCATGTTGGCGAATTCCGGCGGGGACATGCCATCAAGCTCGGCGCGTACCCACTCGGCCCATTTGCCCTTGCGCTTGGAGCGTTCGCCAAACAACCGCGCGGCTTCGCCTTTGGCTTTGCCCAGATTGTTCTGCCAGAGTTCGAACAGACGGGATTTCTCGTCTTCCAGCGCAGCGCGCTCGGCGAGGGATTTGTCGGCCAGATTGAAACTCATGGGGAAATACCTGCTGCGTAAAATGGCGACATCTTACACGCTCAGCGGAAATCTCCCGCGCAGGTTTTTCTTTCGCACCTAAAATCAGTGCAACTTTTCAGTCAGCGCCACACTCCATTAATCACTGTTCATCCATCTGCAAGGAGTCACCCAATGGCCCGCAAATCCCGCGTGCAAGCTGCCGAAGACCAAATCAAGGATCAGGCATTCAGCGAACTTCAGGCGCTGATCGAAGAGTCCGACAAACTGCTCAAGAGCAGCGCTTCCCTGGTCGGTGAGGAAGCCGAGACCCTGCGCGGCCAAATCGCCCTGAAGCTGCAACAGGCACTGGATTCCGTGTCGAGCGTGCGCGAGCGCACCAAACCGGCAGTCGAAGCCACTGAAAGCTACATTGGCGGCCATCCGTGGCAAACCGTGGCGATTTCCGCCGGTTTTGGCCTGGTCGTAGGCTTGTTGCTCGGTCGTCGTTAAGGCCTGACAAATAAACCTGTGGCGAGGGAGCTTGCTCCCGCTGGACTGCGCAGCAGTCCCCCTATTCTCAAGTAGACAAAGGGGGCAGCTTCGCAGTCCGGCGGGAGCAAGCTCCCTCGGCACATTGGTTATCTGACAATTATTCCCCGGCCAACTCCCGCAACTGCCCCAGCGTCTGCTCATCCAGCACAATCCCTTCGGCCAGCGACCGCGCGCGCTGCAAATGCCGACGATCACCCGGCAAGCGCTTCAACCCCACCCCATGCATCTGCCGCACCAGCTCCTGACTGCGCTCGGCAAAACTCTGTCCGGCGGATTTGCTCGGATCGATGACGATCAGCAGTTGCCCGGTCCACGGGGTCTTGGCGCCGGGATGGTTCGACCAGTCGAACTCGAAGGAAAAATTGCCGCCCGTCAACGCAGCCGCCAGCAACTCGACCATCATCGACAGCGCCGAACCTTTGTGGCCGCCAAACGGCAATAGTGCGCCCCCCTCAAGAATCGCTTTCGGATCCTGGGTCGCCTGACCGAGGCTGTCCACGCCCGTCCCGGCAGGCAAACGTTCACCCTTGCGCGCCGCAATCTGTACGTCGCCATGAGCGATAGCACTGGTCGCCAGATCGAAAACAATCGGCGCGCCACCTGCTCGGGGCGCAGCGAAGGCAATCGGATTGGTGCCGAACAGCGGCCGGTCGGCGCCATGCGGCACCACGCAGGTCATGCTGTTGACCACGCTGAGCGCCACCAGCCCCTCATCCGCGAAAGGCTCGACATCCGGCCACAGCGCCGCAAAGTGGTGGGAATTACGAATCGCCAACACCGCGATCCCGGCATTGCGCGCCTTTTCCACCAGCAGCGGCCGAGCGGCGGCCAGCGCTGGCTGGGCGAAACCGTCGCCGGCATCGACCCGCACAAAACCGGGGGCAACGTCTTCGACTTGCGGCACCGCCTGACCATTGACCCAACCGCTGTTGAGCGTCGAGACATAGCCGGGAATGCGGAACACGCCATGACTGTGCGCACCGTCGCGTTCGGCACTGGCGCAGTTGGCAGCCAGGGTGCGGGCGACGGACGCCGACGTCCCATGGCGCAGAAAAATCTTTTCAAGCAGATGCGTCAGCGCTTCGAGCGAGAGCGTGGACGCAGGAGAAAACACGGATTCGTGTGGCGCAGACATCTGAAGCTCCAGACTAATTATTGGAGGGAACAACAGCGTACGAACAGCTTGCTCACCGATTAACCACGTCCGGTACGGGTGCTGTCAACCATTGCGGTGCAGCACGACGCAGCCAGCACATTTGCATGTCGCCTGTGCGGTAACTATGTACCACCTTCATCACCCGTTCGGCTTTTAGGCTGGCGTCTCAATTCACCGGTGCCCCCAAGGGTGCCCTGATCGAGACGCGATGATGCCCGTACCTGCTTCCCCGCTGCTGTTCTGCTGTTTTTTGGATTCGCCTGGACTGTGGCCTGCGCTGGGCACTGCCCATGGGCTGTCGTCGCAGGATTTCCGGTGGCTGACGCACGCGCAACTCTCGACCCATCTGTTACGCAGCCAACAAACCCCGCCGATGCTGGCTCACCGCATCCTGCTCGACAGCGAAGACCCGCCCAGCGTAACCCTGGCCGGCAGTTTCATTCTCAGCCCCACGCCGGAGGATCGCGGCTTCATGTTGTACACGCCGTTCGACGGCCTGAAGAAATTCGACACCTTCCGCGCCGTGACCGAACACCTCGAACAGCGAGTCAATCAGGCCGACGAAGCGGATCGATTGCTGGCATTTCTGGCCGTGTCACAGCGCAAGCGCCTGCTGGAGAAAGGCCGTATCAGCGTGAATTACCAGCTCATCGAGGGCGACATATTCGACGAGCAACGGAGCGCCATCGAGCACTGTCAGCAGCTCAACGCCCAGTCCTTGCTCCATGAACTGCTGAATCTGCCTGGCTTGGGAATCTTGCTTGAAACGCTTCTCGACCAGCAACTGAGCCCCCGGATGCCCGGCGCGGATCAAGCACAAACGCAGGTCAGCTTCTACGCCGGCGCCGCTCCCGGTGATCCGGGACACCGGCTCGACACCTTGTCACTGGCCAACGCGGTGCTCCGGCACTATCGTCACCCCGGCTGGGCGCAGGGCCAGACACACAGGTTTTCCAACCCGCGCCGACCTGCGCTGGCCAGCGATCAGACGCATTGGGAACAGGCGGTCAAAACCGTCTCCGGCAAACTGCTGGTGCTGCTCTATCAACACCTTGAGCAATACTGGAATGACGCTTGCGCAGACGGCATGCCGCGCCGCAGCCTGTTCAGTCAAACGATCCGGCAACAGGCCCTGGCCGACATTCTGCTCAAACGCGAAGCCGGGATCATCGAGTCCGAAAAATTCGACAGCCTGCTGACCTGGATCGAAGCCAACGAGCACCCCGGGCGGCGTGCCACCCTGGAAACGGTGCGTCTGTGGGAATACCAGGCCAACTTCGTCGAACTGGCCGGCTCGCTGATGATCAGCCACACCGATGCCTGCCTTTACACCCCGTCCCATGGCTTGCAGATCCTCAAGGACTACGGCGATCTCAAGGACACCTTGCTCGCCAAATTCGCCAGTACCGGGCACGAAGACGAGCTCTATGGCTTGCTGAACCTGGAGGAGCGCCAGCGTTTCCTCGGCTTCGACAAGCCCCATGTGTCCGGCGAAATGATCGCCGGCGACATCTTCAGCGTGCTGTTCGAAGGCATCATCACCAAGCAGCGACAGAACATCGAATATGCCTTGCAGGTGTTCCGCCACAGCGACGACGCGGTGAACATTCCCGCGCTGTTCGACAAGGCGCTGGACATCCGCTCGATGATCCATGATCGCTTGCTGGCCCTCGATACCCGTGGGCGCTGGAGCACCCGGCCAGTGCTCGGCGGCAGCCAGTTACCATCAATGCTGCTGGCCGACGCTGCTGCAGCCGAAGTCAGGAAATTCGCCAGTATCCTGCCGTCAATCAGCAGCCGTTTCGCCGCGCAGCCAATTGGCTCGCAAGTCCTGCAACGCCGCTATCTGCAACAGCTCATGCAGCAGTTTGCGCACACGCTGTTCGTCGGTGTCTGTGGTGAGGCACGCTTGCGCGTACTCGACGGCAGCCTGAGTCGCCAGGTCCAGGCCATCGTCGACACCGTGTTCGACCCCGCCCTGGCGGATCGCGCCCAGCGCCGCGGACTCAATGGTTTCCGCCCCGATGCCTGGTCGCTGACTTTGTTCGGCAGTGGCCAGACAGAGGCGCTGCCATTGGCCAGCTGCGTTCTGCTGACGGAACGCGGCGGCCTCGATGAACAACACTCGGGAATTGCGGTGCTGTGGACGCCGGCGATGGGCCTGGAAGCCTTCAGCTCCGTCGACAGTGCCCGCAAGGCCCTGGACCGGCGCTTGCGCAATCCGGAAAAACGTCAGGTACTGCTGGAAAACCTCTCGCCGCTGCATGAGGGTTTGCATCAGGACTATCGCCTCGGCCCTTTGCACCTGATTACCGATAACGTCCTGCAGGATCGCGTGCAAACGGCGATCAAGCAGTTTCTCGAGCGCTGTGATCGGCTCCGGCAACTAAAGTTGTCCGCGCTCAAGCAGGAGCAGGCGCTGAAATCCTTGGCCGAGATCCCGATCAACACCAATCTGGAGCGGGCCAGTGCGTTGGCCCGGGCGCTCGGCGAGCGGCACTCCCTGCCCGGCTGGCTGGGCATGGCCTCGCTTGAGGAGCAGCAGTTGCACCTGGAGCTGCTGGAACAATGGCGCGCCAGCGTCAGCGATGACAAGGATTACCTGCATGCCTTGCCGACCGTGCGTGGGCACATTCAGCAGACCCTCACCACCCTGCTGGGCGCCCGGTTCCAGGCGCATAACCTCGATCCCGAGCAAGTGCGGATCATCCCGGCCCTGACCCTGGCCGGCCCAAACATGAGCCTCACCGATTTCGCCTTGAACTACAGCCACATCGCCCAGCACATCGCGTTTACCGTGGCCTCGAACAGCACCGTTGTGCTGCCGACTGGCCTCGACCGTCAGGCAGTCAGGAGCCTATTGCTGTCCCTGGACATTCCCACGACATTCGCCAGCAAGATCACGACCGCCCTGTCTACCACCGACACCGAGGCCGAACAGCGCCAACAGCGTTTTCTGCGCCAACTACCGTGGCAACTGCTGCAACATGCCCATCAGTTGAAACTGCAGCAGCGTCTGTCTGCTGCCGCCTACGGGCTGATCGCCCAAGTGCTCGACATGCCGGACGCCATCGCCCGCGCCACGGTGCAAGGTGCCCATGCGCTGATCCGCCCGCTGGAGCTGATCAAAACCGGCGGCGCGGCGGCGGTCAAAGCCCTGGGCATGTACCTGATCGGCCCGGGCGCCGGCCATGTCGGACCGTTGGTGCTCTATGCGCCGTATCACGGTGAACAGGCCTTCAGCGAGTTCGAGAACGAAGCCGCGCTGATCGCCGCACTGAACATTCCGGGCGCCCTCCAAGACCTGTTGTTGCGGCGTTTGCCGCAGGCTCAGCAGTCGATCTTCAAGGCGTTATTCAGCAGCAGTGTCGGCCAGACCAGTGAAATGACCCTGGCGTCGAATCCGATTCAGGGCAACCTGCTGCGGCAGCTGTTCAGCGACAATCTCGCGTTGCTGCCCAAATTGCTCGCCAGCCACGCCCAGCCTTCGGCGCAGGAGGACTGGGAGGCGGCGAAAAACCTGTTCAGCCAGGGGATCAAACTTATCTGGGGTCTGCTGCCGGGCAAACTGGCCTATGTGCAGTTTCTCTGGCAAAGCTTCAAGGACTTCATGACCTCGGCCGAGGCGTTGCAGGATCACCACTGGAAGCTTGCACTCGAGGCGTTCATCGCTGGCACAGTGCAGATGGTTTCCCTCGGGCGCCTGTCACTGGAGTCGACGCTCGAGGCCCGGGCGCTGACGCCGTCGGCTCCAAAGCCCAGCGTGCTCGGTGCGCCGGATCTGCAACACATTCACACCACTGACCCGCTACGCACTTCGCTGCAACCCTTCGAGGCAACGGAGGTTGCGCTCAAGGACCTGACGCCGGTGGCGGCGAACGGCACCTATACCGATCTTGCGACGCGGCAGACCTACGCGCCTGTGGCCGGCAAGGTCTATCCCGTGGAGAAGCCGGGCGTGGTCTGGCAAATCAAGGGCGCGGAACAGCCAGGCCCGGTGCTGCAACACACCACGTCAGGCAAACTGGTGCTGGACCCGGATCGACATACGGTGCATCTGGGCAAGGCCATGTCGAAAATGTACAACCGCTACGCCAACGATCGCGAACGCCGGATCTGGCTGAACATCGAGGCTCAGGGCATGGAACAGATCCGCGCCCGCCACCCGGACAAGGCACGCATGCTCACCGAGGCCGTCGATCTGGCACGGTTCTACGCGTTCAACTGCCTGCACAATCTGGCGCAGCAAAGGCACCAGGGCAGCGGCACTCGCCTGGATACGTTCCTCAAGTCGTTCTTTGATGCGCAACAGATCGATACCGCCATTCTCGACAAGCTCAAACAGGCCATCGTGCCGGTCTGCAAGGCGTTGGTGGACCCCACCGAGGATCTGCTGGACGGTGATCGTTTTGTCGTCGGCTCAAACCGCTATCGCAATACCGGGCTGATTGCTTTTGTGCTGGATGACGACTCGCGCAAGCAAGTGCATTTCACCGAGAAGTTTTTCCATCAGGATCTGGACTGGTACAAGGTCGGCCTGACTGAGCCGTTCAATGTCGAAGGGCATGCACGGGCTTCCACGTTGATCCATGAACTGGCCCATCAGGCCAACAAGGCCGTGGACATCGCCAGCCTTGAGGCCCGGCGCCCGTTCGTTGACCTGATTTCCACGGTGACCGGCTACGGCGCGGCCATGAAGCACAACCAGACCCGATTCCAGCGCGAGGCCTTGTCACTGGGCACGCCGCGCGAAGAGCTGTTCTCGCGCTGGAGTGACGAATTTCAGGAGTGGCTCAGCCTGGATGAAATCCCGGGCCTTGCGCATGTCGGCAAGGAAATTCTCAAGGTCACGCGCAGCCCCACCCTAGAGGAGGCGCGAACGGCATTCCTCGACCCGGCGAACCCGCACCCGCGCATCGACACGATCTTGCACAACGCCGATTCGATCGCCTTTCTGATTTGCGAGATAGGACGGCAACTCGACCCGGTCGCCAGCCCCGGCAGCGTGCCCTGAAAATGAAAAATGCGCAGGCCTGTGCAGCCTGCGCATGGTTTATTGACCGTGGAAATCAGTCTTTCTGATCGCGCAGTACGTTGCCCGACGCGCCATCGATACGAAATTCATAAACAGAGCCATCCGCCTTGCGGCCCTCACCTTTCCAGTAGCCATCGTTGTCCGCTTCGATCTCATAGACTTCGACGTAACCGGCCTTGGTCTTCACGATCTCGATCGCCTTTTCGATGGTGACCCAGCCCGCACCGGGACGATCGGCCATCGCGGCACCGGCACTGAACAAGGCAGCAGTGGCAACAACAGCGGCAAAGGTTTTTTTGATCATTTTTTCACTCCATTTGTGGATGATGTTCGTCGGATGTCCTGTTTTTGGGCGTCTGACGGAAAAATAAGTTCCACTTTGATGGGCAATTGCCATGATGGATGTTCTCGGCGCGTTGCCCGCAAGGTTAGAATGCAGCAAATCAGGACGAGTCAATGACCCAAGAATCCCTCTCGGAAGCCGAATACGATGCGATCACCGATGCCGCCGCGCACTGGTGCATGCGTCTGCACGCAGCCGACTGCTCCGCCGAGGAGCGTCTGGCTTTCGAGCAATGGCGCGATGCTCATCCGCTGCATGCGTTCGAATATGAAGCCATGCTGGAAATCTGGGACGTTGCCGAACACTTGCCGCGTCCGCAGCCGCCCCCGAGTGTACCGCTGAACAAACCCGTCCCGGCCTGGCGTCGCTATGCCATCGCCGCCAGCGTCTGCGCCTTCGCATTACCGCTGGCCGCCTACAGCGGCTGGAACCTCGGCTGGCTGCCCAACAGCTATCAGCACTTCGAAGCCAGCGACAATGTCCGTCAGGTGACCCTGAAGGACGGCAGTCAGGTCGAGCTCAACCTCAACACCGAGCTGACCTTCAGCAATTACAAGGACGAGCGCCGGGTCACGCTGAAAAAGGGCGAAGCGTTTTTCGAAGTCAGCCACGACCTCAGCCACCCGTTCGTGGTCCGAGCCGCCGAAGGCAAGATCCGCGTGACCGGTACCCGCTTCAATGTCTGGCTCTATGAAGATCAGGTGCGGGTCAACCTGATCGAAGGCTCGGTACTGGTCACCAGTAACACGGCATTGCCCGGCGACGGCCTGCGCCTCGGCCCTTCGATGCAGGCGCAGTACCGGCATGGCGACTACACGCCACAGATCAGCCAGACCTACGACAATGACAGTTCACTGGCCTGGCGCAGCGGCAAACTGGTACTCGACAACCTGGCACTGAACGACGCCTTGCCGCTGATCAATCGCTACCTGAACAAACCGCTGAAACTGGCTGACGCCAACACAGGTGCAATCCGCGTCGGCGGCGTCTACAACATCAAAGAACTGAGCGGCCTCGTCAACGCTCTGCCCAAAGTGCTGCCGGTGTACCTGACGCGTAACACTGAGGGTGATCCGGTGATTAACTCGATGCCACGGCAGCCGCCGAAGACCTGAAGCTTGGGATCACGCGTTTCGGGCAATAAAAAAGCCGCTGTCCCTGTTCAAGGAGCAGCGGCTTTTTCGTTCAGGATGACTTACTGCGCAACCACCTCGGCACTCTTGCCGGCAGCATCACGCACGGTCTGCACCTGATACTGCGGATCAGCCGTGATCTGCTGCTCGGTAAACGGCAACACGCTCCACTGTTTCTTCGAGAAGGCCTCGGTCTGGTCATGGGAGTATTTCGACTCTGGGTCACTGGACAGCGAGAACGCCAGCAGCCCCTGAGCGTGCGGGCCTTTGTCGTCGAAGGTCACCACTTGCAGGTAGCTGGTGCCGCTGACCACTTCGAGTTTGCCGTCTTCACGCGGCACACTCTGAATCGCGTTGTAGATCCCCAGCGTTCCAGGTCCGCCGTGAATCGCGGTTTGCTGACCGCCGCTGCTCACCACCTGAATATCGCCCCAGCGGGTGTCCGCTTTCAGGCCCATTTTCGTGGTGGTTTGCAGCGACGCCAGCATTGCTTCACGCAATGCCTTGCTCACCGCCGGTTGCTCGATCGCCAACCCGCGCGGGGTGTGTTGCGGATCTTTCGGATCGAACGCCACGCGCCAGACATCCGGCGACTTTTGCAGGGTTTGCATGATGTTCTGGAAATGGACCAGGCCGATACCCGAATCCAGATTCGCCCGGCCATCCCAGCCTTTGAGGCTGACGCAAACCGGCTTCAACGAAGCCGCGTCCGCACCAAGATCCGCAGCGCAGAATTTCAGCAGATCGGGCAGCACCTTGCTCGCCAGATAGACGTTGTCATCCATCACCATCTGTTGCAGATCCTTCACCGCCACCGGGCCTTTTTTACCCAGCGTGCTCAGGCGCTCCAGTGCGAACCGCGAACGCAGCCCCAGTGGCTGGCCGTCCTGGCTGATCAGCGGGGAGAACCCGGTCAGTGGTTGTGCCGGGTTCGCCAGCCACGCGGAATCGTTGGAGTGCTGGACGAAGTCCTTGCGCAACAGTTGCGGTAACTGGTTGGCGGCATAAATGCCCTTCTGCGCGGCTTGCGGATCGATATCCCACGCGCAGGCGCTGTTGGCGCCATCCAGCACGATCATCTGCAATCCGATGCGCGGGTCGCTGCACTTGGCCAGTTTCTCGGCGCTGACGTTCGGCACCACCGACAGGTTCATGTACAGCGTCTGCCCCTTGTCATCCACGGCCAGGGTGTTGACCCACGGGATGCCCTGAATCTTGTGCACCGAATCCTGCAGATCCTTGAGGCTCGACGCCTGATTCATCGCGTACCACTGCGTCAGCACGCGATCATTTTCCAGGTTGGCGTCGCGCAGGCTGTAAGCGTACTGATGATCCCAGTCGAGCTTGCCCGGCCATTGCACGATCGGGCCGAACTGCGAGCTGTAGACATCGCGCGAAACCGGCACCACCTGCCCGTCCGCCTGTTTGATCTGCACGGTCACCGTCTGCTTGCTCAGCGGCAGCGATTTGCCATCGAGCAGGTAGCGCGTCGGATCTTTGGGATCGAGTTGCAGGCGATACAGGGTGAAGTGCTTCGACGAATCCACCGTGTGGGTCCAGGCCAGATGCTGGTTGAAACCGATGTTGATCACCGGCAGCCCCGGCAAGGCGGCGCCCATCACGTCGAGTTTGCCGGGGATGGTCAGGTGCATCTGGTAAAAGCGCATGCCGCCGACCCACGGAAAATGCGGGTTGGCCAGGAGCATGCCGCGCCCGTTGAACGAACGCTCGCTGCCGACCGCCACGGCGTTGCTGCCGCGATCCAGGGCGAAGCGCTGCATGCGCGCGTCCGCCAACTGATAAGCCTGCGCATGGCTACCGACCTGTGCCGTGGCTTGCGGCGGCGTCGCACCGGCCAGTGCTTCGGCGAACTGCCCGACCCCGCCTTCAACCAGCAAGCGGCGGGTGAGCTTCACCAGATCCTCGGCGGCGATATCACGCACCCACTCCCCCTGGCACTGCTGCGGCAGGCCTTGCTGGCGGCGCTCGGCCAGATAGCGGTTGTAGCCTGCTGCATAACCTTCCACCAGATCGCGCACCTGAGCAGGCTGCGCGTCCCAGAAGGCCTTCACCGCTGCGGGGGTGTTGAGCCAGGTGAAGAACAGGTCGCTGACGCGATTTTCGCGTTGTTCGACGGTGAACTGATCCGGCCCGAAATAGCGCGAGCGCTGGCCATTGACCGTGACAATCTCGTTGGCCAGCAGGCACAGGTTGTCCTGCGCATAGGCGTAACCGATGCCGAACCCGAGTCCGCGCTCGTTTTCCGCGCGGATGTGCGGCACGCCAAATGAGGTGCGGCGAATATCAGCATGGGTTTGTGTGGCGGGACTTAACGCATGGGCCGACAGACTGAGTCCGAGAAACGCGCCGGCGAGGGCCAGCCCGGTTAACTGCCTGGAAATAATCACACTCGCTCCTGATCGATGGGACACGAATCGACGCCTGCGTTGCGCGAGCGTCAGACCCGGTCTGAAGTTGATTCCTGCGCCCGGGCGCAAGATGGCTGTTCAGGAAACGAATGCGGTAAAAAAATATTTAGCCTGTTTGCCCAAGCGACCGGCCGGCGATGACGGGAAAACAACGAATAAGCGACAAAATTTCTACATATTTTCTTTCATGATTTGTCGTGCTGAAACGTCTTGTTTACTGAGAGCAGCCAAAACGTTTCCTGACCAGGCTCTGAAAGGAGTAATCCCATGTACAACTCGCAACTACCAACGGACGGTAGCCAGGCGTCACAAGGAGCTTCCATGAGTCCCCGCGCGAGCAGTTTCGCACCCAGCCCCGAGCGACAAGGCAATGAGCGCATTCGCCTGCTGCTCAAAAGCTTCGGTCTGCGCACCAGCCTGATTCGCCTGAAAGTCATCGACGCCTTGCTGGTCGCCGCGCAAAGCGAACGGCGCCTTGGTGTGCGCGGCGTGCACAGCCAGTTGCTGGACCTGGATATTCCGTTGTCCTTCCTCAGCGTGCGCGAAGTGTTGAAGCGTCTGTGTGCCGAAGGTGTGGTCACCTTCAACCCGGACAAGAGTTACAGCCTGCATCCACAGGCTGCTGCCGTGCTCAATCACGATTGAAGCGTCCCGCGATCGCCGTCAGGGTTTGACCTTGCGGCGCATCACCGCGTTGATCACCACCACGACCACCGCCACACCGATGGCGATGTACTGGAAAATCTTCTGACTGATCATCCCGGCGTTCTGCAGCCAGGACAGGCCGAGCATGATCGCCAGCACCGACAGGGCGATCAGGATCGAGTATTTCAAACGTTGCTTCTGAGTCATTGCGGGTTCCTGAAACTTTCAAATGTATCCGGTTTGTATCCGGTTGCATGCCATGCACATACCGTGTTGCGGGGATGGGCCGGGGCGAACGCGGTCTCATGTTACAGCCGATGAAGAGTTTTGGCTTCATGACGGCGTAACCATGAGGATTTTGAAATGTTCCGTCGAATCACCTGGCTGATTCCCCTCCTTGCCATCCTGACCTTGAGTGGCTGCTTCTTCTTCCCTCACGGAGGCTGGCATGACGACCACCATCGCTACCAGGAAGGTCCCGGTTATTACCATCGATAGAACAGGATTGTTCGCATCTCGGTGTGTCTGAAAGCACCGGAAGAGAAGCGGTAAAAGTCTTTTCAGAGCAAACCATGCCCGCCCGCCAGCGGGCATTTTTATTGGCACGCCAACCGGCCAGTCGCGGCGGTTCAACACGCGTTTTGACTCACTTAAATACGCTGTAAGTATTTGAAATTTCATGTCGCAGCAAAGCATTGGATGCTGCGACGACTCTACCTCTAGTCTCTGCAAACTTTCTCGCTCACTGGAACAGGGATGTTTATGCAGAGAACCTTGATCGTAATGGCGCCCGTGCAGACAGTTGGATTCTGCCTGGCCATTACCGCTTTTGAACTGCTCACCTACATGGCCAGCGACATGATCATGCCGGCCATGTTGACGGTCACTGAAGAGTTCAACGCCGATGCCCGTCACGTACCCAATGCGTTCAATCTGTATCTGATCGGCGGCGTGTGCCTGCAATGGCTGATCGGCCCGCTCTCTGATCGTTACGGCAGACGTCGCTCGCTATTGCTCGGCTGTGCGCTGTTTGGCCTGGCGTGCAGCGCCGCGGTCATGACGCAGCGCATTGAAGCGTTCAATGTGCTGCGCCTGATACAAGGCATGGGCCTGGGATTCGTCGTCGCCGTCAGCTACCCGGCGCTGCAGGAAGTATTCTGCGAAGCCGATGCGGTGCGGCTCATGGCACTGCTGGGCAATGTGGCGCTGCTGTCGCCGCTGCTTGGTCCGTTGCTCGGCAGCCTGCTGCTGGAATGGCTGAGCTGGCGGCAGATGTTTCTCGGTCTGGGAGCGGCCAGTGCCGTTGTCTGGCTCGGTCTCTTGGCCTGGATGCCGGAAACGATCGGCGTCACGCGCCGCGACGGCCAGCAACAAGCCCCTGCGGCGTTCTCGCTCAGGCAAATCCGCCGGGGTTACTTCGCGCTGCTGCGCAATCGCCGATTCGTCGGCAGCAGTCTGGCGTTGGGCCTGATGAGCCTGCCATTGATAGCCTGGATCGGTCTGGCGCCGGTGTTGCTCATGCAGCGTCTGGAGCTGTCTGCGCTGGAATACGGCGTGTGGCAGATCCCGGTGTTCTCGGCGGTGATCGTCGGCAATCTGCTGCTGGATCGATTGCTCGCCGGGCACACACTGGTTCGGGTGATTGGTCTGGCATTGTGGCCATTCTGTCTCGGACTGCTGACGCTGATCGGCGCGGCCCTGAGTACGACTTCCCTGGCACTGACCGTCGCCGGTCTGGCCATGTATGCGCTGGGGCTGGGCATGAGTAACGCCGCACTGTACCGGCTGGCGCTGTTCTCCAGCCCCGATGGCAAAGGTCTGGTCTCGGCCATGATCGGCATGCTGTCGATTGCCGTGATGGGCATCGGCGGTTCGCTCATTGCCATCGTTGGCGGCGGCGACAACCTGCAATCCTTCTGTCTGTGGGCAGCCCTCGGCGGCCTGCTGTGCCTGCCCCTGCTCTACCGTCTTCTGCGCCACAACCCTGCGACACCCGCGGCGCCCAACGCACATCAATAAGGATATTCGATGACTCGATTCCCCCATGGCGACGCGCTCTGCGCATTGCCGAAGCCCTATTGCCCGGACTCCGTACCCACGGGTCTGTTCAATCAGGCCATGAGCGAAATCACCCGGTTCCACGCTCGCCATACGCCTGGCTACAGCCATTGGCTGAGCGCCCACTCAATCGATGTCGATGACCTCGACACGCTGGACGACTGGTCGCAACTGCCACCGATTTTCGCCAATTTCTTCAAGCAACACAGGCTGCTCAGCCCGACTGGCGCGGACGCTCTGGAACTGACCTCTTCCGGCACCAGCGGGCAGAAGAGTCGCATGCGCTATGACGCCCGCAGCCTCGGCGCAGCGCAGTTCATGGTCGAGCGGATATTCGCGCAGTACGGCTGGATAACACCGCACGCACCGTGCAACTACTTGCTGCTCAGCTACGAGCCAGAACAGACCAACACCCTGGGCACGTCCTTTACCGATCAGTTCCTGTGCGGCTTTGCTCCCGCCAATCGGGTGGTTTACGCCTTGCGTCGTAACGGCGACGGTCACCAGTTTGATCTGTTCGGTGTGATCGCGGCCCTGCAGGCATTTGCCGAAGAAGGCCTGCCGGTGCGTATTTTCGGCTTCCCGGCGTTTCTCTGGGAGACCCTGCAACGCATGCGCGCCACGGATGTGCCGGATGTGCAATTGCCAGCAGGTTCCCTGGCATTTTTCGGCGGTGGCTGGAAAACCCGTGCCGCCGAAGAAGTCCCCAAGCAAGCGTTGTACGCGTGCATCCAGCAACAGCTGGGCATCAATACCCGGGACTGTCGCGACGGCTATGGCGCCGTCGAACACGCGGTGCCTTACATCGAATGTGCCCATCATCGCTTTCACGTCCCGGTCTACGCGAAAGTTTACGTGCGCAGCCCCGTGGACTTTTCAGTTCTGCCCTATGGGCAATCCGGCCTGTTGAATCTGGTCTCACCCTACATTTCCTCAAGCCCGGCCCACGCGGTGGTCATGAGCGACCTGGCGACGCTGCATCCTGGAACAAGCTGCGATTGCGGTCTGGCGAGCGACTGGTTCCACCTGCATGGCCGCGCCGGCACCGCAGCCGCCAGAAGCTGCGCCTTGGCCGCTTCCGAACTGCTGGGGAGGCACTGACATGTACTTGATCAACGGAAAGCTGCACACCGACTGCAACCTCGAAAGCGCCTTGCAGCAACTTCACCTGGAGCTGCCCGATCGGCTGCAGACACCCCTTGAAATCAGCACGCTGCTCGCAACTGCCGAGGCATTCGGCAAACGCCTGCAACGTGAAGAACCGGAACTGCCGCTTGATGCCGGACAACGCCAGGCCCTGATCGATTTCTGCCAGCCCGCCACGCTGCAAACCAAACTTGATCGCGAGCTCGGCCTGCAACCCGACTCTCTGCGCCGCATCGACTATCGCCAGTCGCGTTTCGAACGCTGGAGCCCATTGGGCCTGGTGGTGCACATCACGCCCGCCAATGCGCCGCTGCTGGCGTTTTGTGCGGTGATCGAGAGTCTGCTGAGCGGTAACGTCAACTGGCTGCGCCCCAGCAGCAGCGACGGCGGCTTTACCGCACGCTTGCTCCAGGCGTTTCTCGACTGCGACCCGAGCGGGCAACTCAACGGTCACGTGGCAGTCCTGCCGACGAGTACCGGACAAATCGGCCAACTGTGCAAGCACGCCAACGGCGTCGCGGCCTGGGGTGGCGAAACCGCGCTGCAAGCCATTCGCCAACAGGTGCCGCCAGGCTGTCGCTGGATCGACTGGGGGCACCGCATCAGCTTCGCCTATCTGACCCCGGACGCGGTCTCGCCCGCCGTACTCGATGCCATCGTCGATGAGGTCTGCCGCCTCGATCAGCAAGCCTGCTCCAGCCCGCAATGGTTGCTGGTGGACAGTGACGATACAGCGGTGTTGAGCGACATCGGTGCACAACTGGCCGTCGCGTTCGAGCGTCGCGCCGGGCAGTGGCCGGCCCTCACACCGACGCTTGAAGAGGCTTCGCAAATCACCACCTGCACGGCGATGGCGCGGCTGGCCCAGAGTTTTGCCGGGCACACCGGCCGGGTCTGGAGCACGCCGGGGTGGCGCGTGATCTGGAGCCATGACCGCCAGCTCGAACCGTCGGCGCTGTTTCGCAGCCTGTTGCTCAAGCCCCTGCCCCGCGAGCTGCTGACCGCGACGTTGCTGCCGTGGCGCAACGTGCTGCAAAGCTGTGCCCTGCTGTGCCCGGAGACGCAGATCGCCGAGCTTTCGCAGACACTGATCGCCGCCGGTGTTACCCGCATCGTGCCGATCGCCGCCATCCACGATGGCTACGACGGCGAACCCCATGACGGCGTCTACGCCTTGCAGCGTCTGAGCCGCCGAGTGTCGGTCAGCCTGACGCCGAATTCACTGGCGCACCACGCCACGCTGGATCGCCAGCCATCGCCGCCGCCCTTGGCCGGCGTGCCGATCATGGACAAGGACACGTTCATCGATCGACCACCGCACCCGCAGGCGCAGCTGTATTTTCGCTCCGGGGGCAGCAGTGGCGCCCCCGTGCTTTCGGGTTTCAGTTACGACGATTTCCAGCGTCAGATGCGTGCCGCCGCCGATGGTTTGCTGGCAGCCGGCCTGACCCCGGCGCGGGACCGCGTGATGAACCTGTTCTTCAGCGGCGGGCTGTACGGCGGCTTCTCCAGTTTTGCCAAGGTGCTGGAGCAACTGCAAGCCCGGCACTGGCCAATGAGCGCGCCAGCGGATGACGATTACCGGGAGATCGCGCAGATGATCGAGCAACAGCAGATCACCGTGCTGATCGGCATGCCCGCCACCCTGCACCGGCTGTTCCTCAACGAACAGCAAACATTGCGGCGCTATGGCGGCATCGAAAAAGTCTTTCTCGGCGGCGAACACCTCAGTGAGCCAACCCGCGAATTGCTGCAGAGCTGCGGTGTGAGCCTGATCCGCTCGGCGATTTACGGCAGCGTCGATGCCGGCCCCATCGGCCATGCCTGCCAGGCCACGACAGATGGCGCGTTTCACCTGATGAGCGAGATTCAGCATCTGGAAATCGTCAATTTCGATCAGGACACGCCAGTCAGTAATGGCGAACCCGGGCGTTTGCTGGTGACCACTCGGGCACGTCAGGGCCAGTCCGTGCAGCGTTATGACATCGGTGACAGCGGGCGCTGGCTCCCCGGCCCGTGCGCCTGCGGCCTGACTTCGCCGCGCTTTGAACTGCTGCAACGCCACGGCAAGCTGCTGCGCATCGGCACCGACTTCATTTCGCTGGCGACGCTGGCGCAGCACCTGCAGGCGCCGTTTCAACTGGTCCTCGATCACGGCCCGGACGGCCTGGAACGCATGCGCCTGCGCTGCCCGCTGGCACCGGAACAGACGCGGCAACGACTGCAGAATTACCTGACGCTGACCACGCTGATGCAAAGCGGATTGCTGACGGTCGACATCGAGCAATGTGCGCTTGAGCAGTTCGCCCGAAACAGGCACAGCGGCAAGACGCCGACAGTGATTGATACGCGCCGCTGACAGCAGAGACCTGCACGCGGCCACCCGCCACTTTTATAAGAAAAAACCATGAACACGACCGTTGAATTGAACGACTTGCTCGGCTACGTCCGCCGACATTCGGCGTATTACCGCGAACACCTCAAGGCAGTCGCAATGCCCATCAGCGCCTTGAGCGAACTGCCCGAGATTGACCCTGAGCAATACTGGCGAGGTAGCCAGAATCCGCAGCAATGGCCGGTGCTGACAGGCCCGCAGAACGATGCGCTGATCTTCAAGACCGGAGGCACCACTGGCGCGGGCAAACTGTCGCTATTTACCCGCGCAGAATGGCAAACCCTGGTACGCGATTTCGGCAGCCACCTCACGGCGCAACTGAACCCCGGGGACCGGGTTGCCAACCTGTTTTTCGTCGGGGATCTGTATGCCAGTTTCATATTCGTCCACGACGCCCTGGCCCATGTCGAGACAGCCGTCAGCGAGTTTCCCTTCACCGGAGCCGTCGACAGCGCGGTATTGGTCGACTCGATCGTTGCCTACCAGATCAATGTGCTGGCTGGCATACCGGCACAACTGTTGAAACTGGCCGCTTGGCTTGAGCGTCAGTCACTTGTGCTGGAGGGTGTCGAAACCCTGCTCTACGGTGGAGAAAGCCTGTTCGCCGCGCAACTGCAATTGCTCCATCGGGTGTTCCCGAACGCGCGTATCGCCTCCATCGGCTACGCCAGCGTCGATGCCGGGCTGATCGGCATCAGTGCCCGCGATTGCGCCTTGGGCGAACACCGGATGCTGGAGCGGCACAAGCTGCTGGAGATCATCGATGAAGTGAGCGGTGAGGTCATCGAAGAATGCAACCGCAACGGCAGGCTGGTGGTGACCAACCTCACCCGTCGCCTGATGCCGGTGATCCGCTACCCCGTAGGCGACCTGGCGTGCTGGCGCGAACCGAGCGGAACCCCGATGCGCAAATTCGCCCTGATGGGGCGCGGCATGAGCAGCCAGCGTGTTCGAGTAGGTGTACTGAGCCTGGACACGGCTGATATTGGTGATCTGGTGCAAAGCGTCGGCACCAGCGACAACTGGCAACTGGTCATCGAACAGCAGGGAAAAAAAGACCTGCTGAGCCTGCGCTGGGTGCCGGGTACGCTAACGCCTGACATTTCCCTGACAACCTCAAGACTGCGCCGTGCGCTGATCGACCAATACCCGCTGATCGGGACTCTGCACAACGATCAGTTGCTCGATCTGCACGTCATCGCTTGTGCAGGCGATGAACTGACTTGTCATCCACGTTCCGGCAAGCGTCAGCGGGTCGTAGACCGGCGCGATTATGAAAACCCGCGCCCGAGGCGAGAATGATGGACACGGTAACCCTGCGACGCTACCGCATCGCTGACGCACCGGCAGTCAGTCGCCTGTTCGAGGAAGTCTACGGCGATCATTACCCTCAACCGCACGTGTATCTGCCCTGCATGATCAGCCAGAACCACAACGACGGTCGCTGGCACTCACTGGTAGCGGTGGTGAACGAGAAAATCTGCGGGCACGCCACGTTGTTTCGCCAGTCAGGCAGAAGCTTTCTTGCGGAACTGGCACTGACGGTGGTGCACCCGGACACTCGCGGGCAAAACATCGCCACACAGTTGGGCCAGCAGTTATTGATTCATGCACAGGCGCTTGATTGCCAGGGCGTCACGATCAAACAGGTCACGCACCATCCCTACACACAGCGCATGGCCGCCGGTCTCGGGTTCCACAGCATTGGACTGTTGCCGGACTACGCACCCTCTCCGTTCGGCGGGCCGGGGCGTGAGACGATCGTTGTCGGCCACCGCACCATAGACGACTATCGTCGCCCGCTGCCGGCACTGGCCTGGCCACAGGATTGCCGGGAATTGATGTCGCATCTGGAATCAGCTTTCGGGACCAGCGATAAAGCCGTTCCGTGGAAAGGTCCGAGGGTGCATGTCGAACGTGCATTGGGGCGTTATGACATGGTGCTCAAAGAGCTCGATGACAGCTTGCTCAAGCAAGTGGTGCAACTGCCGGCGCACTGGCTGATTTCAATCCGGCTCAGACTCGCCCAAGGGTTTTCCAGCTCACTGCAAAAACTGACGGCTGCAGGTTTCGCCTTCACCGGGATTGTCCCCGATGAACGCAGCGAAGGCTGGCTCGCGCTGTTTCATCGCGGCTGTCAGCCGTCCACGCTGACGTTGCACTGCCCGCACATGCAGCGCTTGCAGGATCATATTCGGCAGACCGGCGAAGGGCTTCAGGGCTAGAAACGAAAACGGCCCACCCAGCGTATGGGTGGGCCGTTTTTGATCGGCTTATGCCTTGGCTTTGACGCCTTGGTCCACAGGTTTCGGCGCGTTGCCTTCACCGTAGGTTTTCAGGTTCTGCAGCACGTAGATCGCCTTCTTGTACTCAGGGATCAGGTTCTTGCCGTACGCATTGCCATTGAGGCCATTGGTCTGGATCGCGTCGAGCTGGGTGGCGAAATACTCCAGCGCATTGAATTTTGCATCAGGGTCTTTGGTCACCCCGAAACGGTCGAACTTGTCGCCGGCATTGAGCAATGTAAAGGAGGTGATGTCGGAAATCAGTCCGCGTTCACGCAGGAAAACACTCAGTTTGCTCAGTTGCTTGACCGAGACATTCGCCGGATCGAACCCCTTGATATTTTTGCGCAGGCCCTGCTTGTCCATTTCGGCAGTGTTCAGCGCGGTCGGATTAGTGCCGACCTTGGCGAGCATCTGCTGCACCTTGAGGCTTTGCTTGACCTCCTTCTTCGCGCCTGTATTGCGAACCAGCACCCCTGCCTTGCTCTCCCAGCCGCCGACAATGCCGATCGTCATGAGAAGACTCCCTGTGAAATAACCATGAAATGTCCTTGCTGGACTACTTGAATGCCGGGAAGTATCTACCGGCCCAGTGATGGCACCAACCCTTTTAGTGCGGTCGCTTACAATTTCTGTACATTCTCGATACAAATCGCCAGAGGTTCACTGTGGCGCGGCTTCATGGCAGTTCGATGCTGGCTGCCGATTCCTTTTTCACCCCGATTGACGTGCCGGTGTATTCATTTGTATCGAGGTCGATACGTCCTTCTGTCAGCCCATCGCTTTCTTGCACGAAAGTACCTAAAGCTTCGCCGTTCGCCGACGATACGCTGGTGTAATCCCGCCGTTTTTCCCTCGACCCACAATAAAAAATCGCAGCTCAAGGACCGGTATCCATGCCCGCATTCCGCACCATTCAGGCTCGCTACACGTTGTTTCTGGTTCTGTTCATCCTGCTGCTGTCGGTGCTGACCGTGGTTGGTATCAGCCAACTGGTCGCGCCCAAGCTGCGCCAGACTGAAGAACAGGTAGTGCTCAACCGCATCGCCGAAGTCGCCGAACAGATTCAGGGCGAGTTGAACAAAGTGCAGTCACAGCAGCGCAGCATTACCCAGACCATTCCGCTGCTCGACAGCGCGGCCATCGATACGGTGTTGCCGGGGCTGGTGGATCAATACGGCGAGCAGAAAGTTTTCGGTGGCGGGATCTGGCCATTGCCGGGCCAGCGCGAGGCCGGGCGCAATAAATTCAGCACCTTCTGGCACCGCGACGCCTCGGGCAAACTGGCGGTCAACACCTTCTGGAACAGCGACGCCGCCCCCAACTACTACGACCAGAGCTGGTACAAGGGCGGCATGCAGACCCCGCGCGGCCAGTGCGCCTGGGCTGCGGCCTATAAGGATGATGCGAGCGCCGAACCGCGCACCAACTGCGCCATGGCGATCCAGAAAAACGGCGCGGCATGGGGCGTATCGACCATCGACGTGACGCTGGGCTTCTTCAATGATCTGGTGGCGCGCAAGGAAAAAGACCTGAACGCCGAAATGCTGATCGTCGAGGCCGACGGCAAGATCATCAGCAACAGCTCGCGCATCAGCGGCCCGATCGTGCTGAAGAACATCAGCGAACTGGCCGCCGGTTCGACTTTCGCCAGTCAGGTCAAGGCTGGCCTGCAAAACCGTGACCAGGCGCAACGCGTCGAGTTTGACAACAACGGCGAAGCCAGCACCTTCTTCATGCGCCCGATCGAGGGCACGCCGTGGTTCCTCGCCACCGCCCTGCCGACCAAGATGCTTACCGCCCAGCGCGACGACGTGCTCAGCAGCCTGAGCCTGTTGCAGATTCCGCTGGTGATCCTGCTGGTGCTGTTGCAGGTCTACGCGATCCGCCAACTGGTTTCGCGGATGAAAGCCCTGAAGGCCAACATCGACTCGCTGTCCAGCGGCGATGCCGACCTGACCCGCCGCATCACCATCCGCGCCGAAGACGAACTGGGCGCCATCGGCCACTCCGTCAACACCTTCATTGCCTACCTGCAAAACATGATCGGTGAAGTGACGCAGGCCACCGGCGCCATGGCCTCGAGCCTCGATGACCTGCAGCGTACGTCGGCCAACACCAGCCAGATCCTGCTGCGCCACGCTTCGGAAACCGATCAGACCGTCACCGCCATCACCGAGATGAGCTCGACCGCCGAAAGCGTTGCGCAGAACGCCGCTGAAACCGCAGCGTTCACCCAGCGCGCCAACGAAAACGCCGACCGTTCGCGGGTGGTGGTCGGGGAAGCGACCAACAGTGTGGTGGCCTTGATCGACGAGGTGGCCAGTGCCACCCAGAAAGTCGAAAACATGCAGCAGGATGCGCAGCGCATCACCGAAATTCTCGGGGTGATCGGCGCGATTGCCGGGCAGACCAACCTGCTGGCACTCAACGCTGCTATTGAAGCCGCGCGTGCCGGTGAACAGGGTCGCGGCTTTGCCGTGGTCGCCGATGAAGTCCGCGCCCTCGCCGCCCGCACCCAGGCCAGCACCTCGGAAATCAACGAGATGTTGACCCGACTGACACAGGGCGTGAGTTCGTCGGTCGCCGCCATGGAAAACACGCAGGCCAGTTGCCAGTCCGCCGCTGACGCCACGGCCCGGGTCAACTCAGGCCTGGACGAAATGGCCGGTTCGGTCAGCCACATCAACAGCCTCAGCACGCAGATCGCCACCGCTGCCGAACAGCAAAGCGCGGTGACCGAAGAGATCAACCGCAGCATGGTGCAGATCCGCCACATGGTCGAAGAACTGGTACACAGCGGCCAGGCCAGCGAACGCAATACCCGTCAGTTGCTCGAAGCCAATAACCGGGTGAGCGCGATCATGGGGCGATTCAAAGTTCGTTGATTCCGCTACCAGTCTATTGTGGCGAGGGAGCTTGCTCCCGCTGGGTCGCGAAGCCGCCCCAACTCTGACACCGCGATAGACAGGAAGCCGAAATTGACCGATTGACGACTGCTACGCAGCCGAGCGGGAGCAAGCTCCCTCGCCACAGAGCGCGTCTCCATTCTGCCTGACAGATTTGTAATCTCCCTCTCAGCAGACTGTCAGGCTTGATCCATGATCATCCTGCCAGCCTGCTTTGTATCAACTTGAAACACTCCGTTGATGCCCGGCAGGATAATCCGGTCAAAATACTTTCCTTTTTGACCGTCATCCTTGTCGAGAGCCCACCATGCGAACCTCCCTGCGACTGGCCGCCCTCAGCGCCCTGCTCCTGTCCTCACTGGCCCAGGCCGCCGATCTGATCCCGATCGAGGTGCATCGCGACGCCAATTGCGGCTGCTGCAAGAAATGGATCAGCCATCTCGAAGCCAACGGCTTCAAAGTCGAAGATCACGTCGAAAGCGACATGAGCAGCTTCAAGCAGCAACACGGCGTGCCACCGCGCCTCGGCTCGTGCCATACCGCATTGATCAACGGCAAGTTCGTCGAAGGCCATGTGCCGGCTGAACAAGTGCTGGCCCTGAGCAAGCGCGACGATCTGCTGGGTATCGCCGCTTCGGGTATGCCCATGGGTTCGCCGGGCATGGAAATGGACGGTATGAGCGATGCCTATCAAGTGATCGGCCTGAAAAAGGACGGCACGGATGTGGTGGTGGCGGATTACCCGGGCCACTGATGGCTGCCGGTTACGTCGGGCTGTTCGCGGCGGCGTTCGGCGCTGCGACGCTGTTGCCGCTGCAATCCGAAGCGCTGCTGGTCGGTCTGATCGCCAGTGACCGTTACTGGCTCTGGGGCCTGCTGGGCGTGGCGACACTGGGCAATGTCCTCGGTTCGCTGGTCAACTGGTGGCTGGGACGCGGCCTCGAACGCTTTCAGGATCGGCGCTGGTTTCCCGTCAACGCCAGACACATGGCCACCGCGCGCAAACATTATGAGCGCTACGGACATTGGTCGCTGCTGCTGAGTTGGCTGCCGGTGATCGGCGATCCGCTGACCCTGATCGCCGGCGTCATGCGCGAACCGCTCGGGCGCTTTCTGCTGATCGTCACGCTGGCCAAGGCTGCGCGGTACGCCGTGGTGGCGATGCTGACCCTGGGCTGGCTCGGTTGAACATTCACGCCACGGCGTTGCCTGTGGTTAACGTCGCCCTAATCCGGGCGTTCCAGCATCGGTCGATTTCCATGGAGTTTGCCCTTATGTCCGTCACGCTCACACGCTGGCTGCCCGGTCTGTTCCTCAGCGCAGCGCTGCCGCTATTGGCCCAGGCGGCCGTGCCCGGCGAAGCGGCGCCCGACAACGCCCCGAACGACGCCCCGACCTATGGCCCGGAGCTGCAAGGTTTCCAATACCCCTACACGCTCAAGCACTTTGCCTTTGAGTCACAGGGCAAATCCCTGCAGATGGGCTACATGGACGTTGCCGCCCAAGGCAAGGCCAACGGTCGCACCGTGGTGCTGATGCACGGCAAGAACTTTTGCGCCGCCACCTGGGACAGTTCGATCAAGGCCTTGAGCGAGGCCGGTTACCGGGTCGTCGCGCCGGATCAGATCGGCTTCTGCACCTCCAGCAAACCTGACAACTACCAATACAGTTTCCAGCAACTGGCGACCAACACTCATCGCCTGCTCAAGACGCTCGGCATCCAGAAAGCCTCGCTGCTCGGCCACTCCACCGGCGGCATGCTCGCCACGCGCTACGCACTGCTGTTCCCGGATCAGGTCGAACAACTGGCGCTGGTCAATCCGATCGGTCTGGAAGACTGGAAAGCCCTCGGTGTGCCCTATCGCACCGTTGATCAGTGGTATCAGCGCGAACTGAAAGTCACCGCCCAAGGCATTCGCGACTATGAGCGCACCACCTATTACGACGGCCGCTGGAAACCCGAATTCGACCGTTGGGTCGACATGCTCGCCGGCCTGAGCAATGGCCCGGGGAAAACCCGGGTGGCGTGGAACTCGGCGCTGATCTACGACATGATTTTCACCCAGCCGGTGTACTACGAGTTCAAGGACTTGAAGATGCCTACCCTGTTGCTGATCGGTACCTCTGATACCACGGCCATTGGCAAGGATCTCGCTTCCCCCGAGGTCAAGGCGAAAATCGGTCACTATGACGTGCTCGGCAAGCAGGTCGCCAAGCTGATCCCACAGTCGACGCTAGTGGAATTCCCCGGCCTGGGCCACGCGCCGCAGATGGAAGAACCGGCAAAATTTCATCAGGCCTTGCTCGGCTGGCTGAACAATTCCAATCCCGTTCGTTGATGAGGTAAGGCTGATGGCGGTGCAGATTGCAGTAATCGATGACTGGCAGGACGTGGCACGGGGTGTGGTCGACTGGTCGGTGCTCGACAGCATCGGCGAAGTCAGCTTCGTGCATGACTACCCGGCGGACAACGCCGTGCTGGCGGAACGACTGGGCAAGTACCAGGTGATCTGCGTGATGCGCGAGCGCACGCGTTTCGACCAGGATCTGCTGCAGCGCCTGCCGAACCTCAAGCTAATGGTCACCGGCGGCATGCGCAACGCGGCGCTGGATATGCAGGCGGCCGCCGGTCTCGGCATCAAAGTCTGCGGCACCGACAGCTACAAGCATGCGGCACCGGAACTGACCTGGGCACTGATCATGGCCGCCACGCGCAACCTGGTGAATGAAGCCAACTCCCTGCGCGCCGGTGGCTGGCAGCAAGGGCTGGGCGGCGACTTGCATGGCAAGACCCTGGGCATCCTCGGTCTTGGCAGCATCGGCCAGAAGGTCGCGCAATTCGGTCAGGTGTTCGGCATGCGCGTGATTGCCTGGAGCGAAAACCTCACCGCCGAGCGCGCGCAGCAGGCCGGCGTGACCTACGTCAGCAAGCAGGAATTGTTCGAGCAGGCCGACGTGCTCTCGGTGCACCTGGTACTCAGCGAGCGCAGCCGCGGGTTGGTCGATGCGCAGGCGCTGGACTGGATGAAACACACCGCGTTGCTGATCAACACCGCGCGCGGGCCGATCGTCGATGAGGCGGCGCTGATCAAGGCATTGCAGAAACACAAGATCGCCGGGGCGGCGCTGGATGTGTTCGATCAGGAGCCGCTGCCTGAACTGCACCCGTTTCGCACACTGGAGAATGTGTTGGCCACGCCGCACGTGGGGTATGTGAGTCGGCAGAACTATGAACAGTTCTTTGCGCAGATGATCGAGGATATTCAGGCTTGGGCGGCGGGGAGCCCGCTGCGCCTGTTGAATTGATCGGAACCTTTCGATTGCGCTGAATCGACTGACGCCTTCGCGAGCAAGCCCGCTCCCACAGGTGATTTGTGCACGCCGCAATTCCATGTGAGAGCGGGCTTGCTCGCGAAGGGGCCTTAATAGACAACACATCAACAAACTGCCCGCACCACAACAGTGCAACCTCCTTCCCCGCTAGCACAGAAACGTGACCGACCAGTCACCGTTTTGGCCCTTCCATAGAAAAAAACCTGCACTTCGTCGGTGCGTTCAGCCCTGCACACCACGTCTTTCAATGCCTGCAAACCGATTGTCGAACAATTTACCCATTTGCTCTCGCCCGCTCTAGGATCTGGCCTAGACTGATTTTCGCGGGGTTAGACCAGTCGGTCACTGCACGTAAAAAAAGTCGAAACTTTTGCGTGAAGCGGCTGGTCATCTGCAACACAGGGGCAACGTGACTGGTGCAATCCTTGCAACGCCCCCTCCACCCATTCTGCTTGCGCGTGTTGGGTAGCGTTTGCTCACCGATGCGTGGCGCGTTTGCGCCCGGCCACAGGATTTGGCCACAGCTTGTTCGATACAAGAATCAGATCAACGAGACGGGAGATTCATATGATCAGTGCGGCATTGGATATTCAGGGAGAGCGTGCTCAGCAGGCGGTTGGTGAATCGAGCACGGTGAGTCTTCCCGGCAGCCGGTCGATCAACGTCCCGGGCACCAAAACGCTGACGCCGGTCGCCAGCCAGAATCCCAACAAGAAGAAAGTGTTGTTCGTGACCTCGGAAATCGCCGATCTGGTGAAGACCGGTGGTCTGGGTGACGTCTCCGCCGCCCTGCCCCGCGCCATGGCGCACCTGCACGATGTGCGCGTGTTGATCCCCGGTTATCCGCAGGTGATGCACAGCGAGAACCCGATCCATATCATCGGCGAACTCGGCGGCCATGCCGCGCTGCCCCCGTGCAAGATCGGCCGCATGGACATGCCGGACGGGCTGGTGATCTACGTACTGATCTGCCCTGAACTCTATGAACGTGAAGGTTCGCCGTACGGTGCCAACAACGGCCGCGACTGGCCGGACAACCATATTCGTTTCGCCCGCCTGGGCCTGGCCGCTGCCGACATCGCCGCCAACCTCGCACAAATTCACTGGTGCCCGGATCTGGTGCACGCCCACGACTGGCCGGCCGGCCTGGCCCCTGCTTATATGCACTGGCGCGGGCAGCGCACGCCGACCCTGTTCACCATTCACAACCTGGCTTATCAAGGCGTGACCAGCCTCGGCTCGTGCCCGGAACTCGGCATCCCGACCCATGCCCTGCAACAGGAAGGCATGGAGTTCTACGGCAAGATGTCGTTCCTCAAGGCCGGCATGGCCTATTCGAGCCACATCACCACGGTCAGCGCCACCTACGCCCTGGAAATCACCACCCCGGATTTCGGCTGCGGTCTGGACGGCTTTCTCGCCGCCAAGACCCAGCAAGGCTTGCTCAGCGGCATTCCCAACGGCATCGACGAGAGTTGGGACGCGGCCACTGATCCGCACCTGTTTGCGCCGTTCGCCATCGGCGACTGGGAAGGCAAAGCCGTCAACGCCGCCCATGTGCGTGAACTGTTTGGCTTGAAAGATTCCACTGGCCCGCTGTTTGCCGTGGTCTCGCGTCTGGTTTATCAGAAAGGCCTGGACCTGACCCAGGCAGTCTCCGAGTACATCGTGCAGAACGGCGGCCAGATCGCGATCATCGGCCGTGGCGAGCCGGAAGAAGAACAGGCCATGCGTGAACTGGCGCTGCGCTTCCCCGGGCAGATCGGCGTGCGCATCGGCTTCAATGAGACCGATGCCCGGCGCATGTTCGCCGGCAGTGATTTCCTGCTGATGCCGTCGCGTTATGAGCCCTGCGGCCTGAGCCAGATGTACGCCCAGCGTTTCGGCTCGCTGCCGGTGGCGCGCAACACCGGCGGGTTGGCCGACACCATCGAGAATGGTGTCACCGGTTTCCTCTTCGACGAATCCACGGCCGACAGCTACCGCGAAGCCCTGAGCCGCGCGTTCAAGGTATTCGCCTTCCCTGACCTGCTCAATGCCATGCGCTGCCGGGCGATGGCCGCGCCGTTCAACTGGTGCAAAGCGGTCGAACCCTATGCCGAGCTCTACGAACAACTGGTCGCCAAGGCGCTGGGTAAAGCCGGCCACAAATAACTCACGGAGCTTTTCACGATGCCGTTACGGACCCAAGAAAACTGGCCCCACGGCGCGATCATGCAGGACGCCGAACACACTCAGTTTGCGCTGTGGGCACCGGATGCGTTTTACGTCAGTGTCGAACTTGAAAATGGCCAGTCGCTGCCGATGTTGCCGCAGGCCGATGGCTGGTTCGTGATCAAGACCCGGTGCCCGGCGGGCACCCGTTACCGCTTCAACATCGATGGCGAACTGGAGGTGCCCGACCCGGCCTCCCGTGCTCAGGACGGCGACATTGACCGCTACAGCGTGGTGGTCGATCCGCTGGCTTATCAATGGCGCCACACCACCTGGCATGGTCGGCCGTGGAGCGAAGCGGTGATTTACGAGTTGCACGTCGGTGCACTCGGCGGCTTTGCCGAAGTCGAACAGCATCTGGCGCGCCTCGCCGAACTGGGCATCACCGCTATCGAACTGATGCCGCTGGCGCAATTCCCCGGCACCCGCAACTGGGGCTACGACGGCGTGCTGCCCTTCGCTCCGCAAGCCTCCTATGGCACCCCGGAACAACTCAAGCACCTGATCGACAGCGCTCATGGCCATGGTCTGGCGGTGATTCTCGACGTGGTCTACAACCACTTCGGCCCCGACGGCAATTTCCTTGGCCGCTACGCCAAGGGCTTTTTCCGCGAAGACAAACAGACCCCATGGGGCGCGGCAATCGATTTTCGCCGCGATGAAGTTCGCGAGTTCTTCATCGAAAACGCGCTGATGTGGCTGTTTGAATATCGCTTCGATGGCCTGCGTCTGGACGCGGTGCATGCGATAGAAAGTCCGGACTTCCTGCCCGAACTCGCCCAGCGTATTCGTCAGCAGACTGATCCGGCTCGCCACGTCTGGCTGACCGTGGAGAACGAGCTCAACCAGTCGAGCCTGCTCGAATACGACTACGACGCGCAATGGAACGATGACGGCCACAATGCCTTGCATGTGCTGCTGACCGGCGAAACCGACGCCTATTACGCCGACTACGCGCTGCAACCTACGGAACAACTGACGCGCTGTCTGAGCCAGGGTTTCGTGTTCCAGGGCCATATCACCCGCCACGGCGAACGCCGGGGCGAACCGAGCGAACACCTGCCCTCCACCGCTTTCGTGCTGTTCCTGCAGAATCACGACCAGATTGGCAACCGTGCCTTCGGTGAGCGCCTGCATCACCTCGCCGATCCACGGGCACTGCGGGCTGCCACGGTGCTGTTGCTGCTATCGCCGATGATCCCGCTGATGTTCATGGGCGATGAATACGCCGCCGAGCAACCGTTTCTGTTCTTCACCAGCCACCACGGCGAACTCGCCGAATTGGTGCGCGAGGGACGTCGCAACGAGTTTTCCGGGTTCGCCGCGTTTACCGATCCGCATAAACGCGAGCAGATCCCCGACCCGAATGCCGAGGAGACCTTCCATGCCTCGCAGCCCCGACTGATTGGCAGCGGCACCGCAAAACAGCAGGAAACCCTCGCGCTTTACCGGCAACTGCTGCAATTGCGCCATCAATACATCATTCCCAATCTGTCCGGCACCCAGGCGCTGGGCGCGCACATGCTCGGCTTCGGCGCGGTCACTGCGCGCTGGCGCCTGGGCGATGGCAGTCAGCTGCGAATTGACCTGAACCTCAGCAATACGCCAGTGGTCAACCCTGCACAGACCGACGCCGTGTGGTTGTTTCAGCAGCCGCCTGCAGACGATCTGTCGGAACCGGGCATCCTCGCCCCGTATTGCGCAATTGTCAGCCTCACGGCCGCAACCCCCTTGCAACCTCTGGATGGAGAGCGCCTATGAGCGATGCGCAACTGGAAATACTCGCAAGCCGCGCCGGCCTTGCCGTCGACTGGATCGACGCCAACGGCCGTCCGCAGAAAGTCGCCCCGGCGGTACTGCGCAATGTCCTCGCCGGCCTGGGCCATCCGGCCAATACCGCGCAGGAAATCGACGCCAGCCTGCTGCAGCTGCAACAGGTGCAGCAGGATCGCCACCTGCCACCCCTGCTGACCGCAGACGTCGGCGTCGGCGTTGATCTGGCCCGCTACTTCGAACCTGAAACCCCGTGCGAAATCCATCTGGAAGACGGTTCGCGGCTGAACCTCAAGCTCGACGCCGAAGCCGTGCTGCCGGGGTTGATCCCGGTCGGCTATCAACAGGTGCACATCGCCGATCAGTATTTCACCCTGGCCGTGGCGCCGGAGCGTTGCTTCAGCGTTGGCGATGCGGTGGACAATCCGATCCCCCGTGTGTGGGGCCTGAGCGCGCAACTGTACGGTCTGCGCCGCCCCGGTGACGGCGGTTTCGGCGACACTCAGGCATTGGAAGAGCTGGCCCGGGTGGCCGGCGAACGCGGCGCCGATGCGCTGGCGATCAGTCCGTTGCATGCGATGTTCAGCGCCGATACCGGGCGCTACAGCCCCTATTCGCCGTCCAGCCGGCTGTTCCTCAATTCCCTGTATGCCGCACCGGGCGCGATCCTTGGCGAACGGGCGTTGCGCGATGCGATCGATGCCAGCGGTCTGGCCGAGCAATTCAGGCAACTGGAAGACCTCAAACTGATCGATTGGCCTGCCGCCGCCGATGCCAAGTACAAATTGCTCCAAGCCTTGTACGACGGCTTCGTCGCGGGCGAGCATCCGTTGCATGCCGACTTCGCCAGTTTCCGCCATGCCGGTGGTGAAGCGCTGGAAAATCACTGCCGCTTCGAAGCCATTCAGGAAATGCGTGCCGACCGTGGCGAAAGCCTCGACTGGCGGCAGTGGCCGGAGCACTGGCACGAACCGCGTGGCGCCGCCCTCGAAGCGTTTGCCGAAGAATACGCCGAGCGCATCGGCTACTTCGCCTTTTGCCAATGGCTGATCCATCGTTGCCTGGAGCGTGCACAAACCGCTGCGCGCGGCGCCGGCATGCGCATCGGCCTGATCGCTGATCTGGCAGTCGGTGCCGACGGCGCTGGCAGCCAGGCGTGGAGCTTTCAGGACGAACTGCTGGCCTCGCTGACCGTCGGTGCACCGCCGGATATTCTCAACCGCTCCGGTCAGGGTTGGGGGATTTCCGCGTTCTCCCCCGAAGGCCTGATCCGCAACGGCTTTCGCGCTTTCATCGACATGTTGCGCGCCAACTTCGCCCATGCCGGCGGGCTGCGCATCGACCATGTGATGGGCCTGCAACGCCTGTGGGTGATCCCCAACGGCGCCGCACCGGCCGATGGCGCTTATCTGTATTACCCGTTTGACGATCTATTGCGGCTGCTGACCCTCGAATCCCATCGGCACCAGGCCATTGTCCTCGGTGAAGACCTCGGCACCGTGCCCGACGGCCTGCGGGAAAAACTCAGTGCGCGCTCGATACTCGGCATGCGCGTGCTGCTGTTCGAACAGGACAACACCCGTTTCAAACCGATTCTCGACTGGCCGGATAACGCCCTGGCGACCACCACGACCCACGACCTGCCGACGCTCAACGGCTGGTGGCATGGCCGCGACATCGACTGGAACTCGCGTTTGGGCTTCGTCGATGCCAACGGTGAAATCGAATGGCGCCGTCATCGCCAGCGGGAACGCGAAGGCCTGCGAGGTGCGCTGAGTCAGGACCCGCAAAACTTTCGCGAAGAGTCCCACGAAGCCGATCAAGTGGTGGATGCCAGCGTGCGCTTTCTCGGTCATACCCGCGCGCCGCTGGTGCTGCTGCCACTGGAGGACGCGCTGGGCATCGACGAACAGGCCAACATGCCCGGCACCATCGACAGCCACCCGAACTGGTCGCGGCGCCTACCCGGCAACAGCGAAGCGTTGCTCGATGGGGTCGATGCTGCGCGGCGTCTGGAACTGCTGGCGTGCGCCCGCCTGCAAGCTGCCGAGCGTGACCAATGAACCAGATGCTCATCCAGCCACTGCGCGCGACCCTGCGCCTGCAATTTCACAAGGGCTTCACCCTGGAACAGGCAGTGCCACTGGTACCGTACTTTGCCCGCCTCGGCATCAGCCACATTTATGCCTCGCCGCTGCTCGCGGCCCGCGCCGGTTCGATGCACGGCTACGACGTGGTCGACCCGACCCAAGTCAACCCGGAGCTCGGCGGCGAGCCGGCACTGCGGCGTCTGGTCAGCACCCTGCGCGAACACAACATGGGGCTGATCCTCGACATCGTCTCCAACCACATGGCCGTCGGCGGCAGCGATAACCCCTGGTGGCTCGACCTGCTGGAATGGGGCCGACTGAGTCCTTACGGCGAGTTCTTCGACATCCAGTGGCACTCGCCGGACCCGTTGATGGAAGGCCAGTTGCTGCTGCCGTTTCTTGGCAGCGATTACGGCATCGCCCTGCAGGAAGGCACGCTGAAATTGCGCTTCGATGCGCAAAAAGGACGCTTCCACGTCGAGCATTACGACCACCACTTCCCGATCTGCCCGAATGACTACGGCGAGCTGTTAAAACCAGTCGAGACGCTGAAATCCCTGGCCGATCGTTTCAGTACCCTCAGCTACCAGACCGACGCACATGCGTTGGCGATGCCGCTCAAGGAAGAACTGAAAGAGCTGGCGAGCGATCCGCAGGTCCTCGCCGCGATCACGGAAAATCTCGCGCATTACGACTCCACCACCGCAGAAGGTTTCGACAAGCTGCACCAGTTGCTCGAGCGCCAAAGCTACCGTCTCGCCAGTTGGCGCACCGCAGCGGATGACATCAACTGGCGGCGCTTTTTCGACATCAACGAACTCGGCGGCCTGCGCGTCGAACGTCCGGCCGTGTTCGAAGCGACCCACGGCAAGATCTTCCAGCTGATTAGCGAGGGGCTGGTCGACGGTTTGCGCATCGACCACATCGACGGCCTCGCCGATCCGCGTGGCTACTGCCGAAAACTGCGGCGGTGCCTCGACTTTCTTGCGCCGGGCCGGCACTTGCCGATCTACGTCGAGAAGATTCTCGGCGCCGGCGAAACCCTGCGCACCGACTGGGCGGTGGATGGCAGCACCGGTTACGAGTTCATGAATCAACTGTCGTTGCTGCAACACGATCCCGACGGTGAATACGTGCTTGGCGATCTGTGGCAACGGCGCACCGAGCGCCCGGCGGCGTTTATCGAAGAAGCGCAACTGGCACGCCAGCAGATCCTCAACGGCTCGCTGGCCAGCGACTGCGAAAGCGTTGCTCAAGCGCTGCTGCAAGTGGCGCGCGACGATTTGATGACCCGCGACCTGACCCTCGGCGCGATCCGTCGGGTGTTGCAGGCGCTGATCGTGCATTTCCCGGTATACCGCACTTACATCAGCGCGCTCGGTCGCTCGGCGCAGGATGAACAGTTCTTCCAGCAAGCCATGGACGGCGCGCGGCAGACGCTGGGTGAAGGCGACTGGCCGGTGCTCGACTGCGTGGCAGCCTGGCTCGGTGGCACGCCCTGGCGGCACAAGCCGCGCGGGCGCTCGCGCAAGATCCTCAAGCACGCCTGCGTACGTTTCCAGCAACTGACTTCGCCGGCAGCGGCCAAAGCCGTGGAAGACACCGCGCTGTATCGCTCGGCGGTGCTGCTGTCGCGCAATGACGTCGGCTACAACACCGAGCAGTTCAGCGCACCGGTCAGCGACTTCCATGCGGTCAATCAGCAACGGCTGGCGGCGTTCCCCGACAACCTGCTGGCCACTGCGACCCACGATCACAAACGCGGCGAGGACACCCGCGCCCGCCTGGCGATTCTCAGCGAACGCAGCCACTGGTACGCCGAGCAGGTCGAGTTGTGGCGCGCCCTCGCCCGGCCGTTGCGCGACGATGATCAAGTGCCGTCGTCCGGCGATGAATTGATCCTTTATCAGGCGCTGCTGGGCAGTTGGCCGCTGCAATTGCGTGATGACGATCAGTCAGGTTTCAGCGAGTACGCCGAGCGCATCTGGCAGTGGCAACAGAAAGCCCTGCGCGAAGCCAAGCTGCAAAGCAGCTGGAGTGCGCCCAACGAGGCCTACGAAAACGCTGCCCAGACGTTCACCCAACGACTGCTCACCGGTGCAGAAGGCGAGCTGCTGCGCGCCGCGCTGAGCAAGACGGTCAACAGCATCGCTGCGGCCGGCGCCCTCAACAGTCTGGCGCAAACCTTGCTGCGCATGACCGTGCCGGGGGTGCCGGATCTGTATCAGGGCAACGAGTTCTGGGACTTCAGTCTGGTCGATCCGGACAACCGCCGGCCGGTGGATTACGCCGCGCGCGAGCAGGCCCTGGACGGACACGCGCCGTTTGAGGAACTGCTGGCGAACTGGCGTGACGGGCGCATCAAGCAAACATTGATCGCCCAGGTGTTGAACCTGCGCGCCGCACACGCCGAGCTGTTTCGACGGGGCACGTATCAGGCCCTGGAGGTGCTGGGCGAGCAGGCGCACAACGTGCTCGCGTTCGCCCGTGAGCACGAGGGCAACTACGCCATCGTGATCGTGCCGATCCGCTGCGCGACGTTGCTGGAAAACAGTGCCGTGCCGCAGGTGGATGCGCTGCGCTGGGGCGATACGCGAGTGGTTTTACCGTTCGCCGCCTCTGACACAAACCTGAAGGGACTTTTTCACAGCCGCGCAGTCACAAAAAACAGGGAGCTGAACGTCAGCGCCGCGCTGGGGGATTTCCCGGTCAATCTGTTTATCCAACTCTTTACGTAACGACGAGTTCAGTTCAGGAGCATTGCGATGAGTACCGACGATAAACGCATCCGCGAGTTTGCCTATCAGATCTGGGAATCCGAGGGCAAACCTGAAGGTCATGAAGCGCGTCATTGGGAAATGGCGCGCAAACTGGCCGAAGCCGAGGCTCTGGCGCCGAAGAAGTCGCCCAAAGCCGCTGGCAGCAAAGCCGCCGGCAAAGGCCCCGACAGCAAGGCACCGGCGGCCAAGCCGAAGCCTCCGGCGGCGGCCAAAGCCAAACCGGCGAGCGCCGCCAAAGTCGTACCGCCGGGTGAAAAGCCCGCCGAGAAAAAGCCGCGCGCCCCACGCAAGCCCCCGGCCAACTGACCCACCCGGAATATTGAACTGAATCACCGTGTGGCGAGTTCGCTCGCCACCGAGGGCCAACTCGTCCTCAAGAAACACTCAACCTCCCTGTAGGAGTGAGCCTGCTCGCGATAGCGATGTATCAGGCGAAATCGAGATCGAATGTCCGACCGCTATCGCGAGCAGGCTCACTCCTACAAGGTTTTGTATCAGCCGAGAATTTCCCCGTTTTGCAGGAGCAATCATGTCCAGTCCAAAAAAAAAGGCCGAGCCCGCAGCGCACGCTGAGCCATCGAGAATCCGTGAAGGCCTGCCCTTCCCGCTCGGCGCAACCTGGGATGGTCTGGGGGTGAACTTTGCGCTGTTTTCCGCCAACGCCACCAAGGTCGAACTGTGCATCTTCGACGATGCCGGTGAAGTCGAACTCGAACGTATCGAACTGCCGGAATACACCGACGAGATCTTCCACGGCTATCTGCCCGACGCCCATCCGGGGCTGATCTACGGCTACCGCGTCTATGGCCCGTATGACCCGGCCAATGGTCATCGCTTCAACCACAACAAACTGCTGATCGACCCTTACGCCAAACAATTGGTCGGCCAGTTGAAATGGTCCGAGGCGTTGTTCGGTTACACCATCGGCCACCCCGACGCCGACCTCAGCTTCGATGAACGTGACAGCGCGCCGTTCGTGCCCAAGTGCAAGGTCATCGACCCGGCGCACACCTGGGGCAACGACCATCGGGTCAGCGTGCCGTGGGACAAGACGATCATTTACGAAACCCACGTCCGCGGCATCAGCATGCGTCACCCCTCGGTGCCAGAGAACGTGCGCGGTACATTTGCCGGTCTGATGGTCGATGACGTGCTTGAGCACATCCGCAAACTCGGCGTATCGAGTGTGGAACTGCTGCCGATCCATGCCTTCGTCAACGACCAGCATTTGCTGCACAAGGGCATGACCAACTACTGGGGCTACAACAGCATCGCCTTCTTCGCCCCGGATCCGCGTTACCTGGCCAGCGGCAAGATCGCCGAATTCAAGGAGATGGTCGCGCACCTGCACGAGGCTAATCTGGAAGTGATCCTCGACGTGGTCTACAACCACACCGCCGAGGGCAACGAGCAAGGCCCGACCCTGTCGATGCGCGGCATCGACAACGCCTCTTACTACCGCCTGATGCCGGACGACAAGCGCTTCTACATCAACGATTCCGGCACCGGCAACACCCTCGACCTCAGTCACCCGTGTGTGCTGCAGATGGTCACCGACTCGCTGCGCTACTGGGCCAGCGAGATGCACGTCGACGGTTTCCGCTTCGATCTGGCGACCATTCTCGGGCGCTATCACGACGGTTTCGACGAGCGTCACAGCTTCCTCGTCGCCTGCCGTCAGGACCCGGTGCTGCGTCAGGTGAAAATGATCGCCGAGCCTTGGGACTGCGGCCCCGGTGGTTATCAGGTCGGCAACTTCCCGCCGGGCTGGGTCGAGTGGAACGACAAATTCCGCGACACCGTGCGCGCGTTCTGGAAAGGCGATGACGGCCAGGTAGCCGACTTCGCCAGCCGCATGACCGCGTCCGGCGAGATGTTCAATCAGCGTGGACGGCGGCCTTACTCGTCGGTGAATTTCATCACCGCGCATGACGGTTTCACCCTCAACGATCTGGTGTCGTACAACGACAAGCACAACGAGGCCAACGACGAAAACAACCAGGACGGCAGCAACAACAACCTGTCGTGGAACCACGGCGTCGAAGGCCCGACCGACGATCCAGAGATCAACGCACTGCGCCACCGGCAGATGCGCAACTTCTTCGCCACGCTGCTGCTGTCGCAAGGCACGCCGATGATCGTCGCCGGCGATGAGTTCGCCCGCACGCAGGACGGCAACAACAACGCCTATTGCCAGGACAGCGAGATCGGCTGGGTCAACTGGGATCTCAGCGAGGACGGCAAGGCGCTGCTCAAATTCGTCAAACGCCTGATCAAGCTGCGTATGGCCTACCCGATCCTGCGCCGTGGGCGTTTCCTGGTCGGCGAGTACAACGAGGACATCGGCGTCAAGGACGTCACCTGGCTGGCGCCGGACGGCACCGAGATGACCACCGAACACTGGCACGACGCGCACAACCGCTGCCTGGGCATGCTCCTCGACGGTCGCGCACAGGAAACCGGGATTCGCCGCAAAGGTGCCGACGCAACGTTGCTGCTGGTGGTCAACGCCCATCACGACATTGTCAATTTCAGTCTGCCGGAAGTGCCGGAAGGCAGTTTCTGGACCTGCATGGTCGACACCAATCAACCGGCGGTTCGCGGTCAGGAACGCTTCGAGTTCGGCCATGAATATTCGGTCACCGGCCGTTCGTTGCTGCTGTTCGAACTGCAACGCGAAGAAGAAGACTGATATGGACCTGCAACATTATCTGGCGCGCCGCCCGCCTGATTATCCCGACACCGCCGCCCTCGGCCACTGCCTGCGGGCGTTGGTCGAGGCCGGTCTGGATCGGTTGCCGTTACCGGGCAGCGGTCGCACGCTGGAGCGCTTTCAGCATTTGGCCGAAGTCGGTGGGCACGATCTGGGCCTGTGCAAACTCTACGAAGGCCACACCGACGCATTGGCGATCATCGAACAGCTCGGTGGTTCGCCAACTCCGGGCAGCACCTGGGGCATGTGGGCGGCTGAACCGCCGCAGGCGCGGGTGCAGGTGCGACCGGCCGGGCACATGGTGCGCCTCGACGGACGCAAGGCCTGGTGTTCTGGCGCGGCGGTGCTCAGCCATGCATTGCTCACCGCGTGGGACGCCGAGGATCGTCAGCAACTGGTCGCCGTGGCGCTCGATCAACCGGGGGTGAGGATTACCGATGACGGTTGGCAAGCGGTCGGCATGGGCGCCACCGGCAGCGTCGAAGTGCTGTTCGACGCTGCCGAAGCCCAAGCCATCGGCAATCCCGGCGACTACCTGAATCGTCCGGGCTTCTGGCAAGGCGGGATCGGCATCGCTGCGTGCTGGTACGGCGCGGCGCGGCAGATCGCCGAAGCACTGCGGCAACACTGCGCGCAACGCCAGGAGCCGCACGCCCTCGCCCATCTCGGGGCGGTCGATGCGGCGCTGTACGCGGCGGCGAATGTACTGCGTTTCAGTGCCCTGCACATTGATGCGCATCCCGAATCCGATGCCGCACTGTTGGCGCGACGTGCCCGCGCAGTGGTCGAACAATCCGCTGAGCAAGCGATGCGCGACGTCGGGCGTGCGCTGGGTGCCGGGCCGTTCTGCAAGGATCGGCACTTCGCCCGGCTGATCGCTGACCTGCCGGTGTTCCTGCGCCAGAGCCATGCCGAGCGTGATCTGGCGGCCCTTGGCCAAACGCTCGCTGAACACCCCGAGGAGGTCTGGACGCTATGAATGCCGCGAACAAACCCGACCCGATCATCGGCCACCAGGGTACTTCCTTGCTGCAATGGCAACACTCCCGGCACCTGGCGGCGCTGGACAGCGTCGATGTCCTCAGTCTGGTGCCTCCGGGTGCCCGCGCGGTGATCGTCGCGCCGCACCCGGACGACGAAGTGCTCGGCTGCGGCGGGATGCTGCAGTTGCTGGCCGCCGCCGGGCGTCAGTTGCAACTGATCTCGGTCACGGATGGCAGCGCCAGTCATCCCGGTTCCGAGCGCTGGCCGGTGGAACGCCTGAGCGTGGTGCGACCACAGGAATCGGCCGAAGCCCTGCGCCGCCTCGGCGTGCCGCTGCACCGCATGAAATGGCTGCGCGGCGGTTTCACCGATAGCCAGATCGCCGCTGATGAGTCGTCGCTGGTCGCGTTCATCGAACGCCACCTGCGCCCCGGCGACGTGGTGTTCAGCACCTGGTGCGAGGACGGCCACTGCGATCACGAAGCCGCCGGGCGCGCCAGTATCGAAGCCGCACGCCGGGTCGGCGCCACCTGCCACGAATTGCCGGTATGGACCTGGCACTGGGCCTCTCCCGAAGACGCGTCGGTGCCGTGGCAGCGCGCACGCAAGATTCTGTTGTCACCCGAGCAAGTGGCGCGCAAACGCCACGCGGTGCATGCGTTCGCCAGCCAGTTGGAAGGCGACCCGCAAGCCGGGCTGCAACCTGTATTGGCGCCGTACGTGCTGGATCGTCTGCTGCAACCGTTTGAAGTGGTGTTCCTATGAGCGTCGATGATCGTTACTTCGAAGGTCTGTTCAGCGCCAACGATGATCCCTGGGCGTTCCGCGAGCGCTGGTACGAACAGCGCAAACGCGCGATCACCCTCGCGGCCCTGCCCCGCGCACATTATCGGGCGATCTTCGAACCCGGTTGTGCCAATGGCGAACTCAGCGCCGAACTCGCTGGCCGCTGTGACCGTCTGCTGTGTTGCGACACCGCCAGTGCGGCGGTGAATCTGGCGCGTACCCGATTGAGCCTTTTTGACCACGCCGAGGTGCGCCAAAGTCGCCTGCCCGGCGACTGGCCGGAAGAAAAATTCGACCTGATTGTATTTAGCGAAATCGGCTACTACCTCGATGCCCAGGATCTGACAGAAGTGATCCGCCGCATCAGTGAATCCCTGACGGCTGACGGGCAATTGCTGGCCTGCCACTGGCGCCCGCCCATCGACGGCTGCCCGCTCAATGCCCGTCAGGTGCATGACCTGATTCACGAGCAACTGCCGCTGCCGCGTCTGGCGCTGCATCAGGAAGCGGACTTCATCCTTGAAGTCTGGAGTCGCGAGCCGCGCTCGGTGGCCGCACTGGAGGGCCTGCGATGATCGGTATTCTGATTCCGGCGCACAACGAAGAAGACCTGCTCGAGCAATGCCTGAGCGCAGCGCTGCGCGCCAGCAAACACGGGCTGCTGGCCGGCGAACCGGTCGAAGTGCTGGTGGTGCTCGACAGCTGCACCGATCGCTCGGCGCAGATCGTCAAGCGCTTTCCGGTGCGCAGCCTGCACATCGACGCACGCAATGTCGGCCAGGCCCGGGCCGCCGGCGCGCAGATCCTGCTGGAACGCGGCGCGCGCTGGATCTCCTGCTCCGACGCCGACAGCCGGGTGGCCGATGACTGGCTGGTGGCGCAGCTCGGGCTGGGCGCCGACGCGGTGTGCGGTACGGTGACCGTCGAACACTGGGATCAGTCGTTCGACGAAGCCGCGCAAATCCGCTATCACAGTCACTATCAGGCCCGTGACGGGCACCGGCATATCCACGGCGCCAACCTCGGGGTCAGTGCCGACGCCTATCGCTGGGCGGGCGGCTTCCCGCCGCTGGCCTGCGACGAAGATGTGCAACTGGTGCGGCGACTGGAGCGGTGCGGTGCCGACATCGCCTGGAGCCATCGCCCGCAAGTGCGCACCAGCGCCCGTCTGGACAGTCGCGCACGGGGTGGATTTGGTGACTATCTGCGAAATCTGGCACAGCTTGGCCAAAAAAAAGCGGATCAGATTGATCTGTGACGCGACGAATCGGCTGGCATGAGCAATACTCTGCTGCGCGGCAATCCAGGGTTCGGAGCGTCGCACGGCAATCCATCCGCCTTCACGGGTCGAGCGCGCCTGCTTTTCCACGGTGCAGATACGACTGAGGGCCAGAGACGACAAGGACGTAACACCCATGAAACCGTTATTCCTCAGCGAAAACCCGCTGCCGGCGCAGATATGGAACAGTGCCCCGCAGCTCGACAACATTCCCGTCATCAATACCCACAGTCTGGTACCTCCCGGTGCCCGAGCCGTCGTCGTCGCCCCGCATCCGGGTGATGAAGTGGTGACCTGTGGCGGGCTCCTGCAATTGCTCGCCAGCCTCGGCCATCCGCTGCAACTGCTGTCGATCACCGACGGCAGCGCCAGTCATCCCGGCTCGCGGCAATGGTCGGAAAAACGCCTGAGCGTATTCCGCCCCCAGGAAAGCGTCGAGGCCCTGCGCCGTCTCGGCTTGCCGATGCACAGCCTGAAATGGGTGCGCGGCGGGTTTACCGATAACGCCCTGCTCGACCGCGTGGCCGACCTCACCGACTTCATCGCCCGCTACCTGCGTCCCGGCGACGTGGTGTTCAGCACCTGGCGCGACGATCGCACTGACGACCACGAAGCGGTTGGCCGCGCCAGTGCCAAAGCGGCAGCGCAAGTCGGCGCGACCTTCCATGACGTCCCAGTCTGGGCCTGGCACTGGCCGGAACGCGATCAGAACCTGATCCCCTGGGAACGCGCGCGCAAACTGCGACTCGACACCTGGACTGTGGCGCGCAAAAGCCACGCCACCCACGCCTACGCCAGCCAGCTCAAGGGCGAACCGGCGATCGGCATCGCGCCGCTGCTGCCACGCGTAATCCTCGAGCGGATGCGCTTGCCCTACGAAATCGTCCTCATCTGAAGAAATACATTCTCCCCTGTGGAAGCGGGCTTGCTCGCGAAAAGGTCGTGTCAGGCACTTAAGGTGTCGGCTGGCACACCGCCTTCGCGAGCAAGCCCGCTCCCACAGGGGATTTTTGTCAGGGCACATAACCCATGACCAACGCAGAGCCAATGTGGGAGCGGGCTTGCTCGCGAAGAGGCCAGCACTGCCGGCGCCTATTCCTTGGGCACAACATTATCCAGCGCCTGATTCACCGCCAACTCCCCCAGCATCACTACTTGGGCAATGCCCAGCGCGGTATTGCGGCTCGGCCCTTCCAGCGTCCCGGCGAAGTCACCGAGCATCACCGTGGCCGAAGCCAGGGATTCGCAGGCGTTGGCCAGCAGGGATTCGGTGTCGGTTTGCGGGTTGACCATGAACATGCTGCTGGGGGTGTAAGGCGTCGCCATGATGTGCGCGGGCGCGAGGTAGTGGTCGAGGGCGCGTTCGGCGGCTTCGTGGAGTTTTCTGGAGTTGAGGGATTCGTAGGGCGATACCGGGTCTGTGGCCGGCGGATGAGATGGGGTTTCGGACATCAGCTGGAACTCCGATCGAGTTACTTTGAAAGGATGACGACCTGTAGGAGCTGCCGCAGGTTCGGGCCGCGTTCGGACGATCTTTTGATCTTGATCTTGCTTTTAAAAAACAAGATCAAAAGATCGCAGCCTTCGGCAGCTCCTACAGGTGGACCGGGCAGTTAGTTCGGGATGCGGCGGCCGTCCAGCACTCGGTTGACCATCAGTTCACTGAGCATGATCACCTGATGCAGCATCAGCACGGCCCGGCGGTTGGAGTCGTCGAGTGCGCAGCCGATGTCGCGGGCCATGTCACTGGCGGCGGCCAATGAT